>JAZOAK010000053.1:0-3650 GCA_045595445.1 Acutalibacteraceae bacterium
AACGGACGCGATCTACAAGCTTACCGCAGACATTGATCTGAACAACAAAACATGGACTCCCATCAGCACGTTTGTCGGTACGCTGGATGGCCAAGGCTATACGATCAAAAACCTGTATTACCATTACGAAGGCACGGAAAACCAATATAAATCCGCTAACTTCGCCCTCATTAAAGCCATTAAGGGCGGTTACACAACCACCATTAAGAACGTGAATCTGCAGGCGAATATCGATACCACCGAGGGTAGTGTTGCCGGCTTCGTTGTCTCTACCGGCAACGACAATACCAATTTGGTGTTTGATAGCTGCACCTTCTCCGGTGAAATTTACGCCACTGGTACCACCTACGGCTTTGCCTCTACTGCCCCCTTTGTCGGCTCGGCAGGTTCGAAAAACGGTTTGATTACCTTCAACAATTGCCGCGTCCTCGATGGCACCAGAGTGGAACTTACCGGCAGTAACGTTTCCTATACTCACGGTGCGGCCGGTTTCGTCGGCTATAACTCCGGCAGTAACCTTGTGTTCACCAACTGCTACGCGGGTGCGGATATTGTCGCCTTCGGCAGCGGCACCGGTTTCGGTGGTTATGTCGGTGCGCCAAACCATACCGACACAGAACGGTATATTACCATTGAAAATTGTGTGGTTGCCGGCTCTGTAACGGGTTCCACCATCGGTGGCTTCGTTGGCTTTGTGCGTAATGACAGCGCCTATACAAAAGAATTCACCCTTACCATAACTGATAGCTATTCCACCACAGTTCTCAAGAACGCTAGTGGTGCAGTAAACGGCGGCGGCCTCTTCGGCGGTACGTACAGAACGGATCAATCAAAACACACCGATATGCTTGTCGTTAACATTGAGGATTGCTATTTCGCAGGCCAAGCGCTCCAGCCCATCATTTATTCCTATAAACAACCCAAGAGCATGACTGTGAACAACGTTTACTATCTGAAGGGTTCTGCTTCCTCAAACCAGATAACCTCCGACAAGAACGTTGAGGGATCCGTTTCTATTTCTAACGTTGCGGAAATGACTGCTGCACAGTTTGCCGACGGTACGGTTGCCGACCTGCTCGGCGACGGTTGGGCAACCTCCTCCAAGGGTTATCCGATCCACAGCAAATTCGAAACGCCTGACAATGCGCTGGTCAAGATTGGTACTGCCATCCGCACCTTCGCGCCCACGGGTATGCGCTTCTACTTCAAGATGGATACCGCTGCCCAGATCGCGGGCTTGAAAGAGTACGGTGCAGTCCTGTCGAAAGCTGACAATGCTGCCAATGGTCTGTTCGTTGGCGGTGCCAAGACTGCGAAAGCTATTGCATTTGACGGTGAAACTACTGTACACGTTCGCGAGGACGTTGCAGAAGACGACAAGACGTACGACTACTTCACCGCGCTTCTTAACTTCTCCTCTGACAAGAACTTCAACACCCATTACATCGCGAGAGCTTATGCGTTGTACGAGGATGAAGACGGTCAGGAGATCATCGTTTACAGTGACGTGATCAACAGCGTTGACGGCGATGGTGAAGGCGGTAACGAGCCGCTTCCCAGCACGCTGTACAACGTCGCTCAGCTCGCCTATGCAGACCATGAGAGCGGAAAAGTTGAATTTTACGACAATGAGGTTGCCTATTTAGAGGCGATCTTAAAAAAAAAATCAGCAGTTTTGAGTAACACCTATCTCAAATTACAGCAAAACGAAACACTCAACGTCGCGTACTTGGGTGGATCCGTGACCGATGGTCACGGATCCACCACGCGCGCAAACTCCTGGCGTTCTTTAACCAGCAAGTGGTTAGAGGAAACCTATGGTGTGGAAGTAAACGATGTTGACGGCAACAATGGTGTTAACGGCGCCATCGGCGGTACCGGCACCAAATACGGTGTCTACCGCGCGGTTCAGGATTTGAAATTAACTTCGATTATTCCGGATTTGGTTTTTGTTGAATTTTCCGTCAACGATAAGTACGATGGCCTCAACACTGCCGCGACAAGCGCCGAGGCGGGCCGGAATATGGAAACCATCATCAACACGATCTACAAGTATGCTCCGAAAGCGGACATCGTGATGGTTTTCACCGGTGACTACGACACCATGTCCGGTAACAAGGAGTATTATTCCAGAGCAGCGCACAAAGCTGTCGCGGATGCGTACAAAATTCCTACTATCGATGTTGCCACTCCCTTGTGGAATCTGATGTGTGAGGAAAAGGGTTCGGAACCGACCTCGTCGGAAGATGACAAGTGGCTGGAATACGTCACCGACATCGTCCACCCGACGGATAAAGGGTATGCTGAGTATGCAAAGACCGTTCAGGCGTTCTTAAAGAAGACGTTTGATGCGCACTACTTCCTTCCGGAAGCGGCTGTCGATGCCTACAAGCCTGACACGACCATCCATACCCTGCTCGTTAACCCGCGTGTGGATAACCTGTTAGGGGAGACCGCACCCGCCGGTATTTCGATTAGAACGTCTGCGGTCAGCGGTTATGCTGTTCCCGCCGGTTCGTTCTCCTTTACGCAGCAGAACGCGAAGGTCACCTTCAAGTTCACCGGCACGGATCTCCAGTTGTGGCTGAAAAACGGTGTCAATGGTGCAAGCCAAGACGGCACCTTGAAGGTGACGGTTGACGGCACTGAAATGGCAGAGACGGTTTCACTGAAAGTCTCGAACCATGCGCTAAGAACCATCGTAAGCGGTGCTGAGGACACGGAGCACACGGTAACGCTGGAATTGACGAGTGCAGCGGATGCTTCCGAACTCTTTATCTGCCAATTCTTAATGGCAGGCGGCACCTCGCAGACCGAAGGCGTTACCTTGGTTTCGGCGAATTAACTCTTAATTGCATGTACAAAGGGGGACCTTTCAAATGAACAAATTAGGTATTTTCATGAACTTCTGGGAGAAGAACTGGGATGCCGATCATAAAAAGTATATTGACAAAGCGGCAAAGATCGGCTTTGACATTCTCGAATTCCAGGCTCAACCGCTCCTCGAAATGTCCGACGATCATATCCGCGAGCTCAGAAAACGCGCGGACGATGCCGGCATCGAGCTGACTTACAGCCTCGGTTTGGATCCCGCCTACGATGTGTCTTCACTGGATGAGGCCAAACGTTTGGGCGGCGTGAAATATCTGCAAAACATCATCCGCAAGATGCACGTCGGCGGCGGTACGCTGCTGTCGGGTGTCAGCTATGCGGGTTGGGGTTGCCCCAATGTTGTCATGGACGACAAGAGACCTTATTTGGAGCAGTCGGTCAAGAGCATGAAAGAGATCATCAAAGTTGCCGAGGAGTGCGGTGTGACGTATTGTGTCGAAGCGGTTAACCGTTTCGAGACCTGCATCATCAACACCGCCGCCGAAGCGCTGGATTACGTTGCTCGTATCGACAGCAAGAACATCGGTGTCCTTCTGGATACCTATCACATGAACATCGAAGAGAACAACATCGGCGACGCCATTCGTCTGGTAGGGGATAAGCTCACCAGCTTCCACACCGGCGAAAACAACCGTACCGCTCCCGGCCGCGGCCATTTGGATTGGGACGAGATCTTCGGTGCTCTGGCAGACATCAACTATAAAGGACGCATTGTGTCCGAGCCGTTCGTTATGCAGGGCGGCGAAGTCGGTCGCGAC
>JAZOAK010000054.1:0-8188 GCA_045595445.1 Acutalibacteraceae bacterium
TTTCCCCAAATCCCGCAAACTTTTTTTTTCCCACACTTTTTTTAAAAAAAAAAAAAAACCCCCCACCCCCGGGGGGTTTCGGGGCTTTTTTATAACGCATATTCAAGAATGGCGACCGCTTGCAGGATGCTGCCCAGCACCACGAAACCGTGAAAGAAGGTGTGAAATAGCGGTTTTTTACTGCCAACGCCATACAACACCGCTCCGACGGTGTACGCAATCCCGCCGGCAAGCAACCATAAAAAACCGTTGGTGCCCAGAGCACGGACGGTATCTTTGAGGATAAACACCACACACCAACCGAGCCCGATATACCCGATCATAGAGAACACCCGATACCGATGATGATCAATCGCGGTAAACGCGACGGCAAGCGCCGTCAAGCCCCATTCCACGCCAAACACAATCCATGCCGCAATCGGCGCAATCGGACGGATCGCCGAAAGCAAAATCGGCGTGTAGGTGCCCGCAATTAAAAAGTAGATGGTACAGTGGTCAATGACTTGCATGACCTTTTTGCCCATGACGTGCGTCAGTCCATGATACACACTTGATACGGCATACAAACAGATCAGCGACGCGCCGTAGATGCTGCCCCCCACGACACCCCATACATTCTGTCGAAACGCTGACAAAAGTACCGCTGCAAGCAAGATCACAACCCCTAATCCGCCGCCCACAATGTGAGTGACCATGTTGGCAATTTCCTGCCCGCGTGTATAGTTCGGCAACTGCCGTAATTTGAGTGGTGTACGCATGGTATACGCCTCCGTTCGTTGATACGAACAGTATACCCGCCCCTTACTAACAAACGCAACCTACCGTTTCGTTTGCTCGCTCTACCGTTACTTTTATATCGGTAGAGTCTACTCTACCGATATAAAAGGCGCCCCGACTCGGGGCGCTTTTTATCCATAGAAATCACGGAATACGCGTCAATAACTTTTGCATAGTTTGATAGCGATCGGTATCGGTCTCACAGTTAGTAACAATGGCAATATATCGTTTGTCGTTTACCGTTGCCGTCACTGCCAGACACTTGCCCGCTTTTGAGGTGGAACCGGTTTTGAAACCGTTCACGCGTTCGTCGTAGTACTCACTATCTTGATACAAAAAGCGATTGGTGCTGCTAAACGTCAACGTCCCGCTGCCGACCGACACCGTTTTTGAAACAGACGCTACCGCGTCAGCAATCTCCGGCAGTTGCATGGCATGCTGAATCAAAAGTGCCAAATCACGTACGGTGGTATATTGATGGGGATCGTCCCATCCGTCGGGGTTGACATAATGCGTATTCACCGCACCGAGTTTCTGTGCGAGATCATTCATTAAACCGCAAAAAAACGAAACGGCAGCACTATCGCTCATAGTATCATCTTGCGTCACAATACGTGCGACATTGACCGCTACGGTATACGCCGCATCGTTACCGGAGGAAATCATCATGCCCGCAACAAGATCACGCAGTGACAAACGATTGCCTCGCTGAATACGGCAAACGCTCGATCCCGTTTTCACCAGCGATAACTCCGAGCCGACGATAAGTTCCTCGTCCGACCGAACATAATACAAAGCCGTATACGCTGTTGTAATCTTAACCAAACTTGCCGGATAGATACGTTCGTCCGTGTTTGCTTCATACAGCGCACTCAACGTATCCGCATCATACAAACCCAACCCCTGTATGCGCAAAGCAGAGGGTACTGCCGTCGTTTTCGTGACTGTGGTGGTGACCGTTGTTGTAACGGATGGGGCGGTGACCGTTGTCGTCGTTCCTGCCATTTGTGCAGGCGCACTACATGCCGTGAGCAAGACGCACAGCATACAACACACCGAAAGCCGGAAACGTTTCACAGCAATCCCCCCTCTTTCCTCACTTGCACAGTAATCATAGCACATCCTATCAAAAAAAGCAATTTACAGTAAAAACGTCCCGAAAAAAGCAATGGTTGCGAAAGCGGAAAAATTATGATATTGTATGAGAGGAAAAGGAGGGATTCCGTATGAAATTCAGCGTCAATCATCCCATCCTCTTTGTGTTGGTTGGGATCATCATTGTCGCCGTATTGACACAATCGGTATATTTCTTGATAAAAGCGCTCCGCCGCGCAAAACAACTCGGCATCAGCGGTGCCACCATCAAATCAACGGTAACATCCTCGGCGGTGTTCACGATTGCTCCCGCCATTGCCATCTTGGTCGGCGTGGTCGCGCTGTCTAAGTCCTTAGGATTGGCGTTGCCGTGGTTGCGTTTGTCGGTTATCGGTTCCATCACCTATGAAACCGTTGCCGCGGGAAATGCGCTGACGGCGGCCGGACTGGAAGCCAGCGCCACCGTGACCGATTCGTCCATCTTTTTATCCATCGTCTGGGTAATGACGATCGGCATTGCCGCCGGTATCGTATTTGTCCCGTTTGTCACGAAAAAGATCCAGGGCGGCATGCTCAAAATGGGAATGAAAGACAAAAAATGGGGCGAGATCTTCAATAACGCAATGTTTCTCGGTATGATCTCCGCGTTTCTCGGCTACGTTTTCTGTGATGTCGGTCTTGTCTTTTCGGGCGACACGTCGGGACTAATCCCTGTGTGCGTGATGGCGGTTGCCGCAGTCGTCATGGCCATCTTTGGGGGCTTATCCAAAGCCTTCAAAATCCGCTGGATGGAAGATTACGCGTTGCCGCTGAGTCTGATACTCGGCATGGCATCCGCCATTCCGTTTACGGTGTGGTTAGGGTAAGGAGGGGATTTGACATGAAACAACAAAAACAACTCACCTATATGGACAGCGTGCACCGCGACGGTCGCGTATGGGGTATCGTCGTCGGTCTGCTCATTTTGCTCTTCCCCGTTGCACTTTCACTTGTGTTCGGCGCCCTGCCGAATACGAAAGTATTGGTGCAAGGATTGATTGCAACCGCGCCGATGTATTGGGCGGTCGGTATTGTCGAAATTTTCACTTACGTACCCATGCTCGGAGCAGGCGGCACCTATCTGTCGTTCATCACCGGTAACATTTCTAACCTCAAACTGCCTTGCGCAATTGATGCCATGGAGCGCGCCAAGGTGAAAGCCAACAGTGAAGAGGGTGAAGTGATTTCCACGATCTCCATCGCCGTATCCAGCATCGTAACCACCTTGATCATCATTGTCGGTGTGATCTGCATCGTGCCGTTGACACCCGTACTGGAATCCCCCGTTTTGAAACCGGCTTTTGATATGATACTCCCCGCGTTGTTCGGCGGTCTGGCGGTAGTGTTTATCTCCAAAAATGCAAAGCTGTCCGTTGCCCCCATTATTCTGATGCTGGTGCTGTTCATCACCGTTCCCGCGCTCAACGCCGGTACGGTGGGAATTATGGTGCCGGTCGGGGTACTGTTCACCGTGGGAGTTGCACGAATTATGTATAAGAAAGGTTGGCTGTAATATGTGGTGGCTGATTCCGGTCGCGGCGATCGTACTGTTTTTCGCCGTACTACTGATCCGCACACTTCGTTTCACACCAAAGCCGTCCGTTGAATTGCTTGAAGGCGAAGAAACGTTTGATAAACAATCCGCTGTTGCAAACCTACAACAATTGGTGCGTTGCAAAACGGTATCGTATACCAATCCCGCACTTGAAGATAACGCAGAATTTGAAAAACTCATCGCGTTGCTTCCCACGCTGTATCCGCACGTCTTTGAAATGTGCTCGTTTCGGCAGTTACCCGATCGCGCGCTGTTGTTTCATTGGAAAGGAAGCACCGCCGGCGATCCCGCGGTGCTGATGGCACATTACGACGTGGTACCGGTGGAAGAAGACGGCTGGGACAAGCCCGCCTTTGAGGGAATCCTTGAAAACGGCGTTTTATGGGGACGCGGCACGCTGGATACCAAGGTGACCTTCAACGGCATTTTGTTCGCCGCCGATCACTTGATCGCCGAAGGCTTCACACCCGAACACGACGTCTATTTTTCCTTTTCCGGTGGTGAGGAAGTCAACGGAAAAGGTGCCGCCCATATTGTGGATTGGTTTGAAGAACACGGCATCGTCCCGTCCTTGGTCGTGGACGAGGGCGGCGGTGTTGTGGAAAACGTGTTTCCCGGTGTCAGCGCGCCGTGCGGAATGATCGGTATTGCGGAAAAAGGCATGCTCAATGCGCGTTACCGTGTGACATCCACCGGTGGGCACGCGTCCGCACCCAAGCCAAACGCGCCCATCGACCGCTTGGCTACTGCCTGCTGTAACGTCCTTAAAACCCCTTTCCCCTATCATATCACACCGCCCGTCGCCGCCATGTTTGATACACTCGGGCGCCACTCATCGTTTGCATACCGTTTGATCTTTTCAAATCTGTGGTTGTTCGCACCGGTGCTGGATATGATCTGCAAGTCCTCCGGCGGTGAGCTTAACGCCTTGATGCGTACCACCGTCGCCTTTACCCAAATGAGCGGATCCAAGGCACCCAACGTCATTCCGCCGAGTGCGGAAATGGTATCAAATATGCGGCTCAACCCTTGTGATACGATGGCATCCGCGCTTAGCTATCTGCGCAAAGCGGTAAACGACGATTCCGTGGAGATCACCGCCATCGGTGGTATGGAGCCCAGCCGTATTTCGGTAATCGACTGTCCCGCGTGGGACAAGGTAGCACGCGCGGTCGCTTCCACCTGGAAAGGCTGCTTGGTATCACCGTATCTCATGGTGCAGTGTTCAGACTGCCGTCACTACGGTCGCATTTCGGATAAGGTGTACCGCTTCTCAGCGATGGATCTGACAGCCGAAGAACGCGCGACCATTCACGGACACAACGAGCGTATTCGTTTGGAAACGCTGTACCGATCAGTGGAGTTTTTTATTCGACTGATGAAACAATGCTAAAAAAAGCAGCAACTGCTATGCAGTTGCTGCTTTTTATTGTTTATTACCAAAGTTCCGCGTACAGGCGGGTCACGTCTTCCGCTGTCGGTTTGCGGGGATTGGTGACTGTACAGGCATCTTCCAATGCCGCACGCACCATGGCGGGGATTTGTTCAAAATACTCCTCTTTGGTGCACAGGCCGGTTTCTGAAATCGAAAGCGGCATATCCATTTCTTTCATCATGAACTGCGTCCAGTTGGATAAGGCACGCACCGTGGTAACGATATTGAAGTTCTGCAACCCCAACGTACGCGCGACGGTCGCGTATTTGCGCACGTGTTTGGGATAATCTGTTTTGGAACGGCTGTACTTGTTAATGTCGCTGTTATATTCAATAATATGCGGCAACAACATCGCATTGGCACGACCATGCGGAATGTGGAAATGCGAGCCGAGCTGATGCGCCATGCCGTGGTTAAGCCCCAACGAGGAAGCGTTGAACGCCAAGCCGGCAAGGCAAGATGCCACGTGCATTTTCTGACGAGCGTGAGTATCGTTGTTATCCAGATAGGAACGCAGCAAAAACGAACCGACGATCTCGATCGACTTTTCTGCCAACGCCGCCGAAAATTCCGTGTTTTCGGTGCTGACGTACGATTCCAACGCGTGCGTGAATACATCCATGCCGGTGTCGGCAGTGATGTTCGGGGGAACCGATTTAACCAATTCAGCATCCAGTATGGCTTCGTCCGGCAACATCAAATCGCTGACAAGCGGGATCTTGCGCTGATTTTCGGTATCCGACACGACCGAGAACGAAGTAACCTCCGTACCGGTGCCACTGGTGGTGGGAATGGCGATGAGTGCGGGGCGAGGGTAAGAAGGCTCCATTTGCAAAGCAACCTCACGGATCGCCTTCGCGGAATCAATAGCGGACCCACCACCGACCGCAACGATCACATCGGGTCGCAACTGCAATGTCGTCTGTGCGCCAAGACCAATTTTTTCAAGCGGCGGATCCGGCACGACGTCGTCAAACACTTGCCAAGAAACCCCTGCTTGCTGCAAGCGCACGGTAAGCAGGTGGATCAACCCGCTGCTCACCACGAACTTATCCGCAATCAACAGGGCGTTTCTGTACGGAATATCCGCCAAACGATCCAGCGAATTTTCCCCAAAATAAATATGTGTTTTAATATCAAAGTGTTTCATTGATTACATCGCCTCTTTTCCGCATTGTACCAAACTTTACATAGATTGTCAAGAAATTGTCAAAGTTTCATAAAGCACTCGTGTTGACTTTCCAAATAGGCTGTGCTACACTTGTCTTTGACAAAATGTTCCTTTTGAAAGGGTGTTGTTATGATGAAAATTTTAATGATCGGTGCCCATCAGGACGACAACGAATTTCGTTGCGGAGGTCTTGCACACAAGTATGTGAAAATGGGCTACGAAGTTCGCTTTTTAAGTCTGTGCAACGGCTGCGGCGGTCACCATATTATGACCCCCGCCGAAACTACCGCGCGCCGCGCCAAGGAATCCGCCGCCGTGGCAAAACTGCTCGGTATTCAGTACGATGTGTGGGAGGATATGAACGACTGCACGTTGATGCCCACGCTCGAAAACCGTCGTCGTCTGATTCGCTATATCCGCGAGTTCTCCCCCGATTTGGTCATTTCTCACCGTACAAACGACTATCACGCTGACCATCGCGCAGCCGGTATGCTGTTGCAAGATGCCTCGTATATGTTGATCGTGCCGCACGAGTGCCCTGACGTTCCCGCCATGACAAAAACACCGATCATCATGTATAACGAAGACTCTTTCAAAGAGCCCGATTTCCATCCCGATATCGTGTTGGACATGGATGATGAAAACGATCTCAAACTGCAAATCGCGCATCTCAATGTGTCACAGGTGTACGAGTGGTTGCCCTTCACCAAGGGCTATGAAGCCGAGGTGCCGGAGAGCGAGGAAGCGCGCTTTGAGTGGCTCAAAGGTCCGTATAAAATCACGCCCGAATCCACCGACGAGGAAATCCTCAAAGCGGATCGCGGCGGTAGCGGATACGATCTGCGCAATGCACAGACCGCTTCGCGTTTCCGCAAAGAACTGATCGAACGGTACGGCGAGGAGCGCGGCTCCAAAATCCGCTACGCCGAAGCATTCCAACTCTGCCCGTACGGCGGTGCACTCACCGAAGAATTGAAAGAAAAACTCTTTTCTTTCTAACTGTATCAAAAATCCGATTATGATCACATAATCGGATTTTTGGTCGAGAAAAGGTGATAACATGAAAACCACAGGTACACGTTTAGAATATAAATGGGTCATCGCGTGCTTAAGCTTTTTAATGGTCTTTATAGCACTCGGATTTATGAGTGTCCCTCGCAGTTTATTTATCGTGCCGATCACTAACGCGCTTGGCATTGATCGCACCTCTTACGCCCTCAATGACACAGCCCGTTACGTATCGGGGGCTATCACCAACCTCTTTTTTGGAGTTCTGGTAGCCCGCTTCGGCGCCAAAAAGCTGGCAATCGTCGGTTTCCTCACACTGTGCGGATCGGCCTTATGCTATGCACTCGGCGGCAATATTTTTGTTTTGTGTCTGGGCGGCTTGCTTCTTGGTATTGGCGGCGCTTGGACATCAACCTCTATTATCAGTTACGTTATCAACCATTGGTTCACCGAACATAAGGGAACGATTATGGGTGCCGTTTTGGCCGCCAGCGGTGTTGGCGGTGCTGCTGCAACGAAAATCCTATCACCCGTCATTGACAGCGGTATATCCGGTTATCGTTACGCCTACGGGTTGATCGTCATCATTCTGTTGGTTTTCACTTTGTTGCTGCTGATTTTCTTCAAAGATAAGCCAAATGAACCAATCACACCCGCCGGCAACACTAAAAAGAAACGTTCACAAGAGTGGAGCGGCATTGAATTTAGTGTCGCTATGAAAAAATGGTATTTTTACGGCATTATCGCCGTAGTCTTCCTCAGCGGTATGATCTTGCAAGGAACGTACGGTATCGCAGGTGCACATTTGAAGGATTCCGGTTTGGATTCCGGCTTGGTGGCAACCGTCATCAGTCTGAACTCCGTGTTTTTATCCATTTTCAAATTTTTGACCGGTGTAATTTACGACAAATGGGGACTTCGAGTAACCGTGTCTGCGTGTATGATCTCTTCGGTTGTATCGTCCATTGCATTAGTGCTCGTCAGCCCCACTCCCCTCGGTATTACGTTTGCGTTTGCTTACAGCATACTTTCCGCGTTGGCGTTACCGCTCGAAACCATCGCATTGCCTCTGTACGCAGGCGATTTGTTTGGGCAGAAATCCACTGAT
>JAZOAK010000055.1:0-15292 GCA_045595445.1 Acutalibacteraceae bacterium
CTCGCCGTACGCCTCTCGCCAAAACGCAATCAACTCCGTCGGGCAGGAATGGGTAACCGATAAAGCGGTATCCCCCGACAAACCATCAAACAAGGTTTCACGGCGGCGCAGTATGCCGCGAAGCACACCGTTGACAAAGCCGGAAGCATTCCCCTGCTTCAAGCGTCGCACACCCGAAACGGCTTCATTCACCGCCGCAGACGGCGGAATCTTATCCATATAGAGCAACTGGTATACCGCTACGCGCAACGTTTCCAGCACCAACGGATGTACTTTGCGAGGCGGAACAGAGGATGCGTGTTCCAACACGTAGTCGATGGTAAGGCGCCGCTCGATCACACCGTAAAACAAGCGCGATGCGAACGCACGATCTTTTTCAGACAATTCTCCTGTTTTGAGAAGCTCGTCCAGCACAATATTGGAATACTGCTTTTCGCGGTGCAAGCCGGCAAGCGCCCTAACAACGGTAATACGAGCATCAGCCATGCATTACTCCTCCGAAAAGCGGCTACCGAGCGGGATCGGGTGACCGCGGAAGAAATCTTCCGCCGCCATGCGCTTGCCGCCCTCGCCTTGTACCTCTGATAAAATGAGTGATGTCCCCTCACCGCACGATACCGTAAACGGTGCGGTGCTGATAACGGTATTAGGCTTAACATCACAAGCAGCACCAACACGCGTGCGATGAATTTTCAGTATCTTGCCTCCCACCTTGGCGGTAGCGGTCGGCCACGGATTTAATCCGCGCACTTGATTGTGCAACTCTGCCGCCGATTTTTTGAAATCCATCGCACATAAGCCTTTATCCAACATTGGGGCGTAGTTGCTTTCCCCCGTTTGCGGCGTGCGTGTCAACGTGCCGTTTTCCAGGGCTTTCAACGTATCTGACAGCAGTTCGGCACCCTGCATGGATAAAGCATCGTGCAATTCGCCCGCAGTCATGTTCTCCGTGATCGGGCAAGTGGATTTCAGCAACATATCGCCGGTATCAATGCCTTCAGCCATATACTGGGTAGTCACACCGGACTCCTGCTCACCGTTCAGTACCGACCACTGAATGGGAGCGGCACCGCGATACCGCGGCAACAGGGATGCATGTACGTTAACGCAACCGTGCGGCGGCATATCCAGCACCGCCGGCGGTAAAATCTTGCCGTATGCCACCACAACGATCACGTCGGCATTGTGGCGGCGGAGTTCCTCCTGCACCGCCTCATCTTTCAAGGTTATCGGCTGGAACACGGGGATACCGTGTTCCAACGCACATGCTTTCACGGGAGGCGGCATGAGTTTTTGCCCTCGTCCACGCGGTTTGTCCCCTTGTGTGACGACGAGAGAAACAGTATGACCATCCTCTATTACTCTTTCCAAACAGGGAACCGCAAATTCCGGCGTCCCCATAAAAATCACGTTCATTTATGCTCTCCTAATCGGTCCAAAAACACAACGCCGTCCAAATGATCGGTCTCGTGGCAGATACAACGTGCCATCAAGTCTTCACCCGTCATGATAAACCACTTACCGTTTCTGTCTTGTGCTTTGAACTTGACGCGTTTCGGGCGGGTGACCTCGCCCCACTGATTGGGGAACGACAAGCACCCCTCAGGTCCCGTCTGTTCGCCGTGTGTGCTGATAATTTCGGGATTGACGGCCTCGATGACACCATCACCGAGATCCATCACGAACACACGACGCAAAACACCGACCTGCGGGCCCGCTAAGCCGACGCCCTCTGCATGATGCATGGTATCTGCCATATCGTCCAGCAACTGCCACAATCGTTCATTGAACTCCGTCACGGGGCGGCAAACCTTGCGCAATTCAGAGTCATCGTTTTTGAGAATGTTGCGAATCGCCATTGTGAAAATCTCCTTTACAAAATCGTTGCCGGATTGATATCGGCATACACCGTCACGTCCTTACTTTCCGGCAAAGAAGCAAATGCTTTCAGCAGGTCGGCAATCAAGGTGCGCGTGCGCGTGTTGTTGGCAAGTTTGACAATAAGTTTATAGCGATATTTTCCTGCCACACGCGCCACCGATGCCGGTGTGGGATCCAATGCGATCAGCGGCAACCCCTCGTAGTCGGGATACGACACCGTCTGCCGCAGAAGCGCTAAAAAACGCGTAGCAGCGGTCTTGACCGCTTTCTCGTCCGTGCCGATAAACCCGAATAGTCCAATATCGGCAAACGGCGGATATTTCATCAGCTTACGAGCGGCGATCTCCACCTCGTAAAAAGCGGGATAATCTTGTTTTGAAGAAAGATCGATCACATAATGCTCAGGCACCGTCGTTTGGATGATCGCCTTGCCCGGGGTATCACGACGACCTGCTCTGCCGATCACCTGAGTCAGCAAAGAAAATGCCGTTTCAAACGAACGATAATCCTCCGCATACAGCGCTTGATCCGCTGACAATACCCCGACAAGCGACACATTCGGGAAATCCAATCCCTTTGCGACCATCTGGGTACCGATCATCACGTGATAACCGCCTTTACCAAATGCACGGAATTTCTCCTCATACGCAAAGCGGGACATCGTGCTGTCGGTATCCATGCGCAACACCCGAATATCGGGGAACAACCGTGTAAGCTCCTCTTCCACGCGTTGTGTACCCATACCGGAATAGCGCACCTTATCCGAGCCACATTCGGGGCAACGTACCGTGGGCGGTTGGGTGTGCCCGCAATAGTGACACATTAATTTGCCGCTTGCGCGGTGATACGTCAGTGAAATGCTGCAAGACGGACAAGTCATGATCTTACCACAGGAACGGCAAGAAAGAAACGTATGATATCCGCGGCGGTTGAGTAGCAAAATCGCTTGCTTGCCCTGCTCAAAACAGGCAGCAAGTTCCTGCCTGAGCGTTTCGCTGAACAGCGACGTTCCGGATTCCTCACGCATATCGACCACTTGCACCTGCGGGAGTAACGCCTCGCCGTAACGACCCGTAATGGTATGCAGAGAATAGCGACCGTGGATCGCCGCTTGATAACTTTCCACACTCGGTGTCGCCGACGTTAACAAAAGCAACGCTTTATGATAATGGCAACGAAATTTGGCAACGTCCCGCGCATGATACCGCGGGGTATTTTCAGATTTATAGGTGTGTTCTTGCTCCTCATCTATGATGATAACACCAAGGCGCGATAACGGTGCAAATACCGCCGAGCGGGTACCGACAACAATATCCGCCTCCCCACGCCGAATACGCTTCCATTCATCCATGCGCTCGCCGACCGACAAACCGCTATGCAACACAGCAACACGGTTACCATATCGACGTAAAAACAATTCCATCGTCTGCGGCGTGAGCGAAATTTCGGGAACCAAGACCAACGCTTGCTTGCCATCGGCAATGGCCGTATCGATCAGTTTGATATACACCTGCGTTTTGCCGCTTCCGGTAACACCATACAAAAGCGCACATGCGGCATCAGGTTGCTCATAACGAGATTTCAGCCCCTCAAATGCGGCCTGTTGCTCGGCGTTGAGAGTAATTGTGTCAGGGCGCGGCGAACGTGCGGCAAACGGTGAACGAAGGATCTCTTGTTCGTAACACTCTATCAGTTGTTTTTTCTCCAAAGCCGACAAAACGGCACCGGTCACACCGGCGAGGTAGCACAACTCCTTAACGGATGCTGTACCAACCTCCTCCAGTAAGGCCAATACCGATCGTTGTTTGGGACTGATACGCCTCTCATGCATCGCCGTTCCGAGTTCTTCCAACGGCACGATGAGCCGCGCCATACGGCGGGTAGCATCCCCCGTTCGACGAGAAGCATCTTCACCGCGGGTAAACCATCCTTTTTTCACCATCCGTTCCGGCAACTTGTCGGCACCTGTCAAGCCCGCGCAGCTGAGCAACTTATCGCCCGCAATACCGTCGGGGGAACGCGCTGACATCGAGCAAGCAAGTGCATATAATGCCGCCTCATCGGATGTCATGGAATGTTTTTCATGTTCAGGGAGCGGTTCAACCGGTCGATAGATGGGTTTTACGTTCCAGTACAAGCCGGTCGGCAACATGGCACGTACGGCATCAAACACGGTGCAAAAAGTGCGTTCCTTCATCCAGCGCGTGAGCGACAACAGTTCGTCATCCAACAACGGTTGCTCGTCCAACACGGCCATCACCGATTTAAGGGTTTTAGCTTGTTCCGGCGCGACGTGTTCCGTTTCCATGACGATCCCTTGCCGAAAACGGTTGCCTTTCCCAAAAGGCACTAATACGCGGCAACCCTTTACCGCTCCCGATAAGTCCGGTGTGACGCGGTAACTATACAGCTTATCAAAATGTAACGCCGTCTGTTCCACTGCTACTTTTACCACAGCGGTCTGCGTCATACCGGCTCCTCCCTAACTGTTTTACTGTAAACTGAGATTAATCGTTGGAAGCGACCATTTTATAATCGCCCTCCGTAAAATCCAAAATCGCCATGCTCACCGGTTTTTCGGTCAGCACAACACCGTTGTCCTCCGCATCCTGCGCAATGCTGCGGGCACGTTTGGCAACACCAATCACCACCGCATAGCGGCTGTTTTTACCCTTTAACTGTTCGATATCGGTCGGTTTTAACATAATTTTTCCTCCTGCTTATATGGTTTGGCTTGATTTTGATTTTTCGGTTTCGATGATGGTATTAAGCCTTTCGAAAGCTAAATCAACCTCATCGTTCAAAACAGTATATTGGTAGCGGTCAACGTATTGAAGTTCGCTTTTTGCCGCTGTCATGCGCGCTTGTATCCAGGCTTCTTCTTCCGTACCGCGACCGCGCAAGCGCCGTTCCAATTCCTCCATGGAAGGAACGGTCAAAAAGATGGAAACGTACTCGTTACAGCGTTCCATCACTTGCAAGGCGCCTTGCACGTCAATTTCTAAAATGACGTTGCGTCCCGCATTCAGTTGCTCTTCAACGGCAGCACGTGGTGTGCCGTAATAATTCCCGCTGTATTGTGCGTATTCAAGCAACTCATCGTTTTGGATCATACTCTCCACTTCTTCGCGAGTCTTGAAAAAATAATGAAATCCTTCAATCTCACCCGGACGCGGAGCACGTGTGGTAACCGACACGGAAAGCACCGTATCGCTGCGCTGTGCGAGCAGTTTTGCCACCAACGTTCCCTTTCCGCAACCCGATGGGCCGGAAAAAACGATCAACAAGCCGCGTGTGGAATCAGTCGCCATGATTGAGTTCCTCCTCATCGTCTTCAAAGCGGTTTGCTACCGTTTCGGGCTGTACTGCCGACAAAATCACGTGTTCGCTGTCGGTAATCAGCACCGCGCGGGTGCGCCGTCCATACGTCGCATCAATCAATGTACCGCGATCCTTCGCGTCTTGAATAATACGCTTGATCGGAGCCGATTCGGGGCTGACAATCGCCACCAGACGACCGGCGGCAACCATATTGCCAAAGCCTATGTTAATAAGGCGCATAACGAAACCTCCCGCCTTTACTCGATGTTTTGGATCTGTTCACGGATTTTTTCGATCTCCGCTTTCATATCCACAACCACCTGTGCCAGTTGCAGATCGGACGCTTTGGACCCGATTGTATTGGTCTCACGGTTGATCTCCTGCACCAGAAAATCCAGTTTTCTGCCCACCGGCTCATCACTGTTGACCAAATTCTGCAATTGATCCAAATGACTGCGTAAACGCACAGTTTCTTCTGCTGTGGCGATTTTATCCGCAAAAATCGCTGCCTCGGTCAGCAACCGTTGTTCATCCACAGTTGCCGTGTCCAACAGTTCACGCATGCGGCTTTCCACCTTTTCCATGTGCTCTCGCACCGTCTGCGGCGAACGTTCCTCCACCGCAGCAACCGCTTGTAAGAGCGTTTCACGGCGGCTGAGTACGTCCTCACGCATCCGCACACCTTCCAACTCACGCATTGCCACAAATTTCTCCAGAGCCACGGCTGCTACTTGCTGCACCGCATTCCAAATCTCCTGCTCGTCGGTTTCCGTTTTACGAACGACGAGTACATCCGAAAAGCGAGCAATATTCATGACCGACGCATCGTTGCGAAGCCCCAATTCCGTTTCCAGTTCGTTCAAAGCCTCATAGTAGGCATGTGCCAGCGGCACGTTCACCTCCACGACACTATCAGCCTGTTCCACCGCGTCCAGCGACACGTAAACGTCCACTTTCCCGCGAGAAATTTCTTGTTGTAAATACGATTTCAGTTTGTCGTCCAAGAACCCGCAGGTGCGCGGCAAACGGGACGAATATTCAAAATACCGATGGTTGACAGATTTGAGTTCTACCGTAACGTCCCATCCGTTCACAACCGCCTGGTGACGACCATATCCGGTCATACTGCGTATCATACAGACACTCCTTTATAAGCGCGTATATCCGAAAGCCTCTGTTCGGAGGCTTTCGGATAGTCGAAAAGTATATGCTATCAGACGGGATGCACCTGTTCTTCTTGGTTGAGATGCTTGCCGTCAATGTGATATTTCTCGTTGCGACGGTTCTCAAAGAACTTAACCGCAACCTGACCGAACTGCGCATAGCTGAGCACGTCTTCTTCCTGCTCATACCATTCTTTCATTTCGTCGCGCAGCTTATCCAGCTCCGGCTCCAAACGGTCTGCCGGACGGCAGGTAATAGGCTCTTCGTCACCGATGATCTTTTTCACAAACTCGGGATCGATCGGCGCAGGTGTGGCGCCGTATTCGCCGCGCACCAAACCCTTAAATTCTTTGGTAACCATCTTGTAGCGCTCACCGCCGATGACGTTGAACACCGCCTGCGTACCAACGATCTGCGACGAGGGGGTAACCAGCGGCGGATAGCCGGCATCCGCACGCACACGCGGAACTTCCATCAGCACTTCTTCCAACTGATCTTCTCTGCCCGCTTGTTTGAGCTGGCTGACGAGGTTGGAGAGCATACCGCCCGGCACCTGATAAATCAGCGCGTTGGTATCCACTTCCAGCATTTTCGGATTGAGTTGACCGTTTTCAAGATACTTTTTACGCAAACCGGCAAAATAAGCGCTGACCTCTTTAAGTTTCACGAGATCCAAACCGGTATCGTATTCCGTACCCGCCAACGCCGCAACCATAGACTCGGTTGCCGGATGCGAAGTACCCATCGACAAGGGAGACAACGCCGTGTCAATAACAGAAGCGCCCGCCTCAACGCCCTTCATCAGCACCATATCGGCGATACCCGCCGTAGCGTGAGAGTGCAGTTGCACCGGAATGGAAACCGCATTTTTGATTTCCTTGACCAGCGTATAGGTATCGTACGGAACGAGCAAGCCCGCCATATCCTTAATGCAGATGGAATCTGCACCGGTTTCTTCGAGCTGTTTGGCGTATTTGACAAAATGCTCCACGTTGTGCACCGGACCGGTGGTGTAACTCACCGCGACCTGCACGTGCGCGCCTTTCTCCTTTTTGGCGGCTTTGATGGAGGTTTCCAGGTTGCGAATATCGTTGAGCGCATCAAAGATGCGGATCACGTCAATACCGTTCGCCACGGATTTTTGTACGAAATATTCCACCACGTCGTCTGCGTAATGCCGATAACCGAGCATATTCTGACCGCGGAACAGCATTTGCAGAGGCGTTTTGGGCATATGCTTTTTCAGGATGCGCAAGCGCTCCCACGGATCTTCGTTTAAGAAACGTAAACAAGAATCAAACGTTGCGCCGCCCCAGCACTCCAAGGAATGGTAACCAACGTCATCTAACAATTCCAGTGCGGGCAACATTTCCTCTGTCGTCATACGGGTAGCGATCAGCGATTGATGCGCATCACGCAGGATGGTTTCGGTAATGCCAACCTTTGCCATGGTGATCCTTCCTTTCCCGAATTATTGCAGAGATACGAGCAGCGCGCCGGAATCGACACTATCGCCTTTGTTAACATGGACACCGGCAACGACACCGTCGCGGGGCGCCATGATCTCGTTTTCCATTTTCATGGCTTCCAGCACGAGCAACACGTCACCGGACTTCACCGACTGACCGGCGGAAACCACGACGTTGACGATCGTACCCGGCATGGGAGCGGAAACCGCTTCCGTGCCTGTCGCCTGAGCAGCGGGCGCTGCCGCAGGAGCCGGTTCTGCAACAGCGGGTGCTGCTGCCGGAGCCGGTGCGGGTGCTGCTGCCGGTGCGGGAGCGGGTGCCGGTGCGGGAGCGGCAACGACAGGAGTTGCGCCGCCGATTTCTTCGACCTGTACGTCATAGGCTTTGCCGTTGACGGTAATGTTAAAACGTTTCATAGTACTTAAACCTTCCTTTCACATTCAGGCAAGAGCCCATTATAAGCGAATATTCGCGTGTTTCTTCGGTAATTTACTAATGCGCTTGCCGGACAGCATCTCGAGCATCGCCGCAACGCTCTCACGGGTGGCCGCGGGTGTCACGACGTCCGTAACAGCGCCTTGTGCAGCCGCCGTTTCGGCGTTGCAGCAGGTCTTGCGGTATTCTTCGGCAAGAGCCGCGCGGTCTTTTGCCGGATCATTCATCTCGCTCAAACGATCCTTCCAAACAATGTGGATAGCGGTTTCGGGAGCAAGCGGTGAAATAGAGGCATCCGGCCACGCGAGTACCGCATCCGCACCGGCAAATTTACCGGCGACGGCAACATACACGGCACCGTAAGCTTTACCGGTAATCAACGTCACCTTAGCGGTGGTGGCTTCGGCATACGCTTGCGTAATCTTGGAGGCGCATTTAAGTCCCTTAAAGCCGGCCGCATCCACTACGGTAACCACCGGCAACGAGAAGCTGTCGCACAACCGCACAAAGCGAGCGGCACGCGATGCCGCGCAGCAGGCAATCGGGTCGCCTGTCAGCGTAATGATACCGCAAGGGGCACCGTTGATGCGGGCAAACGCCGCAACGTCATCCTCGTACAACTTGAAGATTGAACCGGCATCCGCTACGATCGTCGCGGCATCCGTTCCGTCCACAGCAGCGGGATTCACGGTTTCAAACAGAGGAGCAACCGCCAGATTATTAGCGGGCAGATAGTTAAGAAGCTCACGCGCTTTGGCAATTGCTTCGTCCGCGTTGTCCGCGCTGACATCGGCTTTGTTGCTCTCATCACCGACGTTCAAATAATAATCCGCATCTTTAACGGCAACCACGACGTCCGCAGCAGCCGCAATCAATGCAGAAGAACCGACACAAGCGCCGAGTACCACCGCAACCTGCGGCACAACGCCCGACAGATCGTTTGCCGCCGCCAAAATCTCAGCAATGGCATCCATTGCATCAAGACCTTCACCCAAACGTGCGCCGTCGCTGTCAAACAAACCGACAACGGGTGCGCCGTTCTGTGCAGCCAGACGATACACGGTTTTAATTTTAGCGGCGTGTGCTTTTCCGATTGCACCACTGCAAACCGTGCGGTCTTGTGCAAAAGCGTATACGGGAGCATCGTTTACCAAACCGTAACCGCCGACAACAGGGACTGGTTCTCCCCCATCCTTCATCAAGCGATCGATTTCAACAAACGTTCCCGAGTCAAAAAACTGTTCCAGACGCATAAGCGCCGCGGACGCTTGCTTGCTCATATCGTTTAACCTCCATACAGCAGATCTGCTAAAAAAGCCAATCCTACGCCATGATAATTATTGAATACAGTATACCGTATTTTGCTAAAAATGACAAGGTTTTTTGCTTATAAAATCAAAAGAATTTGTCTTTTTATGTTCAGTTTTCGTCAAGTGTGGCTGCACCCGCTGCACGGACGCATAAAAAAATCGGGAATGAAGATGGTATACGCTTCGTTCTCCCTTACAAAACCGAGCCGTTCGAGCAATTCAAAATGCGCCGTATTGCGGCACACCGCCGTGATGGCAAGTGCATTGACACCGCTGTTGAGCGCGGCACGTACCAGCAACTCCTCCAACGGCGCTTCTTCGGAATACAACGCCACGATTTCGATCGTATCACGATCGATGGTATAGAGTACGTATCCCAGTTCAACCCCTTCGCGGGACATATCCATCGCGCATACCGGCAGAGATATACCGGCGCGCTTTGCCAGTTCTTCGGTTTTCGCCTTATCGGCGGGATGTACTTCGACCATAGTTCCCCTGTCCTTTTCCGTTCTTGATATATTTTGCAGCAATTTTTTCGTTCACCTGCGCCGCCATCAGCAACGCGCGCACTTCTTTCGGATCCAGTGGCCGCCATTTGCCGAGCGGCAACATTCCGAGTTTGACCGTACCGATCGCCGTGCGTTTAAGGCGAACGACTTCCAACCCCAACACTTCGCACATTTTGCGAATTTGACGGTTTCTGCCTTCGTATAACACAATTTCCAACACGGTGCGTGCCGGTGAATCGGGTGTTTCCTTTTCTTCCGTAACGATCACAGCCTCGGCGGGTAAGGTTTTTTTGCCGTCAATCAGCATTCCCTGCTCAAACTGTGAAAGTTGTTCTGCCGTGACCTGCGAGCGCACCGTGACACGGTAACGCTTCGGCACGTGCGCGGTCGGATGCATCATCGCATTGGAGAACGCGCCGTCGTTTGTAAAAAGCAGTAATCCTTCCGAGTCCTTGTCCAACCGACCGATGGGATACACCCGCACCCCCACGTCGCGCACCAGATCGGCAACGCATTTACGACCGTTTTCATCACTCAATGTCGTGATATACCCGCGCGGCTTATGTAGCATAAGATACATAAGTTCCGGCGGCGCGTCGATGCGTTTGCCGCGCACGGTGATAACGTCGCGACGGTCGTCTGCCTTATCCCCGATTTGGGCAGGATGTCCGTTTACGCGAACGCATCCCTGCTCAATCAAGTCTTCCGCCTTGCGACGTGAAGCAACGCCACGGTCGGCAAGTATTTTTTGTAATCTTGTCAATGCCATATATGTTACCCCAATACTACCGTCAGCAGCGTGTGCAACTGACGTTTCCATTTCGTAAAAAATCCCAACGGCGCTCTCTCGGCTACCGCGTATTCGGCGGTGATCGGTATTTGACAAAGTACCTTTTCGCCCAGTTCATAAACGACCGTCCCGAGCGGTTCTCCCGCTTCAATCGGCGCCCACGTAAAACACGGCAATTCCACGCGACAGATCACCGCTTCCGCCTCCCCTTTGAGGAGAGTGACAGCTTCGGGCGCATCCATCCTCAACGCGACCGACGGCAATGTGCCGCCACACACCGATACCATCGGCAGGTCGGGTAAGGTGAGTGATACCGCTTCGGTTTGGGAGAACCCATATTCGTATAACGCGATATGGTCGTTCCAGTAATCACCGCCGTTTAAGGTGGCAACTACCAGCGTCACGCCGTCACGCCGTGCCGCCGATACCAGACAGCGCCCCGATTGTTTGGTGAATCCGGTTTTGAGCCCAATGGTAGGCTCGTACAACGACAAGAGCCGATTGTGATTTGTCAGCGTCACCGAACGACCGGAAATCGTAACGGTTGCCCGCTTTTGGGCACACATCGCAGCAAGCTCCGGCGATCGTAAAACTGCCGCGCCGAGCAATGCCATATCCCGAGCCGTGGAACCGTGTTCTCCTTCATCCAACCCCGAGGGTGTGACAAAAAAGGAACGCGTCATGCCCAGCGCCTTTGCCTTAGCATTCATGCGCTCAGCAAACGACGGTAACGAGCCCATGCTCAATAAAGCAGCGGCATTTGCCGCATCGTTTCCCGAAGACAACAACATACCGATCAGCAAATCACGCGCCGTGAGGGTGTCCCCGCCGCGCAAACCCATCGATGACCCTTCCACCAATACCGCAGCTTCCGGAACGGTCACTATCGCATCCATCGGCAAGCAATCGGCAGCCACCAAAGCGGTCATTAACTTCGTCGTGCTTGCCATCGGACGCTTGGTATCCGCGTCCTTTGCATACAAGACACGACCGCTATCCGGTTCATATACAACCGCCGATAACGATGACAGCGGTATGGAGTCCGCCATGACCGAACACGGTAATAGCAGCAAGAGTATACAAACGGCGAGCACTCGTTTGAGCATAATACGACACCTACCTCGCTACCAATGGTATGCGAGAGGGAAATCGTTTAGCCCTGCTTCTTCTCTTTGTTAAAGAATCCGCCGATGCGGTCCACCACATCCGGAATCATGTTGACAGCTTGGTTGAGAGTATCCGGTGCGGATACCATCGGCACCACCCGAACGTTGCCGCCGGAGATGCACAAGAAGGCGATCGGAACAATGGTAATACCGGCACCGCCACCGCCGCCAAACAACTCCTGCGTGCCTTTGGTGGGTAGATCGGATCCGCCGGAGGCAAACCCGTATGATACCCGCGAAACGGGGATCAAGGTCATGCCGTCCGCCAAAGTCATCGGCTCACCGATGACGGTGTTGACGTCCACCATTTCTTTGATCTTGTCAATGGACAGACCCATCAGATTCTGGACTTTGTTTTCCATATTGAGAAACCTCCTTGTTGTGTTTGGTAATCACACGATAACGGAAAGCCAACCAAATGGCAATCATCACGATACGAAGCGGGATCGCATGAGCGGTAACATCCGCCGATACGCGCCCTTCTTCGGCAAGAAAATCCGGCGTGACCGTGATGGCACGTTTGCGGATGCGAAGTACCGTTTGTTGCAACGTGGTAACAGCGGGATACAGCACCGCGCACACCTTGCCGGTGTTTTCGGCGGTCTCAGCAGCATCGGAGCCCGTAATATACAATTGCAAGCAAAGCTTGTCCACCGTAATTGCCGCGAGCAAACGACGCGCTGCACCGGCGGCAAGGCAAGTCAATTCCCGAACGAGATGTAACGTCGCACCGACGCCGTCGGCTTTCAGCCGCTCGGCGGTTGAGCGAAGTTTCGACGACTTTGCTTCCTTATCGGCTGCTTGCGGCACTTCCCTATCGGAGGAGTAGCGAAAGAGGGGTATTCCCCACACACGCACACACAAACGCAATTCGTCACGAAACGTGACCCGCGCGTATATCGGCACGAGCAGCAACGCGAGCAGCAGAAGCAGGATTCCGAGCAAACAGAATCCGATAATCTTCCACACGACGATCACTCCTCGTTTTCTGTCGGTTCAGCCCGATCAATCACTTCTTCGAGTGTGGTTTCCACCATACGCGCCTGCTCCTCTTTTTGCGGAAGCGGCGGCAGTTCATCTAACTTGGACACCCCAAAGCTACGCAAAAACACGGGGGTGGTTCCATACAAAAGAGGCCTTCCCGGCAGTTCCAGTCTGCCGCATTCCTCAATGAGATTTTTTTGCACCAAACCTTGAATAACGGCACTGCAATCCACACCGCGTACCTGTTCAACGAACGCTTTGGTGACCGGTTGGTTGTAAGCAATGATCGCGAGTACCTCCATCGCGGCTTGCGACAGCGGCGTGTTGCGGCGAATGTCCAATGCGCGACGGATCAGTTCACCGTACTCCTTGCGGGTGCACAACTGATACTGCTCGTCCAGCCGTACCATCACGATCCCGCCGCCGCGGGTGTTGATCTCACTCATTAAATCCCCCGCTAAACGGTGGACGGTTTCGTCATCCAGTTCCAGCAGTTCCGCCAACCGATCGGCACCGATCGGTTCACCGTTTGCAAAAAGTATCGCCTCAATAGCGGCTTTATATTCCTTAATTTCCATCGTTTAACTCTCCCTTGCCGACCAACGTCACCTTTTGATTGGCACCCTCGCCGTCGACCAGAATGCGTTTTCCTTTGATAAGTTCCAACACCGCCAAGAAGGTGGCAACCAGTTCAGACTTGTTCCGCGCTCCGCCATACAGCGAGTGGTACGATACCGATTTGCCAACACGCAGGCGCCGTAACACAAAAATGATTTTCGAGGATACCGACACAATCTTTTTTGCAACGATCGAATGAAACGCCTGCGGCGATGGCGGAAGCTTACGCTGTCCGCGACCCGCGGCAGAAAAATAGGCATCAAGCAATAGCGACGCGGGATGCGTGCGACGATATGTATAGTCCGGCTCCACCTCGGCGGGTTCACGCACAAATAAGTCCCCGCCGATATACAGCGGTTGCATACGACGCGCCGCCTCTTGACACAATTGATATTCGATCAATTCGCCCGACAACTGCTGGCGAAGATCGTCGCCCTCCTCGTGCTTGGGCAACAACATGGCGGATTTGATCTGCACTAAGCGTGCCGCCATGTCCAGGAATTCCGTGGCGACCTCCATATCCAATTCCTGCATCGTTTGGATGGTACCAAGATATTGTTCCAACAATTCGTGAATCGGGATATCGTAAATATTCAGTTTGTTTTTTTGTACCAGATAAAGAAGCAAATCAAGAGGCCCTTCAAAATCCGGCAGCTTGTACGAAATTTCCATTTAGAAACCACAGACTTTCAAGAGTATTTGATACACATAATTTGATATGAAAGTAATCGGCGTGCTTAATGCACCGGTTGCTAACAAGACGATAAGAAGAATGCGAATTTGATGTTCGTGTTGCATCATCCAAAACGCCCACCGTGCCGGCAAAATCGCACCGAAAATGCGCGAGCCGTCGAGCGGCGGAATCGGCAACAGATTAAACACCGCCAGTCCAATATTGATCGGAACAACAATATTGACCAGTACCGCACCGATCATCAGTACCGAGCCTGATGTTATCGGTAAAAACTTCAATAAGCGAAACAGCAATAGCACAACGATTGCCATTAACAGATTGGACAACGGACCGGCAAGCGCGACCAGGGCCATATCACGGCGCGGGTTGCGGAAATTGCGCGGATTGACAGGCACGGGCTTAGCATAGCCAAAGCCAAACAAGACCAGCATTAGCGTTCCCCACAGATCCAAATGGGCAAAAGGATTAACGGTTAACCGTCCGTTCCACCGCGGAGTATCATCTCCCAATTTGGTGGCAACCCACGCATGCGCCAACTCGTGAACGGGCAACATAACGAGGACAAGCAGAAGATAGCTGATAATCGACAACAACAATTCCAAAAAACTATAACCGCCGCCGATGATATCAAAAAGCACAAGGTGTTCCCCCTCGATTACAAACTTATACAAAATATAGTATAGCGTATAACCCTATAAAATACAAGAAAAAAAAGCGGGCTCCGTATGGTTTTTGAAAAAATTTACGACTTCTTAAAAAAAGACTTGCTTTTTTGAGAAAAATCTGCTAATATACTGCTGTTGCTTTATCAAAGGAGGTGCAGAACATGGCTAAATGTGATTTCTGCGGCAAAAGTGTTACTTTCGGTATTCAGGTTTCCCACTCGCATCGTCGCTCGAACCGCACATGGAAACCCAACATCAAACGCGTTAAGGCTGTTGTAGACGGCTC
>JAZOAK010000056.1:0-29347 GCA_045595445.1 Acutalibacteraceae bacterium
GGTTTTTGTATCAGCACACCGGAAGACGTTTTGTCGGTAGTAAAAGCGGTGGATCATGATAACGTCAAGATTTGTATCGATACGGGACACATTACGGCATTTTCTCCGCAGTTAAAAGTTGGTGAGGAAATCAGAAAATGCGGCGATTTAGTCAAAACACTTCACGTGCACGATAATCACGGCCGCGCCGATCAGCACAATTTCCCCGGAATGGGTATGATTGACTGGACAGACGTTATGGCTGCACTGCGTGAAATCAATTTTGATGGCGTTTTTTCCTTGGAAATCATTCATCCGGATAGATTTTCAGAGCCGATATTCGAAACCGCTTGCCGTCTTGCTTTTGCGATGGCGAATGAAATCGCAAACGGTGTATCGATGTAAAATCCTCGTTGTATTATTAAAGCAAAGCGCTTCTTTGGAAGCGCTTTGCTTTTTTGCTTTATTAAGCCCAAATCCCGCGAAAAAGTGCGGGAAAGTATTGCCTCCGCCATAAAAGAATGATATAATTGCGGCGAGGGAGTGATGACATGTACGTTGATAAGAATGGGAACCAATGGTACAAGGTTGGTCTTCACATACACACCACCGTTTCGGATGGTCAAAAGACACCGGAGGAAATGGCAAGGATCTACAAAAATGCCGGTTTCGATGCCGTTGCGATAACGGATCATTGGACCTATCACGGTGAAGATGAGATTGACGGTCTTAAAATCATTTCGGGTTGTGAGTATAATCTCGGCGGCTCAAACACCGCAGTCGACACGATGCATATTGTAGGCTTCGGTATGAAAAAAGACCCTAAAATTGAAAGAAAAACGACCACCCGTCAAGCGGTTATTGATAAAATCAACGAGTGTGGCGGTTTTGCCGTTTTGGCGCATCCGTATTGGTCGCTTAACGATAAAGAGGACGTGAAAAAACTTAACGGCTTTTCTTTCGTTGAGATTTACAATTCGGTTTCGGACGTGTATATGTCGAACCGTGCCGATTCTTCTTATCTTATCGAATCGCTTGCCAACGACGGCGTGATTATTCCTCTTGTTGCTACCGATGACGTGCATTATTATAACGGGCAAGATAATTGTGTTTCTTTTGTCATGGTCAAGGCGAAAAGCAGCAAACAAAAGGATATCTTAAAAGCCCTTTCAAATGGGGACTACTATTCCTCGCAAGGGCCACACCTTGAAGTGAAGCGAGAGGGGAATACCGTTACGGTCGAGTGTTCTGCTTGCAAGAAAATTGCGTTTATGACAAACGCCACTTGGGCACCGGACAGAATGGTTCGCGCTGAGTCTGTGGAAAGCGCAACATACACGTTAAAAGAGTTTGAAAAATGGCTTCGCGTGGAAGTCGTTGATAAAAACGGCAACCGCGCGTGGAGTAATATAATAGTACTGTAAAATTAAAATTCAAATATCATTTTAAGAAAGAGAGTGTGTAAGTATGCGTATAGGTCTTAATGCGACAACCGTGGGTTCGGCAGGTTGTGCCAAATACTGGGGTGAAAACACCTATAAGAAGATGAAAGAATTTGGCTATTCCTGCGTGGACAACGGATTGCCGTTCAGAAACGACATCCTGGGAATGGATCCGGAAGAAAGAAAGAAACTCCTCACGCGTGAAAGAGAGTTGGCGGAAGAAGCCGGTCTTCGTATCCACCAAGCACATGGTCCCGTTCTGTCTATGGAACGCGCGCTTACCGAGGAAGAGAATGCAGGGCTGCTGGAGAAGATCAAAATAGCGATCGAGTGCTGCACGTATCTTGGCTGTGAGTATTTAGTAGTGCATCCCTTTATGCCGAACGGTTGGAGCGACAGAGGGACCGAGATCGCCAAAGATACGTTTGAAAAGAATGTTGCGTATTTGAGAGAACTCAGCGACTATGCGAAGCCGTACGGCGTTACGCTTTGCTACGAAACCATGCCGTGCATCGGCTTTTGCATCAGCACGCCCGAAGAGGTGGCAGAGGTAGTCAGGGCAGTTGATCGCGACAACGTCAAGATTTGTTTGGATATCGGACACGTTACGGCATTTTCAAGACGATTAGACGTAGGACCCGAAATGAGAAAATGCGGTGATTTGATCAAGGTGCTTCACGTGCATGACAACTACGGTTCTACCGATCAGCACAACCTCCCCGGCATGGGTATGATCAAATGGTGGGACGTTATGGCCGCGTTGCGCGAAATCAATTTTGACGGTGTTTTCTCCTTGGAATTAAATTTTCCGAATGGTTTCGCAGAACCGATTATGGAGCAATATTGCCGTCTTGCCTTTAACATGGCAAACGAGATTGCGAACGGCGTAAAAGCGTAAAGTATCAAAATCGAAAACGAGAAATAGACACAAAAAGCAGCCGTCTACAGACGGCTGCTTTTTGTTCTTATTGCGGTAATCTTTTGTTGTCGAGAATATGCGCCAAAGCTCGGAAGTTCTGCCACTGATCCAGATAGCGGAAAAGATACGGCTCACGCTTTTTGAACTCGTCCTTCAAAGACTCCCAGATTGCGGCGGCCTCCTCTGTTTTCCCCTGTGCGATCAAAGAAAGGAAACGGGAAAGTTCACGCAAGTAGTCGGCATGATGTTCCACCAAGGAAACCGACATGTTTTGCACCGTTTCGGGAAGTCGGCGGTTACGCTCAACCAACTCCTTCGCTTTATCGGCAAGTTGTGCTGCACGTTCCAGTCGTTCGACGTAAGCGGGGTTGTAGAAGAAACGATCTTCCTCTGCTCCGAGTTCGCCCTCCATATAGCCCATCTCAATCGTATTTTTGAGTTCTTCAAAATACGCGATAAACTCTTTGTAATTCTCGCCGAATGCATGGGAGAAGTAGTCCTCTTTAATTTGCTCATAAGAAAGTGAGATATCGAAATGCAAGCGAGCATTTAGATAATAGGCAAAGCCGTGCGGAAAGAAACTGCGCTGTGTGCTGCACTGGATCAAACCGTCGATATCCAAGCTTTGATATACCTTGATATCCTCATAAAGGCGCTCTGCCAAAGCCATGCAAGACGGATCGTAATGCTGATGCTTCCAAAAATGGTATTCGTAGCAAAGACTCTTACCGCCCCACGTCTTTTTCCAATCCGCGTAGTAAGCAAGATAATCGTCGAGCGTTTTGGGCATCACGTTTTGGTTGCGTGCATACGGGATCGTCTTTGCGGTGATCTTGCCCTTGGGAAGCGTGGACGTGTAGCTTCTTGTAATGGGTGCCAGCATCAACGTGAAACGATTGGGGTTTTTAATCCGTTCCGTAACGGGAGGCCAGCTGCTATCCACGTACGAGATAAACACGATACGGGTATTGAGGCCCTTTGACGTCAGGCGATCATCGATATCGTTGAGAAGAAGCATATAAAAATCCGAAGGTGTTTTCTTTTGACACTCTTCACATTCACAGTGATTGTTCATGGAATCCGCCAACCAAACATGAATATAATCGGCATTGGCGTGCCGTTCGGCATACGTCACAATATAATCGGCAACCATAGCACGTGCCTTAGCATTTGACATGCAAAAATTGGTGTTGACGGGTTTATTGCGGAACAACTTGCGCTCGCCGTTCATCATCGCAAGGTATTTACGATTGTGTTCGGGCACAACGCTTTCGTCCACTTCTTTCCATGCCTCGGAACTATCGATGCCGAACGGCTCACAGGTGAATCCGTGACCGATTGCGTGTAGCTGTAAACCACGTTTGGCGATCTCCGTTTCGCACTCTACCGACCACTGCTGAACGTCGTCGACCGTGACGTCTTGCGCTGCGGGAGCACTTCCGTAATAGCGAGAATAAAAGATTTTGGGAACGCGGAATTGAATCATGACCACGTTCATACCCACCTTGGGGGTGAAATCGATCATTTCCGTCATGGTAGAACGTGCCATGGAACCCTCATTACACCAACCGCGGTAGCGCAAAGAAGCGACGTGACGTAGCTTTACAGGTGCGATTTCACGTTTCGGAATAAATTCTCCGTCGGGGCCCGGGAAAAGCCATCTGCACCCGTTTTGACGAAGATACTCGTATACGGCAAGCAGCACACTGCGCAGGTTATCGCCCGCGATCACGCCGCCGTTTTTGTCGGTATCAATGTAAAGAACATCGTCCAAATCGGTATCTTCAATGTCGGATACGTCAAGGCCCAGATTTTGCATGAGATCCAAATGAAACCCGCCTTCGGCAGTTGCATCATAATCGATATGGATTTCTCCTGCTTGCGGCATCATCATGCGCAAGTAACGTTTTAGTTCCTGTGCGGCAAACGTCAACGTTTGATCGGGGAAATTGATGTGAATGGCATACATGGCAGTACCTCCTATGGTGTATTACAACGTTTCCTTAAACAGTTTGGATATTTTTTCAAAGGTTTGTATCCGCTCGTAGTTAACGGTATCATCTTGGTTATAGGTGGGACAAATAAATCCGCCTTCTTCAAACTCGTTCCACGCATATGTTAAAATATGACGAGTTTTGGTAACCGCTTGGTTGTTCTGTATCCAACTGCAAAGCCGTTTTGCTCCATCCAGTAATTCTTCCTCGGTGGCAAAGGCTGCATAATCGACATCGGGATACGTTATCCACGGCACAGGATTTACGATGCGCGGTTTCGGACTCCATCCCATTGTAAATAGCGGGATAATGTCGATGCCGTATTTTTTACGATCTTCATTTTCTTTTTCGAGTTGCTCGCAAAGCTGTGCATGGGTTGTGATCCCACTGGTGCAACAGGTATATGCTGAAACTGCATCTGCCTTACTGTAATCGCCGTTCTCGCTTTCAACACCGTTGTTGAGGAACACGATATACGGAGCGGGCAGGGAGTGCTCTTCGCAAAGCGTGTTAAGACGCTCAATATAATCCAAACGATAACCGCCAAACAAATATACGAGAGGTCTGCCGTCCGCTTTCTCGTAGTAAGGTTGTTTCATTTCTGCCGCGAGTTTTTCAAAGTCACGATCGGTATGTATATGTGAGCAAACAAACATTGCGCAAAGTTTTATTCTATTTTTGAGCTTGCTCTTTAAGTGCATGTTTCTTCCATAGGTGATTTCGTGAAGTTTTCCTTCAAGATCGTCGCGGTCGAGTTTTTCTTCAGTATACCACGTATACGCGAAATAGTCTATACCGGCCGCTATTGCATATTCCAATTCTTTGTCAAATTCTTCCTGCGTTTTGTAGGTGTAGCTGATTTTATTCTCGCTTTCAATACGGGCATAGTACGGCGTGCAATAACGAAACTGTTTGGGACTTAAGCTTTTTGCGGAGTGAAAGCCAAAAAACGTGTCCTCCGGTACCGCGCAATCCCAGTTGATAGCACCTATTCTGAATGGTTTTTTTGTTTGTGTAGTCTTCATCTCTTTGTTAATCTCCTTTCGTAGTAAACCGATTGTTGCTGATGAAATGGTTAACAGTTCGTTACAAACACCCGCCCACGAACCGCTTGACATACTGTACGTACACATGCATAACGATATCGGAAAAGCAAGTAAGCGTGTCCGTTTAGGGCTTCTTTGCCAAAAACTGATAACCGACAGAAAACTGGCAATGGCAGGGAAGATGCTGAACCAGTTTTTCCAGGTAAGATAAATGGATACAACCGTAATACACAGAAAGAGTACGAGCCATTTTTTACGATGCTTTTGGGAAAGCATAAACACGCTTTCGCGCAACAGCCCGACACACGCTATGGCGGCACCGCTGAATGCGCCGATCAATATATAATGCACCGCCCAAGCAATATCGGACATAAATTTGAAAAACAAAACTCGTTTTTGGGTTTTCTGTTGATAGATCAGGAGATTGATGCCAACCCCTGCGAAACCGACTATTTGTGCAAAAAGTTCCATATAATATCCCCTTTCGTGCTTGATTGTACGGTTTTTATGTGTTAAACTCAATACATAAATCAAATCAAAATGTTCAAAAAACAAATCTTGGTGATGTTATGGAACTGTATTTGCGTTATGCCGCGAACACCTCTTACTTGCCTAATCGCTTTTTCACAAAGGCGTATGACTGCCGCATACTTTTTATATTGGAAGGCACAGGCGAAATCAAACTGGGTGATGAAACGTATGAGTTGAAGAAAAACGTTTTGTGCTATTATCCCGCCGGAACGCGCTATCTGCCGATCAGTTCTGCCAACGATCCCCTTAAATTCATTACGCTGAATTTCGATTTTGACAAAGCCTATCCTCATGGGTTCACAATACCCTCGACTGTGGCAGAAGAAAAGTTTTGTCCTGAAAACGCCCTTGTGTCACATAACGGAGACGTTCCCGAATTGTTCAAAACCTATTTTGTCATTCAGAATGCGTACAATTTACGAAACATCTTTTTAGAGATTGAACAAGAATATAACGGCAATGAACGGTACGGTAAAGAAAAGGCGGCTGCTAAATTACAGTATTTGTGTTATTGTTTACCCACGTATAATATCGATATCAATCGAGAGCTATTCAACCAAATACTCAGCTTCATAAACGATCATCTATGTACGATGCAAAGCAACAAAGAATTGGCGCAGGCCCTCAATTATCACTCTTACTACCTTAATAAGATTTTCAAGGAACATACGGGAATGAGCATTCATCAGTACCTGATTAAGAAACGCTTGGAAAAAGCGGTGCAATTGTTGCGCAATACCAACAACAGCATTGCCGAGATCGCAAAGGTTTGCGGTTTCGATAATCAACGGCATTTTTCTTCCTTGTTTTCAAAGAAATTAGGGTGTACGCCATCCCAAATAAGAAAGAGCGGAAGCAAGCTTTTGTAATATGCTCCCGCTTCGGATTTATTTTGACAAATGTGGGTTTTCACCTTGAAAAAGCGGATGATTTTTGTTAAGATGATGGTGAAATCTTCACGTGTTGCAGTAGGGTGTACTATGATCGAAAAAAGGTTTGAAAATATATTGGTCTGTACCGATCTTGACGGGACGTTATTAAACGAAGAACGAGAAGTATCGAAAGAGAACGTGGATGCGATCGAGTATTTTAAAAGCGAAGGTGGTCTGTTCACGTTTGTAACGGGACGGCAAAAAGCGATCATGACGGAACTTTACGACACGTTGAAACCAAACGTACCATATGGTTGTTTTAACGGAGCCGGTTTGTTTGATGGGGAGAAGAATGAATTTATACGTTTGGTCACCTTGCCGGATTCCGCCGCTGAAATTCTTGACTACGTTGTCGAGCAGTTCCCGCAAGTGGGCATACAACTGAATACAAAAAATGGGATCTATTATCAGCAAGATTGTATCGTGACCGAGGCATTCAGAGAACGAACGAACACGCAATACCAATACGGAACGTTTAAAACAGTAGCGGAACCGGTCGTTAAGGTGATCTTTGCATCGGAGGATGGCGCGTGTTTGGACAGAGTATCCGAGGCGGTAATGAAGCATCCAAAAGCGGGCAAGGTTGACATCATAAGGTCGGAATATATCTTCTCCGACCTGATGCCGAAAAATATCAATAAAGGTGACGGCTTGCAAGCGTTGGTGGAGTATCTCAAAATCGATATGAGAAATACGCTGGCGATCGGGGATTACGATAACGACGTTTCCATGATCAAGCGGGCGGGTGTAGGCGTGGCGGTCGCCAATGCCTCCGAAAGCGCCAAAGCCGCAGCGGATTTGATTACGGTTTCCAATAACGAGCATGCGATTGCCAAAGTGATTGATACTATCGATAAAGGGGCTATCCATTTCAAAAAATAAAAAGAAAGCATATCTTGTTGCCACGCAGGAAACGCTATTTTTTGAGGTGATGCGAAGATGAGAAAACGCGAAAAAAAGATACCGCAATCGGAAAAGGTGTATCGCGTGGCGGCGGAAAAACCGATTTCAGAGGTGTGCCCAACTATCGATAACGATCTGGCACGCGATAACCTCGAAAACGATCTGCCGGAAGCCGATCTGCAGGATTTGTAAGAGAGCTGCAAAGCGGCTCTCTTTTATATTGCTTTTTGGGAAATGTATGGTATAATGTGAAGGAAGACAAAACGGGATACCCCCGTAGCAGGAGGTAATGATATGACGGAATATTTACAAGCGAAAGCCACTTACGCGAAACTTGGCATCGATACCGATGCAGCGATTGAAAAGCTCAAAAGCGTACCGGTTTCTCTGCATTGCTGGCAGGGGGACGATGTGCGCGGCTTTGATCAAAAGAGCGACGGCCCTTTGACCGGCGGTATTCAGACGACCGGTAATTATCCCGGCAGAGCACGCACCCCCGAAGAATTGATGGCGGATATTGACGTGGTGTTAAAACTCTGCCCCGGCATGAAGAAAATGAATCTCCATGCTTGCTACGCTATTTTTGATGACGAAAACGGCGGTTGGGTGGATCGCGATAAGATCGAGCCCAAGCATTTCAAAAAGTGGGTGGATTTTTGCAAGGCGCGCGGCCTCGGCTGCGATTTTAACCCCACCTTTTTCTCTCATCCGATGTGTGATCCGCTTACTCTTTCCAGCCCCAACGAGGAGACTCGCAAGTTCTGGATCGAGCACGGAAAAGCGTGTATTCGCATTTCGCAGTACCTGGCGGAAGAGTTGGGTCAGCCCTGCGTGATGAACATTTGGACCGGTGACGGTTTCAAGGATATTCCCGCCGACCGTATGGGCCCGCGTATGCGCTATAAGGAATCCATTGATGCGATTTTGTCTGAGCCGTTTGATTTTGATAAGGTGAAACCTTGTGTTGAATCTAAGGTGTTCGGTATCGGTGTGGAAGCGTACACCGTGGGTAGCGCGGAGTTCTCGCTCGGATATGCTGCCGCAAACAAGGATAAGTGCATTCCGTTGATGGACAACGGTCACTATCATCCCACGGAGGTCGTGTCGGATAAGATTCCCGCACTGTTGACCTTCTTCCCGGAAATTGCCTTACACGTGACTCGCCCCATTCGTTGGGATAGTGACCACGTTGTGTTGCTTGATGACGAAACTCGCGAGATCTGCAAAGAGATCGTGCGTTGCGGCGGTTTAGAGGGACGTGTCAAGATCGCACTCGATTATTTTGACGCGTCGATCAACCGTGTCGTTGCGTGGACGGTCGGTTTCCGTAATATCCAAAAAGCGCTGTTGATGGCACTGCTCGCGCCCGATGCACAACTGAAAGGGTTGCAGGATGAAAACAACTGGACAGAGTTGATGGTTCGTCAGGAAGAACTCAAAACCTTGCCGTTTGGTGCGGTGTGGGCGCAGTATTGTGAAACCTGTGGTGTTCCCGCGGACGGTGAATGGTTTGCGCTTGCCAAAGCATACGAGACGGACGTTCTCAGCAAACGCTGATAGAAAAAAGACACGCTCTGCGTGTCTTTTTTGTTGTGTTTTGTATTGCGGTATGCTATAATCCAAAAGATGAAAAATTTAGCGTGTTCGGGTGTTGGTTTTATGTTCAAAAAATTATTTGCTCCGACGGATATGACAACGGGTTCGGTGTGGAAAAGTATTGTGATTTTCACGTTGCCGATGCTCATCGGCAACATTGCACAGCAGTTTTACAGTACGGTGGACACCATCGTTGTGGGGCGGTACGCCGCAAACGGTGATAATGCCATTGCGGCGGTCGGCAGCGCCTTGCCGATCCTCAATATGCTGTTAGTGTTGTTTATTGGCATCTCTGCGGGCGCCGGTGTGATGGTTGCCCAGTATTTCGGTGCAGGAAAACGGGAAGAGCTTTCGCACACGGTGGGGAGTTGTATTACCGCCACCGCGATTGCTTGTATTGGGTTGATTGCGATTACCGCTCCGCTGATTCGGCCGCTTTTACTCGCGCTTAACACCCCCGCCGCTATTTTAGAGGATTGTTACAGCTATCTGATGATCTCGCTCATCGGTATGGTGGGGATGGGCTATTATAACATACTCAGCGGTATTCTCCGCGGACTCGGCGATTCCGTATCGGCACTTGTTTTTCTTTTGGTGGCAACCGGCATCAACGTTGTGCTGGATTTCTGGTTTGTTGCGGGTTTGCACTTGGACGTAGCGGGCGTGGCACTGGCAACGGTGATTGCACAGTTTATCTCGTCGGTGTTGTGTTTGATAAAACTCGCGCGTATGCGTGAACATTTTGATTTCGGCTTCCGGTATATGAAACCGATTGGAAAGTATGTCAAAACGCTTGTCAAATTGGGCCTGCCGTCCGGTGCCACACAAGCGATCTTTTCTTCCGCTATGATCGTGGTGCAATCGCTTACCAATTGTTTTGGTGAATTTTTTATTGCTGCCAATGTGGTAATCATGCGTGTGGATGGTTTTGCTATGATGCCGAATTTCTCGTTCGGTACGGCGTTGACCACGTTTTCCGGTCAGAACGTGGGGGCGGGCAAATACGATCGTGTTTCCAAAGGTGCTTTACAAGGAACGTTGCTGGCGGTCGGTTGTTCCACGGTGATTACCGTTATCATACTGTTATTCGGCAAATCGCTGATGGGCGTTTTCACCGAAACGACAGAGTTGGTTGATATGAGTTATTATCTCATGAAGATCCTTGCGGTGGGATATATTGCGGTAGCTGTTACGCAAAGTTTGTCAGGTATTATGCGCGGTGCGGGGGACACCCTGACACCGATGTGGATCTCACTGATTACGACGGTTTTGATCCGTGTCCCGTTAGCATACGGTATTTCGTTTCTTACCAGAACGGCAGAATTGCCGTACGGACACAATGAATGTATTCAAATTTCATTGTTATCGTCGTGGGTGCTGGGTGCGGTGTTAACGGTCATTTTCTATCGCATCGGTAAGTGGAAAACGAAAAAAGTTGCCTAACCTCTTGCACAGCTTTTTGAAATCGTGTAAAATATAAAAAAGAACCTTAAAGGGGGAACGGTAATGCCAACTTTACACACCATGAAATACGCAACCAAACGCAACAATTTATTTTTGCGTGTTGCGATGGGGCATTTTGCTACCGGTAACTGCCACAGCAATTATTACATTGACGTGGTGGCGCAAAAGGCTCGTATGTCCGAAGCAAGAGCCGTTGCGGAGGAACTCAGTACGTATTATTATGCCGACACGGTGGTGGATACCATTTTGTGCTTGGACGGCACGGAGGTAATCGGTGCGTGTTTTGCGGATTGTTTGTCTAAAGCGGATATCATCAACATGAACGCTCATAAATCCATTTACGTGGTAACGCCTGAAACCATTAACGGAAGTCAACTGATGTTCCGTGATAACATTGTGCCGATGATTGCCGGCAAACACGTTATGATCTTAGCGGTGTCGGTTGCGTCCGGTAAAACGGTCGAAGCGGCGATCGATGCGGTACAATACTATGGCGGTACGGTATCGGGTGTTTCCGCTATTTTTTCTACCGCAAAAGAGTGCGGTGGCCTGCCGGTACATTCGGTATTTGATCCGAACGATCTCCCCGATTATCAATGCCACCCCTCGCACGAATGCCCGATGTGCAAAGCGGGTAAAAAAGTGGATGCCTTGGTTAACTGCCACGGTTTCTCAAAACTCTAAACTGTTTACAAAAAGGACAGCCGAACGGCTGTCCTTTTTGCATATATGCGCACACTTGTTGCACGCTATATGGGGGAGTGATAAACATGTGTACGGCAATAACGTATCAAACGCGTGATTTTTATTTTGGCAGAACGTTGGATTATGAAATGGCTTTTGGTGAAACTGTAACGATTACACCGCGAAATTTTCGCTTTTCTTTCCGTCATGGTGATGAATTGAAGAGCCATTATGCCATAGTCGGCATGGCACACGTTGCGGATGGCTATCCGCTGTATTATGATGCCGTCAATGAAAATGGACTTTGTATGGCGGGGCTGAATTTTGTCGGTAACGCGCGCTATGGCAATCCAACGGCAGAAAAGGAGAACGTTGCACAGTTTGAACTTATCCCATGGTTGCTTAGTCAATGCGAAACGGTGGGGGAGGTGCGTGAAAAACTCTGTACCCTAAACGTGGTCGGTACGCCGTTCAACGAACGGTATCCCACGGCTGAACTGCACTGGCTGGTTGCGGATAAGCGTGAAGCGATCGCGGTGGAATCCGTTGAGGAGGGACTCCGAATATACGAAAACCCCGTAGGTGTCCTAACAAACAATCCGCCGTTTGACGAACAACTGCGGGGACTGGAATTATATACGCACCTTACTGCTAAAGATCCCGATTATATCGGTGATCCCCGTGCGTACAGTCGCGGCAGAGGGGCGATCGGTTTACCGGGCGATCTATCCTCACCGTCGCGATTTGTGCGTGCCGTATTTACAAAACAACATGCAGTATCGGGAGAGGGTGAAAAGGATAGCGTCAGCCAGTTTTTTCATATGTTGGGAACGGTGGAACAAACAAGAGGATGTTGTGAAGTCGAAAACGGGGAGTATGCCATTACGCAGTATACGGCGTGTTGTAATGCAGATAAAGGGGTGTATTATTACACCACCTATGGCAATCGTCGTGTTACGGCAGTAAATATGCATCACGAAGAGCTGGAGGGGAGTCGTTTGATTTCGTATCCGCTCATCAACAGCGAGGATATAAAGCGACAAAACTAAAGGATAAAAGCCGCTTTTTGTGTTGACAAACGTCATAGGGGTGCTATAATGATTGGCGGTTAGGATGTGGAAAAATGAAAGAATGGTATTTACAACCCAAATTGATCTCCGCGTTAAAAGGGTATAACAAACAACAGCTCATAAACGATATTGTGGCGGGTATTATTGTTGCAATTATTGCCTTGCCGCTTTCTATCGCGTTAGCACTCGCATCGGGCGTTGAGCCCGCGTGCGGTGTGTATACCGCCATTGCTGCGGGATTTGTGGTATCGCTTCTCGGCGGTAGCCGTGTACAGATTGCCGGTCCAACAGCTGCATTTGCCACCATCGTCGCCGGAGTTGTTGCCACGCAGGGAATGGACGGTTTGTTTTTGGCGACCGTTATGGCGGGTGTTTTACTTCTGTTGATGGGCGTCTGTAAGCTCGGCACATTTATTCGATATATGCCGCATACGATTACTGTCGGTTTTACCGGTGGTATCGCGGTAACGATTTTGATCGGTCAGATCAAAGACTTTTTCGGTTTGGTGTATGCGAATGGTGTTCGTCCGATCGAAACGCTGGAAAAGATAGAGGCCAATGTAGAGGCGGCTGCTACTTTCAGCCCGTGGGCGCTGTTGATTGGTGCCATCAGCTTGGCGATTTTGATTGTATATCCCAAATTTGAAAAACGCCTTCCGCCTTCACTTATTGCCGTGGTGGTCAGTGCGTTGTTAGTGGCACTGATTCCCGCGTTAGGCGAAAACGTGTATACGATCGGGGATCTGTATACCATCCCAACGGGTTTGCCCAAAGTGAATTTTGCGGGGATGGATCTCACCACAGACAAGCTGATTGCGGTTATTCCCAATGCGATCACCATAGCAGTGCTTGCTGCGGTTGAATCACTGTTATCTTGCGTTGTGGCGGATACCATGGTAGATTCCAAGCATAATCCCAATGCGGAGCTGGTGGCACAGGGCTTTGGTAACATTGCTTCGGTATTGTTCGGCGGTATTCCTGCCACCGGAGCGATCGCCAGAACCTCTGCCAATGCCAAAAATGGTGGCCGAACCCCAATCGCAGGTATGGTACACGCAATCGTGTTACTGCTTGTGCTGTTATTCTTGATGCCGTATGCTGCACTTATTCCGATGCCTACTATTGCAGCGATTCTCTTTATGGTCGCGTACAATATGAGCGAATGGCGTAAATTCGTCCATATCTTCAAGCAAAAGGTGTGGACGGATATTGCCGTGCTGATTGTCACCTTTGCATTGACGGTTATCTTTGACTTGGTTGTTGCTATCGTCGCGGGTGTTATTCTACACCTTGTCTTTGTGCTTATCCGAAGGATCTGTAAGAAATAAAAAGTGGATAAATAATCAAAAAGCGGTTTCGTTATGCCTTGTGAAAAAGGGCTTGGCAAGCCGCTTTTTATCTTGCTTTTTATTGATATTTGTGATATACTGAATTTTGTATATAGATGTATAAGTTGTCACGATGCGATGTTACTGGATCAACGTTTAAGAAAAGTCCAATACAAAGGCGGAGAATTATGAACAGTACACCTTTTTTAAGTGTTATTATGCCTGTGTATAATGCAGAGCATTATGTGAAGCAGGCGGTCGAGAGCGTGCTTTCACAGACGTTCAAAGAGTTGGAAATAATTTGTGTTAATGACGCTTCTAAGGATGCCAGTTTGTCGGTCCTTTTGGAATTGCAACGTGCCGATTCTCGCGTAAAAGTAATTGATTCTCCCGAAAATGTGGGTGCCGGTGAGGCTCGCAATTTAGGATTGGAGAGCGCGTGCGGAACCTATATTACCTTTATGGACGCGGATGATACGATTGAGCCTGATCTGTATCAACGTGCGGTGGATATGGCAAAAGGCACCGATGTTGATGAAGTGGTATGGGGATTGATCGAAGAACACTATGACGTGAAAGATAGACGTATTCGTACGGTGCCAATCATCCCGCGGGCGCTCACGGTTACCGAACCGACGGAACTGACTAAGGTCATTCTTGAATTGGAGCAACAGACCTTGTTCGGATATCAGTGGAATTCGTTTTACCGTGCCGATGTTATTCGCAAGCACCATATTCGGTTTGAAAAGTCGTTGTTTTACGAGGATTATTTCTTCAATCTTGAATTTGCTAAACATATGTGTTCGTTGACGACGATGGATTTTGCGGGTTATCATTATTTTAAGCGTGTAAACGGCAGTATTACGCATCAGTTCACCAAGGATTATTTCGATTTAAGTTATCGGCGTGTGCAAAGCATGTATGCTTTTTGTTCCGAACGTGACTATCAAAACGCGTATATGTTTCGTGTACTTGGCAACAAATTGCTGCGATATACGCTTTCGGCCATTTGCCGAAATTTCAACAAACAGTCCGGAATGGACGGCAAAGATCGGAAACAGTGGTTTTTGTCTGTTTGCGATAACGAGTTATATCGACAACTTTTACCTAAATGCAAGCCTTCTAACATCGTATATGCGTGTATGAAATTCGCTATCGAGCATAGATTGACACACATTGCTATGCTTATGGGAAAAATGATTCAATGGGTAAGTTAGAGTGAGAGTATGAAAAAAGTTTTAATCGGTATGATATGCGACGGCAAGGCCGGCGGTATAGACAAATATCTTCTTAATTTTTATGACACTGTCAAAAGCGAAGATATTTGTGTCGATTTTTTAACAAACAACAAAGATCCGGAGTTGGAAAAGCGTCTCAATGAAACGGGCGCACGTTTGTATGAGATCCCCTCGCTGATGCACCCCGTTCGTCAATATAACGAAGTCAAAAAGTTGATACAGCACAACGGTTACGATATTGTTTATATGAACATATCTACTGCTTTAACTTTTCCAATCTTGAAAGCGGCATATGATTGCAAAGTAAAAAAAATCATTGCGCATTCACATTCATCGGGGTATGACAGTGAAAACGCGGTCAAACGAAGTGCTTTTACATGGTTGCATTTTCTTTGCAAAGGTTTTGTCTGCAAATATGCAAATTCCTTTCTGTGCTGTTCCGATAAAGCGGCGGAATGGATGTTTGATCGCGCGATAATTCGCCGCAAAAACTTTCAAGTCGTATTGAATGCGGTAGACACTTCAAAATTTACTTTTGATAATGAAAAGCGTCAGTTCTTTCGAAAAAAATTAGGTGTTGAAAATAAATTCGTAATAGGTAACGTAGGGAATATGTGCTATCCGAAAAATCAACTTTTTTTGATAGACGTATTTTACGAGTTGTTGAAAAAAACGCCGGATGCACATCTTGTGATTATCGGGGATGGGGTATTGTTACCTCAAATTCAAACAAAGATCGGCAAGTACCATCTCGAAGAAAACGTTTCGCTTTTAGGGCGCGTAGATGTTTCTGAGGGGTATATGAATGCGTTTGATGTTTTTGCGTTGCCTTCTCGTTTCGAAGGGTTGGGCATTGTTTTTATTGAAGCGCAATACACAAGAGTGCCTTGCGTAGCATCTGATCGTGTACCGTCACTTGCCAAGATATCGAATATGATCAGTTTTGTACCGCTGAATGTTCAAAAATGGGTAAATCAACTATTGTTTTATAAAAACATTGACAAAGCTGATTTTCTGTTTGAAGATGAAGACGGTTTTGCGCTTTCAAAACAAAAGGAAGAGTTGCGTTTCATTTTAGACGTAGAAGAGGGTGTGGATGCATGAGGGAAAACTTCTTAAAAGTAAAGTGGATTTTTAATAATGGATTCTTTTTTAAGATTCTATACTTGCTGTTAGGCTTTTTATCATTTAACAGTATTTCTGCTAACAGTACCTTCTTAACCGTGTATTCATTTGTCTTGACGGGTATTGGCGGTTGCTACATTATTTACCGTTTGTTCCATTTTAATTCATATAAGCAAACGAAAGGTTTGCTTATCCTTGCCTTGTTTTTATTATCCTATGCTCTTTCTTCACTTTTAACGATTGAGTATGGCGTTGTGCCGAATATTAAGGCGCTGACGTGGTTAGCCATGAATTTCTTTTTACTCTATGCCAATAATTCGGAGCAGTCAATTGAAGACATAAAGCGGGAGGCACGGATTTTTGGATGGGTTATTATCGCATACACCTTTGTTGTTTCGCTTTTAGGGGTGGGATGCTTTGTCCTTAATTATCACAGTTACAAGATGGTGAATGGGATAGGGACTATTACCGGTTTTCTGTGGAATCGACTTTGGGGTTTTTATTCCGATCCCAACTATGGTGCTGTACTTGCTGTCATTTCCGTTATGTTATCCGCTTTTTACTTGTTCGTATCCAAAAAAGCGATCGTAAGAATCCTTTTGCTTGCAAATGTGTTGGTGCAACTTTTCTATATTGCTTTTTCGGATTCTCGTACGGCTCAAATTGCAATGGTTGTTGCATTCGGGTGGGCAGTCATTGTTTTTGCAAAGAAGATGAATTGCATTTCCAAAATCAAGCCCGTTTTTAAGCAGGTGGTTGTTTTTGGTATGGTTGTTTTGGTAGCTGCATCTTCACTTTTAGCCATCAAAGGAGCGCAGACGTTAGGAAATCGGTATTTGTCGGCTGTGAAAGACCCCGATTCGGTTTTGTTCTATTGGATGGATCCGGATAAAAGAGAAGAACTTTTATCAAACGAGCAGGTCGCGCCTCCCGAAAATGATGATAGCAATGCACTAGGAAGGCCGATAGAAGATATGGGTTCTATGAGCCAAGAAGGTGGCGGAGACATCAGTAATCGCAGATTTGCTATTTGGGGAAGTGCTTTTGAAATCTTCGAAACCAGTCCTATAACAGGAATTTCTTTCCGAAACATTGTCCCTTATACTCAGGAAAACTTGCCCGAAACATATATTGTCAACAATGATCAAACCGATTTTGCCAGTATGCATAACATGTTTGTGGACGTTATGGTGAGTCAGGGCGCACTTGGCATTGTATTACTCGTTGTATTTATTTGCCTTGCTTTGTTCACAATTTTCAAGAAGATATTCCGCCTGAACGATGACTATGGCTTCTGTTCGGCATTATTGTGTGTCATTGTGCCTATTTTTGTATCGGCTTTCTTTTACTCCGAAATTTTCTATATAAACACTGCGGGATCGGCTATTTTTTGGATTGCGCTTGGTTATTTAATATCTCTAATAAAAAAATCCAAAGTGGAAATCGAGGTAAACAATGAACCCGAAGATTAGTGTAATTGTTCCGGTCTATAACGTGGAGCGATATCTCGACAAATGTGTGTCTGCCGTTTTAGCCCAATCTTACACCGATTACGAATTGATCTTAGTGGACGATGGCTCGACCGATCAAAGCGGTGTCATGTGTGATCGTTATGCCGAAGGTAATGAGGCGATTAGGACTATTCATCAGCAAAACAAAGGATTGGGCGGTGCCCGCAATACGGGTATTGAGAACGCTACGGGTGAGTACTTGCTATTTTTAGATAGCGATGATTTCGTCCATCCGGATCTGCTGAAACGGTGTGCGGCACATGCACAGCGCTACGATTGCGATATGGTGTTCTTTGACCAAGTTGCCGTGTTCGATAATGGCGCGAGAGGAGCCGTGTATTCCTGTTCGGCAAAAGCCGGTGAGCGGCTTGTAAACGACGATCTTCGTTCTTTGGTCTTTTTTAGCGGGGCTTGTAACCGCATTTTTCGCCGCACCTTGTTTACCGACACCGGTATTCGTTTTCCCGAACACGTCTGGTACGAGGATCTGCGTACGATATCAAAATTGATGCCGTCTGTGAAGAGCGCTTTTTATGATGCAACAGAGCCTCTGTATTTTTATCTGCAACGGCCCGGGTCGATCATGCACACACCTGATTTTCCGCGTATCGTGGATGAGCGAATAGCGGCAGTTGCCGAAATTATACGGTACTATAAAGAGCAAGGACTGTTTGATGCATACCGCGCTGAACTGGAATTTTTATGGTTGTTCCACGGGTATTTCCTGCCGGTGCGCGAGATGCAGGCAATGTCACCGACCTTTCCTAAATATGCGGATCAACTGCGGTTAAAGTTGTTGGATGAGTTCCCGGATGCGGGACAAAATCGTTATATTGCCAAGCAACTGAACAATAAAGAGCGGTTTCTCTTGAAATGTGCCTTGCAAAAGCGATATATGACCATTAAGATGTTTTCTTTCGCGAATAAAGTGTTAAAGAGGATAAGACATGTTCAGTAAACTGAAACAGATTTCTGCACAAAACCGAACACTGTTTAAGAATACGGTAATGCTGTATATTTTACAGTTTTCTACGTATTTGTTCAGTTTTATCACGGTACCGTATCAAACTCGTGTTCTGGGACCTGAAGCTTATGGGTTGTTAGGTGTCGCGACGGCTGTCATGATGTATTTTCAATTGTTTATGGATTTTGGATTTCTGCTGTCTGCGACGGAGGATATATCCAAAAACCGCCACGACCATGACTATGTTTGTCGAAAGACCACCAGTATTGCGTTAATCAAGCTGTGTTTTGCTATCATCTCCTTTGCGGTGATGACGCTTCTCTGTTTTGCGGTTGAACGGTTTTCAGAATACAAAGCACTCTATTTTACCTACTTGGCAGCTTTTGTGATCAATTCCTTTTTACCGGATTATATCTATCGCGGCTTGGAGCAGATGACGGCAGTTACCATTCGGACAGTGCTCATTAAACTGTTCTCTTGTGTGATGATTTTTGTGTTCTTACGTTCCAAAACTGATTATATGATGGTTCCGATCTTTTTGTTGATCGGTAACGCGGGCGCGGTTTTAGGTGCGTACTTGCATCTGTTTAAGACGTTTAAGTATCGTTTTGTCAGGGTCACTCTTCGCGACCTTGTTAATGATTTTAAGCGTTCTTCCATGTTCTTTTATTCGCGCATTGCCACAACCGTGTATAGTGCTACGAATACGGTTGTTTTAGGTATGATCGACAAGGTCGGCGTTGTAACAGGGTGTTATACCTCGGCAGATAGAGCGGTTACCTTGGCTAAAAACGGATTATCCCCGATTTCCGATAGTTTATATCCGTATATGGTTAAGCACAAAGATTTCAAGCTTGTCAAAAAAATGTTACTGTGGATTATGCCTGTCATCATAGGCGGTTGTGTAATAGTGGCGATATTTGCCAAACCGCTTTGTGTTTTTGCGTTTGGTGAGGAGTACGAAGGAACGGCTAATATTTTGCGCGCCTTTCTTCCGTCGGTGATCACCACATTACCCAGTTATATTTTCGGTTTCCCTGTGTTGAGCGCCATGGGTCTGTCGAAATATGCGAATTATTCCATTTTTGTAGGCAGTATTGTTCATATCGTAGGCCTGGTGCTTATGTTGCTGACCAACACGCTGACTGGCGTTACGCTGGCGGCAATGACCTCCGTTTCGGAACTGGTCATTTTATCCTATCGTGTGGCGATGGTGTATAAAAACCGAAAAAGAATGAAGGAAGAATAATATGCAACTTGTTTTAAGAATTTTACGCCGGGCATTTTGGATTGTTTGTAAAGGGCTTCCCGTAAAAAAGAACAAAGTCATTTTTCAAAGTTATTACGGGCGCGGCTATGGCGATAATCCTAAGTATATTGCAGAAGCGTTGTTGGAAACCGGAAAACCCCTTGATTATGTTTGGGTAGTCAATGGTTCGGGTGACCACAAGTTGCCTACTTGTTTTCGTACGGTCCAGTTTCGCTCTTTTCGGTATATCTATGAGATGTCGACGGCGCGTGTATGGGTAGACAACTGCCGAAAAGAATACTGCATGAAGAAACCCAATCAGTATTATATGCAAACCTGGCACGGCGGTTTGAGCTTGAAAAAATCGGAGAATATGGTGCCGGAAAAACTGTCGGAAACGTATATTCGCATGGCAAAGCGCGATGCTATGCAGTGCGACGTTATGGTTTCTGATTCGGACACCTTGACAGATAGGTATCGCAAATATTTTTGGTACCCGGATCGAGAGATCATCCAAAAAGGACTGCCTCGCAACGATCGCTTATTGACCTATACTGTGGAAGATGCGGAGCAGATTCGGTTAAAACTTGGAATTGACAGCAAGTACAAATTGTTTTTGTATGCACCGACCTTTCGTGACGATCATGATCTGTCTGCATACAATATCGATTACCGTCGTTGTAAGCAGGCGTTAGAGAAAAAGTTTGGCGGCGAATGGAAGATATTGTTAAGACTTCATCCGAACGTTTTCAAACTTTCCGATAACCTATCCTTTGATCCGGATGTGGTGATCAACGCTTCTTATCATCCGGATATGCAGGAGTTGTATATCATAGCGGATATGCTTGTCACAGATTATTCATCCGTTATTTTTGATTTCTTGTCGGTTGAACGGCCGAGTTTGCTTTATGCCAGCGACATTGCTAAGTACCGTGAAGAACGAGATTACTGTTTTGATTTTTCCGAATTACCGTTTTCGCTTTGCGAAACGAATGATGAACTTGAAACAGAAATTCTCAATTTTGATGAGCAAACCTATTTGGCAAAAATTCGATCATTCAAAAAACAGCACGGATTTTGTGACACAGGTGAGTCCTCTAAATATGCGGCTCAATGGATTTTGGACAAAACAGTAAAATAATAAATCGTCAAACTGTTTTTACTGCGAATGTCGGTATGAAACCTTTGTCGGCGGATAGCTATGACAGAGGCGTCGGAAATAACGAAATCTCTTTGAAGGAAGTGTAGTTGTGAAAGAAAAAGTAGTTGCCGTTATCTTTGCCGGCGGTATTGGTCAACGGATGTATAGCAAATCTAAACCGAAACAGTTTTTGGAACTGCATAATAAGCCCATCATTATCCACACGTTAGAAAAATTTTCTTATAATGATCAAGTTGATGCTATTGTGATTGCTTGCTTGGAAGAATGGATTCCCTACATGAAAGACTTGATTCACCGATATAATGTAAAAAAGGTTGAGAAGATCGTTTGTGGCGGAAAGAATGGTCAGGGTTCCATTTATAATGGTCTTTGTGCAGCAAAAGAGGTCGCAGAGGGTTCTCCGGCTATTGTGATGATTCATGATGGCGTGCGACCGTTTATCAATGATCAAGTGATCGCTGATAACATTCGCACGGTAAAAGAAAGCGGTTCTGCCATTACTACCGGAGAGGTCAAAGAAACCATTTTGGTGGTTGGTAATAATGGAAGTACCGACTATATTACCGACAGAAGTAAATCCAGGGTTGCAAAGGCCCCCCAAAGTTTTTGGTTAAAGGATATCTTGGGCGCTCACGAGAGAGCGATTGCAGAAGGCAAGCTTGATTTTATTGATTCTTGCACGATGATGCATCACTACGGTTTCTCGCTTCAATTGGTAGATGGACCTAATCAAAATATTAAAATTACGACACCTGAAGATTTTTATACGATGCGCGCTATGTTAGATGCCAAAGAAAACGCACAGATATACGGATATCAGGAGTAAACTGTATGGATATGTATTCGAAACTGATGGACTGCGGTATTGATGTGGCGCAGTTACAGAACAAGACGGTTTTTATTACCGGTGCCACAGGATTGGTCGGTGGAATCATCGCAGAACAATTGCTTTCCATGTCGGATCAATATGATCTTGACTGCAAACTGGTGTTGATGATTCGCAGTGAACGGAATTTATCCACCTATTTGAAGGAGTGTGCAGCAGCAGGTCGTATTGTGCTTGCCTATGCGGATGTGAAGTTGCCCATTTGTTACGAGGGACAAGTGGACTATGTCATTCATGCAGCCAGTGTTACGGACAGTAAGACGATGGTAGAACGACCGACCGAAGTTATAGACACCTGCGTGTTCGGTACCAAAAACATGCTGGAATTTGCTAAAACAAAGCAAGTAACCTCCTTTGTGTACCTCTCCACCATGGAGGTGTATGGTTTCACAGAAAACGAGATTTTGCTCGGAGAGGACGATTTGCAGTATATCAATCCCTTGGCAGTCAGAAGTAGTTATCCGGAGAGTAAGCGACTCTCAGAAGCTTATTGCGCTGCCTACCATGCGGAGCATTCTGTACCGGTGAAGATAATCCGTCTTGCCCAGACATTTGGAAAGGGTGTTAAGAAAACAGACAACCGCGCCTTTGCCCAATTCGCAAGATCTGCTCTTAATGGTGAAGACATCGTGTTGGCAACGGATGGACAAAGTAAACGCGTCTACTTAGATACAGAAGATGCGGCTTCAGCTATTCTGACGGTGCTGTTTAAGGGTGAAAGCGGTCAGGCTTACAATGCAGCAAATGCGACGACCTATTGTTCCATTTTGGATATGGCAAAGATGGTAGCTGACAGGATTACAGGCGGACAGATTCAAGTGAGAGTTAATGCCGCTTCGGCTGAGGCGGGAAAATATCCTCCTGCTCATCGTCTTATGCTTGATACTCGGAAAATTGAGGCGCTTGGTTGGAGTGCACAACGAGATCTGGAACAAATGTATCGTTGCATGATTCAGTGTTGGGAAAATGACTGATAAATGAAATGGGCAATTGTAGGGCGATTATTTTGCCGCGAGTGCCGAAAATCTCCACGACGAAGATCAAAACGGATCTGGGTTGATAAAACAAAAGACCGCCGCGCATAATGCGCGGCGGTCCTTTTATTATTTATTATGTGCGATCGGTGTTGAGCTGTTTGGCGGAACGACGGTGTTCGGGAATGATTTCACCGGCTTTGGTGAGTGCCATTTTGGTGAGCAAAGGTCCGACCAATTCGTAGATCAAAACGGCAAACAGAACGATGTTTCGCACTAGTGAGCCTTCCATTTCGCCAAGCTGCATGGCGGTGACCGACATACCGAGTGCCACACCTGCTTGCGGCAGTAAGGTGATGCCGAGATATTTCACAACATTCTCGTCGCATCCGCATGCTTTAGCGCTCAGGCTGCTGCCGAGCATTTTGCCAAGGGAACGGAACGCGATAAACACCACGCCGATCCCGACGATGGCAAGTTCTGTGAAAACACTCAATTCCAGTTCTGCACCGCTGATGACGAAGAACAGCACGAACAGCGGCGTTGTCCAGCGATCCACACGGTCCATCAGTTCCTCGGACGATTCGCACACGTTGCAGAAAATGGTGCCGAGCATCATGCAAGAGAGCAGGGAAGAGGTGCTGATGGTCACAGGACCAATCGGAATTTTGATCATTGTAATTGCCACCGTGAGGATAACAAAAGTTACCGACACGGAAAGGCGTTTGCTGCGTGAATGGAAATGCTTTTCAGTTTCCGAGAACAAGAAGCCCATGACAGTACCGAGCAAGAGTGAAGCGACGATCTCAATCAGCGGGTTGATGACAATGGAGAACACGTCTACGTGGCCGCTGACCATACCCTTGGCGATACCGAAGGATACTGCAAATACGATCAAACCAACGGCGTCATCCAAGGCAACGACGGGAAGAAGAATATCGGTAAGCTTTCCCTTGGCTTTGTACTGGCGAACGACCATCAACGTGGCTGCCGGTGCGGTCGCCGTTGCAACAGCACCCAGCGTGATCGCAACACTCATGGGTAACACGTCTTCGCCGAGTATCAGGCTCAATACGCACAATGCCACGTCTACGAAGATGGCAGCAACAAGCGATTGTACGATACCAATAATCGTCGCCTGTTTACCGATCTTTTTTAGTTGCGACAGACGGAACTCGTTGCCGATGGAAAAGGCGATAAAACCGAGCGCCACGTCTGAAATGACCCCGAAATGCTCGATATAGGGCATGGAGGAAAAACCGAGCCCTTGTATTCCTAACAGCCTACCCAGTATGCCCAGTCCGTACGGCCCGATCAACACGCCGGCAATGAGATAACCGGTGACGGCGGGAAGTCCTAACGGTTTGATCACACGGGTGAACAATAGACCGACAAACAAAGCGATTGCTATACTTAATAAAATATCCATAGTACGATGCCTCTTTTCCAAATCGATATTGTATGCCACTCTAATGAAAATGTCAAGACGAATTTTCAACTTGACAATCTCATAGATTATGATATACTTAATGACAAAGAGATTGGAACGAAAAAAGCAAGATGTTTTCTGCTTTTTTCGTCTTTTTGTTTTTCTATTGAGAAAAAGGAGTGAACACGATGGCGATTTTTGAATTTTTGCAGGAATTTAATTTGTATACGGTGTTGATTCGGGTTTTCTTGGCAGCTTTATTCGGTGGCTTGATTGGTAGTGAGCGTGGGCGGCACGGTCGTGCGGCCGGACTTAGAACGCATATTTTGGTGTGTGTCGGTTCAGCTATGACGTCGCTGACCGGTCTGTTCGCGGTGCAAGTGCTCGGCACCGGTGGCGATGCGTTTCGTATTTCCGCACAGGTTGTTTCCGGTATCGGTTTCTTAGGTGTCGGTATGATCTTGGTGCGTAACCGCACCGTTATTACCGGTCTTACCACGGCGGCCGGCTTGTGGGCAACTGCTACCATCGGCATTGCGATTGGTTATGGCTTTCTTCTTGGCGCGATTGCTGCGACGTTACTGTGCGTAGTGGCGGTTCCCGTGCTCGGTCATTTTGAGGAAAAACAAAAAACAGTTACCAATCTATACATCGAAGTATCAGAAACCAATCGTGCCGGTGAGATTGTGCGCAAACTACGGTCGCTATTCAGCAACATAGTCAGCGTTGCGATTATTGCACCAAAAAGCAATGCTGCCGATCGTGTCGGTATTTTGCTGCTTGTTAAAGCGTTTACCATTCCGGAGGAAACATTGCGCACTGTGGAGCAACTGGACGGTATAGACTACGTCGTAGAAGACTGTAATGCATAAATCTTAGAAAAAGCGCCCCTGCGCATGTTCGCAGGGGCGCTTACTTATTATTGTTTGCTTCCTTTGGCGCCGCCGAGTGATACGGAGGAAAGAAGGTTGGTTTCGTAGTCGAAGTTCAATGCTTCACGGTTGCGGTGCCGTTTGAAAGCCAGAGTAATCATCTCATCCAGTAATTTATCAAACGGCAAGCCGGTTGCTTCCCAAAGATAGAAGGCAAGTGAGCCGGGAATGGTATTGATTTCATTTACCCACAATTCTCCGGTTTCGGGATTGTTCAAAAAGTCAATACGCGCGACACCGGTGCAGCCGAGGGCTTGGAAAGTCTTGACCGCCAACTTTTGTATGGTGGTTGCCATTTCATCGGGAATATCGGCAGGGCAACGACGTTTGAGGTCCGACATACCGCCGGATTTGCTTGATTTTGAATTTTTGCCACCGCTTAAATACTTGTCGCGGTAACTTAAAATTTCATCGCTGTTGATGGGTTCTTCGCAAACAGAGGGGCGAGCGTTGTCGGTATCGCCCAACACGGCGCAGTTGATTTCCCGCAACGGTGTAATGGCTTTTTCCACCAAGACATGAGCGGAAAAGCCGAACGCTTCATCTAAGGCGGTCATCAGTTTTTCACGATTGTCAGCACGGGAAATACCTACTGAGGAACCTAAGTTGACAGGCTTTACGATTACCGGGTACCCGATGCCGTTTTCAATACGATCAGCTACCGCTTCGCCGTTCAAGGCGTATTCTTTTCCGGAAAAACGCAGTGCGGGAAGCACCGGAACACCGGCGTGGTTGAGGGCGGCTTTCATTAAGTATTTATCCATACCGATAGCAGACGACATGACGTCGCAGGCGGCATAGGGGACGCGCAACATTTCCAACATGCCCATCAGGGTACCGTCTTCGACGTTGGTGCCATGTACGGCGGGAAGAGCTACCTCGAACGAGCCGATTACATTATTGCCAAACTTCTTGGCGGGATGGCGAATCATATCCACGCCGTTTTCCGACGGGACCAGCAGTACTTGTGTTGCTGTTGCCAGGCAAGCTTTCATGTCGCGATAAGTTTCAATCTTGCCCAATTCTTCGCCGGTGTAAAACCGATTATCCTTGGACACGTACAAAGGGATCGGATCATACTTATCGCGGTCCAGTGCACAAAAGGCTTGGATACCTGTGATGATCGACACCTCATGTTCCACGCTTCGTCCGCCGAAAAGCACGGCAACTCTGGTTTTCATGATACAACACCTCTCAAAAATTATCCGGTAAATCGTTTTCCAATAACACGATGCGAGCACCTTTTGACGGCACTTGCGCTAAGGTCTGTAAGCCTTCGCTGAGCGTCGGCACCACTAAAATTCGTTCCTCAGGGAAGCCTGCGGAAAGCAAGCCCTCTTTAAGCGGGGGCGCTTGCTTGATGCCGACCAATATGGCGAAGTCACAGCAATCGGCGGCATAGGCGCCAAGTTCGCGATTAAGTGCTTCTTGACGTTCGCCCAGTTCAACCATGCCGGGAGTGACCAAAACGCGTTGAGCATCAAACTGTTTGAGCACGTCCAAAGCACCACGGAAACCGGCGGGGTTGGAATTGTATGCGTCGTCAATATACCCATTCGGTAACAATTGTAAGCGGTGTTCAACCGGCTTTAACAATCGCACGGCATACACCATTTCACTCAAAGGAATACCCAAATGATGCGCCACCGCGATACAACCCGCTAAGTTTTGAATGTTATGGGCGCCGAGCAGCTTAGTGGTGAAGGTTTGCTCCTCAGCGCCAATTGCTACCGTAAAGGTGGAACCCGCAAGCGATACTTGAAGGTCTGTTACACGCACGTCGCCGTTTTGCAACCCATAGAGAACGGTGGGGCAGAACGGCCCTTTTTGTTGTAAGCGGCTTTGAATGTGGGGGTTATCGCCGCAAGCAAACAGACAACCGTTTTGCGGCAGTGTATCAGCCAACTCAAACTTGGTGGCAATAATGTTATCAATCGTCTTAAAGGTTTCTAAATGTTGCTCACCGACCGAGGTGATGATACCGTATTGCGGCGACACCAGATCGCAAATCTCTTTGATGTCTCCGACGTTTTTAGCGCCCATTTCAGCGATAAATACTTGATGAGAGGGACGCAGGCGCTCGCGGATGGTGCGTACCACGCCCATTGTCGTGTTGTAACTTTCGGGTGTCATTAACACATTATAGCGCACGGAAAGCAGTGCGTGCAGAAAATTCTTGGTGCTGGTTTTGCCGTAACTACCGGTAATGCCGATGACGGTCAAATCAGGACGCAGTTTTAAGCGATGGCGCGCATCTTGAACGTAGCGGTTAGCGATGGCCTTTTCGAGAGGCAGATTGATGTGATTTGCCAAGCCTACCAATACAAATGGTGTGAGCGAAAGAACACACGAAAAACCGATAGCGCGCAGATACACCAAGAAATAACAGATGGTGAGGATGACTACCATCAAAATACATTCCGTTGCAAACAGCCGTTTCACACGTGCGGTGACCACCAATGGCTTTTTGGCTTTTTTGGGAATGTTAAGAAGTGCCGTTACCAATAAAACAACGGCGCTGACGATGTAACTGTATACTTCCGGCAAAAACATGGCGACAATGAGTAATGCCGGCAGCATGGTACGCACGTGTACGATTTTCTTATCATTGTCGGCACACCACTTACGGTAGCGTTCCGGTCGATAAGAATTGAGCTGTAACATGTGCGTAAAATGGATAGCTTGCACGACGACGTTCAATGCCGCACATACCAGCATAGCGAGTTTTGCAATTATCATGAGTTATTCTCCTTGTAAAAAGGAATCCAACACCCGACGGCATTGTCCAAAACTTTCAGCAAAGGCATAATGCCCACCGGCAAGTACTACCAGTCCGGCATCAGGAATATGCTGTTCCATTATTTTAGCATCACGCAAAGGAGTGGCGGTATCGTCCTTTCCCCAGATAAGCAGGGTAGGTACGGCAATACGCGGTAAAAGAGGGGTGACGTCAGTTTTGAGTGCGATCACCATGCTTTGCCGCATCACAGGACTTGCCTGCTTATAATCGGAGGAACCAAACCGCTTTTGCGCTTTTTCCACCGCATGAGGGAACAGCGAACGAATACCAGGTAATGTGGCAAGGCGTTTGATGCATTTGAAAGTATATACCCGCAGGTAATACGACAAAGAATGTTTCGCGGGGATGCCTGCGGAATCAAGCAAGATTGCCTTGGTTATGTTAAGCGGGCAGTTCTCCCGTGCAAGCAGGTCGATCAAAACACGTCCGCCGTTGGAATGACCGATACCAATTACCTCGGTGACATCGAGTGCCTTGGCAAAGTTGAGCACAAAATCAGCAAAGTCTGACGGTGTGTAAGGACGGTCGGGTTCTTCGGAACCTCCAAAACCGGGGAGATCGGGGACAAGTACACGACAATAGGTGGATAAATGATCAGTCAACAGATGATACAGCGTGCCGTCAACACCCCAACCGTGCAACAGCAAAACCGTTTGTGGACCGGTGCCTTTATCGATGTATCGAACACGTTTGCCGTTAATGTTGATTTCCAACATGCCACCCCCTTTGCATACATATTGTATCTTACCATATTATAGTAAAAAAATCAATCCACAAGAAAAGTATATGCGCGAAAAAGTTTTTTATAAAAAAGGCTTGACCTATTGCGAAAAGTGTGATAAACTATTCGTACCTCAAAAGGGGTTTATTTTTTTGCGCCGTTTTTTCAAACAGCGTATGCCCCTGAGGGAGGCTCAAAAACCCATTATTAAAGGGAATTATTGGAGGTGCCGTTATGAGAGTCAAAGTGACCATGGCTTGCAGCGAGTGTAAGCAACGCAACTACAACACCATGAAGAACAAGAAGAACGATCCGGACAGACTTGAAATGAACAAGTACTGCCGCTTCTGCCGCAAGCACACTGTGCACAGAGAAACCAAGTAAGCAACGGAAGGAGAAAACAAGCGATGGTATTTTGGGGATTTATTTTGGCGGTGGCCGGTTTGCTCACCGTTCTCGTGTCTTTCC
>JAZOAK010000057.1:0-1672 GCA_045595445.1 Acutalibacteraceae bacterium
TGCCGTTGTTACTGCTACCGGTATGGATACCGAAATGGGTAAGATCGCAAATCTTCTCGATAACGAAGAGGATGGTCAGACACCCCTGCAGCAGAAGCTGGCACAGCTCGGCAAGTATCTCGGTATCGTAGCCCTTGCCGCTTGCGGTATTATCTTTATCGTAGGTCTTGTAAACGGCATTCCTGTGCTTGAGATCTTTATGACGGCTGTTTCTCTTGCCGTATCCGCTATTCCCGAAGGCTTGCCCGCAATTGTTACCATCGTGCTTTCCATCGGTGTTCAGCGCATGGTTAAGAAGAATGCGCTTATACGCAAGCTGCCTGCCGTTGAAACGCTCGGCGGTGCATCGGTCATCTGCTCGGATAAGACCGGTACGCTTACTCAAAACCGTATGACCTTAACCAAGGCTTACGTTGAAGGGTATCTTGATCCTGAAAATATCAGCAACAACAATACCGAGGGCATTAAGAAGCTTCTGATGTACGGCACACTCTGCTGTGACGGCTCGGTGGTATTCCACGGCACAGAGGAACAGCACATCGGCGATCCCACCGAAACCGCCATTGTTCTTGCCGCACATAAGAATGGTATGCCCAAGGATGACCTTAACAAAAAATATCCTCGCCTTGCGGAGATTCCCTTTGACTCCGACCGCAAGCTGATGACCACTGTTAATAAGATCGACGGCAAAAACATCGTTATCGTTAAGGGTGCCTTTGATATGATGGCTCCCCGCTGTGTAGCAGGCGATCTTGAAACCGCAAGAAAAGTTACCGATGCCATGAGCGAAAACGCTCTGCGTGTTCTTGCGGTTGCTTACAAAGAAATTGACACGGTTCCTCAAAATCCTACCTCCGAGGAACTGGAAAACGGACTTACCTTTATGGGCCTTGTCGGTATGATCGACCCGCCGAGACCCGAAGCAAAAGAGGCCGTTGCTGTTTGCCGTAAAGCAGGCATCAAGCCTGTTATGATTACGGGCGACCACGTTGTCACCGCTTCTGCCATTGCGAAGGAACTTGGTATCTTGCTTGAAGGCGACCGTGCTATCACAGGGGCCGAGCTTGATGCAATGACCGACAGCGAGCTTGATGCACAGGTTGAGAATATTTCGGTTTATGCCCGTGTATCTCCTGAAAACAAGATCCGTATCGTTAAGGCTTGGCAGCGTAAAGGTCAGGTCGTGTCTATGACCGGTGACGGTGTAAACGATGCTCCCGCTCTCAAAGCCGCCGATATTGGTTGTGCGATGGGTATTACCGGTACCGACGTTGCAAAGGGTGCCGCCGATATGACACTTACCGACGATAACTTTGCAACCATCGTGGATGCCGTTCGTGAAGGACGTGGCATCTATGCCAACATTAAAAAGGTAGTCGGTTTCTTGCTCGGCACCAACATCGGCGAGGTTATCACTGTATTTATGGCGATGCTTTTGTGGCATAAAACGCCGCTGCTTTCCATGCAGCTTTTGTGGATCAACCTTGTAACCGACTCTCTGCCTGCAATCGCGCTCGGTATGGAGGCCGTCGAATCCGACGTTATGGACAGAAAACCGAAGCCGAAGAACGAGGGTATCTTTGCACACGGACTCGGTATTCGTGTGGTGCTTCAAGGCATTATGTTCGCAGCTCTTACGCTTATCGGCTTTAAGGTTGGCGAGAACGTAACC
>JAZOAK010000058.1:0-16496 GCA_045595445.1 Acutalibacteraceae bacterium
CCTTACAAAAAGAGAAATTTTTGTTTCGGCAAAGCCGCAGAGCGCCGACATCCTTTGCGGATGTCAAGCGATAAGGCACAGGCGAACGGAAATTTATCTTTTGTAAGGCGTGGCAGGTTTGAATCCTGCCACCCTATAAACGCAAAGGAGCGGGTCGCCCCCCTCCTTTACTAAACTTCTATCATCGTTTTGTAGTATATCACGGTTTTATAAAAAAATCAGGCCTTTTTTATCGGTGTTTACAAACGGTTGGTTTTATGCTACACTGATACTGCTTGAACCGTTTGTAAAGGAGTTGACTCTTTGTGCGTATATTTCTGTCCGTTTGCCGTATGTTGGTGTGGGTCGTGTTGGCACTCACCACGCTTATCCAGATCGGAGCCATCCTCAGCATTTCGTTGGGTGAACGATTGGTCAATCCGACACTCCTCATCGTCGCCACCGCACTGATGGTTTTGTCCGTAATCGTCTTTTTTGCGTTGCGGCGTCAAAAACTCATCCCGCTTGTCACCGCTGCCGTGGCGGGGGTCTTGTTCATTATCGCAGCACTGCAACTCAAAGATACGCTCGCCGTTGTGGTAACAGAGCGCGGACTTGCGGGCATTTCGCTGTGGACTGCGATGTACCGTCATATGTCTCCCGTCCTGATTCCGTTGTTTATGTTGCCGGTCTGGTGGGACCACCACACCGACCGTCAGGCGGCAAAGCTCGCCGAAGCGGATCAGATCACTCCTACCTTTTTCGAAACGATGGACACGGACGAAGCAGAACCTCGTAAACCGAAACGTTCTGTGCGTGCCCGCAATCGCAAATCGGAGGAAACCGCATGATTCTCCCCTCACTGTTTGAATCACGGATGCGCCGCCTGCTCGGATCTGAGTATGCGGCGTTCTTTGACGCATGGAATCAGCCGCTTGTCACACGCGGACTGCGCGCCAACACCTTAAAAATCACCACCGCAGAACTTTGGAAAATCTTGCCGTTCGACATATCCCCCACCGTCTTTTCGGCAGACGGTGGCATGACAACAGCCGAATTTCGCGCGGGCGCCGATCCGCTGCACCATGCGGGCGCTTACTACGTGCAAGAACCCTCTGCCATGTCAGCCGTCACGGTATTAGCTCCCACCCCCGGTGAGCGGATATTGGATCTGTGTGCCGCCCCCGGCGGCAAATCCACCCAAATTGCTGCGGCTTTGCAAGGTGACGGCTTACTGTGGACAAACGAATACGTCCCCGCCCGCGCCCGTGTTTTACTACAAAATCTGGAACGCCTTGGCGTGCGTAACAACGTCACCTCCTGCGGCGATACCGCACGGATTGCCGACGCACTACCCGAGTGGTTTGACGCGGTGCTTGCCGACGTCCCTTGCTCGGGTGAAGGTATGTTCCGCAAAGAATCCGATGCGATCCCTGAGTGGAGTGAGGATACCGTCCGTCTGTGCGCCGAACGCAGTCGCGGAATTTTGGATAACGCGGCACGCTGTGTCCGTCCGGGCGGCAGGCTCGTCATCTCCACCTGCACCTTTGCGCCGGAGGAAAACGAGTGTGCGGTGATCCGCTTCTTGCACGACCATCCCGATTTTACCTTGCAAAAAATTGACGTTACCTTCGGTCGATCGGCATTCGATACAGACCGTATCTTGCCGTTCTTAGAACCCGAATTGCACGCCTTTTCCAAAGCGGTCGATACCACGCGCTGCCGCCGCATTTTCCCATGTGACGGCGGCGAGGGGCACTTCATTGCCCTGCTTTACCGTGAAGGGAACGACACCGCACCGACCGCGCCGTTTGTTCTCCCACGCAAGGATACCACCGCACCGCTCGGACAATCGTTGTACGCGGATTGCTTTACCGATACACCAAGCGGTACGTTTGCCACTTTCGGAAACACCGTACACCTGTTACCGCCGTTATTCCCCGCCGTGTGCGGCATCAACGTGCTGAGTGCCGGTGTGGCAGTCGCGGAATTGTGCGGCGAACGCGCCCTGCGAGCCGAACCGTGTCACGCAGTATTTCAGTCCGCCACGGTGAAATCGTGCCGTCGTGTACTCAATCTTGAACTCACCGACCCACGCCTTGCCGCCTTTTTACACGGCGAGGAGATCGCCACCAATACTCCTGCCGGATTTACCGGCGTAGCGGTGCACGGTATTCTCACCGGTTTTGGTAAAGTGTCCGGCCAAAAACTCAAAAACCGCTACCCAAAAGGGCTTCGTTTACACTTCGTGTGACCAACATCAAAAAGGGGGCTTTCCCACGCATGGGAAAGCCCTTTTTTTACGTTTCGTATTCGTAATCGTCCTCATACCAGACTTGTTCCGCTTCGTATTGCTCGCGTGGCCCTTTGAGCATCGAATCAAATGCCGCGTGATACGACATCGGGACCTCGATAGACCAACGATCTTCCCCCTCAGGTCCAATTAAATAATACGTGCCGTCCACACTACATATATCCATCATAAACTGCCGAAACAACATGCTCTCGTCACAACACATCAGCGCAACGCCGTAATCGTAATCAACCTCTGCCATCGCAGGAATGGTAACAGCGTGTCCGGTCGTATACACCGTATCTAAAACGATTTCTTCCGCAGCAGTCAGGCGGTAAGTGTGTTCCTGGTAGTCGTAGCTTTCCTCGTCGTATACGTAATAGTCGTAACAGTATCCGACGGTATGAAACCCATCCCGCAATTTCTGTGTGACCTCCGCATAATAGTCAGAGCGGCAATACAATACGCCCGTTTCAAAACTTTCTAAAAAGATCCCATCGTCACTACCGTAAAGCAGTTCTTGTAAAAAGAACGATAACAGCACCGGCACGTCCGCTTCCGTCACGCGCAGAGGATTGCCGAGATAGTTAATGGACGGATATAAATCTTCCGAGTCCTCAATCGGCAAGTATTCCGTTTCACCGTGCAGGACACTGCCCCTTTCACTCCATTTGGCGTGTCGCGCACGCGCTTCGTCAAGTGCACCGCAACCGGTCAGGCCGGCACACAAGCAACACACGAAAAGCAAACATAGTATTCGTTTCCCTATCCGTTTCATGGCGGGCCTCCTATTCCAAATTCAGTTTTTTACGCATAATGGTATGCGAAATCAAAAAATACACTGCCGACACGATCAGCGTCCACACAATCAAACCGCACAGCACGATATGGATCACGGCGATAATCTCCTGCGCGGTCGGAACGTAATCCACGCTTTCCGTGTTACTACCGATCACACCAAGCACAATGGTAAGCACTGTGCTGAGAATTTGCACAATCACATAATACGCAAAATACACGCCCACCGCTGCCAATACACGATTTTTACGCGATAACTGTCCGATGGAAATACAACCGTAATAGAGCAGCAACTCCGAAAGGAACACCACCACACACAGCACAATCACTTCGATCGCATACAGTGCGGTATGCCCTGCCGCCACCGAATTCAACTGATTCAACAAATACTGTACCGCCAACCAGATTTCGCCAAGCACCTCTCCGGCGGTGGCAATCACCACCGACACCAGCGAAACACAAACAGCAATCACCTGAAACAGTAACGTGGCAGACAATTTAACGACCAGATGTTGCGCCGGTGTGACCGGCAAGGTGAAGGATAAGTATCCCTCTGCCGTAAACAAATTCTTGTAGTACCGCACGACACCCATTATAAGCGGTGCTATCAGATTCACCGTATTGGCGAGTATCAACACGATAACCGCCAGAACGAGAACAATATCGTACGCAAAATGATCGAACTCAAAGAATTGGAGGACGCGAGTCGATAAGGCTACCGCCAACAGAATGCCCTGCACAATCAACAGCACGCGGCCGAGCGCAAAACATTCATGCTTAAACAGTTTCTTTACCATCTGAACACCTCCCGAAACAGCGTGTCAACGCTCTTGCCGCTTTCTTCGCGGATTTCATCTACTGTTTTTTGCAGCAAGATATGCCCTTGATGAATAAAGATGACCTCATCCAACACCTGCTCAATATCCGCAATAAGATGAGTGGAAATGAGCACCGTCGCCTCCGGATTATAATTGTTGATAATGGTGGAAATGACGTAATCTCTGGCGGCGGGATCCACCCCCGCAATAGGCTCATCCAACACGTACAAACGTGCGTGTCGACTCATCACCAGAATTAAACACACCTTTTCCTTGTTGCCTTTCGAGAGGGCTTTCAACCGCGTTTTGGGTGAGATTCCCAACGCCGCTAACATCGCATACGCGCGATCGGAGCGAAAATCCGCATAAAAATCCGCATAATACTCAACGATCTGCTCCACACGCATCCACGTATTCAAAAAATTGTTATCCGGTAAATACGCGACCATTTCTTTGGTCTTCGCCCCCGGTGTCAACCCGCATATCGTAGCAAACCCCGCCGTCGGCGTCAAGAGTCCGTTAAGAATCTTGATCAGCGTGGTTTTTCCCGAACCGTTTGGTCCAAGCAATCCCACGATCCGTCCGCTTTCCAGCGTCAAGTTGACGTTGTCCAGCGCGAGCAGCGTTCCATACCGCTTTGTCAGATTTTCCAAACGTAACAACTCGCTCATACTTCCCACTCCTTTACTACCTGTTTCGCCGCCGCTATATCTAACCCCAATTGTTCCATTTCTGCAAAATACGCGGCGGTGTGTTCGCGTATCAACCGCTCGACAGCGTCCTTAGCCGCAGTCGTATCCTCCGATACGTACCATCCCGTCCCCGGTATGGAATACAACATACCCTGCAACTCCATCTGCTCATACGAGCGTTGCACCGTGTTCGGGTTAACACCAAGTTTAACCGCGAGCTCCCGCACCGACAACAGTTTTGAGTGCGGCTCTAAGCTCCCCTTGGCGATGCGCACACACATCTGCTCGCAGATCTGCGGACAGATCGGCGCTGTGTGATCCGGCTTCCAACTCATCGCTTTCTCCCCTTTCACACGTACTACCGTACTAATACAATAGTACATCTTGTGCAAAACGTTGTCAATATCGTATGAAAAATTTTTCTATATCTTGCCATTTATGAGAATGTTTGATATACTGGATACAGGAATTTTTCAGGTAAAGGAGTCTTTGACGATGGCAACCTATTATTTAGCCGTGGATATCGGCGCGTCAAGCGGCCGTCATATCCTTGCGCATGCCGAAAACGGAAAGATCATTTTAGAAGAAATGCACCGCTTTGAGAATAAGCTGGTGGAAAAAAACGGTCACTTATGCTGGGATACCGATCACCTCTTTGGTGGTATCCTCGAAGGCATGAAAAAGTGTGCCGCCGCAGGTAAAATCCCGCTGTCGATGGGTATCGACACCTGGGGTGTGGACTTCGTGCTGCTGGATAAACAAGGGAACATGATCGGGGATCCCGTCGCGTACCGCGACAGCCGCACCGAGGGAATGGATGCGATGGTATCGCAATACATCTCCGAACAGGATCTGTATGCCATTGCCGGTACGCAAAAACAGATGTTTAACACCATTTATCAGTTAATGAGTGTCAAGCAGACCGATCCTTCCGCTTTTGACCGTGCAGAGTATTTCCTCATGCCGCCCGAATATTACAACTATCTGCTGACCGGCAAAGCTGTCAACGAATATACCATGGCAAGCACCTCTAATCTTGTCAACGCCGAAACCAAACAATGGGACGGCGAGTTGCTGGATAAGTTGGGCTTCCCCCGCCGCTTGTTCCGTGAGCTCAAAACCCCCGGTGAGGTCGTCGGCAACTTGACGGATGAAATCGCCGCACAAGTGGGCTTTAACTGCAAGGTGGTACTGCCCGCCACGCACGATACCGGCTCGGCGGTTGCCGCCGTTCCGGCAAACGACGACGATTTCCTTTACATCAGCTCCGGCACCTGGTCGCTACTCGGTGTGGAAATGATGACTCCCAACTGCACCGAAGCGAGCCGTCAACTCAACTTCACCAACGAGGGCGGTGTCAATTATCGCTACCGTTACCTCAAAAACATCATGGGTCTGTGGATGCTGCAATCGGTTAAGCGCGAACTGAACAATCAGTACGGTTTCGGCGAGATCAGCGATATGGCGCGTGCCGCCGAGATCACTTCGATTGTGGACGTGGACGATATGCGTTTCTTAGCTCCCAAGAGCATGATTGATATGGTCAAAACCGTGTGCGCCGAAACCAACCAGGCTGTCCCGCAAACGGTCGGCGAGGTCGCAAAGGTCATTTATTTGAGCTTGTCAGAATGCTACGGAAAAGCCGTTCGCGGCCTGGAAGAAATCACCGGCCGCACCTATTCCCGTCTGCACATTGTCGGCGGTGGCTGTCAGGACGGCTACTTAAACGAACTAACCGCCAAATCCACCGGCAAAGCCGTATATGCCGGCCCCATTGAGGCAACCGCGCTCGGCAATCTGCTGGTACAGATGTTAGCAAACGGTGAGTTCGCCTCCTTGGAGGAAGGTCGCACCGCCATTGCCAACTCCTTTGATGTGAAACCGGTATAATTTAATAAAAAAAGCAACCGACCGTCGGTCGGGTGCTTTTTTATTCATTACATACTTTCCGGTGCGTCGATTTTGAGCAGCGTCAACACGTTATGCAACGCAATACGCGTTGCCTCGCACAGCGACAGCCGCGCTTGTTGAAGATCCGCTTCCACGCCGCGCACGCGACAAGCGTTGTAAAACTTGTGGAACAAGGTCGCCAGTTCTTGTGCATACCGCGTCATGCCGGCAGGATCTTGTTCTTTCGCACAGGTCACCACCTGTGCGGCATATCCCGCCAAATGACGGATCAGTTCCCGCTCCTCCGGCTCCGAGAGCAGACACAGCACGTCCTGCTTGGGTGCCTGCAACGTCACACCGTCCTCGGCAACCGTACGGAAAATCGAACACAACCGCGCGTGTGCGTATTGCACGTAATATACGGGATTGGAGGACGATTGCTCAATGGCAAGCCCCAAATCAAAATCCATCTGTGTGGATGCCTCACGCAAGTTGAAGAAGAACCGCGCTGCATCCACCGGCACCTCGTCAAGCAGATCGGCAAGCTGAATTGCCTTGCCGGAGCGCTTGGACATCCGCACCACTTCGCCGTCGCGCATTAAACGGACAAGCTGCATCAAGACAACTTGCAACTTATCGCCCGACAACCCGATAGCATCCATCGCGCCCTTCATACGCGCCACGTGACCGTGGTGATCGGCACCCCACACGTCAATGCACGTGTCGAATCCGCGCATGAATTTGTTGCGGTGGTACGCAATATCCGCCGCAAAATACGTCGGATTGCCGTTGGCGCGCACCAGCACCTCGTCCTTAATGCCTTCTTCCACTCCGTCACGGTTGACGTGCTTTTTACCTTGATATTTCTCGCCAAATTCGCCCGCCTTGTACCACAGCGCGCCGTCTTTTTCATAAGTCAGTCCACGCTCGGTCAGCAGATCGATTACCTCGCGCACCTCGCCGTCGTTATGCAAGGTGGACTCGGTAAACCAGCGATCGTATACGATCCGATATTTTGCCATATCGGCTTTCATTTTCTCAATATTCAGCGGCAGAGCATACGCAACCAACGCCGCGCGGCGCTCTTTCTCCTCCGCGTTTACAAACGTATCGCCGTGTATGGCAGCAAACGCCTTGGCGTGTTCACGGATATCGTCGCCGTGGTAGGCATCTTCCGGCATCGGAACCGCTTCTTCGCCACGGTACAGTTGCAAATACCGCACGTCTAACGATAATCCGAATTTATCGATCTGGTTACCCGCGTCGTTGATGTAAAATTCGCGCCACACCTCGTAACCGGCGGCATCCAACACCGCTGCCAAACAATCACCCAGCGCGCCGCCGCGAGCATTACCCATGTGCATCGGACCGGTGGGATTGGCAGACACAAATTCCACCATCACTTTTTTGCCGGCACCGTAATCACTGCGACCGTAATCGGTGCCCTGCTCGATCACCTGTGCGACGATATCCGCATAATAACGCGGCGACAAAAAGAAATTCATAAACCCGGGACCGGCAACTTCCGCCCGCTCTAAATACGTATTATCCAACTTCAAATGCGTCGCAATGCAATCGGCAATCTGACGCGGCGCTTTGCGAAAAGCGCGCGCGGAAACCATCGCGGCATTCGCCGCAAAATCGCCGTGTGTGCGATCGGCAGGGATCTCCACGACAAAATCCGGCAACGGGGCCTCCGGTAATTCCCCGGCGGCAATAGCCTCACACACGGCGGCTTGTACGGCCGCACGTAACTGTTGTTGTGCTTGCTCCATAATGATCAGCATGGTGACACTTCCTTGACTCGAATTTCAATTTCCTGCTCGGTGTACGCACCGCTCATTTCCAACAAATATACCGCCCGCAGGAGTGCGGTACTTCCCTCGTTTGAAAACACCAACTGCCGCGCCTGTGCGTGCAGGGTCAAAAGCCCATACGGTGTTTCATAGCGGCAACTGTGCCGCCGCCCTTCTTCCAATACGATCTGCGACGAAATTTCGCCGCGCCGCTCAATGATGGTTTGCCCACCACGCACCAGCACCGTCACAGCGGCTCCGCCGTCTCGCGGCGACTCCGTGTAACTCAATCGCGCGCCGTCACTGAGCAGTTCCAGCGTGCCGCGTGCCGTCATCGTGGTGGTTTCCGTGTCGCCGTCCATCCGTTGGACCGCGTTCAAGGAGATCGTGACGTCCATTACCCTATGCCCTCCATATTGACCTGACGGACATCCTCACGTACCGCGCGCCCTAAAAACATCTCGGCAACACGTGTGAAATTATACGGTTGATCGCTGACAAAGAACTGACAATCACCCCTGTCGGTCGATGCCGAAAGCCTATCGTGTTGCCGCAAAAGCGAAGCGCACTTCGCAGCGGTCACAGCGCCGGAATTGACCAGGGTGACGTCCTCCCCCAAAACGTGGGAAAAGATGGGCGCCAGTAACGGGAAATGCGTACAGCCCAAAATCAGCGTATCGATCTTTTGTTCCACAAACGGCTCTAAATACCGTTCGACAACCGCCAGTGTTGCAGGGTTGTTTTCTTCTATCCAACCGCTCTCAACCAAGGTCACCAGCACCGGACACGCCTGCGCAAATACCTGCGCATCGGGTCTGGCCTTCTTAACAGCATTTTCAAACGAAGCCGAGCGCACCGTTACTGCCGTACCGATAACGCCGATACGACCGGTTTTTGTCACTTCAAGCGCCGCTTCCGCCGTCGGTTCAACAACGCCCATTGCCGGCACCGGTAACGCGCGAAGCACCTCATCGGCGACCGAACTGACCGTACCGCAAGCGGCAATGATGCATTTTACGTCCTGTTTGAGCAACAACCCGCAATCCTGCATAGCGTATTGTTTTACCATTTCGGGACTGCGCGAACCGTAGGGAACGCGTCCGGTATCTCCGAAATACACAATATCCTCATGCGGCAACCGTTGGAGCAACTCACGCACCACCGTCAGTCCACCTAAGCCGGAATCAAATACACCGATCGGTCGGTTATCCATTACGCACTCCCCCCTTTTACCATATTTATATTACTTTACCACAGTTTATGCGGAAATACAACCACCAAAACGCAAAAACAAAGCACGGCTTGTGTTAAAACCGTGCTTTGCTATGTATGGTTTGCTCAACGTCCGCAGCAGCGTGCCGTAATCTCCTGCAAGCTGTCCCATTTCGCTTCAATATCACGAACAAGGCGGATCTGGGTGCGTGCGCGCACCAAATTGTGATCCTCGCTGCGGGTCTTGAAATACACGTCACCGTCAAGATAGTCCTTCAAGAACCGTAGGGCAAGTTCCAACGTCATAATCTTGACGCTGTGCGGCAACAGGGCAATTTCCGACTCGGTCATCGACTCACCCATCGACTCCAAAAAGCCTTTGGTAAATTGCTCATACAAATTCAGATCGAGCGACACCTTAGACAGATCACGCTCATCTTCCAGTGCTGTCGAAGCACCATACCGTACGGCATCACCGAAATCGTACAACGCCGTTCCCGGCATAACCGTATCCAGATCGATCACGCAGATCGCTTTATCGGTCTGATTATCAAACAAAATATTGTTGATCTTCGTATCGTTATGTGTCACGCGATACGGAATTTCACCCGATTCGAGCTTGTCGGTCAATATTCCACACTCGGCTTTGCGATCCAGCAAAAAGCGGATTTCTTCCTCCACCTGTGCGCGCCGTCCCTTGGCATCTTCTTCCACCGACTGACAAAACGCTTCAAAGCGCACCGGTGTGTGATGAAAGTTCGGAATGGTCTCAAACAACTCTTGCGCCGGAAAATCCGACAACCACCCTTGAAACTCACCAAAGGAACGACCTGCCTCGTAAAACAACTCAGGTTTAACAACCTGATCGTAGGCAACGGCATGGTTAATGTACTCATACACACGCCAAAAATGCTTGTTGCTGGCGGTGTAATAAAACGGTTTCCCATCGTCCCCTACAAGGAAAGACAACACCCGTCGGTTATACGAACCATGTGCTTCGAGCAACTTCTGTTTGATATGCTCGGTCACTTTGAGGATGTTACCCATAACCTCCTCCGGCTGTTTGAATACGAAAGTGTTGATCTTCTGAAATACATATTCTTTTTGGCTGTCTGCTTCTTGCACAGCCACTAAATAGGTGCGATTAATGTTGCCTGAATGGATCTCCTCTGTATGCGCAATCACGCCGGTAATGCCGAAATGATCCGCAATCGCTTGGAAGTCCATGCCATCCCTCTTTTCAATCGTTATCCGGTACGAATTTAGTATAGCAGATTTGTCGAAAAAGTCAACTGTTTCGCCTTTTTTGAATAAAGTTCTACTCTTTATCGCCCAACGTGCCGTTAGCGGAAGCGGTAAGATACGCGTTGATAAATCCGTCCAAATCGCCATCCATCACAGCGTTGATGTTACCCATTTCATAGCCGGTGCGGTGATCTTTGGCAAGCGTATACGGCATGAATACGTACGAACGAATCTGGTTACCCCACGCGATCTGCGCTTGAACACCTTTAATATCTTCAATGCGATCCAAATGCTCCTGCTCTTTGATCTTCATCAGCTTAGCTTTGAGCATATTCAACGCGGTATCACGGTTTTGGAACTGGCTTCGTTCGGTTTGGCACGCAACAACAATACCGGTCGGGATATGCGTCAAACGCACCGCCGACGAGGTCTTATTGATATGCTGACCGCCCGCACCGCTGGAACGGAACACGTCCATTTTAATATCTTCCGGACGGATCTCGATATCTACGCTGTTATCCAGTTCCGGAACAATTTCCACTGCCGAAAAGGACGTGTGGCGGCGACCGGCGGCATCAAAGGGAGAGACGCGCACCAAGCGGTGGACACCCGCTTCCCCTTTCAGATAGCCGTATGCATTCTCGCCGTTTACCTGAATACTGGCGCTTTTGAGGCCCGCTTCGTCCCCATCTTGATAATCCAAAATTTTATAGGTAAATCCGCGTTTTTCCGCCCAGCGGGTATACATGCGGTACAGCATCTCCGCCCAATCCTGCGCCTCGGTTCCGCCGGAACCTGCATGAAAGGTAAGAATCGCGTTGCTCGCATCGTATTCACCGGTCAGTAACGTACCCAGGCGCTGTGCCTCTTTTTCCGCTTCCACGTGGTCCACGCCCGCCGCACATTCTTCCAAAAGGGACAGATCCTCTGCCTCGTCGGCGAGTTCAATAAGTGTCAGCGTATCGTGATATTCGGTCACCAAACGTTCATACCGCTCAATACCGTCTTTGAGGTTAGCAGCACGCTGCGTCACGGACTGTGCCTTCTCCATATTATCCCAAAAGCCGGGCTCGGCGGCACGCATATCCAACTCTGCAAGTTCTTTTTTCATGGCCGCGAGCCCTAGTGATTCGGACAGTTTTTCAATCTCCGGCAGATTGGCCTCTAACCGAAGACGCAGTTCTTCAAATTGCAGCATATAACAATTCCTTTCTGCAAGTCAGTGTCTCTATTATATGCCACCGCTGCGGGAAAGTAAAGAATTTTTTGAAAAAGGGGTTGACGGCTGAACATTTGGTTGCTATAATTATACAGCGTTTTTCCGTCTTGTGGAAAAACACATATCCTTGCCCCTTCCGGAGTGAGGGGGCCATAGACCAAGAGGAGGTGCAACCATGCCCACAGTAAAAGGTTCCTATGAAGCCGTCTTCATTTTCTCCTTAACGTTAGGAGAAGAAGGCGTCCCCGCCATGGTCGAGAAATTCAAGACCTTGATCGAGGAGAATTCGGAGATCGGCGAGATCGACGAATGGGGTAAGCGCCGTTTGGCGTACCCGATCGAAGACGAAACCGAGGGTCACTACGTGCTGTATAATTTTGTCAGCGGCCCCGAGTTTCCGGCAGAGCTGGAGCGCAAAGCTCAGATCACCGAAGGTGTTCTGCGTTCCATGGTCGTCCGCAAGGATAAGTAAGGAGGGTATTACATGAATTCTGTATGCCTGTTAGGTCGTCTCACCGCGACCCCCGAACAAAAGACCACCACGAACGGCGTGTCCGTAACCAGCTTCACCGTTGCTGTTGACCGTACCTATCAACCGAAAGGTGCGGAGCGTCAGACCGATTTTATCAATTGTGTCGCATGGCGCAACACAGCGGAGTTTATCTGCCGCTACTTCCAAAAAGGTCAGCGCATTGCCCTGCAAGGTTCTTTGCAGAGCCGCTCTTATACCGATAAGAACGGTAACAATCGCACCGTGTTTGAAGTAGTTGTCGATAACGCATTCTTTGCCGAATCCAAGAGCGGTGCCACCGCACCCCGTACGGATTCTCAGGTCCCCACCTACAACGAAGCAGCGCCGGCGTTCTCAACCGCCGCAAACGGTGACTTTGAGGAGATCGTCACCGATGATGACCTGCCGTTCTGAGGACCACGAACAAGTCTGAATTAAAGGAGGAACTACCCATGTCTGATAAAGTGGAAAAGACGGAAAAGTTTGACCGTCCCCGCGGGGGTATGCGCAAAGGTCGCCGCAAAGTGTGTGCGTTCTGCGCAGACCGTGTGGAAAGCATCGACTACAAGGATGTCGCTCGCCTGCGCCGTTACGTGTCCGAGCGTGCGAAGATCCTGCCCCGTCGTGTGACCGGCACCTGTGCCCGTCATCAGAGAGAATTGACCGTCGCGATCAAACGCGCTCGTCAGATCGCTCTTATGCCTTTCGTAAGCGATTAATCAACATTCAAAAAGTGCCGATGGCTTTTGCCATCGGCACTTTTTCATTTTCCTAATTCTTTTGTCCGTTCAAAGGATGCCTTCACCGCCTTGGCAACAAGACTGCGCAGGGCGGTGTCTTGTTCCAGTACGCGCACCCCTTCAATGGTACTGCCGCCGGGGCTGCATACCGCCTCACGCAACGCGGCGGGATGCCGATCGTCAACGACCGCCATGCGTCCTGCACCACACACCGTCTGTGCTGCGTACTGCAATGCCGTTTCTCGTGATAATCCGCACGCCATGCCGGCATCCGCCAAAGCTTCAATAAACAGGTACACAAATGCCGGCCCGCAACCGGAAACTGCGCATCCCGCGTCAATGAGCGCCTCAGGAATCTCATCCAACTGCCCCGCGGCAGATAATAACTGCACGAATGCCGCTTTATCCGCTTCGGATACGGTCGCGTTCGCCGTATAGAGAATCATTCCCTCACCAATCGCCACCGGTGTGTTCGGCATAATGCGGATGATCGGTCGCTCGCCCAATTCGTTTGCCAAGCGCTCGGTAGTAACACCCGCCAACATGCTGACGATCACCGCGCGGTCCGTCAAAAGTGGTTTAAGTTCCGCCGCCACGTCGCTGAGCATCTGCGGTTTCACACCCAAAAACACAAAACGGCTGTTTTGGACAACGGCCTCGTTATCACCGACCGCACAGCCACACGTTGTCGCCAGCGTTTTCGCTTTATCCGTATCACGATCCGCCACAATCACCTGCGCAGGATTTGCGCTTTTGCAAGCGGCGGCCGCCAAGGCACCGCCCATGTTACCGGCGCCGATAAAACCGGCTGTATATTGTGCCATATTTCTCACACCCTAATCTGTCCGTCACCACGGATAACGTATTTATAAGTCGTTAGTTCGCGCAACCCCATCGGACCACGCGCGTGCAGTTTTTGTGTAGAGATACCAATCTCACATCCCAGTCCAAACTCGCCGCCATCGGTAAAGCGCGTCGACGCATTGACGTACACCGCCGCACTATCCACCGCCGCGGTGAATTTCGCCGCCGCCTCTGCATTTTCCGTAATGATCGCCTCGCTGTGACCGGTAGAGTGTTCCGCAATGTGCGCGATCGCCGCGTTCACATCGTCCACCACACCGACAGCCAAAATATAATCCAAAAACTCCGTGTCAAAATCGCGTTCCTCGGCGGGGACACCGTCGATGATCGCTGCTGCGCGTTTATCCAGACGCAACTCTACGCGGTCACCCAAACGCTCACGCAGTTTCGGTAAAAACACAGGTGCGATCTTCTTGTGCACCAAGCACACTTCCGCGGCATTACACACCGACGGACGACTGGTTTTTGCATTTTCGATAATTGCCAACGCTTTATCCACATCGCCATCGGCATCCACGTATACGTGACAAATGCCGGTACCGGTCTCAACACACGGCACCAGCGCGTTCTCCACACAAGCACGGATAAGACCCGCACCGCCACGCGGAATGAGCAAATCCACAAGTCCCACCGCAGTCATCAGCTCGGTAGCACTCGCGCGGGTGGTATCTTGCACCAATTGGATCATGGCTTCCTCTAATCCGACGCGGCGCAAACCGTCGTGCAGCGCATCGACAATCGCCTGTGAAGAGCGAAACGCTTCCTTGCCACCGCGCAAGACACACACGTTTCCGCTTTTGAATGCCAGCACCGCCGCATCCGACGTCACGTTCGGGCGACTCTCATAGATCATCGCCGTAACGCCCATCGGTACGCTAACCTTTTCAATCACCAAGCCGTTTTCGCGGTCCACCCGCTCGATCACTCGACCGACGGGATCGGGCAGCGCCGCCACCTCGCGGATACCATCTGCCATCCCCGCAATACGTTCAGCGGTTAACGCCAGACGATCCACCATCACAACGGAGAGCGAAGCCCTCGCCGCTTCGACGTCCAACGCGTTCGCCGCCAAAATCGATTCCGTATGTTCAACCAGCGCATCCGCCATCGCGTACAGCGCCGCGTTTTTTTGTTCTGTCGTCAGCACCGCCGCTTTCACACAAGCACGTTTTGCCGCTTTTAGAATTTCCTGTGTCGTCATACTCTCTGCTTCCTTCCGCAAAAACGCGTGCCGACGGCTTTGCCGGCAACGATATCGTATAACTTCTCGGGATATTCACCGTTGGCAATCACCATATCAATGCCCGCTTCTGTCGCGAGCTGTGCCGCGTGTAGTTTGGTTGCCATGCCGCCGGTTCCCAATTTAGACCCCGCGCCGCCGGCAAGTGCCAACACCTCGTCATTCAATTCACTGACCAGCGGGATCAAACGCGCATCCGCATGGGTGTGCGGATCAGCGTCGTACAAACCGTCAATATCCGACAACAACACCAACAGATCGGCACCCGCGTTGACCGCCACGATCGCACCCAACGTATCGTTGTCACCGATACCGATTTCCTCGGTCGACACCGTATCGTTTTCGTTAATGATGGGCAACGCACCAAGTTCCAACAAACGGAACAACGTCTGGTGAAAATTACCGCGCCGTTTTTCATCGTTCAAATCGTCACCCGTCAGCAAGATCTGCGCAACGGTATGACGGTATTCCTCAAACAACTTATCGTACGTATACATCAGTTCACACTGACCGACCGCCGCAGCCGCCTGCTTGGTCGCCATATCTGCCGGACGCTCTTTAAGGGACAGCTTACCGACACCCATACCGATAGCACCGGACGAAACCAACACAATCTCGTGCCCGGCATTTTTCAGATCACTCATCACCTTACACAACTGCTCCACACGACGGATGTTGATACGTCCCGTCGCGTGTGCCAGCGTAGAGGTTCCTACTTTAATAACAATACGCATGATACCTTCCTCGCTTATTCCGCGTGCAGCTGCGTTTGGATCGCATCAATCAGCGACGCGATGTTGGCAAACGCTTTGTCCGACTCCGCCGCATACGGCTCTAACGTAGACAAGATGGTCAACACGTACGGTTGCGGCGCGTACACGATTGCCGCGTCGTGGTAAGCCTGACTGCCCTGCTCACCGTACTTGTGTGCCACCTCGTAGGTGTTACCGAGCGCATCCGCCAGCATCCCCTCAACAGTAGTCGACGTCAACCAGCTTTTGAGCAACTTCGCCTTCTCACTGTCCTTCTTGATATACTTGGCAATATCCTCGAAATATAAGCCCGCGTCACGCGCAGACAAATAACCGAAGCGCGGCTTGGGGAATACCAACGTCAAATTGTTTGCCGCATTGGAGCGAATGCCCAGCGTATCGGCGTAGGTATTAAAACCGGCAAACCCGAACTCCTCGTTCAACATA
>JAZOAK010000059.1:0-8272 GCA_045595445.1 Acutalibacteraceae bacterium
GATAGTGGGTAAGCCCATATCTGCGTCAGAGAGGAAACTGTCGCCCGACCAGGAATAATGCCATTGACCGATGTGCGGCGCCAAATTGATATCGCGCTCGTAAATACGCCACATTGCCTCCAACAATACGTTGGAATAGAACGGCACAGCAGTCGGTGCAAAACCGAGCGTCATTTTGGGTGAATTGACCGGCATACCGTCGTTACTGATTGCACCGATGCACTTACCTTTAAGAATAGGACCGTAGTAGTTGGCACAAGCAGCAAAGCCGTAAAGTTCCGGAGCTAAGATCAAGCGGATCGAATACTTCAGCGGTTTGATCTTCCCTGCCTCGATCGCTTGTTTGAGCAAGTGCAGAATGAAGATGCTCATGCAAACGCCGTCGTTGTTATCGTTTTCCAACGGTTCACCATTGTGCGCCAAAATCCAAAACTCTTTCGGGCTTTCGCCTTTCAGATAAGTGGTAACAACAGGCATTTTACCGGCAAAGCGACGACCGTCACACTCTGCTTTTACCGTCACTTCACCCGCGGCACAAGCTCTTTCCAACTTACGCTGCATATTCGGCGATACGGAATAGGCAACAAAATCGCGTTCACCTTCAATTGGATGCCAGCAGTTGGTTTCGGTACAGTTGTTAGACCACAGCAAGCAATCAGGATGTGTACCGCCGTCAATGGTGCCACCGCTCACCAAGCCGATCGCACCTCGATCCAAAATGGGCGGTAACGCTCTATCGGTCGGAAGAATGTGTTGCGGCAACAAAATCATGGCACCGGTTACATCCTCACCCGCCATCATCTTATCCCATGTTACCAAACGGGTAGTAATACCCTCTTTCGGGGTTGCGGTGGAACCACGAATTACCGAAAACGGCTCTTGTTCGTAATCGGCAATAACCCTGTCCCCTTCCCAATCGGACAAAATGGTAAGTTTCGCGTGGTCGACATCCCAGCACAAGGGCATTACTTTATCCTGAAAAACCGTTTTCCCGTCAAAATCAATGTCCGGTCTTTCAGGTTCAAACCCTAATTTTTTGAGAAGATCGGCTGCATAGTCCATTGCATCGTGATTGGCACGATAGGTCTGCGGCAATTCTCTTGCGAGTAATGCCTGCGTGTGTTCTTTCAAGAATGCTTCATCCTGCATTTCCCAAAAGGTTTCAAAATACTTTTTCATTAAACAACACACCTTTCCGTTCCCTATGGTTTCATCCTCGTTATACCACCCTAAAAACAGCATGTCAAGCAAAAACAAGCAAGCTAATCGTCTAATACAAAAAATGGACAGATTTGACAAAACCACCTCTTAAAGTTCTCTCGTTCCCTAAAAATAAAACGGCTCAAATGAGCCGTTTTATTTACAATATTTCATTCAGTTTGGCTATGATCGCCTCTGCAAAACGTTCGTGCGCTTTTGCACCGGGATGATGTCTGGAACCTTTCAGTTCAGCGGTTGCTCTCGGTAGACGCACGGTGTAGATCTTGTCATCACCCATGTCTTGTTTGAATTTTTCAGCAGCTTCCATAATCTGCGGGTCAAGAGCATCTGTAAGCGTATTATGACACAGCAAAATGATGGTATTTTTGTTGCGCTTTCGGATGTTTGCGCAGAAATTATAAAAGGCGTCAACAATGTAATGCAGATCATCCGGGCGCTTTAATTTGTGAGAAACCCCACTCTCATCTACCCACGCCTCCGCGTTATCGTTGTAGGCATTGGAGTCGTTTGCACCAAGATTGATGATCGTGATGTTCGTTTTATCGTTTTCAACATCAAAGATATCACGCGCACCAAGCTCTGTAGCTTCCGGTGTTTCGTTAGTGCCGTAGACATAATTGTACTCTTTCGGGACGGCATGCTCACGGTTGTTTTTATAATCCGTGAAAACGCCCCAGCCGCCGTGTGCCACAATGCTCCAATCAGCATCAAACGCTTTTGCCACGGTGAGTACGTAGTGCCCGCGGGAGCTGAAAACGGCAGGTGACCATTCGGTCATAGACGGATCGCCTGCCAATCCCTCTCCGGCAGTTACACTGTCACCGAACGCTTCTATCTTGTATTTTCGCTCGGGAAGTGGTTTAAACTCTCCGTCAGCATATAACGCATCACACGTGATAAGCGTGGTAACCAACGCCGACGTTTCTCGGAAAATACGAACGTTTTTCACTTGTTCTGCGGCCAACCCGCGCATAATACAAACTTTGTGTGTACCGATATCAATCGGGAAACGATACATATCAAATCCGTCAATTTCCACACGAAGATAGGCATCGCCGGTGCAGGTATATTCAAGCCACAGTTCGGTGCCGGTAATGTTAAATTCTATCGCCGCGGCAGACCAAAACAACGGAATGCCTTTTGTTTTTCGGTTGCTTACTCGTCCGTGCACCCTAATTTCGGGCACTTCTGTGCATAGATGTTTTGTTAAATTCATTTCTGTACCTCCCAAAGCCCATAGTTAACGCTCGTAAAAACATAAGACATTGTCAATCACTTCGTCCAAACAGTGCAAATCACTCAAAAACTCCTCTTTATCAACTGTTTGATAGGATGTCCACGTTTTTTCTGCAAGCGCAGGAAGACGTTCTTTTAATTTTGAAAACTCATCGCGTAACATATCACAGCGCGGAGCGTATCCGTTCGACGGCTGCATTCTGTCGCCCCATACACAGATTTGTCCACCTAAAATGGCGGGGCTCTCCTCTGTCACGATGGGAGCTTTTGTGGCCTGTGATTTTTCCCACCAATGGTTCCAACGGTTTTTCTCCCAATCCAAGATTTCCTCCGTGGGCCACATCCGCTGAGGATGAACAATGTAGAGCGGTTGCCAAGAAGCATTGATGATGTTAAAACCGCCGCGCAGCAACGACGGCGCTATTTGATAGTAGGATTCCCAACTAAATACGAGGGTTTCTTTGGGTATCATGGGATTCGTTTTTTCACTAAAACCTTCCCACACTACAGGGATCTTGTCCATATCAAGGATCATTTGGCTGAAACGCGCAACACAGTGGCCGTACAGCTCGTGAATATCGGAGAGTCCGTGTTCCGCGCAGTATTGCATGGACGCTTCACAGTTCGCCCATTGATCAATTTGTGCCTCGTCCCCACCGATATGGATCCACGGCGAATCGTAAAACATTTCCGTTACTTCTTTGAAAATTTGTTGCATAATTGAAAATGTTTTCTCGTCCGCTCTCATTATGCCGGAAACGCCGCCGGTTTCGGCAGTTGTCTCGGCACCCTCGGTTTCACCAACCGTTCCGAAAAGATCGGGATAAGCCGTATTAAAGGCGCGGAAATGACCGGGAGCGTCGATTTCGGGCACGATCGTGATACCGCGGTCGTGGCAGTATTCAATCAAGCCCGTAAGCTGCTCGCGCGTGTAGTGCTCGTCGGAAACAGCGTTTGGTAACGATGAAAAGGGAAAACGAATCGCCTGATCGTCGGTCAAATGCAGTTGAAAGCGGTTCATCTTATAGAACCAACAAAGGTCTGCCACGGCATAAAGATATTCGATTTCGTGAAAACAACGCACCGTATCAATCATAACACCGCGCCAACTGCTGTCCGGCTCATCCACGATTTCACATTGCGGAAAAACCATACCGTCATCGGTAGTTTCAACCAACTGCAACAGCGTCGCAAGTGCATAATTCATGCCGGTGTTTGTGGAAGCTGAAATCACGGCGTTGTCTTGGATGGAGATACGGTATCCATCGCCTAAGCCAGACTCCAATACCAAAGTAAGCTCGCTGCCGACATCAACGAAATCACCAAACGCACGGCGCGCGTAGTGGCGAAACACGCGCAGTGCCGGTTCAAATTCAGGCGGAACGTCCATGGAATAAAATGTTGCCGGTACCGTCGCACCGGTATAAGTCATCTTTTTCGGTCGCGGAATAGGGTATTTCATTGAAAAACCACCTTTTGGTTTGATTATTCACATTATACTTCTTACAAAGCAAAAAAGCAAGGTGCGTTGCACAACAAAAACAGACTACGTTTTCAATTGCAAAAAAGAACAGCGCCGATTTATTAAGTCGGCACTGTTCGTTATTATTTCAAATTTTCGTAGATATCCAGCAAAGCGGTTTCAACAAAGTCTTTGCACTCCACCGCTACCTTGTACGGCAAATACTTGGTATGTGCCGGCGGGTTACGAAATTTTTCACGGTTGCTCTGACAAATGATAGTGGCTATATCAGCTGCCACGAAATCGCAGATGTTGTTTAATTCTGTTTTCAAGTGTGTGGCCACCGGATCAGCACTGTCGTAATGGGTGGTTACCATTTTGAACAGATAATTCAACTTGCCCAGTTCAAAGCCGTGATAATTCGGGTCATTCGCCTTTGCCGCCTGTAATAGACTTAAATTGGTTTTCCAATTATTACGGTACGTATTCTTGACCTGCTGCCCGCTTAACTGCCTGTAATAGTTGTTAAACTCGTTTAACAGCGTGGTAACATCGATCGCCTCTACTAACGGTTTGATAATTCGTTCGTTGATTTCTACTTCTAAAATGCGGAAGAATCCCAAGGAAATCAAGCCGGCATCTTTCCAACCGTAATCTTCCTCTTCGCAGCTCTTTTCAAACTGCCACAATGCAAACTCGTACGCTTTTAGGCCATGCGGAGACAACTTGCTCTTGATTTTCGAACTCTTGACAGTAGTTTCCGAAACAGGACAATACGATTCCACCAAGCGAGTCAAGTCGTCGTTTTGGCGATTGATATTAAGCGCTTCTAAGTAAGCCATCTGCAAAATTATCGCGGCATCGGGACGCTCCCTTTGTTTCTCAAAAAATTCGATATTGTCTATAACGCTTTCCACAAAAGGTTCCATACAAGACAATCGATATAAGAACATAAACGCGCAGGAGCAGTTCATCCAATCGTTTTCCGGATCAATGCGCGGCATTTGGTCTATAAGCGATTGTAAAATATATTTGATAACGGCATCTTTGGAAGAATCGCTATGTTCGGTGTTGTTGATCACGTCATCTAAATAAGATAACACATTTTCCGGCAAGAGAGTCTTGCACGCAAGCAATAACATCTTTTTGCGCTGTTCGGTACGCGAAGTGCTGTCAAAATCGGAATAAAGGCTTTCGGACAACTGATCTTGCTCACAGATGAGGAACAATTCTTCCACGCACTTAGCGACTAATCGCCGGGCTTGGCCGATTAATCCCCAATCGTCTTCCTCAGTATAGATATCCCGCGAGGCAGCATTTGACAACCGCTTCATCAACTCGTTTTCTTCATCATCCGACACGAGCAAAGAATGACCTATCGGCAAATTAAGAAACAAATTAGCAATGAGATAGTCCAGATAATATACGCTGATAGTGGAACGATTTGCACCGTTGCCAAACTGTTCTTCCAAACATTGCACAAACGCTTCGCCGTCACCGCGATCAGCATAACACTCCAATTTTAGGGAAATAGCCGCTGAGTAATCGGTATCGTTAGGCGAGAGCTTGTTTACATAACGAAGTGCTCCATCATAGTCACCGTCACGATGACGCACAACCGCTTCCAAATACTCGTATTCACCGCTATCCAATTCGGATTTGTGTGCGAGAAGCAATCCCAACAACTTGCCCACTTCGATTTTTTGACCATCTTTCAACGCACAGAAAAAACGGTCTTTGATGGAACGGGCATCTGTCAGTTCTTCTAATCCTTCGTCAATGTTTTCCGGAGCAACCTTCTCTAAGGATGAGATAAACTTTTGTAAAATAAATTCACCTAATTCGTTATGATGGAATAATCCCATTAATAATTTCCACTTCAATCCCATATCCGCATATGTTTTCATAAGCGCTTTTTCCTCGTCGGAAAAGGCGGCGCGTTTCGGCGCACTCTCAAAAAATTCGCGATGTTGTTCATAAAGTTCAAGGAAGCCTTTGTAAAGTTTGAACAGCCATAAGACATAGTAAAAAGCGGACGGCAATTCTGAAAACGCTTGATCGGTAAAATACCCTCTAAAACGAGGAGATACCTGGTTTTTCATTTTATCAATTTCGGCCTTGCGTACTTCGTAAAAGTGGGTGTAAAAGCCAAGATAATCATTAACACAGAATTGTTGATTGGGGGCAAGGTGTTGCTCTAGTACGCTGTCAATCGTCTCAAATCGACGGTTACAGGTTTTGTATTGTGCACATTGCAAGTAGATGTTATATGCCGGTTGTAAATATTTATCAAGCCAATCGTTTTTTTGAACGTGCATAATCAACCTCCTAAAACAAACTATTATTTATTAATTATACCCTCATTCTCAACTCGTGTCAATGTGCCGATCCCCCACAGGTTATCCGAGCTTTTGATAGGTTTATAACCGAAAGAATACAATCATTACTTGGCTTCCTATAACAGCAAAAACTCGATGCACCGTTTGGTGCGTCGAGTTTTTTGTAGATTACGTCGATCAAACTTTGTCGTCATACATTTCCATTGCTTTGGAAATGTCATCAAAGCTGTTGCATTTTCCATTTTTAACGTAAAGATATGATGTTGTCATACCGCTTACAAGGCAACTCTTTACGTCCAGACCTGCAAGAAGGCCTGCGCAGAAGCCTGAATTAAAGTTATCTCCACCGCCCGTGGTCTTTTTCGGCTTCTCACACAGAATCCCCTGCATCTCTACCTCACCGCCATCATATACGGCAGCCGAGCTGTCAACCGGATGAATGATGACTGTACCTATGCCGGAGAATTCCTTAATTACTCTTGCAATAGACAAGGACCCCTCGTATTCACCCTCACACAAAACCGAGTGCATTACCATTGATTCGCTCTTGTTAAGCCCAAGATATGTGGGCGCATACTGGCTGTAACGGCCGAACATTTTAAGAGCCGCTTTTATTTCGTTGGGAGATCTTTTAGCACAGTCTGCGATATCAATGTATATCTTTCTGTCCTTGTTTTTGAGCTTGGGCATTACCACTTCAAGAAATTTTTCATATATTTCGTGGAAATGAACAAGGTAACTCCAATTCACAAGAGTAATAATATCCGCATCTTCAAAATATTTCACCATTTCGTCAACGCTGACACGCTCTATCAAATCATTCCAAGTAAACTTGCTGATTTCCTTGATATTACTCATAATTATTTTTCCGTCTTCGAACTCAAACAGATACGAATATCCGGGCTCACCGACAGTTATCGTCTTACAATTTTTATGCAAATCAAACACGGGGTTCATTTCGGGATAGCCGAGAGTGCCCACGCAAGTACAGTTTACACCCATGTTTGCAAGTCCGTTGATATAGTGAGGTCCGCAACCGCCGAAATCTGTCTTTTCAAAAACAAGCTCAATATTGCCACTTATCCCCGCAAGGCTTGATACCTTTTCCCCGAATTTATCAATAGTGGGATAGTATGTGCACGTGTTCTCATCTGCACGTGTCTTAACAGGCTTTACAACATAATCAATAAACCCGTCAAACCCAACACTGACATTCTTCGACTGTACAAGTTCCTTTTTTTCTCTAAACTGCTGTGAATACTTCATGTTTTTCTCTCCAAAAAATAAATTATTGATATCTAAGCTTACATAACGGATTATACTAATAAACAGCCCAAATGTCAATTAAAGTAGCCGTTTTTCTATTTTCGGATTGTTTTGACGCTACAAGTTATTCGCCCTTCGGGCTCATAACCCACAAGTAGGAGCACAAACTTATCCATAACGGAAGAAATCCGCAACCGCAAAAGCGATTTCGGATTTCTTTGGCACGTCGCACCGAAAAAGATATCAAGGTTGCAACCAACAAACAAATCGGAATTTGCTGCTATAAATCAATATTGATTTCGTACTTATCTTCAATAAGTATATAGTTCACATTATACTTCTGTGCGAGGTCTAACATTTCTGCATTATCTGCCAACACACTCTCCATTGTACACCATTCATCATCCAAACGGTTTTCAATGGTATTTGCATATTTCTTTATGTCAGCAAAGTGGTTTCTGATATATTCTTCACTCATTACGAGGCAGAAATATTTAATGTTTTCAAGATATTCAGAGTCAAAGTCCTTTTGCCAAGCGAACGGGATATAGCAACCTTCAACAATTAAGTTCTGATTATTCTCAATAGCAGTTTTTATTATTTCACGAACAATCGGCCACAAGTATTCGGTTAATTCATTATCATCCATAGGGGTAAGTTCTGTGTTGCCGCTACGAATTAAACCCATTTTTAGATGGTCTATTGAAAGATAGGGGTATTTATATTTTTCAAGCAGTTTTTGAGCAAG
>JAZOAK010000060.1:0-11437 GCA_045595445.1 Acutalibacteraceae bacterium
GTTTATAGGGTGGCAGGATTCAAACCTGCCACGCCTTACAAAAGATAAATTTCCGTTCGCCTGTGCCTTATCGCTTGACATCCGCAAAGGATGTCGGCGCTCTGCGGCTTTGCCGAAACAAAAATTTCTCTTTTTGTAAGGGCAAGGCGTTTCTACCGCCGAATTTTTCGTGCGGTGAAGCGTGAAATCGCCGCAAGGCTGACGCCTTGCAAGAGTGAACGCAACGCCGCACGGATAAAGGCGGCGAGTGAAACCGTGACAGGGTTTGAGTCCTGTCACCCTAAGGAGGGTTGCGAATGGCCGGGCAAAAACGCAGTGGTTCGGGCGGAAACGTCGTCGCCGTGTGCCGTGCGTTGGCAGAGCCTCTTGCCGAGCAAGCAGGCGTATCGATTTGGGACGTTCGGTTTGTCAAGGAGGGCGCGGATTGGTTTTTGCGGATTATTATCGACAAGGAAGAAGGCGTCACCATCAACGATTGTGTGGAGATGACGCATCTGCTCAATCCGGTACTGGATAAAGCGGATCCTATCGCGCAGTCGTATTGCTTGGAGGTCATGTCCCCCGGCATTGAGCGTGAACTGACGCGTCCCGAGCATTTTGAGGCGTATCAGGGATTGCCGATCACGGTCAAATTATATCGGCCGGACGAGAGCGGACAACGTGAATTTATCGGTCTGCTGTTAAGCTGTGATGACGACTCCCTCGTCATTGAAGATGAAAACGAACAGGAATGGACATTATCCCGCAAGGACGTTGCGGCGGTACACGCTGTGGACTTGTGGGATGACGATATCAGCGATCAAAGTACAATGGAGGAATAAGGGAAAATGGCTAACAACAACGCGGAATTTTTTGAGGCTTTGCAGTTATTGCAAAAAGAAAAAGGAATTGATGGCGACTATCTGTTGGAGAAGATCCGTGCGGCAATCGTGCTGGCTGTAAAAAAAGATTACGGCGGGCAAGAAAACATTGCGGTTATCATGGAACCGTCGACCGGTGAGTTTTCCGTTTCGTTGCGTAAGACGGTGGTGGAAGAAGTGCTGAATCCCGACGAGGAAATGTTGCCGGAGGAAGCGGTGCGCTATTCCAAAAAAGCAAAGGTCGGCGACGTGGTGGAGATCAAACTTGAAACCAAGCAGTTCGGCCGTATCGCGGCACAGACCGCTAAGCACGTGATCCGTCAGGGCATTCGTGAGGCGGAACGCGGACAGAAATTCCTTGAATTCCAGCGTCATAATCAGGAATTGGTGACAGCGCTTGTTACCCGCGTGGATCCGAAAACGGGTGCCGCGACGGTGGAGATCGGCAAGTCCGAAGCCGTGCTTCCGAAGAGTGAGCAGGTTGGTGAAGAAGTGCTCCGCGAGGGAATGCGCGTAAAGGTATACGTCGTGGACGTTAAGGACGGCGAGAAAGGTCCCCGCGTACTGATTTCCCGTACGCATCCGGGACTGGTCAAACGCTTGTTTGAAATGCAAGTGCCGGAGATCTTTGACGGTACGGTCGAGATCAAGGCGGTATCCCGCGAAGCGGGTTCTCGCACGAAACTGGCGGTGTTGGCTCACGACGAGAATGTGGACGCTGTCGGCGCTTGTATCGGCGCGAAGGGCGTTCGTGTGGCTGAGATCGTGGAAGAACTCGGCGGTGAAAAGGTTGACATCATCGAATACAGCGAAGAACCGGAGAAATTTATTGCTGCGGCTCTGGCACCTGCCAAGGTTGTCAGCGTAGAGGTAGATCCGGATGGCGCCAAAGCGTGTCGCGTGACAGTGCCGGATGCACAGCTGTCGCTGGCAATCGGCAACAAGGGTCAGAACGCTCGCCTTGCCGCGAAGCTGACCGGTTGGAAGATCGATATCCGCCCCGAAAGCGGATTCTACGGCGAAGACGAGGAGTAAGACAGACAGGAGGGACAACGTATGCAGCAAAAGCGGATACCGCTTCGCAAATGCACCGGATGCGGTGAAATGAAACCGAAAAAAGAATTGGTGCGGATCGTCAAGGATCCCGAAGGGGCGATCTCGCTGGATCGCACCGGCAAAAAGGCGGGTCGCGGCGCATACATTTGTCCCGAGGAAGAGTGCCTTGCCGCCGCAAAAAAAGCGCGGCGGCTGGAAAAAGCGTTTTCCTGTCAGATTCCCGATGCCGTGTATACACAGTTGGAGGAGGCATTGCAGACGAATGACGCCTGACAAATTGGCCGGGCTGCTCGGAATGTGCCGCCGCGCCGGTCGCCTGACGATCGGATTTGATGCGGTGATCGCACTGTGCAGTACCGAAAAAGCACTCTTGATGATTGCCGGCGATGCCGCCGAGCGCACCGTCAAGGAGTTGCATTTCCGATTACCGGAGCAAACCGTGTATCGGGTGCCTCTTGCCAAAGAAGAAACGGCACGAGCCATCGGCTCACACAAGCCGATCGCCGTGCTTGCCACGGCAGATGAGGGCTTCTCGAAAGCCATTTTACAGTACGTAGAGGAGGAATCCCATTATGATGATTAAATATCGCGTCAGCGACGTCGCCAAGGATTTTGGTGTTGCCGGCAAGGAAATTATTGAATTGCTCAGCAAATTTTCGGATACCCCGAAAAAGAGCGCAACGGCGCTGGTGGAGGACGAGCTGGATATCGTCTTTGAGTATTATACGCAAAAGCATAATTTAGAGAACTTGGACGCCTATTTTGCCGAGGCAGAGGAGCGCCGCGTGGCAAAGGTGGCTGAAAAGGATGCTGCCGAGAAAGCGGCGGCTGCCGAAGCGGCTAAGAAAGCGGCGGAAGAAGCCAAAAAGAATGAGCCTGTGCCGGATGAAAACAGTCCGATCGCGGTGGCGCTGGCAGCGAAAGCCAACGCTCCGAAAAAGGAAAAGGCAAAGCAACCCACGCCCGCCCGCGCGCCCATTGAACGCCGCACGGTGGATACCCGTTCCGTGCAGCAGAGTATCGGCAATAAATACGATGAGAAGTTTGACGTGATGGCACAGACTTCTAATCGCGTGCGCGGCGACGGCGGTGCCATTAAAAAACAGAAGATCAATCAAAAATCCCAGCAGTATAAGAAACCGCAACGTCGCCGTGAGACCGAGGCGGAGAGACTCAACCGTATTCAGATGGAGCGTAAGCAGAAGCAGATGACCATCACGGTGGGTGAGACCATCACGGTATCCGAGCTCGCAACACGTCTTAAAGCGACGGTTGCCGAGGTCATCAAGAAATTGATGGTGCTCGGCATGATGGTGACGGCAAACGAAGAGATCGATTTCGATACCGCGTTCTTGGTGGCGGAGGAATTTCACGCCAAGGTTGAGCGCGAGGTCGTGGTGACGATCGAAGAACGTATCATCGACGATCACGAGGACGAAGATACCGATCTGCAATCTCGCGATCCCATCGTGGTCGTGATGGGTCACGTTGACCACGGTAAAACGTCCGTTTTGGATGCAATCCGCAAAACCAAGGTGACCGAAGGCGAGGCGGGCGGTATTACCCAGCATATCGGCGCATACCGCGCGAAGATTCAAGGGCAATCCATCACATTCTTGGACACCCCCGGTCACGCGGCGTTTACCTCTATGCGTGCCCGCGGTGCTCAGGTGACGGATATTGCGATCTTGGTCGTGGCTGCCGACGACGGTATTATGCCGCAGACCATTGAAGCGATCAACCACGCGAAAGCCGCCGGTGTCTCCATCATTGTGGCAATCAACAAAATGGATAAACCCACCGCTAACCCCGACAAGGTCATGCAACAGCTCACGGAGTATGAACTGGTGCCCGAGGAGTGGGGCGGCGACGTGATCTGCGTGCCGGTATCGGCGCTGACCGGCAAGGGTATTGACCAGTTGCTCGAATCGGTGCTGCTTGTCGCGGAGATCAAAGAACTCAAAGCAAACCCGGACCGCGCCGCAAAAGGTACGGTCATTGAAGCACGTTTGGACAAGGGCCGCGGCCCGATCGCTACGCTCTTGGTACAGAACGGTACGTTGCATGCAGGTGACATTGTTGTTGCCGGCACAGCGGTGGGCCGTGTGCGTGCGATGGTAGACGATTGCGGACGCAAGGTCACGACGGCAGGTCCGTCCGTGCCGGTTGAGATCATGGGTCTTGCCGAAGTGCCGACCGCGGGTGACGTGTTCAACGCGGTATCGGATGAGCGCTTGGCCCGTGAACTTGTCGAGCAGCGCAAGCAGTCCGCGAAGGAAGAACAGTTTAAGATGTACCAAAAGGTTACGCTGGATAACTTGTTTGATCAAATGCACGCCAACGACATGAAGGAACTCAACGTCATCGTCAAAGCGGACGTTCAAGGTTCTGTTGAGGCGCTGCGTCAATCGATTGAGAAACTCAGCAACGAGGAAGTGCGTGTGCGCGTGATCCACGGTGCGGTGGGTGCGATCAGCGAGAGCGATGTCATGCTCGCCCAAGCATCTAAGGCAATCGTTGTCGGCTTTAACGTTCGCCCCGAACCGCTTGCTCAGGTTGCAGCGGAACAGGCGGAGGTGGATATGCGGATGTATCGCATCATCTACGATTGCTTAGACGAGATCGAGGCTGCTATGAAGGGTATGCTCGCGCCCAAGACGCGTGAAGTGCTGCACGGCCGTGCAGAGGTACGTCAGGTCTACCGTATTACCGGTGTCGGTCTTGTGGCGGGTTGCTACGTGTTGGACGGCAAGGTGTATCGCAACGATCTGTTGCGTATCGTGCGTGACGGCATCATCATCGGTGACGATAAGATGATTTCGCTTAAACGCTTTAAGGATGACCAACGTGAAGTCGCTCAAGGGTATGAGTGCGGTATCGGTTTAGAAAAATTCACCGACATTCAGGAGGGCGATATTTACGAAACCTATATCATTGAGGAATATCGGGACTAATTAAGGAGGACTCGGTATGGGAAGTTTTCGTATGGACCGCACCGGTGAGGATATTATGCGCGAGTTGACCGCCATTTTACGCACCGTGAAAGATCCGCGCGTGACGGGGCTTATCAGCATCGTTCGCGCAGAGGTCACGCGGGATATGTCCTATGCAACGGTATATATCAGTTCTATGGACGGCATCGAGGCGGCAAAAACCGCGGTCAAAGGGTTAACCTCTGCTGCCGGTTATATGCGGCGTGAGTTAGGACTGGCGCTTAAATTGCGTCACGTACCGGAATTGCGCTTTGTAGCGGATGATTCTATCGCGTACAGCTCGCATATTGCCGAACAACTCGGGCGACTGAAAAAGGAAAAACAAGGAAACGGAGAAGAGGAATGAGTAAGCGTGTCAGCGTAAGCGAAGCGGCGGCACTGCTTACCGCCGCTGACCGTATTCTGATCTTAATTCATCATTTCCCCGATGGGGACACCATTGGCTCGGGATATGCGCTGTGTCATGCGTTACAGTCGCTCGGCAAGACGGTGCGTGTTGCGTGTCATGATGCGATTCCGGAAAAGTATGACTATATGGTGAGTGCCGTGCCGCAGCCGGATTTTGAGCCGGACTTTATTTGCGCGGTCGACGTCGCAGACAGCAAACTGCTGGGCGAATCGTTGCAGTCGTATGCAGATCGGGTGGATCTGTGTATCGATCATCACGGTTCACACCGTGAATTTGAAAAGCACTTGCTCTTGGACGCGTCAATGGGCGCGAATGCGATGATCATCTTGCAGGTGATCGAGGCGATGGGGGTCGCTGTTGACCGGACGATGGCAGATTGTCTGTATACCGGCATTGCCACCGACACGGGGTGCTTCAAGTACAGCAACACCACGCCGCTGACGCACCGCATGGCGGCACAGTTGATGGAGGCGGGCGCGCAGTCGGAGCCGATCAATCGTGCGATGTTCGACATTAAGTCCCGTGCACGTATGCAGTTGGAAAAACTGGCGTTGCAATCCATTTCGTTTTACGACCACGATCGCACCGCTGTAATGTGCGTGACCGTTGATATGATCCGAAAGAGCGGTGCCGAAGAAAACGATATGGAAGGATTGTCTCCGCTGACACGGCAGATCGAAGGCGTCTGGGTCGGTGTCATGTTGCGCGAGAAAGCGGATGGCGATTACAAAGTCAGTATTCGTACCGGTACGCACGCCGATGCCGCGGCAATCTGCGCTTTGCTCGGTGGTGGCGGTCATCCGCGTGCGGCGGGCTGCACGCTGTCGGGCACGGCGGACGAGGTGATCGCGCAGGTGCGCGAGGCGATTCACCAAGCGGTGCCGCGAATTGCTGAGGTCAAAAGATGAATGGTATTTTATGTTTGGACAAGCCGCAGGAGATGACTTCGTTTTCCTGCTGTGCGTTGCTCAGACGATTGACCGGCGAGAAAAAGGTCGGCCACGCAGGTACGTTGGACCCCATGGCGACGGGTGTGTTGCCGCTGATGTTCGGCAAGGCAACGCGCGCCATTCCGCTGTTGCCCACGCACAATAAACGCTATCGCGCCACGTTGCAATTCGGCAAGCGCAGCGACACCTTAGATATATGGGGTGACGTGACCGAGACCGGACACGTGCTTCCCCCTCTCACGGAAATTGAGGCGGCTTTGCCCGCCTTTCGCGGTGAGATCTTGCAGGTGCCGCCGATGATGTCGGCGCTCAAAAAAGACGGTGTGCGATTGTACGATCTGGCAAGACAGGGAATCGAAATCGAGCGTGAAGCGCGACCGATCACGATTCATACGTTGGAGATCGTACAATACGATACCGAAAACGGACTGTTACAGTTGCTCTGTGATTGCTCCGCGGGCACCTATATCCGCACGTTGTGTGACGATTTAGGGCGCGTGCTTGGCTGCGGTGCGGTGATGACCGCCCTGCGGCGCGAGGCGGCGGCGGGGTACGCGTTATCGGAGTGTTTAACCCCTGATGACTGTCGCAAAGCTGCGGAGGACGGCTCGTTATTCGGCAAGATTTTGCCGGTGGACACGGCGTTTACCGTGTATCCTGCGGTAATGGTAACGGCAGCGCAAGGCACACGGTTTCGTAACGGCGGCGAGTTGGCGGTGGATCGGGTAAGCGGTCTGCCGCAGGGAGCCGAAACGGTGCGTATTTATGATCCTGAGCAAACCTTTTTAGGGCTTGGCCGTGCAGACGCGGAAGCAGTTCGCATTGTGCGGTTGTTTGTATGACCTTACAAGGAGGGATTCTTTATGAGCGAAGAAGAGATCCGTTTGGAACAAGAAGCTACCCCTGAACCGATGACGGAAGACGTGCCGGTTTCGGTGCGCGTGAAGCGTCATCGTCGTATTCGGTATGCGGCGCCGCTCGGCTTTTTGGTGCTGTTGTTTGCGGTGATCGGGGTGATCTCGGTCATTGTCACCGCGATTGGTTGGATCGTGCAAGCGCAAGACGATACCGCGTTGCGTGAAGAATTGTATACGTTTTTGGATCCGGTTATGCAGTTCTGTCCGTCGGAATTTGAAAGTGTGGATGCCACCGAGGATGCCGATCCGTTGTTGCTTGCAGCGGTGTATCGTGTCTCCGAAGCGGAACGTATTCGTCAGTTGCGCGAGCGGGACGAAGAGTGTGCCTATCCGGTAGAGCAAACGCAGTATCGCATGATCGTGCCGCAAACGACCATAGAGGAATCGTATCAGTATTTGTTCGGTGAAGTTGCTCTTACGCACCGTACCATCGGAGACGTGGAGTACAAGACCGAAAACAGTTGCTATTACGTGCCCATGACCATCAACACCTCCGGGTACACACCGGTGCTTGGTAAGATCACGCATAAAAAGGACGTGTATACTGTGCAGGTGGCGTACGTATCCATTGCGGATATTCAGTATGACGAGCGCGGTAACGCCATTGAACCGACGATTGACATGGCAAAATACAGCCAACGGTATGCCGTCAGGCAAAACGACGACGGCAGTTGGACGTTGCTTTCGGTTTCCGCGGATAAATAAACGGTTTCAGATAAAACGCGCCGCCTACACAGTTGTGTAGGCGGCGCGTTATGCTTATTTCAAAAACCCGTTGACGATCTGTTCTTCCGCTTCTTGCTCGGTGAGTCCCAGCGTCATCAGTTTTATTAGTTGTTCGCCCGCGATCTTGCCGATCGCCGCTTCGTGAATGAGGCTGGCTTCCAAATGGTTTGCGGTGATCTCGGGAATGGCACATACGCTGGCGTCGTCCATTAAGATCGCATCGCATTCCGTGTGGCCCGCGCAGCGGTTGTTGCCGTTGATGCGAGATAAAAACCGCTGTTTGGAACGATCTTTTGCGACCGAGCGGGAGATGACATTTGCCGAGCAATCCTCACCGTTTAAGTCAACTGTGAAATCGGTTTCGGCAAATTGGTTGCCGTGTGTCATCAATTTCTCACGGATGACGAGCGACGCACCGTCTGCAAGGGTGGCATCAGTAATGCGTTTGGTGGAATCGACACCTTTGATCTGTGTAGTTTCCAGTTCCATTGTCGCACCTTTCTCCAACACGATGACCGTGTGGGGATTCATGACGCGTTTGCCGTTACCATCGCCGTCACCGTAGTGCTTCTCAACGTAGCGTACCTTGGCATTTTTCCCGACGAAGAAGGAATGTACGCCGTCGTGACGAGATTCATCGTCACCGCCGTTGTGAATGCCGCAGCCTGCAACGATGGTGACGTCGGCATTGTCACCGATAAAGAAATCGTTATAGACAAGCTCGGTTAAGCCGCTTTGGCTGATGATGACCGGAATGTGTACACTTTCACCCTTGGTGCCGGGTTTGATGCGGATGTCAATGCCGGGTTTGTCCGTTTTGGTCACGATATCAATATTGGCAGTGGTGTTGCGACCCGACAATTCACCGTTGGCGCGGATGTTGTACGCACCCTCGGGAACGCCGTGCAGGTCGGCGACCGCCTCTAATAAGGTTTGTTTGATTGTATCCATAGGAGTTCTCCTTATTTCAGCTTGTCCGTCAAGGCAGAGCAGGGGCCGCCTTGGTTGAGCATCTTGGGTAAAATGGTGTCGGGGGTGCCGACGTCCGATACGGAGCCATTTGCCACGACCACAATTTTATCGGCAATTTTGAGGATGCGTTCCTGATGCGAGATGATGAGAATGGAACCGCCCTTTTTCTCGTGCATATTTTCAAACACTTGAATAAGGTTTTGAAAACTCCACAGATCAATGCCCGCCTCGGGTTCGTCAAAGATGGTCAACTTGGTGCCGCGGATCATGACGGTCGCAATTTCGATACGTTTCAGTTCGCCGCCCGACAGACTGGCGTTGACTTCGCGGTGAATATAATCCTTGGCGCAAAGACCGACCTCCGACAGATACGAACAAGCTTCTGACACCGACATCGGTTTGCCCGCAGCGAGCGACAGCAGATCGTGCACCGTGATGCCTTTGAAGCGCACCGGTTGTTGGAAGGCAAAGCTGATTCCTTTGTGTGCGCGTTCGGTGATGGAAAGGTGGGTGATGTCTTCACCGTCCAGCAGGATCTGACCCGCGGTGGGGGTGAGAATACCTGCTACGATCTTGGCGAGCGTGGATTTACCACCGCCGTTCGGGCCGGTAATCGCTACAAAGCGTTCGTCAACCGTTAGGTTGATGTCGTTCAAAATATCAATGGGTTTGTCTCCGTCGGTGACGGTATACCCAATGTGTTTAAGCTCGAGCATGGTTGTCCTCCTAGTGTGACAGGATTCGAACCCTGTCATAGTTTCGCGCGCCGACTTTATCCGTGCGGCTTTGCGCTCGTTTTTGCAAGGCGCCAGCCTTGCGGCAACCTCGCGCTTCTCCGCACGAAAAATTCGACGGCAGAAACGCCTTGCCCTTACAAATTGAGAAATTTTTGCTTCGCCTAAGCCGCGAAGCGCCGCTATCCTCGCGGATCGCAAGCGACAAGGCAACGGCGAACGGGAATTACTCATTTGTAAGGTGTGACAGGGTTCGAATCCTGTCACACTAATTTCATATCTTACATAGTTTATCATGTTTTTACGCGAAATAAAAGAGGAAATGACAAGTTTTTTATTTTTGCGAAGTGGGGTGACGCATTTTGTCTTGCGAGTGGCGTCTGTTCATGGTATACTGTTAGCGTATTGTTGTGTAGAAAGGGTTGCCGAGAATGAAAAAATGCATCTCTATCTTGTTTGCGAGCGCACTTGTTTTGTCGTTATTTGCTCCGTGTACCGTTACGGCAGCGAATTTGGAAAACAAGACTTTCGGGGATTACGTCTACGTTGTTCTCGACGACGAGGTCTCCATTATCAACGTGGACGTGGATATCAGCGGTGAGGTTGTGATCCCTACTTCCATTGAGGGGTACCCGGTGACGAGTATCGGTGAACGCGCGTTTGACAAATGCAATAAGATCACAACGTTGAAAATCCCTGCCGGTGTTACCTATATTGCGGAAGCACCGTTTGAGCAATGCACTTCGTTAACGAAATTCATCGTTGCTTTCGGCAATGAAGACTTCTGCGCACGCGACGGCGTTTTGTTCAGTAAAGATACCGCCACGTTGATTTGCTATCCTCCCGCCAAGCCGAACACGACGTTTGCCGTTCCCGATTGTGTGGAAAAGGTCGATGTAGCGGCATTTGCGTATACCCCTTATTTGGAGGAAATCACGGTTGCCGACAGTGTGCAGAGCTTAGGTGATCACGCCTTTTATCAGGCTGCTACGCTCAAACAAATCACGTTCGGCACCGGTTTGACGAAGATCGGTGCGGAAGCGTTTGCTCATTGCGACGCGCTTACCTCCATCACCATCCCGAATAGCGTTACGAGTGTGGGCATGTCAGCATTTGCGGAGTGCGGCACGTTGTCGGACGTCACTTTTGGTCGTGGCTTGACGAGTTTGAGCGGTACGTTATTTTTGAAGTGTACCGCGCTAAAAACCATTGCTCTTCCGGATAATGTGACCGCTATTGGTTCCAGTGCTTTTTCGGGGTGCAGCGGTTTGGAAAGCATTTTGATTTCCGAGAGCGTAACGAGAATTGGTGCGTATGCCTTCTTTGGGTGTGATAATCTCAAAACGATTTCGTATACGGGAGCCGTGAAGCACAGCGACCTTGTGATTGGCTCGAAGAATGACGTGCTGACCACGGCACAATGGCAGTACGATGCGTCGCCCGCCATGACACCCGCTGAGGATACCTCTGTCGGCCCGCAACCCATCAGCGGTCCCGACAGCAACGTTATCTGGGGATATGTGATGATCGGCGGATTGGCACTTGTGTTGGCAGCCGCGATTGCCGCGATGATCATTTGGTTGGTGAAAGGCATAAAGCAACGAAAATAAGCAGAAAAGCAGGTGCAAAAGCATCTGCTTTTTCTTTACTTATTTAATGTTCTATGATATACTATAGTGATATCCTTTACGATTAAACCGACAAGGCGGACAAACGATGAAACATCTGCAAAATCTACATATTCATACCACCTATGCTGACGGAAAAGATGCGCCGGAAGAACTCGTCTTAACGGCTATCCAAAAGGGGTTTCGTTCGAT
>JAZOAK010000061.1:0-3389 GCA_045595445.1 Acutalibacteraceae bacterium
TCACGCATCACAAGATTGGTATAAACGCTGACGCCGTCAGAACTGACACCCTGCGGAGAAAGTCCTGCATCGTACACCTGATAGATCCAGTTGTTTTCCGTACGAGCGTCTGTCGTTGTCTCCCAGAACTCAATGGCATTACCGATACGAGAACCCTCTCCATACTTGTCAAAATGCCACTGGCAACCGCCGATCCAACCCATCTCACAGTTAGTCACGGTAGTACCCTTGGCATATTCCTTAATCGAAATGCCATAGAAACCCGTATATTTAATTGCGAGATTGTCAATATGAACGTTCTCTACATTATTCGAGATGTAAAAGACACCGTCACGCGGACAAATTTCAATATCCGAATACAACTCGTGCGGGGCTTTATCCCCCTCCAAATACAAGTACAAAACACCGTTACGGTGATCGTGGTAGTATTCGAAGTTTTCGGTTAGATTTTCACCCACGTTTTCAGGAGTGATAAAACCACTGAATTCCTTTTGACCGTTTGTCTGATAGTTACCGGTCCATACGCCAAAGCGTTTGATACCGGCTGCCTTACCGTGATCGAATACGATCGAACCGGCATCGCTGCACGGGGTATAGACTTCCCAAAGGTTTTCACCCTTGTCGGATTTTCTCCAAGGGGTTCCCCACGCGTAGTTCTTATGGCAGCTGTAAATCGCCGGTTTTTCACCCTTGCCGTACGCACCGTAGGTAACACCGGATTGGGCATAGACGATCTGTTGAGCAGACGTCGCTTGCACGCCCTCCGGGATCGGTTCTGCCAAGAGAGATGCCACCGAGCGGTAAATACCGCCGCGCTCGAACAAGACGGCGTCACCCGCTTTTATCTGATCGCTGTGCAGGTTGATCGCATCCACGTTTTTCCATGCCGTTTCCGGAGAGGTGCCGTCGTTTGCGTCGTTACCGGACGGTGAAATATAGTATACCGTGCCACCGGCATTAAGAAACGTTTGAGGATCAACGTCCTTTGCGTTCAAGATCTTATCACGCAAAGCATCGGCTTCGGCATCGGCACCGCCCTCTTGCGGGTTATCACCGCCGGCACGGATATCCGCCTCTGGCGGAAGGACCTCTTCCTCCGCGAACAGATCGTCATAGATATTCTTCAAAACCAGCAAATCGCTCATCGAGATGTCATGGGTACTGGGGTAATTAAAGAAACCATCCACGACGTCGTAAACCGAGTTGAAATACTCGTCGCCAACTGTTTCACCGTACACAACGATCTCTTGACCCTTGGCATCGATAAATTTGGCGTACGCTCTGGCAATATAATCGATCCCGTACTTTGCCTCCGTAAGGTTATAAAGCGCAGCCGTAAACAGGAATTGCGTGCCGTCATCAATCAGCGCCAGCTTATTACCGCCCTTGGTGTACGCAGTGGCATCAATATATTTATAGTAGCTATCTGTGTTGCTTGCCAAATTGTGAGCATACAAATGCTCACCAACGATCTTTTTAGACGCTTTGGCTGCCAAAACGCCTACTTTTTGCAATCCTTTGGTTTGGATCGCCTCATCTGTCACAGAGAACTTAAAGCGAAGCGCCTGTATGCCCTCGGTGCGGATGGATGTTCCCACAACGCCCAAAGCGCTGCACAACGTTTCCGCAAGGTCACTGAACACGGCATAGCCGGCCGCAGACGTCACCCATACCGGCGTATCAAGACAGCTGTTCAGCTCTGCTGTTACCGTACCGTCGATAAATTCTTCTGCAATTTTTTCAACACCGACCACACCGGAAGGCGTGGCATCCGTAACAGAACCCGCTTTATAGTACAAAGCATTCTGTACGGTTACCTTACTCGTCCCGTTAGCCGCCAATTGCTCAGTTCCGAACGGGTTGGATTTAACGCTTCCGGCAAAGTAACAGTTATTGTAAATAACCTTTCCGGGAACAGTGTAGCCGGAATTGCCGAATGCGACAGAGTTCTGACCAACCAAGCCACCGACACCGAGTCCGTTTTTCATGGAGGTTTGGGCATCCGACCGCGGCGTGATCGTCATCGTGCTGTAACAGTTGTTCAGCGTCAAATTACCGCCGTCACCCTTTTGACCGGAGGTAACGGAACCATCGTATATCGATTGGTATCCACTGTGACCGACCAGACCGCCAACGCCGCTCAAAGCCGTAGCGGTAGTGGAACCCTTTGCCAAAAGCTTTCCCTCGGTCCAACAATTCGTCAGGATAAAATTACAGCCGGTCGCTTCACCGCTGTAAGCCGACGTGCGTCCTGCGATACCGCCGACGTAAGTTTCACCGGAAACTGTACCGACAAACCCGCAATCGGACATGTCGGCGCCACCCTCCATGGAACCGGCTATACCACCAATATTGCTTGTACCTGTTACGTCGCCGTACACGGTCAGATTTTTGACAACGCCGTAGGTCACCTTTTGGAATAGCCCCATGTAGGTTGACTTACTTGAAACGAATAAATTCTTAACAGAATGACCGTTTCCGTTGAGAATACCGTAAAAAGCAAGCGGGCTTGATGGTGTAGTTGTGGCGCCATCCGTCAAGAAAGCCTGGTACCAGTTTTGCTGGTTTTCAGCAGCACCGCCAAGATCGATATCGGCTATCAGCTTAAACTCAACACCGTTTAAGAAACCCAGATATTTGGCGCCGGCGAAATAATAGGTTTCCTTTGCACCGTCTTGGTTAACGTCATACTGTACCTTGAATAGCCGCCTATTGTTCGCAAGATCCTTCTCGGTTTCTTTATACCCCTCTTTGCTGGGAAGGGCGACGAGCTGCATCAAAAAGGCTAACTGCTTGGCATTCGCGATCTCATACACTCTCGTTTTATTTATAAAGTCCTCGTAATGGTCGTAGGTGTCCGGGTCACTCTCGTAGTTTTCAAACACCTCAAACGTGCCGTCCCACGGGGTGGGTTTGCGGTAAACGTTGACCGTATAAGTAGTGGTAACGACCTTATTATAGGTGACGGTAATCGTAATAGCACTGGTCGTACCGGGAATACCCAAAGCGACGTAACCGTTCTCATCCGCACCGTTCACCGTAACCTCTGCGCCTTCTTGCGCAGAGGTTGCGATAACCTGTACCGACTCCGTCGTATCCGCAACCTCATTTTTAACAGTATACTCAAGTACTTTGTCTTGAAGCGGGATCGCCTCGCCGTTCACGGTAAGTGTAGACAAGGACGGTTTTTCTTCCTGTCCGAGTATCGGATATTCCACCCACATGGAAGTACCCCATACGTCGCGATCGGCATTCAGCAATGCCGTTACCTGACCGTCCATAAACGCCTTACGGGATTTCTCCTCGACGCCGCCGTGTGCGTCAAGCGTATGGGTATCTGTCGTGGTTGAATCCGCATGGTAGTAGACGCGTTCCACGGTCTGTAAGGT
>JAZOAK010000062.1:0-26011 GCA_045595445.1 Acutalibacteraceae bacterium
CGTACCTAGGGTTCAAATCCCTAACTCTCCGCCATTGATTTCAACGGAGGATTCCTTCGATATTGGAATACACCGGCTTCTGAAAGAGGTGACAAGAATGAAAGAGAATATCCATCCCAAGTACGAGAAAACCACGATTACCTGCGCTTGCGGTGAGGTTATCGAAACCTCGTCCACCTGTGAGAATATCCGCGTGGAAATCTGCTCCAAGTGCCATCCGTTCTTCACCGGCAGACAGAAGCTGGTCGATACCGGCGGTCGTGTTGATCGTTTCAACAAGCGCTTCGGTATGAAAGAAGGCAAATAAGATTGTGGATGAAGGCAGCGCGTAACGTAGCGCTGCCTTTTCTCGTTGTGAGGTGATACCGTGACCTATAAAACCATTGCCAAAGCCGCAACAGCCGAATACGTAGACCGCCGTTCCCGTTTTATCGGTGCGGTGTGTCCCGTCACGACCGAACAAGAAGCACTGGACTTCATCGCCTCCAAGAAAAAGGAGCACTGGGACGCGCGCCATAACGTGTACGCTTACGTGTTGCGTGAAGGCGGCATCAGCCGTTTCTCGGACGATAACGAGCCGCAGGGCACGGCGGGGTTGCCGACGTTGGAGGTACTGCAAAAGCAGGGGCTTACCGATTGCGTCGTGGTCGTCACGCGGTATTTCGGCGGTATTCTGCTCGGAACCGGCGGTTTGGTGCGCGCGTATTCCCAAAGCACCGCGCTTGCCGTCGCCGAGGCGGGCGTGATCGAGCGCCGCCTGTGCGCGTACGGCGAGATCGCGTGCGATTACGCGCAGTACGGCTTTTTGCAATCGCTGATCCCCGAATGCGGCGGCAAGGTGGACGACGCCGCGTTTGAAAGTACCGTCACGGTATCGTTGCATCTGCCGCTGGATGCGGTGGACGCGTTCCAAAAACAACTTACCGACCGCTCCTGCGGCGCACTGACGTTCCGCATTCTGGACGAGCGGTACGATTCGTTTTAAAAATTTTTTTATTTTTTAGAGGAAAATGCGCGAAACAATGCGTATAACCAAGTAGAAGGCGGTGATCGTATGGTGCCAAGAGAGAGAACCGAGCAAAACGAGCGGCTGATCTTATCGCCGCGCGCGACGTTTGCGGCAGACAGTAAAGGACGCGAAAAAACGGAAGATAAGTGCGATTTTCGCACCGATTTCCAACGTGACCGCGACCGCGTGTTGCACAGCAAGGCGTTCCGCCGCTTAAAGCATAAAACGCAGGTCTTTCTTTCTCCCAAAGGGGACCATTACCGCACGCGCCTGACGCATACGCTGGAAGTATCGCAGATTGCGCGTACGGTTGCGCGCTCTCTGCAGCTCAACGAGGATCTCACCGAAGCAATCGCTTTGGCGCACGATCTGGGGCATACCCCGTTCGGTCACGCGGGTGAGCGGGCGCTGGACCGTTGTATGGACGGCGGCTTCCGTCACTACGAACAAAGCGTGCGCGTGGTCGAGTGTCTGGAAAACGACGGTCAGGGGCTTAACCTGACGTTTGAAGTGCGCAACGGCATGCTTTGTCATACCAAAGGCGAGCAAGCGGACACGCTGGAGGGGCGCATCGTGCGTGTGGCGGATCACGTCGCGTATATCAACCACGATATTGACGACGCCCTGCGTGCCAAGGTGTTTTCCGAATCGGATATTCCGTCGGACATTCGCGCGGTGCTCGGCGAGACCCGTGCCGAGCGTTTCGATACGCTGATCCGCTCGCTGGTGGAAAACAGCGGTGACGACGTTTGCTTTGATCCCGCCGTGCAACGATCGTTTGATGCCCTGCATACCTTTATGTTTGACCGCTTGTATCTGGATTCCATCGCCAAAGACGAGGAGAAAAAGGTCGATGAATTCATTACGCGGTTATACGCGTATTACGTCAAGGACGCCGCGCGGTTACCCGAGGAATTCAGGCGGATCGCGGCGCGCGACGGCGTCGGTCGTGCCGCAGGTGATTACATTGCGGGAATGACGGATAATTTTGCACTGGAAAAATACCACGAACTGTTCATTCCGCGCGGTTGGTCGGGACAACATATCAGTGCGATATAGCAGTAGGAATATACAATTGAAGAGAGGATACTCGTATGTTACCGGATAGTTTTATACAAGAATTGAATGCGAAAAACGATATTGAAAGCGTGGTGTCGTCGTACGTTTCCATGAAACGGCGCGGCCGCAACCTGGTGGGTCTGTGTCCGTTCCACGGCGAAAAAACGCCGTCGTTCAACCTGTACCCCGAAACCAACTCGTTCTATTGCTTCGGTTGCGGCGCGGGCGGTGACGTCATCACCTTTATCCGTAAGATCGAAAATTTAAGTTATATTGACGCGGTCAAGTTTTTAGCAGACCGCGCGGGCATGTCGATGCCGGAACAATCGTACAACGATACGACGGCAAAGCAACGGATGCGCATTTTGGAAGCCAACCGCGAAGCCGCCCGACTGTTTCATTCGTACCTGTACTCGCAGGGCGGCCGCGAGGGGCTTGACTACTATCACCGCCGCGGCTACACGGACGCCACCATCAAGCATTTCGGTTTGGGCTACGCCCCGCAAAGTTTTGATTTTTTGCGGTCCGAATTGCGAAAAAAAGGCTTTCATGACGAAGAATTGGTGCTCGCGTGGCTTTGCGCCCGCAGCAAAAACGGGCGCGGCATTTACGACATCTTCCGCAACCGCGTGATGATCCCGATCATTGACGTGCGCGGCAACGTGATCGCGTTTGGCGGCCGTGTGCTGGATGATTCCAAGCCCAAATATCTCAACTCCGGCGATACGTTGGTATTTAAAAAGACGAATAATCTGTTTGCGCTCAACTTCGCCAAGCAGACCAAAACGGATCACTTGATCCTGTGCGAAGGCTATATGGACGTCATCGCCCTGCATCAGGCGGGGTTCCAAAACGCGGTGGCGGCGCTCGGCACCTCGTTTACCGCGGAGCACGCGCGGTTGCTGGCGCGTTACACGGATGAAGTCGTCCTTGTGTTCGATGCGGATGCCGCGGGGCAAAAAGGTGCCCAGCGCGCCATCGGTCTGTTGCGCGACGTCGGTCTGCGCATTCGGTTGGTTACCATTCCCGACGGCAAGGATCCGGACGAATTCATCAAGAACAACGGACCGGAACGGTTCAAACTGCTGGTGGAACGCGCGTCAAACGACGTCGAATACCGCCTTATTGAACTCGGCAAACGCCATCTGTTGAACACGACCGACGGCAAGGTCAATTATCTCAAGGAAGCCACCGAGCTGTTAGCAGGGCTGCACAGCCCGCTCGAACGTGACGTATACCTCGGTCGATTGGCGGCGGATCTGCAGGTGTCGAAAACGGCGCTGCAATCCCAGCTCAGTTATCAGATGAAGCGGCGGCAAAAGCAACAGCAGGAGAAACAGCTCTCGCAGGCGGTGCGCAATGCCGAAAGCACTACGCAAAAGGTCAACCCCGATGCCAAAACGCACGTGCGCGGTGCGAGCGCCGAGGAAAGTTTGCTCGGTGCGATCTTGCTCAATCCCGATTATATGGCTGCCGTTGCGCCGCTCTTGTCACCCGAGGAAATGGCAACGCCGTTTAACCGCACGGTGTACGAGCAACTGCTTGATCGGCACCAAAAAGGACTTGGCATCGAGCTTAGTTTGTTATCGGAAGAGTATGAACCCGATGAAATGGCGTATATTACAAAAATGGTACGCGATGCGCGTGAGCACGTGTCGTCGCTGAATCTTGAAGAAGCGAAGCGCTATGCCGCAGTTATCAAAAGCGAGCATCAGTTGGCGGCGCTCCGACAACCGTCGGAGCTGACACCCGAGCAAATTCAGGAAAAACTGCAAGCCATGAAACAAATGAAACGGTAAAAGCAAACTAACCATCACACGGAGGAATGAAAAATGCAAGAAAACAAAGCCGACATTCTCAAGGAAGTCACCGGTCAGGATTCGCTCGTTTCCGACGATCTGTTGGACGTCACCTTGGTGAAAAAAGATAAGAAAACGCAGCTCAACGAGCTTATCGAGCTCGGCCGCACCAAGGGGAAACTGACCACGCAAGAGATTTTGGACGCGATGGAAAATCTGGATTTTGATCCGGAGCAGATGGACAAGCTGTACGAAACGCTCGAAAGCTTGAGCATCGAAGTCATCGACGATTTCAGCGAAACGGTGTTTGAGGAAATGGAAGCCGCTACCGAGATCACCGAAACCGACAACGGCGACGACGGCTCCGCCGACGGTGTTGCTACCGACGACCCCGTGAAGGTGTATCTGAAAGAGATCGGTCGCGTTCCGCTGTTGTCCCCCGAAGAGGAGATCGAATTATCCATCAAGATTGCCGAGGGCAGCGACTATGCCAAAAAGCGCTTGTCCGAAGCCAACCTCCGTCTGGTCGTCAGCATTGCCAAACGCTACGTCGGTCGCGGTATGCAGTTCTTGGATCTCATCCAAGAGGGCAATTTAGGTCTTATCAAAGCGGTCGAGAAATTCGACTACACCAAGGGCTTTAAGTTCTCCACGTATGCCACGTGGTGGATCCGTCAGGCGATCACCCGTGCGATCGCCGATCAGGCGCGCACCATTCGTATCCCCGTCCACATGGTCGAAACCATCAACAAAGTGAAAAAGGTGTCCAGCCAGTTGCTGCATAAGAACGGTCACGAGCCGACCGCCGAGGAGATCGCGGTCGAACTGGATATGCCGGCGGAAAAAGTGCGCGAGATTATGCGTGTGGCACAGGAGCCGGTATCGCTCGAAACCCCGATCGGTGAGGAAGAGGACAGCCACCTCGGCGACTTCATTCCCGACGACGAAGCCCCCGCACCGGCAGATGCGGCATCCCGTATGCTGCTCCGTGAACAGTTGCGCGACGTGCTCGGCACGTTAACGCAGCGTGAAGCGCGCGTGCTGTCGTTGCGTTTCGGTTTGGAGGACGGCCGTCCGCGCACATTGGAGGAAGTCGGCAAGGAGTTTGACGTCACGCGTGAGCGTATCCGCCAGATCGAAGCGAAGGCGTTGCGCAAACTGCGTCATCCCAGCCGCAGCAAAAAATTAAAGGATTTCTTGGATTGATAAATTTCCAAAAAGTCTTGACAAGCGCTGTATTTGTGGTAGAATAGGATTCGTGCCATACGGGCCTTTAGCTCAGTTGGTTAGAGCAACCGGCTCATAACCGGTTGGTCCCGGGTTCGAGTCCCTGAAGGCCCACCAAACAACCATCGGTGCAAGGACCGCTCCTTGCACCGTGATATAGGGGCATAGCTCAGTTGGTAGAGCAGCGGTCTCCAAAACCGCGTGCCGAGGGTTCAAGTCCTTCTGCCCCTGCCATTAAAAGGCTACAAAAAAGATATAGCCACAGAAAAACTCTGATTTTATCAGGGTTTTTTCTGTTTTTATAGGCAAAATTTCGGTTTTCGGTTTGAGCGTATAAAAAAGATATTTTTCTCAATACAGATTTGAACTCTCACAATATCCCCATTTCTAAGGAGCATAGAAAAAACTATGCTCCCTTTTTCTTTGCAAAAATTATTGACTTTCTCTCTTATATTTGATATCATTATATCAAGATATTATGATATCAAAAATGGAGGTTGGATTGTGAACAAAACAAAGACTCCAACATACGAAAAAATAATGATCCCTCTGCGCCTGCCACCAGAGATTTACAACCGTATGATGGACGAAGTGCAAAAGAAAAAGAAGGAAGAACGTGGTTATAGCGTCAATCAGTACTTGACTGATATATTGACAAAAGATTTGGAGGGAAAAGAGAATGGCAAATAAGGGATTGAACAAATCGGTCGAACCCAATATTGCGGATATGGTAAACGGCTGGCTTAAGAAGTATAAACTGGACTACAAACTGGAACAAGAAGAACTAAACACTGAGATCGACAAAGCGCTGAATGATTATTTTTCTAAAAATGGTGGAGCAGGTGGCAATCGTCCCGATGCTAAATTGTTGTTACAGGATAAAACCTTAAATTATTATCCTATTCTTATTGAATACAAGGGCTATAAGGATAAACTGGTTAAGCTTGATACTAATGGACAGGTTGATAACAAAACTGCCAAGAATGAACCCAACTATAAACATATCAATTCCTATGCTGTGAATGGTGCAGTGCATTATGCCAATGCTATTCTTCATCACACTAGTTATACCGATATTATTGCTATTGGTGTAACCGGATATAAAGATGAAAGCGGAAAACTGTTACATAAAATCGGCGTATATTATGTTTCTAAATCAAACTTTGGTATCGGGCAAAAGGTTGATGAATTTACTGACCTTTCGTTTTTGAAGAAAGAGCATTTTGATGCTTTCATCGAAAAAGTCAAACAACTACAGCTTACCCAAGATGAAGTTGACAGGCTAAAAGAGTGCAGAGAAAAAGAAATAAATGCAAGTCTTGTAAAGCTAAATAATGACATTTATCAGAACGAAAAAGGTCTCGGTGAAAATGACCGTGTCTATTTGGTGGCAGCGTCCATAATCGCTACTCTCGGCGTACCTGGAAAAGTAAAGCCCTTGGAAAAATCCGATCTAATTTCTTCCACAGAAGAAGGTAACACCGATGGGGAAATTATGGTCAGAAAGATTAAAGCTTTTTTGTCCGAAAAGAACCTGCCTGCCGATAAAAGAGATCTCATACTCAGAACACTGCAAAATACACTTTTAACCGATAATATTAACAAGGTTGAAAACGGCGAAAGTCAGTTGAAACGTGTATTTGCTAAAATTGTTGATGATTTGGGTATCTACTATAAAATCGGTTTGACTACTGACTTTACAGGAAAACTATTCAACGAGATGTATGGTTGGCTTGGTTTTTCGCAAGATAAACTCAATGATGTTGTCCTTACACCTTCTTATGTTGCAACGCTGTTAGTAAAACTGGCACGTGTTAATAGGAAATCGTATGTATGGGACTTTGCTACTGGCTCCGCCGGTCTTCTCGTTGCCGCTATGAACGAAATGCTTATTGACGCTAAAAATAATATCTCTTCACCTGAAGAATTATTAAAGAAGCAAGCGGAAATTAAAGCAGAACAGTTGCTCGGTATTGAGTTGTTGCCCGGTGTGTATATGCTTGCTATCCTTAATATGATATTAATGGGTGACGGCAGCTCAAACATTTTGAATAAAAACTCTTTAACAGAATTTGACGGCAACTACGGTTTTGGCAAAAAGGATGAAAAATTCCCGGCGGATGCATTTGTTTTGAATCCTCCGTATTCTGCACCAGGTAACGGCATGAATTTTGTAGAGAAGGCTCTTTCCATGATGAATAAGGGTTATGCGGCAATTATCATTCAAAACTCTGCCGGTTCAGGAAGGGCAAAAGAATACAATAAACGTATTTTAAAGCATAGTACATTGCTTGCAAGTATTAAAATGCCTTCTGATATTTTCATTGGTAAATCAAGTGTGCAAACAAATGTATATGTTTTTCGTGTAGGTGAAGCACATCAAAAGGATGATGTTGTTAAATTTATAGATTTTTCTAACGACGGGTATACTCGAACAAACCGTAGAAAATCGACAAATAACTTAAAAGACACTGATAATGCAAAAGGCAGATACCAAGAAATTGTTGATTTAGTACGTTTTGGTAAATCAAAGCTTCATATCTTTACTGAAAAAGAGTATTATGAGGGTACTATTGACCCTCAAAGCGGGGTAGATTGGAATCAGACAGCGCCAATTGATACGAAACCTAGTATAGAAGATTTTAAAAAGACAGTAAGCAATTATTTAGCTTGGGAAGTATCCACTGTCTTGAAGAACTTAGATTTGGAGGATGATTGCCTGGGAAAATAGGAGCCTCACTTAACGATAAACTGAGGCAAGTTGAGTGGGGCGAATATAAAATTAGCGAATTTCTGAATTGGCAGCCTCAAAAAGAAATAGACCCATTAAAATTGGATGCGTTGACAGATAGTACAGAAAATATATACCCTTTTTATGGGCAAGCAACCGTAAATAACGGCATTATTTCCTATAATCAACTTAGGAGGGATGTACTTAATAATAAAGAGGGGAAGCCTACGATCCTCATACATTCCAATAATCAAAACATTGTTTATGTAGAAACTCCGTTTTATTTAAAGGACGGGCATGGAGCAACTAGTGTTTTACAAAGCGAGCATTTGAACAAAACAAATCAAATGTTTATTATAGCTGTTATTGATCGAGTTATTAAAGAAAAATACTCATATAATCACAAGGCAACGAAAATCGAATTAAAAAATACTATCGTTCACTTGCCCGTCAAAAAAGGTAAAATAGATTACGATTTTATGGAGAACTTTATAGTCGAACTGGAAGCACAGCATATTGCTGAACTAGAAGCGTATCTTTCTGCTACGGGACTTAAAGATTATACCTTAACTGTGGAAGAAGAAAAATCGCTTGAAGATTATCCGGCACTGAACTTTAAAGAATATGATATACTAGATATTTTCTCCATTAAAAATACATCTAACATTTTATCTTGCGATATAAAAGAAAATAGCGGTAGAACACCATATTTGTGTGCAAGTTCCGAGAATAATAGCGTCAGTTCTTATATCAAATATAATGAAAGTTACTTAGAAGAGGGAAATTGTATTTTCATTGGTGGCAAAACATTTGTTGTAAGCTATCAAGAATATGATTTCTATTCTAATGACAGCCATAATTTAGCATTATATTTGAATAATCAGGATGCAAGGACAAAAGTACATCAGTTATATCTTGCAACTTGCGTTTATAAGAGTTTGTCACACAAATATTCTTGGGGAGATAGCGTAAGTAAGGCCAAAATCAAATATGACAGAATATCTTTGCCCACAAAAGACGGAAAGCCCGATTATAAAGAGATGGAATTGCTAATTTCGGCTGTCCAAAAGTTGGTTATTAAAGATGTTGTACTTTATAGCAAAGAGAAGCTAAGAGTTACTAAAAACGTGGCAACGAAAGTTCAAATCCCATAAGTGCTTTTTTGAAAATATCTTTTTCGTAGCCCATAGACAAATAAAAACACCACCCAATGGGTGGTGTTTTTATTTGCAAAAAAGGGCAGACGGGCTGTACCGAAACTCGCAGACGAGATCAAACTACCATATTGCTTAAAACCTACTACCCCCGCGAAAGCAAAAGCAACACCCTGTAGGGTGGTGCCTTTGCTTTCGCAAAGTTCTATCCTCCACACGCGGAGAACATCGCGATCATCACTGTATAAACGGACAAGAATAACATCTTGTTCTTTTCGTGATAATTTGGTATACTAACAGCAGAATATTGATGGAGTGATGCAACATGAAAACGGTACTTTTTCCTTACGGAAAAGACCACCTTTTCTACAATTTTAAGGATGAGGAGCTTGTAGACGTACTTACCTCGTCCATTGAGGGCTATACGCCCGCAGCGGGTGAATGTGACCTTGTCAGAACCGCGCTTGAAAATCCGATCGGTTCACAGCGCTTGTGTGAACTCGCAAAAGGCAAGCAAACCATCGTGATCATCGCCAGCGACCACACGCGACCGGTGCCGAGCAAGGTGATTATGCCGTTGATGCTCGAGGAGATCCGCAAAGGCAACCCCGGTGCCGACATCACCATTCTTATCGCCACGGGCTGCCACCGCGGCACTACCAAAGAAGAACTCGTCAACAAATTCGGCGCAGATATCGTTCAAAACGAGAAGATCTATATTCACGACTGCGACGAGCGCGAAAAGCTTATCAATATCGGCAAACTGCCGTCGGGCGGCGATTGCGAGATCAATTCCATTGCCATTCAAGCCGACCTGCTGGTCGCGGAAGGGTTTATCGAGCCCCATTTCTTCGCCGGTTTTTCCGGGGGCAGAAAAAGCGTGTTGCCCGGTGTGGCGAGCCGCGGAACGGTACTTGCCAACCATTGTTCGGAGTTTATCGCCCATCCGTGTGCGAGAACCGGTATTTTAGACGGCAACCCCATTCACGAGGATATGCTGTGGGCAGCCGAGCAGGCGAAATTAGCCTTTATCGTCAACGTCGTGTTGAATGCCGAAAAGAAAGTGCTGTTTGCCACCGCAGGTGGACCGCAGGCGGCACATCAAGCGGGAACCGACTTTTTATCGTCGTTGTGCGGTGTTTCGTCTGTGCCCGCAGACGTTGTGATCACCACCAACGGCGGGTATCCGTTGGATCAGAACATTTATCAAGCGGTCAAGGGTATGACCGCCGCCGAAGCCACCGTCAAAGAAGGCGGTGTGATCATCATGTTGGCGTCATCCGACGACGGCACCGGCGGCGACCATTTTTACCGCCAGTTGGCAGAAGCCGACGACATTCATGAAGCAATGGCGATGTTCTTAAATCGCGGACGAGGCGAAACTGCCCCCGATCAATGGATGTCACAGATTTTCTTCCGTATTTTGATGAAAGCTACCGTGATCTACCTCTCCAATGCCCCCGATGAGATTGTGGAAGCCATGCATATGATCCCCGTTCATTCCGTTGATGAGGCGCTTGCAAAAGCGCGCGAGCTTTTGAAGAAAGAGGACGTACGGATCGTCGCCATTCCCGATGGCGTATCCGTGATTGTTAAATAAGCAAACCGGACGGTATCACCGTCCGGTTTTTTTATGGCCATCTCTCACATACACTGTGTTGAGGTGAGAATATGAGAGAGAAAGAGTATGACCGCGCAGCAGCGGTTGCATACGCCCGTCGCTGGGCGTTGTCGCGCAATCCCACGTATTACGATTTTGAAACCGTCGGCGGCGATTGCACCAATTTCGCGTCACAGTGCTTGTACGCGGGTGCGGGCGTGATGAACTATACCCCGATCATGGGATGGTACTATCGCTCGTCCCGCGACCGCACCGCTTCGTGGAGCGGGGTGGAATATCTGTATAATTTTTTAGTAGGAAACCACTCGGTTGGTCCGTATGCACGCGTGGTATCCCAAAGGGAGGCGCAAGCGGGCGATATCGTCCAACTGGGGCAAAACGGCGATTTTTACCATTCACCGTTTATTACGGCGGTCACACCGACGATCTTGGTGGCGGCGCACACCTTTGATGCGTTGGACCGCCCGCTCGCGTCTTACCAATACGAAACCGCGCGGTTTTTGCACATTGAAGGTGTGCGTACGTGGTAGCTTTTTGCGAAAAAAACCGTTGAATCTTGCTCGAAAATGTGATACAATATCCAACCGATTGAAAGGGGGCGGAACAGATGCCGTCAAAGCGCAAGATCGACTGTCACACACACATTGTGAACGAAGCGATTAAAGCCGCGTATTTTGACCATACGGACGGATACGCACTGGTGATGCCGTTTCTGGAAAAGTTTGCAGGCAACGCTCCTCCCGATCACAGCCGGGATACGGTGAAGAATGATACGCGGTTATTCTTATGTCCTGCGATTGATATCAGCCGTGATATTCCGTCACAGCTTTTAGCGATCGAGCCGCACCTTGACGACTATCGCGTTGTCGGCCTTAAGATTTATCTGACCTATCAGGCAGGCCGAGCGGATGATGACCGTTTGCGGTGCGTCTATGAGTTTGCCGCGAAGCACCGCCTGTCTGTCACCTACCACACGGGCTCCTGCTCGCTGGTTCTGCCGACGGATAACGATATGGAGGGATCGAACGCGCGGTACGTGCAGCGCGTGGCACGCGAATTTCCAACCGTCAATTTCATCGTTGCGCATATGGATGATCCTCGCTACGAGGAGTGCATCCGTATCGTGCACGAGCAGCCGAATATGTTTACCGATTTTTCGGGTGCGTACGAACCGGGAACGCAGGAAGGCGCCGATATGCAGTGGGCGATCGACACCTTTGCACGCGCGATTCATCAGTACCCTGATACCTATAAACGTATTCTGTACGGCACGGATTTTTGCCCGCCGATCAATCTGTCGGCGATTGACGAATACGATGTTACCATTTCGGGCATTTTTGCACCGGAGCAGTTCGACGATATTTATTACAACAACGCTCTGCGCGCGTTTCCAAGGCTCGCAGACTATATCCGCAAGGAGGATGTTATATGACAAAGCAAAAGCCAACGTTTAAGAGTTTTCTCAAATCATTCACACCGTACCAGACGATTTATCTGGCAGCCGTTGTGATTCTGACAGCCGTTTTTTCCATCTTTTTCCCCGATATTATGCTGGGGTATGAGGGGGTTGCGCTGATTACCTGTGCGATCATCAGCACGATCTCCAACCCGCTGTGTGAGTTGCTCATTTCCAAGCAAAGCAAATGGAATTTCGTCGTAGACTTCTTTTTGATCGAGATTCCGGAACTGGTGATCTGCCTCAATTTCGGTTGGTATGCCGTTGCGGCAACGGTGGTGTTCTTCTGGATGCCGATCGATGTTATCAGCTTCATTCGTTGGAACAAGCACCCCGATGACGAGGATGCTAACCTCACACAGGTCAAGCGCCTCAAACCGTGGCAAACCGCGCTGATCGTACTGGCGATTTTGGCCTTTGGCTTTGTTGTCGGGTATTTGTTGCAGTTGATTCCCGGTGCATCGGATACCTACCTGGATGCATTTGCATCGGCGGTCGGCATGGCAAACGGTATTTTATTGCTACTGCGTTACAGCGAACAGTGGCTTGCATGGTTGATTACCACGGTTTTGTATTTGTTTATGGATATCTCATCCGGTATGTATATTTTGCTGATCACCGAGATTGCCATGCTTGTTAACACCATTTACGGTATCGTGAAATGGTATTTATACACCAAAAAACACGCTGCCGAAAAAGCACCGAAAGACACACTCACAACCTAAAAAGTAAGCGCCCTTGTCCGTAAAACGGATGAGGGCGCTTTTTTGTGAGGGTCGGTTAACGAAAACTCAGATTGTCTGCTTCACAAGGCAAGCCGTTGCCGTGATGATCAATGAAAAGAAAAACAAGAGTACGCCGGTGAGGATCGCCCCGACAATACTCGTAGCCACAAACGGGATCGCCAACAAGACGACCGAGAACAGCACGGTTCCCACAATACCGCTAAGCAAAGAGTTTACCGTTTTCGCGGTACAAGACGCGGCAGTTGCCTCTGTAAGAAACGCGTTTACGAGCAGGATCGCCAAATACGCCACTGCAACGCCGAATGTCACCCATAAAAACGCAGGCGTTACCGTGATGACCGCCATGATGCGCAAAAAGGCCGCCACAACGCCGATAATCAGGCTGACAACGACCGCAATGCTTGTACACGTGTTTCTACAACCGCAAGCGAAATTTGCCATCTCAAAATCACCTCCCATACCACCATATTCCGCGGCGTGGGGAGGTGTGAAAGAAAGGTTGAATCTCGTCAAAAAATATGCTATACTCCTCTTATATTTTGGAGTTGAGGAGTAACGGTATGACACAACTGCTGAACTGCGCCATGGATATTGGCGAGCAATTGCTTGTCTGCGGCGCAGAGGTTCACCGTGTGGAAGACAGCGTGAAACGCATTTGCGAGGCGTTCGGCGCCGTACGCACCGACGTGTTTATTATCACCAGCAGTATGGTGGTGACGGTGCACGATGCCGAAGGGAACACCTGCACCCAAACGCGTCGCATCATCTCCACCGGTACCGATTTTGAAAAGATCCATCGTCTTAATGCCTTGTCGCGTAAGATCTGTTCCGAGGGGCTGACGGTATCGCAGATACAAGCAGAACTTGCCTGTATTGCCACGGTGAAATCTCATCCGCTATGGGCAGAATGTCTGTTTTACGCGATCATTTCCGGCGCATTCACGCTGTTTTTCGGCGGCGGATGGATTGAAGCGGCGGTGGCGCTTGTCATCGGCGGGTTGATTCGTTTGGTGATAGGGGTGGCAGATAAAACCGTTGCCAATAAAATCTTTTCCAGATTTCTCGCCTCGTTCACGGCAACGGCCTTGGCAGTTGCCGCCTTAAAACTTGGCTGGGTACCGGACGTGGATAAGATGATGATCGGCATCATCATGACGCTCATTCCGGGCATCGGTCTGACAAACGCCTTGCGTGATCTGTTTACCGGTGACAGTATTGCCGGTTTGCTTCGTTCGATCGAAGCGGTGCTGATCGCACTGGCGATCGCCGCCGGCTACTTCCTGTTTGCCGTGTTGGGAGGTGTTGTCGGATGACGTTTGCGGAGTTGTTGCAGATCATTACCGGTGCTGTCGGCTCGCTCGGCTTTGCTCTCTTGTTTAACGTGCGCGGCAAACGCGTGTGGGTTGCTGCACTTGGCGGTCTATTGTCGTGGCTGATCTTTTTACTGCTCTCCCGCTTTATCGACAGCGAAGCGGTCAACTATTTCATCGTCTCGTTTTTGATATCGGTGTATGCCGAGATCATGGCGCGCGTGATGAAAACGCCCACGACCACCTTTATCACCACGTCACTCATCCCGCTGATCCCCGGCGGTTCACTTTACTACACGATGGCGTATGCCTTCCAAAGCGACGCGGGACGGTTTGTGGAAAAGGCGGTATACACCTTAGAACTGGCGGCGGCATTGGCGCTGGGAGTTATCGCCGCCACGGCATTCACGAAATTATTTTATAACGGCTTGCGTGCCGTTACCAAAATGAGGGGGTAAAATACATGAGCGAGAAAAAGAAAGAACTGATTCGCGCCATTAAATTCACGCTGTTCTCGGCAAGTGCGGGAATTATTCAAACACTGACCTTTACGCTGATGTACGAAGTACTCCACTGGGTATATTGGGTGTCATATTTGACTGCTCTCGTGCTATCGGTGCTGTGGAACTTCACACTCAACCGCAACATCACGTTCAACTCTGCAAGCAACATCCCTGTTGCAATGCTGAAAGTCGCGGCATTCTACGTCGTGTTCACCCCTCTCTCCACGTGGGGCGGTGCCGCACTCGAAGGAATCGGTTGGAACGGCTTTTTGGTCCTCGTCATTACGATGTTGCTCAACTTCGCACTGGAATTTCTGTACGACCGCTTCTTCGTATTCGGTGCAAGCATTGATACCCGCGAAACCAAGAAATAAGAATAACAAAAGCGCCTGTCTGATGACAGGCGCTTTTGTTATGCCTTTTTCGGTGCCATGTTCGACATCTGTCGTTGTGCCATCACGAGATTATAATAGATCCCTTTCTTTTGGAGCAACTCCTCGTGCGTGCCAACTTCCGCGATCATACCCTTATCGAGGACGATCAACCGCGTGGCATTGCGTAGGGTAGATAATCTGTGTGCGATTGCAAACGTGGTACGATTGTTCATGAGTTGTTGTAAGGCGTCTTGAATTTGCCGTTCGGTCGCGGTATCCAGCGCGGCTGTCGCCTCGTCCAAAATGAGGATACGCGGGTCGTGCAAGAGCGCGCGTGCGATGGAAATGCGTTGCCGTTCACCACCCGACAGGGTGTATCCCTTTTCGCCGATCTGCGTATCGTACGCATCGGGCAAGCGCATGATGAACTCGTGCGCCCCCGCCACCGTCGCCGCGTGCAGGATTTCTTCGCGGGTGGCGGTGGGTTTGGCATAGGCGATGTTATCGTACACCGTGCCCGCAAACAAAAAGGTTTCTTGCAATACCACACCGATCTGTGAGCGTAGCGCCTCTTGCGAGTAGTCACGCAGGTCGATGCCGTCAATGCAGATAGAACCGCCGTCGACGTCGTATAAGCGCATCAACAAATTGATCAGCGTTGTTTTACCGGCACCGGAACGACCGACGATACCGATCATCTCACCCGGTTCAACGTGCAGATCAATGCCACGCAGAACGTCGGTGGTGTTATCGTATCCGAACGACACGTTCTTGAAATCCACCGTACCGACGATGGACGCCGTTTTTGCATCCGTTTTATCGTCAATTTCAAGGGTTTCGTCAATGATCTCAAACAGTTTTGTGGCCGAGGTCGCGAAATCCTCCAAGCGTTGCGGCAGCATGGATAACCACCGCAGGGGGGTATATAACATACTGACATAGGTGGAGAACTGTGCCATTTGTCCCAGCGTCATGGTCCCGTCCAAAATGCGGTTACCAACGTAGAACAACACAAAAAATTCACCGATCCCGATCAAGAAATGCAGAATGGGATGTACGGTCTGCCAATGGGTGCTTGCCTTAATAGAGGCATCGCGATACTCCGCGGAAATGTTGTCAAACCGCTCGGTCTCATAGTCCTCCATACCGAACGCCTTGACCACGCGAATCCCTGAGAAAATATCGTGCAAGATCGTATTGGCGCGCACGCCCACGTTCCACCGCCGCCGCCACAAGAGTCGAAGCTTCTTGCGAATAAAACGGAACGAGAAGAACACAAACGGGGTGGGAAGCAGTACCAGCAGCGCCAACCGCCAGTCGTAAACGAACAGATAGATCGAAACAAATAACAGCACCAATACTTCCTGCATAAATTCCGGAAGTACGTTGGTGATGAAATCACGAATAACCACCGTATCGTCGGAGACACGGTGCATCAGCGTGCCCGCGGTACGCTGTGAGATGCGATTGATGGACATCGCTTGAATTTTGGCGAACACCATTTCGCGCAGGCTCACCACTACGTGGTTGCTGGAACGGATCAACGCACGGTTGCGCAGAACGGAGAGTGCGTGTGCTACGAGTTGTACCGCCGCCATCGACGCAATGACTCCGACGAACCCCGCTATTGAAACCGATTCGGGAGTGGGGGAGGTAATGTAGCCGTCCACCAACAGCCGGTTGAGCGACGGCGTGATCAGGTTGACGAGCGTGATGAGGAAAAATAGGATGACTGCCGTGAGCAGATACCATTTGAAAGGACGTGCTACGCTCCACAGTCGCGCGATGACGCCGCCTTTTTTGGTGCAATGCGGGCAAAACGAGGAGCCGGGAAGATAGGGGCGACCGCATTGCGTACAGAAACGCGCGACGTGTTGCAGGTATTCGTCCGAATACGTACCGTCCGCGCAGTATGCAGTCAGTTGTTTCATCACCGCGGCGATTTCCTCTGCAAACTGCTTGGTCGCACGGCAAATCAGATGCGGCTCGCCGTCTACCATACATTCCGCTGTCACGCTGCCTGTCGCTATCTGTACGGAAAAATCCGTTGCCGTTTCCAAGGAGTAGGAACGCACGAGCGCACCGTCCTGGTAGATTACCAAACGGTCGGTGAACACCACCGCCAGTCCGTCCACTTGCGGGGCGTGGGAGGCGGCATCCGCTTCACGATCGGGCAGATCAAAGGTGAACAACGCCACGATCGCGTCAGTCGGGCAATGCGGGTCGATGGCTATGAGCTGCTCGGTACGCGTGCGGCGGATACGTTCTTTATGTTCGGCGGCAAGTCGAGCGCCGTCGAATAAGGCACCTGGCTGTTTCATGCGTGTCACCTCCTTGACAACAGGGTATCCGTTTACAAATACAATTCAATCCGTCGGTAACTTTGACGGTCGAGCGCGTTGGCATCGGGAATTTCGTAGCGGTTACCGTAGACGTCGGTGAGAAGTAACCGCAATTCGCCGTTTTCTCCTTCCAGTTTACGCATATCAACGTATACGTCGCGGAGTGAGAACGAGGCTTCACCGAAATCACATTCCACCTGCCAGTACGAAATGCCGCGTTGCGTTTTAACCGACAGGATGCGCCGAATGACGGGACAATAGTACGATTCTTCCAATTCCCGCATCAACCGAGCACACACCGCTTCATCAAAATCCTCGGTAAGCGAACGGATAAACCCGATCTCGTGCTTGTCTTTGTCAAAGACGGAAATGTACTCAAACGGCTTTTCAAACGGAAAGGCGCGGGAGAGGAAAATGCGGTCCAGCACCAGTTCCTCGGGTTCGCCCGCAGCGGGTTTGTCCTCGCGACGGTGCTGTTCCCAAAGGGATACGTCCCGCCGGTCAATCGTGGCACGCAGCCCCAAAAAACCGTTCTTTTCGGTAAACGAACAGTTGTCGCGGTTCAAATAGGTGACCGATACGATATCGCTTAACGTCTGGGGGGACGGTGAGCTTTTGGACATGGCGTCACATCTCCTTTCCATTCTTCAATACCGATGTTTTTGAGCGCTTCCGCCTGCATACGGTACAACTTATGGTAAATGCCTTTTTTGGCAATAAGTTCAGTATGTGTGCCGCTTTCGGGCATCTTTCCGTTGTCAATCACGATGAGCTTGTCGGCATTTCGCAACGTCGATAACCGATGCGCGATCATGATGGTCGTGCGCCCGACGGACAAGCGTTCGAGCGCTGTGTGAATTTGCCGTTCGGTTTCGGTATCCATCGCCGAGGTAGCTTCGTCCAAAATCAAGATGCGTGGATCGCGCAGCACCGCGCGGGCAATGGATACGCGTTGCCGCTCGCCGCCGGACAGATCCTTGTAGCCGGTACCGATCATGGTCGCGTAGCCGTCAGGCAGTTGCATGATAAAGTCGTGCGCGCCGGCAATACGTGCGGCGGTAAGGACCTCGTCGAGTGTCGCATCGGGGCGGGCATAGCGGATGTTTTCCAAAATCGTGCCGACAAACAAATACGTTTCCTGCGACACGATGGCGACGTTTTTCCGCAAACAGTCAAACGAGAGGTCTTTCACGTTGATACCGTCAATGCAGATCTCGCCGTCGGACACGTCGTACAAGCGGATCAGCAAATTGGCGAGGGTGGATTTTCCCGCACCCGTGTGGCCTACGATGCCGATGGTCTTGCCCGCCTCGATTTCAAAACTCACGCCGTCGATGACCTTGTGATTTTTGAGGTACGAGAACTCCACGTCACGAAAACTGACGTGTCCCTCAATGGTTTCGGGGGAAAGCGGGTCCTTGGCTTCCAGTACGTCAGGAACGGTATCCATGATCTCAAAGAGCCGCGAGCAGGCATTCAGACAATCGGTTGCTAAATTGGTGATCTGGGCAAAGCTCTGCAACGGCGAGTAGATCATGTTCAAATACGCGACAAAGCTCAGCAGCAGACCGTAGGAGAGTTCTCCTTTCATCACCATAAAGCCGCCGAACGCCCAAATCAGGGAACCGCCGAGACTTAACAGAAAATTGGCGAGGGGGAACGCAACGGACTGGAACGCCGACAAGTTTTCGTCCGACTGAGCAAGCCGCTTGGAATAACGGTTAAAGCGGTTTATCTCCTGCTTTTCCTTGGAAAAGGCTTTGACCACGCGAATACCGCTCAGAATATCACTCAAAGCGCTCGACAAGGCGCGGTTGCCGGAAAACCGCTTTGCGTGCAGTTCGTGCAAGCGGCGGTAGCAAAACCGAATCATGACGGCGTACAACGGAATCGAAAGCAAGGAAAGCAACGTCAGCAGGGGGTTCACGTACAACATCACGCCGAGCAATGCCACGATCTGTACGCCGTTGACGAGCAGGTGTGTCAATCCGTGCAAGAAAAATTGGTGAATGGTTTGTGCGTCGCTGTTCACCTGTGTCATCAACCCGCCGGTTTGCCGTCCGTTGAAAAAGCCGAGTGACAAACGGCGGATCGCGTTGAAGATCGTGAGTTTCAGATCGTAAGTGACTTTGGCGGCGATGCGCGACGAGACAATACCGTTGACCATATTCATCAGCACCGAAAAGACGCGAATACTGACAATCATGGACAAGACCAGTAACACTTGACCGTAGAACGAGCCGTTTTCGCTCAGCACCTCGTCATAGAAAAACGCAGAACTGATATACGGCGACAAGACACCCAGCGCGCTGATAGCGACCAGCAACAACAGCATCACGATCAGCGAGCGGTAGTATTTGAAGAAAAAGCCTGCCAACCGCCGAATTAAACGAGTCTTGTTCATGCATTTCGGGCAAACGCGGCGATTGGGGTTGGGATAACGCGTTCCGCAGATGGGGCAGACGGTATCGCTGTCGGCGTCGTCGTCCGGGATATGCGGCTTGCCGTTTTTCAGGTCGCGCAGATGGTGTGCAAAGCGGGACAGCCCATCCTTGTGCGTGTTGGTGGAACACGCCAAACGAACATAACCGCCGTCAGCGGTGCTGACGGCGGTTAAACGACAAGTCGACAGCAATTCCTCTACGGAAAAATCAGAAAGCGAGGCAAGTGGGTACTGCGCGTAAGACAACTCGGTAAACTGTGACCGAATACGTACGCGTGACGCGCCCCGAAAGATTGATTTTTTCGTCTTTTCCACAATGGAAAAAACGCCCGAGAGAATTGCTAAGTGTTCGGTTGTGGCGACAAGATAGCACTCACACAGCGCACCGCTGAGATCGCGGTCGCTGTGTGCTGCAACTTGAATGGATGCAGTTTCAATGCCTTTCTTGGCAAACAGGTCAAGCACTTCGGCAGGACAGTTGACCATGACGCCACTTCCTTTCTGGGGAGAGGGAATTTACGCAATACCGAAAACAGAAAGCAAGGAGGACACGACCTCGTCGTCCACGCCCAGTTCGTCAGCGTACTCTTGGACGGCATCCTTGATCTCTTTCTTTTCCTTGTTCGTCAGGTCTTCGGTGTTGCTTGCGAAATGTTCCGCCAGTTCTCCACGGTTTTCCAAAATCGCTGAGGTCAACACCGAGGAAGACAAGACGGTCTTGATGATCTCCTCGTCGGTGTAATCAGAGGGGTTAGAGAGCATCGACGCGATACCGGTAATCGCATTGAGTTCTTTGGAATATTCCTCCGAAGAAAGTGTCGAACGCAGATCGGGGATCTTGTCCAGCGCTTTCAGCAGGGTATCGACGATCACTTGATACGACTCGTCGGCGGGTATGAGCTGTGTGATCACGTCTTTGGTGACGGAAATGAGCAATTCAAACGATTCATCCGGCAACTCTTGTAACGCTGCGGACACCGATTGAGCATCCTCCGCGTTTTGAAAACCCTCCACCAAATTCAGCAAGGAGAAGGAGGTAGAGATCACCTTGCGCGCATCGGAAGTGAGTCCGCGGAACAGCCAACCGGACAGCGCGTAATCCACCTTGACGATCGCCGTATTGGCTATCGCATCAACCGACTCCATCATCTCATCGTCTATTTCCTCCGCCAGTGAAGAAGCGGCGATCTGTTCGTCGATTTCGTTAAGCATCGTCGGATATCCGCCGACCGGCAATACGCAAGAAATGGTGATAGCGAGTGCCAACACGCCGCCGAGGATCGCACCGAACAATTTATCGTGCGGGACAGCGTGCATTGCTTCGTTGTCGGCAAATTTTTTCTTCAAGGGAACGTAAGCGAAAAACGACAGTTTATCGATCACAAAGAACACGATCATAAAAACGAGGGGCGCCAGTAAGCCGCCGCCCAATTTGACGATCATTTCTCGCAACGCAGACATACTCGTCAGCACGGCAAGATCCTCACCGATCAAGGACGTAAGCAAGCCGGAAAGGAGGGCGCCGATCGGTTTGACAAGCAGTTTGGCAATAAGAAATGCCAACACACCCGAAACGACGAAACAACCCAAACGCATGGCGCTGTTAAAGACACCGCGACGGTAACCCAGCCAGATGCAAAGCCCTAACGACACCGCCAAAACGAGTGCGGAATACACTGTAAAAATGATCGACAGCATACAAAATCCCCTCCTAAATCCTTATTATTGTAACATGGGGCAGAATTGACTGTCAATATCAGCGGGTAAAAAAATCGCGTGGGCGCTCATTTGACTTTTATGGGGTGCTGTGCTATGATACAGACAGGTTGGACGGAGATGGATACGGATGGAATGTATTGCACATATTCATAACGATTTTCACAGTAAATTCGGGATTCCTCGGCAGAGCGGACTTGTTCCGGGTATGCTGTCAACCATCGTGTTTGAACAGCCGTACCGCAACAAAGAAGCCCTGCGCGGGATCGAGGAATACTCCCACTTATGGCTCATTTGGCAGTTTTCCGAGGCGGTGCGCGAGGAGTTTCGTCCCACCGTACGCCCGCCGCGGCTGGGCGGTAACCGCCGTATGGGAGTGTTTGCCACCCGCTCGCCGTTCCGCCCCAATGCGATCGGGCTGTCGTCCGTGAAGTTGGTTCGCGTTGAGCAAACAGAGGAATACGGTACGGTGTTGGTGGTAGAGGGTGCCGATCTGATGGACGGCACTCCCCTTTGGGATATCAAGCCCTACATTGCGTATACCGATTCGCATCCCGATGCGGTCGGCGGGTTTTCGGACGCCGTGCGGGAGTATGCCGTCACGGTGGAGTTCCCCGAAACGCTGCTTTCCCGCATTGACGAGGACAAGCGCGCCGCGCTGATTGCCCTGTTGGAGCAGGACCCGCGTCCGTCTTATCAAGAGGATGCAGAGCGTGTGTACGGCATGACGTACGGCGCGTGGGACGTTCGTTTTCGCGTCAAGGACGGCACGCTTAGTGTGATAGAAGTAAAAGAGGTGTGATCGGATGACTCCGTCGGTAACCGCGGTGATTGTCGCCGCAGGCAGTTCTACCCGCATGGGAACCCCTAAGCAGTTTATTCCTCTCGGCGGTCGTCCGCTGATCGCGCATACCTTAGCGGCATTTGAACAGTGCACGGCGATCGGCGAGATCGTGGTGGTTGCGCAAGAGGACCATCACGCCCGCTTGCGGGAGATTGCCGAAACGTATGGTATTACTAAGCTTTCCGCCATCGTATACGGCGGCAGTACCCGCCAGCAATCGGTGCGACGCGGTGTGGATGCTTGCCACGCAGACTATGTGGCGATTCACGACGGCGCGCGTCCGCTGGTTACCCCCGCCATCATCGAGCGGGTGATACAAGGGGCAGTGCAGTACGGTGCGGCAACCGCCGCGGTGCATACCAAGGACACCGTCAAGATCGCGGATGAAAACGGCATGGTGATCGAAACCCCCGACCGCACCGCGCTGTGGAACGTTCAGACCCCGCAGATTTTTGAAAAAGCACTGTACGAGCGCGCGTTCGAATATGCCGCCGCACAAGGATTGGACCTCACCGATGACTGTCAGTTGATCGAAGCGATCGGCGAGCCGGTGAAACTGGTGGAGGGGAGCAATACCAATATCAAAATAACGACACCGGAAGACGTGCCGTTTGCAGAGGAGCTGTTACGATGAGTTTTCGCATCGGTCACGGATATGACGTACACCGCTTGGTTAAGGACCGCCCGCTTATTCTCGGCGGGGTGACGGTTCCGTATGAAAAAGGTCTGCTCGGCCATTCGGATGCCGACGTGTTAGCGCACGCCGTTGCGGATGCGTTGCTCGGCGCCGCGGCGCTGGGCGACATCGGCGGTATGTTTCCGGATACGGATCCGCAGTATAAAGGTGCCGACAGTTTGCGGCTGTTATCCTTGGTAGCCGCCGCGGTACGCGAGGCAGGCTTTGCGCTGTGCAATATCGATGCCACGGTACTCGCACAAGCCCCCAAACTCAAACCGTATATTCCGCTGATGCGCGAACGATTGGCGGCAGCCTGCGGGCTGTCGGTGGATTCCGTCAGCGTCAAAGCCACCACCGAGGAAGGCCTCGGCTTTACCGGCAGCGGGGAAGGCATGGCGGCGCACGCAGTATGTCTTATCGAGCGGTAGAACTCCGCTCTTTTTACCCAACGATTAGCAACGACTAACTGAAAGGATCACCGCGTATGAAACAACGTTTTTCTGTCACCGGTATGACCTGTTCCGCCTGCTCGTCCCACGTGCACGGCGCCGTGAGCAACCTTGTCGGTGTGGAAGATACACAGGTGAATTTGATGACCAACAGCATGAGCGTATCGTATGATCCCACTCAGGTGACCGATGCGATGATTATCGAGGCGGTTCGTGCGGCGGGTTACAAAGCCGCGCCGATGGGTGCGCAGCCAACTCCTGCGGAAAGCAAACCACCGCGCAGCGCCCTGTCCTCAATGAAACGCCGGTTGTGGATTTCCTTTGCTTTTTTGATCCCGCTGATGTACCTTTCCATGGGTCACATGGTAGGATTGCCGCTTCCGGATTTTTTGAGCGGTCACCACAACGCGATCGCATTCGCACTGACGCAACTGCTGCTCAGCCTGCCGATCGTGTACGCCAACCGCGCGTATTACGAAAAAGGCATACCGGCGTTGTTCCGCCGCGCGCCCAATATGGACACGCTCGTTGCCGTCGGTTCGATAGCGGCGCTTTTGTACGGCGTGTTCGCGCTGTACCGCATGGCGCATGGCCTCGCTGTCGGCGATATGGCACTGGTTACGCGGTATCACGAGGATCTCTACTTTGAATCTGCCGCCATGATCTTAACCCTGATCACACTCGGCAAATTCTTGGAATCACGTTCCAAAAACAAAACCACACAAGCTTTGCAGGCACTCATGGATCTTGCCCCCAAGACCGCCGTAGTAGAGCGAGACGGTGTGGAACAGACCGTCCCGCTTGATCAAGTGCAGGTGAATGACATCGTGATCGTGCGCTCCGGCGGCAGAATTGCGGTGGACGGTGTGGTGATCGAAGGTCATGCCGCGGTGGATGAATCCGCCATCACGGGGGAGAGTGTGCCGGTGGAAAAGGATGTCGGCTCTTCGGTCATCAGTGCCACCGTGAGTCAAAGCGGTTATTTGAAATTGCGCGCCACGCGTGTGGGGGAGGATACCACCCTTTCGCAGATCATTCGCTTGGTAGAGGATGCGGGCGCGGGGAAAGCCCCGATCGCCAAAACCGCGGACAAGATCGCCGCGGTATTCGTACCGGTTGTGATGTTGATCGCACTGGTGACCGCCGTCGTGTGGTTGCTTTTCGGCAGTGCCGAGGAAGCGCTGTCCTGCGCAATTTGCGTGCTGGTGATCTCCTGCCCATGCGCGTTGGGGCTTGCGACACCGGTCGCCATCATGGTGGGCACCGAACAGGGCGCCAAAAACGGTATTTTGATCAAATCCGGTGAAGCACTGGAAATTGCCCATAAGGTCCGCTGCGTCGTACTGGACAAAACCGGCACGGTCACCGTCGGCAAACCAATCGTCACTGACTGCCTTCCGCTATCGGTTTCGGAAGAGGAGTTACTGCGTGTGGCGGCAGCCTTGGAAAGCCGCAGCGAGCATCCGTTGTCGGAGGCGATCATGGCAGAGGTAGACGCGCGCGGGATCGACACCCCACCGGTGGAATCCTTTGAAACTTTGCCGGGTCGCGGTGTGTCGGCAATGCTGAACGACACGGTGTGCTATGCAGGCAACGCGCGCTTGATGCGCGAAAACGGTGTGGATATTACTAACGTTCAGGACACGTTGAACGTCTTGGCAGACGATGGTAAAACGCCGCTCATCTTCGCCCGAAACGGTGAAGTGATCGGTGTGATAGCTGCGTCAGACCGCCCGAAAGACACCAGCTGCGAGGCAATCGCGGCACTCAAAGATATGGGTATATCGGTGCGTATGCTCACGGGTGATAACCGCCGTGCCGCCGAAGCGATTGCCGCAGACGTCGGCGTGGATGAAGTGATTGCCGAAGTATTGCCGCAGGAGAAGGAAGCGGTGATTGCCGCCATCCGCGAGAGCGGTCAAACCGTGGCAATGGTCGGCGACGGTATCAACGATGCTCCCGCTCTGGTACGTGCCGACGTCGGGATTGCCATCGGCGCGGGCACGGACGTGGCGATGGAAAGCGCCGATATCGTACTCATGAAAAACGATCTGCGCGACGTGGTGACGGCGATTCGGTTGAGTCGTGCGGTCATCCGCAATATCCGCCAAAATCTGTTCTGGGCATTTTTCTATAACTGCTTGGGCATCCCGTTGGCGGCGGGTGTCTTTTATCCGCTGTTGGGTCTGCGGCTCAGCCCGATGATCGGTGCGGCGGCGATGAGTCTGAGTAGTGTGTTTGTTGTCACCAATGCCTTGCGGCTTCGCCGCTTTCATAAAGCACCGAAAAAGGAGGAAAAAGTTATGGTAACGTTAGCGATTGAAGGTATGATGTGTGATCATTGCCGCAAGCGGGTCGAGGATACGCTGAATGCTTTGTCGGGTGTCCACGCAACCGTGGATCTCGGTAAAAAGCAAGCGGTCATCGATGCCGGTACCACCTCTGCCGAGGCGCTTGCCAAGGCGGTTACCGATGCCGGATACACCGTCACTGCGATCAAAACCAACTAAAAAACACCCCAAAAGCCCCGCGGCAACGCCGCGGGGCTT
>JAZOAK010000063.1:0-1763 GCA_045595445.1 Acutalibacteraceae bacterium
TTGATCGCGGTAACAACACCGGAACCGACAGTACGGCCGCCTTCGCGGATAGCGAAACGCAGACCCTCTTCGATAGCGATGGGGGTGATCAGCTCAACGTCCATCTCGACGTTGTCACCGGGCATGCACATCTCGGTGCCGCCGAACAGGAGATCCCCGCCGACGTGTGGTACAATCCCTATCGTGTTACCGAGGCGATCAAAGAAAACTTCCCCCATGACGACGTCGTGTATCTGAGCGAGTTCCCCACCGCCCCCGCCAACGATCGTGTTTTGCGTGCGGCAACCAAGGTGGATGAAGTTGTGTTCGTGTCGTTCTGTGATTCCCGTCCTTACATGGGAACCGACTGCCTCACGCGTCGCGTGGAGGCCGTGATGGATGCCTTGATCAGTTCGGAAAAAATGGCAGCGGTCGTGCATTTCGGCAATCCCTTCGCACTCACCCCGTTGAAACATATTCCCCGCAAAATTTTCGGATATCTCATTCCCGACTCACAACGGCATGTGTTTGAGGTGCTGTCGGGCAAATATGAAGCCAAAGGCACCCTCCCGTTCCACATCGAATTTGAATAAACCCGTACAAACGGCCACAGACATCGTCTGCGGCCTTTTTTGTTTCCTCTCTCCCCCCGATAGACTCTGATTTTCAAAAAAATATAAAAAGCGACTTGAAGGTGACTCCCCACTTTGTGCTATACTCAGTACGCCCACAAAAACCGACACTATACTTTTGTGTGGAAAAATGGTATAGTATGAAAGGAGAAAAAATTGAACTATTTATCAGAAGTGATTCACGCGGCGGTGTGGGGTGAAAAGCCACCCAACACACCAAGATGGACAAAGTGGTTGCATCGAAATTTAAGCAATAAGCATTGTGAAGAGTGCCTAAAACTCGATAAATGTTGGTTTGAAAAGGGGAAAATCCCCAAATGGCCACACCACCCGTTTTGTCATTGTACTTTGGAAGATATTCCTTATAACGATGTGCTATCCAAAAGTACATCCGACAGTACGTATAGTAAATTTGATCCGTATTTATTCAACACCGAAGGCAAGTATACCCATAACAAAGAAAATTTGTTTAGAGAATGGGGATATACAGTCGAAGATGCAAACTGGTTGCAAAGCGAAATTAATAAACAAGGGTTAGAAAAATATATTTCAGGCAATTATGTATTAGGTAAATTAAATAAAGATGGGCAACGAATTAGTATTCGAATTGAAATTTCAAAAAAAGATAAGAAGGAAAAAGTTTCTTTTATTACCGGCTGGATGGTTTATCCGAACGGCCACATTCAGTTAACGACACCTTATGGAGGCAAATAATATGAAAATGATGGATTGTGTAGAAGTGATTGTTGAAAAAGAAGCGTATGTTAAAGACGGAGTTCACAAAGGAATGCAGGGCTGGATTTGTTTGGAACAACGAACCGAGAAAACGTGGCTTGTGAATTTCCCTCAATGTGGCGAAAAAGAAGATATTGCCGAAATAAGTATAAATGAGGAGGATTTGAAAATGATCCCTGTCATGAACGCCATCATTAACGAACAAATAAAGGCTCAATTCGGCGAGTAACTATCACCTCTATGCCAAAACAAAAAAGCGGCGTGTCCTTTCGGACACGCCGTTTGATTTTGTTACAAGATAACGGAATTAGCCGTTGATCGCGGTAACAACACCGGAACCGACAGTACGGCCGCCTTCGCGGATAGCGAAACGCAGACCCTCTTCGATAGCGATGGGGGTGATCAGCTCAACGTCCA
>JAZOAK010000064.1:0-20150 GCA_045595445.1 Acutalibacteraceae bacterium
GATGATCTTTTGCTCGTTGTTGCCGGGAAAAAAAAAGGCGGCTGATTTTAACCGTTCACCCGCCTTTTTAATTGCTTTACGCTTTTAATATTCCTTCCACAACTTTACGCAGCTTATCTGCGACGACATCTGCCTCTTCCGGTGTGGCACCGGTTGCGGTGACGTATCCCTTGATCTTCGGCTCCGTACCGGACGGGCGCACGATCACGCTCGCGTGGTTTTCCAGTTCAAACACCAAAACATTGGCACGGGGGAGGGTGAGCGGCTCCACGTTGGTTGCCGTTTTCCGCTCGGCAGTCAGATAATCGGCGATCGCTAAGACGCAAAGCCCACCGAGTTCTTTTGGAGGGTTGGAACGTAATTTTTGCATGATACCATCCATCGCCGCCATACCTTTGGCGCCCTCGAACTGTACGTTAACGAGCAGATGGCGGTATGCGCCGTGCTCATGGTACAACAATTGCAGTACGTCCAACAATGACAATCCGTTTGCCTTATAATACGCCGCCATTTCACAAATCAGCATGGAAGCGACCACGGCATCCTTATCGCGGGCGTGGGTGCCGGCAAGGCAGCCGTAGCTTTCTTCAAAACCAAACTGGAAGCGTTCGGGCTCACCTGCTTGTTCCATTTCCACGATCTGCTCACCGATATATTTGAAACCGGTCAGCACGTTGCGCATTTCACAGCCAAAACTTTCCGCAATACGTGTTGCGAGGTCAGAGGTCACAATGGTCTTGATCACCACCGGATTTTCCGGTAACGTTTGTTGCTTGGCGCGGCAGGAGAGAATATAATTGAGCAGCAAGCAACCGGTCTCGTTACCTGTCAACAGAACGTATTCGTCGTTTTGCCGTACTGCGATGCCCACGCGATCACAGTCGGGATCGGTGGCAAGCAGCAGATCCGGTTCGGTCGTTTCGGCAAGTTTTAGTGCTAACTCAAACGGTTGCCGCAGTTCGGGGTTCGGGAACGGTGCGGTGGGGAAGTTGCCGTCCGGCAATTCCTGATCCGGAACGACCGTTACCTGCGATAACCCGATCCGCTCCAAGATCTTGCGAACCGGTTTGTTACCGGCACCGTTAAGCGGGGTGTAAATGACTTTCAGATCGCTCTGTGCACAAACACCGGGATTGATCTGCTGTGAGGCGACACAGGCGAGAAACGCGTCAACGACCTCGTCACCAACCAGCGTAATGCGTCCGTCTTCAACAGCCGCGTCAAAATCCGCTAAACGAATATCTGTGAACAGATCCAATTTCTGTATGCACTCGGTAACGGTGTTTGCATCCTCATCGGTCATTTGGTAACCTTCGGGGCCATAGCACTTGTACCCGTTATACTTGGCGGGATTGTGACTGGCGGTGACCATAATGCCCGCCTGACAAGCCAAATGCTTTACAGCAAAAGACAATACCGGAACGGGGGCCAGTTCCGCAAACAGATGCACCGATACGCCGTTGCCCGCGAGCACGCGTGCTGCCTCTTTTGCGAACAGATCGGATTTGATACGCGAATCGTAGCAAATCACCACACACGGAGCGGGATAGCGTGAAGTGAGGTAATCGGCGAGTCCTTGCGTTGCTTTGCGAATCGTATAAATGTTCATGCGGTTGGTGCCCGCACCGATCACACCGCGAAGTCCCGCTGTTCCAAACTCTAATTCACGATAAAAACGATCAAAAATTTCATCTTGGTTGTTAGCAATACCGCGTAGTTCAACACCCAAATCGGGGTCATCAACAGCATCGGTGAGCCAACGCTCATAACTTTCAGAAACGCTCATAACAGCATCCTTTCTGTGGTTGATGTGTTAATTATACCCTTTTTTGGTAAAAAAATCAAGTTATGCCTTTCGACAAAAGAAGCACCCGCGATTTTCACCGCGGGTGCTTCTTATAAAATTGTGACTATTTGGTATTGGTTAAACCATGTGTTTCTAAATGCTTGTTGTGAAGTTGGAGTAACCAATCGGGGAGGGTATCACCTTGAAAATAATGGTAATAGCTTTCGTATTCATGCCAGTAATCTTTTCCGTTATCGGTATAAACGATCGTGCTGTCCTCAAAGACGACGAAATAGAACGGTTTTGTTACGGCGGGAATCTTATTCGCCGGTAAGGTGTCCGCCCAAGCAGCAACGGAGTCGGTGTTGGCGATTAGATCTTCGTCGATATATACACGCCCGAATGGTGCCTCTCCGTCAAAATTATAAAACGAAATTTCCAAAGAATCATTTTCATCAAAACCGGACTCTTTTAATATATTCACCAGAGCTTGACCATTCTTCTTCGCGTTGCAAATTTGATTGATGTATTCCTGCGTGGTTTTCGGCAAAACCGAAGTGTCCAGCGGCACGTTCATCTTATACCATTGCATGCCTTCGTAGAATCGACATTCCAGTCGATTAACGGTTGGCGAGCCGAGTGAGAGAGAGGTGTAGTAATATTCGGGATGCTTTGTTTCTGACGTGGTTTGCAGTGCGTACCATTTGTCAAAACCGATTTCGCGCACTTCTTCCAAAAGAACCTTGTACAACGATGCGTACGAGGGTACGTGTCCGGATCCGTTCGTAACGAAAATATCAGAAACGGTTTCGGGCAGATCAGTATAAATGTTGCGGAATTCTTTGGTTTTATATACTTCGCTGTACACGGATTGCAGTTTTTCATCGCTGATGAGGATATTGCGCAGGTGCGTAATGCCGTTGCACTTGATGGCGACGGGAACGGAAGGCAACTCGGAAGCCCAGTAACGCTCATGTGAGGATTCCAACAGTTCCAAAGAATACGATAACTGTTCTGACACGATCCGCCGTGCGTTTTCATCCGTTAATTCCATTTCTTCCGTTTTGGAAGTAAAATAATCCGGAATACGGTTATAACTATTATCGCTTAAAATACGCACGGAGTCGATCTGTTCAGGTTTTGGTGAGAACGACATGGTTGCATGATACAAGCCGTAAATCCCGCCAAAATAAATACCACCGAACAGCAGTAATGATACGATCATCCCCAACGCATAACGCGGTATGTTTCGGAACGTGCGTGAGGTAATGATCTGGAACACAAGAGCAAGTAGAATGGATACGATAAACAGAATGACAAGCGTGCCTATCATCGACGCGTCTAACGAATCATTTCGCACGACTGTGTCAAATAGACCAAAGACGGCGACGGCGGTGAGGACAGAACCGATCAAGAAACGGTAGACACCTTGCAAGATGCGATTCGGTGCAGATTTGCCGGCAGATTCGCTGCTACGCTTAACAAATAAGAGGAGAGCAAAAGCTGTGTAAATGAGGGCAATAACGAGTGTGTAAACGCCGCTTGTTACAGAGGTGAGCGGTTTTTCGTAATCACCAAACAACAAGCCAAAGACAAAGCCAACGGGCACGTTGTATTCGTAATTGAGAATGGCGGCAAAGGATAGTCCGTGGACTAACGGTAACGCGTCCGTCACTGCCAAAACGGCGATCTGGATCAGTAAACGCGGCAGAAAGATCAACAATAGGGAAACGAGAACGTTGCTGAACGTCGTACCTGTTACTGACATGGCAATCGCAACAGCGGCGGCGATAAAATACGAGCCGACAAGCGAGGAAAATCCCGTGATAAAAACACTGCTCAGATTAACGGTATACAATGTGGGGAAGAAAGAATAGACAAGCGTGATGAGAGTAGCCGAAACGGCAGCTGTGAAGGTCAACCAAGTGATGATCGACGCAAATAAACTTAAAAATAAGCACTGTCTGGTTTCGGGGATCGCATGATAAAAATCACTGGATTCCCGCTTGTTCAAGAAGGAGAACAGGTACAACGTCATCAATGGTGCGATCGCACAGAACAACAAGAGGATCGGCATATTCATATCCAAATAATTGATCGTTTCGGGTACGGAATTTCCCCCGCCCTCTAAGTGATTCAAGTATTGCATGATGGGGTTGATGATGCCGATAAAGCAAAGTGCTACGGTGGAAAGAATGCCGATGATGCGAAGCTGCTTGATACCGTCGAGATACAGACGGGGGCTGAAAATTCGTTTTTTCATGGCTTATACCTCCAATATGTCGCCGGCGGCATAGCCGAGGGCTTCCATTTCGTAGGTGAACACTTCTTCGAGGGATAGCGGCAACACGTCCAACAAAATGGGGGACATGGCAGATAATTTGGTAACTGTTTCTTGCTTATCACCGCGCACGATCAAATTGGCAACCGAGCCGCGTTTGACGTAGTTTAAGACGGTAAGCGTTTGGAAATCTGCTTCGCCGAAATCGTGGTTAAACGCAATTTGTACTTTGAAAAGTGACGTTTTTAAGTCTTGAATATCGCTTTCCAGCACTAAACCGCCTTTGTGTAAAAGAGCAAGTTGGTCGCAGGTATCTTCCAATTCACGCAAAGAATGCGAGGTGATGATAGCGGTAGCGTTTTGCTCCAATACATCTTCACAAATGAGATTTTTGACGACATTACGCATGATGGGGTCTAACCCGTCAAACGTCTCGTCAAAAAAGATATATTGCGGATGCGTGGATAATGCCAGTATGGTAGCGGCCTGCCGCTTCATACCTTTGGAAAACGTGTTGATCGGCTTGCGCGGATCAAGAGCAAACATTTTGGTCATGTTGCAAAAGCGCACGTAGTCGAACTTCGGGTTAGAGGCCTTATACAAATCGGCCATACGGTTCATGGTGGCGCCGGTTAAAAAGAACAGACCGTCGGCAACGTAGGCGATCTCACTTTTTTTAGCAGGGTTTTCATAGATTGGTTCACCGTCGATGAGGACTGAACCGTGATCGGGGCGGTATACACCTGTGATGGTACGTAAAAAAGTGGATTTTCCGGCACCGTTGGAACCGACCATGCCGTATATGCATCCTTGCGGAATGGTGCAGGTGATACTATCCAACGCCACGAAATTGCCGAATTTTTTCGTCAGGTTTTGCGCCTGGATCATAAAGAAACACCTCTTTCTTTATAAGCAGTATGAATACAATCGATAAGTTCTTCCTCGGGGATACCGGCAAGCGCCAGATCATCTGCTAATTGTCGCAACGAATCCAATTTCCGACGCATATGCGCCTGCAATACCTCGGCTGCGTTTTTGGCCACAAAGCAGCCGATACCGGGAACGGAATAGATAATGCCGCGCGTATCCAAATCGGAATAGGCCTTTTGGATCGTATTGGGATTGATGGACAGTTCCAGTGACAAGCTGCGCACAGAAGGCAACTGAGAGTCCGCCGGTAACAGACCGGTCAGTACCAGCTTTTCCAGTTGTTCAATTAATTGCTCATACACGGGCTGTCGTGATAAAGGGTCGATCCGGAACATACCTTTCCTCCTTTCGGGAAATGTTTACCCGATACAGGTGTACTATATCGGATAGTACACTATGAGTATAACAAACCCCTTGACGGTTGTCAAGGGGGTTTGAAGAAATTTATGAATCAATGTGAGGTGGCAGTACCTAATGAGTCGGTGCTGCTTTTCAATTTCAGAAAAACAGCACGGAGATCGATTAACAGAACGACGATGGATAAGAACCATCCGACGGGCCAAACGGTATACAAGAATGACAGGTTGGGGAACAAAGGGAAAATGGCATAGACCCATACAAAGCGCAATGCGCACATAAAGACAAGAGAGGTAACAGCCGGCATGATCGGTCTTCCCAAACCTTTTAAGGTGCCGCCAAGAACTTCGTTAATACCACAAATAAAATAGGTGCTGGAAACGATAATCATCTTCTGCTGCGAATAGTCGAGAACTGCCGGTACATCCGACATTAGGCCGGATAATTGGCGTGAGAATATCGCTGAAAGCATGCCAAAACCGGCACCGAACAGAAAGGTGATTATGGTAGCACGCGACAGAGTCTTTTTGACGCGCTGAATGTTTTTCGCGCCGATATTTTGTGCGATGTACGGTGTGACAGCCAAAGAGGGTGCATAGCAAATTTGATATAAAATACCGTCAAATTGATTCGCGATGGAAACACCGGTGCTGGCGTCAGCACCCATAGTATTTACGGCGGTTGTAATGACAACGTTCGCAAAAGCAAACAAGGAACTCTGTATACCGGCAGGGATACCTATGTAAAAAATATCCTTAAATTCCCGTACGCAGAAATGCAGTTCCGTGAAATGGAATCGAATGATATTTTGCCGTTTCAACAAGACAAATACCGCAGGTACGCAAGACACGACGTTCGAAATGATCGTGGCATAGCCGACGCCGTGAACGGTTAGATTGGCGTAATTTATGAATAAGTAAGTGCAGATAACTTTGACAGCACCGCCGAACACCAGAAAATACATAGGCCGTTTTGTGTCGCCGATGGCGCGCAGTATGGCGGCGGTAAAATTATAGAGCATTAAGGAGGGTACGCCGTAAAAGTATAATTTGAAATAAGCGGTCGATTGTTCCAATAACTCGGCGGGACAATTTGTCCATCTTAAAAACACATTGGCGAACGGGACGCCGATTAGCATTAACAAAAGCCCGCCAACGAGTGCGATAATCATAGAAGTGGAGGTAGCACGATTGGCGCGTTCTTGTTCGCCGGCACCAATTCGTTTAGCGACAATGACGTTGGCGCCCACCGAAATACCAATCAATAAATTGGTAAAAAGCACAGTCAACGTTCCGCAGACACCGACTGCACCTACCGCTGAGCCGTGACCTTTTAGCATCATCATATCAACGGCATTGAACAGTACCTGTGTTACGTTCATAATCATAATGGGAAACGTCATGGAGAGTAACCCTTTTGTGACCGATCCCGAAAGCATGTCTACAGTCTTTGTACGCATAGTATTTCACCTGAATTTCTCTTACTGTGAACAGATGTGTTAAATTCTAAACAACGTTTTTGTGTTTTGTTTCGCAATATTCAGGATGTGTTCGGTATCGCAGTTGCGAATTGCTGCAATAGCGGCGGCGGTATAAGCGATCAGCGAGGAATCGCAGCGGTGACCACGGTGGGGAACCGGTGCCAAGTACGGCGCGTCGGTTTCCAGCAAGAACCGATCTTCCGGTACCATAGCTGCAATCTCGACCAGCTTACGCGCGTTTTTGAACGTTACCACGCCGCCGATGCCGATATACATCCCGAGTTTTAAGACTTCTTTGGCGGTTTCTACGCTGCCGGAGAAACAATGAAGAACACCCGGCACACGATACTCTTTCAAAATGGCAAGCGTATCTTCGTGTGCTTCTCGGTCGTGAACCACGACCGGTAAATCCAACTCGTTTGCTAATTCCAATTGACGGCGAAACCATAATTTTTGAATTTCGCGGGGGCAGTATTCCTCGTAATGGTAATCCAGCCCGATTTCCCCGATGGCAACCACCTTTTTGTCAGTAGTCAGTTGTCGCAGTGTGTGCAAATCCTCTACCTTGGCACCGCCTGCCTCTTCGGGATGAATCCCTACTGCCGCGTACAGAGCGGGGTAGCGGCTTGCAAGTTGCACCGCTTTTTTTGAAGTTTCGGCGGTAGTTGCCGCCTCGATAATACCGCAAACGTCGATAGAAAAGAGTTTTTCTAATAACGCATCGCGATCCTCGTCAAACGAGCTGTCCAGATAATGTGCGTGTGAATCAAAGATATGCATACGATACCTCACAAAAAGCGGGGTGCGGCAGCACCCCGCTTCGTGGTTAATGAATTTGCGCGCCGGGGTTCAGTTCGTCCACAAAAATGACCTTGGCGGCATCACCGTCATCCGCGGCAAGGATCATGCCACAGCTTTCCACACCGCAAAGCGTAGCGGGTTTTAAGTTTGCCACCAGAATAATGGAACGACCTTTCAGTTCTTCGGGCGTGTACCACAGAGCAATACCGGATGCTACGGTGCGTGGTGTGCCGCTTCCGTCGTCCAGGGTCAATTTCAACAGTTTTTTTGCTTTCTTGATCGGCTCGCAGTCCACGATCTTGGCAACGCGTAGATCGACTTTGGCAAACTCGTCAATGGTGATCTGTGGCAGGAACGCCACGTTTTCCGCAACTTTTTCCGCAGCGGCTTTCGTTTCTTGCTCGGCGGCGATCTCCGCTAACGCTTTTTCCACGTCAATGCGGGCAAACAACGGCTCGGGGGTACCGACCGTATAAGTGTTGACGGCGCCGAAGGACAGCGCGTCGAGTTCCAAGACGGTTACGTTCATTTGTGCGGCGATCTTCTCCACCGTTTCCGGTAAGAACGGACGTAAGCAGGTTGCCAACATGCGAATACATTCCAGCAGGTTATACAGCACCGTTTCTAAACGGTCGCGATCGTCTTCATTTTTCGCCAGCACCCACGGTGTGGTTTCGTCAATATACTTATTGCAACGCTTGGCGAGATTTAACACGACTTGTGCCGCTTCCGCGTTGTGATACGTGTCCATCAATTCGGTATAGTGCTGAACCGTTTGTGCCGCAACTTCCAGTAATTCGCTGTCGGTCTCACCGCCTCGAACACCGTTCGCCTTTACCGTACCGCCGAAATATTTATTGGTCATCGCGATGCTGCGATTGACAAGATTACCCAGTGTGTTGGCAAGATCCGCGTTGTAGAGGTTGAAAAAGCTTTCATAGGTGATGGTGCCGTCCTGCGCGAAGGGAATCTCGGACAAGAGATAGTAGCGTACGGCATCCGTGCCGAATTTATCCGCCAACTCATCCGCATACAACACGTTGCCCTTGGATTTGCTCATCTTATCCTCGCCCGACAAGAGCCACGGATGACCGAGCACCTGTTTCGGCAACGGCAGACCGAGTGCCATCAAAATAATCGGCCAGTAGATGGTGTGGAAACGCACGATATCTTTGCCGATCACGTGCAGATCAGCGGGCCAGTATTTGTTGTATAAGTCGCCGCTGCCGTCGGGGTGATAGCCGACACCGGTGATATAGTTGGACAGTGCATCCAACCATACGTAGGTAACGTGCTTTGGATCAAACGATACCGGAATGCCCCAAGTAAACGAGGTGCGCGATACGCACAGATCGGACAAACCCGGTTTTAAAAAGTTGTTGATCATCTCGTTGCGGCGGGAATCCGGTTTGATGAAGTCGGGGTTCTCCTCGTAGTATTTAAGCAACTGATCTTGATATTTTGACAAGCGCAGGAAATACGCTTCCTCGCTTGCATCCACGACCTCACGGCCGCAATCGGGACATTTGCCGTCTTTCAGTTGTGAGGGAGTGAAAAACGATTCACAGGGAACGCAGTATTTGCCCTCGTACTTACCTTTGTAAATATCGCCCTGTTCGTACAACTTCTTAAAAATCGCCTGCACTGCGGATTCGTGATCGTCGTCGGTTGTACGGATAAAGCGATCATAAGAGGTGTTCAATTTATCCCATACCTGCTTGATCTGTGCGGCAACGCCGTCCACGTATTCTTTCGGAGAAATGCCTTTTTCCTCCGCATATTGTTGAATTTTCTGACCGTGTTCATCGGAGCCCGTCAAAAAATGCACATCGTAACCTTGCATTCGCTTGTACCGCGCGATCATATCCGCAAGCACGATATCATACGCGTTGCCGATATGCGGTTTGCGTGAGGTGTAAGCGATGGCAGTTGTGATGTAAAATTTCTTGTTTTCCATGGAAATGGCCTCCTTTTTGCATACAGTACTTATTTTAACAGATTTTAGTAAAAAAACAAGACTTTCTTCATCGACTTGCATTTTTTCTTAAAAACTCGTATAATACAACCGCATCGGAGGTACTTATGAGTGAGTTGAAGTTTACCGTTCCGCCTGAATACGACGGTGAAACGGTACAAACCTTTTTACGGCAATACCATGGTTTTTCGTGGCGCATGGTCGTGCGGCTTAAACATACGGAAAACGGCATCACGGTAAATGGGCAACTGCGCCGCAGTATTGATCCTATTTGCGCTGGTGAAGTACTGGTGCTGCGGTTGCCGGAAGATGCCATTCGTGTGGAAAAAGCGGATCTGCCGCTGAACGTCGTTTACGAGGACGATTCGTTGCTTGTGGTGGACAAGCCGCCGTATTTGGCGGTACATCCCTCGGCGTTTAAGCCGGAGCCGACGTTGGCGAATGCTGTGGTCGGGTATTATGCAAAACAAGGGCAATCGTACGCGTTTCGTCCGACCAATCGTTTGGATCGCAACACCAGTGGGTTATTATTAACGGCCAAAAACGCTCACGTTGCGTATGCGCTTGCACACAAAGTGGACAAGACCTATCTTGCCATTGTACTCGGAAAACTGGAAGGCGAAGGGGTCATTGATCAACCGATCCGTGTCAAGGACGGCTGTTGCATCACACGCGAGGTGGGAGAGGGCGGCAAGGAAAGCCGTACACATTATGAGGCGCTCGCTACCGACGGTGAGGTCACGTTGGTGCGGCTGTGGCTGGAAACCGGCAGAACGCACCAAATCCGTGTGCATATGTCGTGGCTCGGGTTTCCGCTTGCAGGCGATACCATGTATGGCACGGATGAAACGATCTTACCGCGGCACGCATTGCACTGCTCCGAAATGGAGTTTACTCATCCTTTGTCGGGCGAGCGGGTAAAACTGCATAGTCCGTTACCATCCGATATGACGGATTGTCTTGCAAAACACGGCTTGGAGGAATTTGTATGAAACAGATTAAAAGCTTTCAAATCAATCACGATACCCTTACCGAAGGATTGTATATTTCCCGCACGGACGGAGACGTGGTCACCTATGATCTGCGTTTTGTACGTCCCAACACGCCACCGTTTTTAGAGATGGCGGCAATACACACTATTGAGCATTTGTTCGCTACCTACGTGCGCAGCAGTTCGTACGAGGATAAGATCGTGTATTTCGGACCGATGGGTTGCCGTACGGGATTTTATTTTCTTACGCGCGGCATGACACACGACGAGGTCATCCGTCTGACGCAGGAAACACTCGCCTTTATTGCTGATTTTACGGATGCTATTCCCGGTGCGACCAAAAGAGAGTGTGGCAATTATCTGGAACACGACTTGGAAACCGCTCGGAAATATGCCGCCGTTCAAGCGGAAATTTTGCGCGATTGGACGATTGAACGTCTGCAATATCCCGCGTAATTTGCTTTTTTCAACAAAATGTGTTACAATAAAGCATCTTAAGCCAAAGGAGGTGCCGAACACGTTGGTTCGCCAAACAGTAAAATCGTGGGTTGAAACCGCTTATATTCTTTGCTTTACGGTCGGTGTTCGATCCATTCGGTGCCTCAAAGCATTGGGACGTTTCACGCGCTTAATATGGGCGCCGATCGCCCACACGCTTCGCCGTGCATTGGATTGGCTTGTGTTGCGCCATCTGCGTACGTTATGGGCGGAATGGCACCGTATATCCAAGGACTATCGCTTGGCGTGCGAACACGTGCAAGAAACCGCACGTGCCGACCGTCACCGCGCCTTTTTGCAGTTGTTAGCTATGCCGATCGTGGCACTTCGCCGTCATCGCGGTGTGTTTCGCGCCATCGGTAATCTGGCGCTTCCCATATTGGCAACGGTGGTGCTGGTGTTTACCGTACACTATTGGTTGGGTGCCAACTTTGCCTTAGCACTCGAATATCAAGGTACTCCGATTGGCTACATCAGCAACGAGGGCGTTTATGCTAACGCCGCGACCATCGTACGCGGCACGATTATTAACTCGGATAATTCTTTTGCTGTTGAGCAGGCACCTGACCTGCACGTGAAAGTGCTTGGTTCCGATGCCACCTTGAACGAGCAAGAAGTCAGCGAGCGTATCATAGCGGCGATCGGTGACGAATTGTCGCAGGCGGCCGGTTTCTTTGTGGATGGTGTTTTTCACGGCGCTTTGCCCACTCGCAGTGAGTTACAAGGGCAAATAGATGCGGTGTTGTCCGTTCATAAGACCGACAAGGTTGACGGTGTCAGATTTTTCTCTCAAACACAGATTGTGGAGGGGCTGTACCCGACAACGTCGCTGACAACGGCAGATCGCATGACCACCTATTTGAAAACACTCACCGTTGCGACAACGCGTAATATTGAATATACGGAAACGATCAAACATAAAACCGTATATCAACAGTCCGATACGTTGCCGCTCGGTTATGAAAGTGTCCAACGCCCCGGTAAGAACGGTAGGCAGCGCGTGTATGCACAAGAAATCTATGTCAACGGTGTGAAAAAGTATCAAACGGTTGTTTCGACCGAAATTCTTCAAGAGGCTGTTGACCGCGTGGTTTCGATCGGTGCGCAGAAATACAACACCTCTACTGAGTGGGGTGACGGTAAAGCCACCGGCACCTTCATTTGGCCATTGCCGTATACCAAAACGATCTCTTCGCCGTTTGCCTCGCGTTGGGGGTCTTTCCACGGCGCCATTGATATTGCCAACGGCAGCACCAACGGAAAACCCATTATTGCCTCTGACGGCGGCACCGTCATTGAAGCGGAATATCACAACAGTTGGGGAAATTACGTGCTGATTGACCACGGAAACGGCTTTAAGACTCGTTACGCGCATTGTAGTAAGTTGGATGTCAAGGCGGGGGATAAGGTCGCACAAGGACAATACATTGCCAAGGTTGGCAATACCGGCTATTCTTTTGGAGCACATCTCCATTTTGAAGTTATTAAAAACGGAGTTTTGGTGAATCCGTTGGATTATGTGCAACGATAAAAAATACACCGTCGCTTGACGGTGTATTTTTTTGTATATGGGCAACACTGTAACGGGGTGTTGCGTATGAGAAATTTTGCACGCTTATTTTGTATCGGCGGTGGCGCGTATAACCTGATCGAGATATTGTGGCGCGGTCACAGCCATTGGTCGATGTTCTTGGTAGGCGGTACGTGCTTTCATTTGATCGGTGCCATCGGGACACGGCTTCATCGTCGCGGTGTTTTATTGATCGGCGCCGCTTGTTCTCTTGCTGTGACTGTGGTGGAATATCTCAGCGGTTGTCTCTTCAATTTGCGTCTGAAATTGAACGTGTGGGATTACAGCGATATGCCCGCCAACTTAAACGGGCAAGTGTGTTTGCTTTACAGCGTATTGTGGGGCGGATTGAGTCTGCTTGCTCTTCCCATATACCGACGATTAAACAGAAAAGGCAAGGTCAACTGACCTTGCCTTTGCAATTTTTCGCTAAGGGACAGATGTGACATTTGGGCGAACGCGCTTCACACACCTCGCGACCGAACAGGACTAAGCGATGACAGAAATCGTTGCTTTCATCTGGCGGTAGAAGTTTGCGTAATTGTTCTTCTACCTTGCGAGGTTCTTTGGTATCACACAGTCCCAATCGATTGGTGATGCGGATGCAATGTGTGTCCGTGACAACAGTTCCCGGCATGTGGTAAACATCTCCGCAAATGAGATTAGCGGTTTTACGACCGACACCGGGTAAAGACGTTAAAGCTTCAATATTGTTCGGCACTTTGCCGTCGAAACGATCCCGAATTTGTTGTGCGATCGCTACAATGTCCCGCGCTTTGGTCTTATATAATCCGCAGGAGTGGATATACGGTTCCACGTCCTCCGGCGTCGCTTCGGCAAAAGCCTGCAATGTGGGGAAACGCTCGAACAAGGCCGGGGTGACCATATTCACGCGTGCATCGGTACATTGCGCGGATAAGCGTACGGCGATAAGCAACTGTAAGGGGTTCCCCGATTCTAAGGAACACTGTGCGCCGGGATACCGTTCTTTAAGCTTTTCCACGGCATATAGTGCCAGCTCTTTTTTTTTCATGGTTCTCACCTCTATATCACCAGTGTATCATGTCGAAAATTCGGTGTCAACGTAAAAAGAAACTTGCATAATAGTCGCAAATCCGCTATGATAGTAGGCGGTAGGTGATAACATGGCTCCACTTGCAGATCGCATGCGTCCGAATACGCTGAACGATATGGTTGGTCAACGCCACTTGCTTGCTGAGGGTAAGGCGTTGCGTAATATTATCGAATCGGGTAAGATCCCGAATCTTATTTTTTATGGTCCGTCGGGTGTGGGAAAGACCACGCTTGCGCGAATTATCGCGCAAAAAACCTCAATGCGCTTGCATAAACTTAACGGTACTACGGCTTCCACGGCGGATATTCGCGCTGTTTTGGACGAGGTGGATACCTTTGCCGGCGCAAACGGCATTTTGTTGTATTTGGACGAGATTCAATATTTCAATAAGAAGCAACAGCAAACGCTGCTTGAACATATCGAAAATGGTGACATTACCTTGATCGCCTCCACTACGGAAAATCCCTATTTTTACGTATACAGCGCCATTTTAAGCCGTTCCACGGTGTTTGAGTTCAAAACCGTGACAGCGGATGAAGTTGCCGATGCGGTGCGCCGTGGGTTTGCTTTTTTGGCGGAAGAACAGGGACGACAGATCACGGCAGATGATGAAACGGTCATGTGTATCGCACAAGGCTGCGGCGGTGACGTGCGTAAATCGTTGAATGCCGTGGAACTCAGCGTGTTGGCAACCAAACCGAATCAGAACGGCGATCTGACCGTTACTGTCGATACCGCTCGAGAGGTCGCGCAAAAAAGTGCCATGCGCTACGATAAAGACGGCGACGAGCATTATGACCTGCTTTCCGCCTTCCAAAAGTCGTTGCGCGGCTCGGATGAAAACGCCGCCATTCATTACCTGGCACGCTTACTTGAAGCGGGTGACCTGCCGTCGGTGTGCCGCCGTCTGGTGGTTTGTGCTGCCGAAGACGTGGGTCTTGCTTATCCGCAGATCATCCCCATTGTGAAAGCCGCGGTGGATAGTGCGTTACAGGTCGGCTTGCCGGAAGCGCGCATCCCGCTGGCCGATGCGGTTCTTTTGGTGGCGCGTGCGCCCAAATCCAATTCCGGTGAATCGGCGATCGACGCCGCACTCGCGGACATTCGATCGGGGAAGGCCGGTCCCATTCCTCGATGCTTGCAGAATAAGCATTTTGACGGTGAGGATGTCGCTCGAAAAGGTCAGTTTTATGAATACCCGCACAGTTATCCGCATCACTGGGTAAAGCAACAATACTTGCCGGATGTTCTTAAGGATGCCGTGTACTACGTGCCCGGTGAAAACAAGACCGAACAATCCTTTGAGGATTACTGGAAGAATATTAAGAAATAGGCAGAAAACGGGAAAAATCGGAAGGTTTTTCCTGTTTTTTTGCTCTGATTCGCCAAATTTCAGAAAAACCGTAAAACATATTGACATTATTAGTGAAAATCGGTATATTGATATAGTTGTTATCACACGATGACACGCATCTTAGCACAACCAAAAGCGATATGAGGCATCGCCGCAGCCGCGGCTTTTTTCTGACGGCTGTGAAAAACCCTTTGCGGAGGGCGTTGCTCAAAGTATCGCGGTTTCCTTCCATGGGGTTCATGGGAAACTTTTGTATACAGCGTGATGCTGTATATACACCGCAAAGGGGGATGCTGTTATGCAATCAAAAGAAATTATTTCACTCAAGGACATTACCGTTTCATTTGACGGGGAAAAGGTGTTGGACGGGTTAAACCTCAACATCTCAGACGGAGAGTTCGTCACGCTGCTTGGTCCGTCCGGCTGCGGTAAGACGACAACGCTGCGCATTATCGGCGGCTTCGTGTTCCCGGACAGCGGCAATGTCTTTTTTGACGGTAAAAACATGACAGACCTGCCCGCTCACAAGCGACAGGTCAATACCATTTTCCAACGCTACGCGCTGTTCCCGCATCTCAACGTGGAGGACAACGTGGCGTTTGGCATGCGCGTACAGCGCAAGAATAAAGCGGAGATCCGTGAAACGGTCGATCATATGTTGAAACTGGTTAACCTTGTTGGTTTCAACAAGCGTCGTATTGACACGTTGTCGGGCGGTCAGCAACAGCGCGTGGCGATTGCGCGCGCTCTTGCCAACAATCCGCGCGTGCTTTTGTTGGACGAACCCCTTGCGGCATTGGATCTGAAACTGCGCAAGGATATGCAAGTAGAGCTGAAAAATATTCAAAAGAGCCTTGGTATTACCTTTATCTACGTTACGCACGATCAGGAGGAAGCTCTCTCGATGTCGGATACCGTGGTGGTAATGGATAACGGCAAAATTCAGCAAATTGGTACGCCACAGGATATTTACAACGAGCCGCAGAATGCGTTTGTGGCGGATTTTATCGGCGAGAGTAATATTCTGGACGGTATCATGCACGAAGATTATTTGGTGGAATTTTTCGGCCGCAAGTTCCGTTGCTTGGATGCCGGCTTTGGAAAAAAAGAGCCGGTGGACGTCGTTATCCGTCCGGAGGATATTGACATTGTGCCTGCCGACAAGGGTGATCTGACAGGCACGGTTACGGCGGTTACTTTTAAGGGTGTGCATTTTGAAACCATTGTGGATTTCAAGGGCTTTAAGTGGATGATCCAGACCACCGATTATTATCCGGTGGATTCCGTCATCGGCATTGTCTTGAACCCCGAAGATATTCACATTATGAAAAAATCGGAATATTCGGGCGAGTTCGGTGATTACAGCTCGTATTCCGAGGAATTTGATGAAATGGCCAATCCCGAGATCGATCTGACCGAGGATGCCGCGGAGGCAGAGGCATGATCAAATCGAGAGGGGCGGCTGCACCGTTTGCAGTATGGATGGCGCTGTTTACCGTTATCCCGCTCGGTATCGTTCTTTGGTTTGCGTTTACCGATGACGGCGGTAACTTTACACTGTCCAACTTATCTTCTATTGTGGAATATGCCGGTACGTTCGGCATTTCTATTGCACTTGGGGCGATCGCAACCGTGATCTGCCTTGTTTTGGCGTTCCCGCTTGCTTATACCATCTCTCGTGCACAAGGTCGCGTGCAGCAGACGATGGTAATGATCATTATGCTGCCGATGTGGATGAATTTTTTGCTTCGCACTTACGCATGGATGTCCATTTTGGAAAATAATGGCTTTATCAATCAGTTGTTGCGCCTTGTCGGCGTGTTGTCGGAGGGGCAGTCGTTGACGTTGATCAATACCAATTCAGCGGTCATATTGGGCATGGTATATAACTTCTTGCCCTTTATGGTGTTGCCGCTGTATTCCGTTATGGCAAAAATCGATAACAGTGTTATCGAAGCAGCACAGGATCTGGGTTCCAACATTTTTCAGGTGTTTTGCAAGGTGATCCTTCCGCTGTCGGTACCCGGTATGCTCAGCGGTATTACCATGGTGTTTGTACCTGCGGTCAGTACCTTTGTTATCACCAAATTACTTGGCGGCAGCAAGACGCTGATGATCGGTGATACCATTGAAACCATGTTTATCGGTCAAGGTGCCAACTATCATGTCGGCGCCACGTTATCGCTTGTTTTGATGGTGATGATCCTCATTTGCATGGCGGTCACCGGCATGGTGGATAAGGGAGAGGAGGATGAGTTGTCTTGAAAACTCTCTCCCGTATTTACAACGGTCTGATTTTTGCGTTTTTATATGCGCCCATCATTGTCTTGATCGTCTTCTCATTTAACGATTCCAAAAGCCGCGTGGTTTGGAACGGCTTTTCGTTGCGCTGGTATGAGGAACTGTTCCGTGACGAGGAAATCTTGGCGGCACTTGGCGTTACCTTATCGGTGGCGGTTATTGCAACGGTTGTTTCTACCATCATCGGTACGTTGGCAGCCATCGGTATCCGCAGTGTTAACCGTCGCTTAGGCAAAGTGTTGATGGCGGTCAACAACTTCCCGATGGTAAATCCCGAGATCGTGACGGGTATTGCGCTGATGTTGCTCTTTGTTTTCATTTATCGGACCACGGGGTTGTTACAGCCGGGGTACGCGACACTTCTGCTGTCGCATATCACGTTCTGTATTCCGTATGTGATCTTACAGGTGATGCCGAAACTGCGTCAAGCAAACCCGCACTTATACGAAGCGGCGGTGGATCTCGGCTGTCCTCCAGTTTCGGCTTTTTTGAAAGTCATGGTACCGGAGATCTTGCCGGGTATCATTACCGGTGCGCTGATGGCATTTACCATGTCGCTGGATGATTTTGTTATCAGTCTGTTCACCTCGGGTGCGACGGCGCAAAATCTGTCGGTAACGATTTATGCGATGGTAAAACGTCGCGTTACGCCGGAGATCAATGCGCTTTCTACCCTGATGTTCGGTGCGGTGTTGATTCTGCTTGTGCTTATCAACGTTTTGCAGATCCGCTCGGAGCCCTCGCGCAAAGGAGGAAAAGCAAAATGAAACGGTTGTTAGTGGTTCTCTTGCTTTTCTTGACTTTATTCTCTTCTTTTTCGGTTTCGGCGGAAGAGGTTGATACAAGCGTTACGCTGAACGTGTATAACTGGGGCGAGTACATCGATCCGACCGTAAACGATCTCTTTACGGAGGAAACGGGTATCAAAGTCAATTACAAGAACTTTACCGATAACGAGAGTATGTATGCGGTGCTGGATTCCGGTGCTGCCGTATATGACATTATCGTGCCCTCGGACTATATGATCGGTAAACTGATTAACGAAAACAAGCTGGCAAAGCTGAATTTCGAAAATATCCCCAATGCCGATAAGATCAATCCGTCTCTTTTGAATCCCAATTACGATCCTGAAAATATGTATTCGGTACCGTACACGTGGGGTACCGTCGGGATTTTTTACAACACCAAATATGTGGACAAAGCAGATCTGCAAGAGGGTTGGGATCTTCTTTGGAATGAGAAATACGGTGGACGCATCTTTATGTTTGATAACCCGCGCGATGCGTTTGGTATTGCTCTTTTGAAATGCGGTTATTCGCTCAACACGTTGAGCGCTGATGAGTGGAACGAAGCTTATGAGGCGCTTCGTCTGCAAAAGCCGATCCTCCATCAGTATGTCATGGATCAGGTCTATGACAAAATGATCAACGAAGAAGGCTGGATCGCGCCGTATTATGCCGGTGACGGCATCATTATGATGGACGAAGAAGAGGGCAACCCCGATATTGACTTTTTTGTTCCGACCAATGGAACCAATCTGTTCGTGGATGCCCTGTGCGTGCCGGCAAATTCGCCGCATAAGCGTGAGGCGGAGGAATACATCAATTTTCTGTGCCGCCCCGATATTGCGCTGTTAAACGCGGAATATATTGGGTATTCCACACCGATTGAGGAAGTGCGCGCTGCGTTGGATCCCGAAATCGCTGAAAATGAAAATTTTTATCCGCCGGAATCGGTGCTGGAAAAAGCGGAAATGTATATCACGTTGCCGACCGATATCAGCACGCATATGGACTCGTTGTGGATGAAACTGAAACTTGCTGATCCCGCGTGGTCGGTGTTTACCATTTTGGTAGGGGTTGCGGCAGTGCTGTGCTTTGCCCTGTATATCGTGCGCCGCATTCGAAGAAAGAGGTAAGTTATGTCGCGCTTTACTACCATATTGTTTGATTTAGACGGCACGCTGATCGATACGATCGCCGATCTTGCCGATGCCACCGAAGCCGCGTTGCGCTATTGCGGGCGCGGCAGAGAGGATGGAAAGCCGGTACATTCCTTTGATGAATATCATCAATTTGTCGGTAACGGTTGCTTAAAGCTCGTTGAGCGTGCGATGGGACAAGCAACTCCTGAGGAAATTGCACGCGCTTATGAGCGGTTTATGGAGATCTACGGGCAGAATTACTGCGTCAAGACCGCACCATACGATGGCATTTACGATCTGCTTGATGAATTGGTAAAGCTAGGCTATAAGCTTGGAATCGTAACCAACAAGCCCGAACCGCAAGCGCGTAAGTTGGCAGCGCTTTTGTTTGATAAGTATCCTTTCGGTTGCGTGTACGGCGGGGCAGTGGAGAGAAGACCTCATAAACCCGATCCACAGGTTGTCCGATTGGCGCTGGGCGATTTGAATGCCGCGGCAGAGGAAACGCTTTTTGTCGGTGATTCGGATGTGGATATTCTCACGGGGCATAACGCGGGAATGGTTGCTGCGGGTGCAGTGTGGGGGTTCCGCGGCGAAAAGGAACTTCGTGCCGCCGGTGCGGATATTTTGATTGACCATCCGTTAGATCTTTTGCATTATCTTTGATTTTTTCTATAACCCCGGCTACTTTTCTGTTGACAACGGTTCGAAAAAGTGTTATGATTACTTTCGTTCCGGAAACGGAGAGGTGTCCGAGCGGTTTAAGGAGCCGGTCTTGAAAACCGGTGACTCGAAAGAGCCAAGGGTTCGAATCCCTTCCTCTCCGC
>JAZOAK010000065.1:0-50021 GCA_045595445.1 Acutalibacteraceae bacterium
ACAAGTACTGCCGCTTCTGCCGCAAGCACACTGTGCACAGAGAAACCAAGTAAGCAACGGAAGGAGAAAACAAGCGATGGTATTTTGGGGATTTATTTTGGCGGTGGCCGGTTTGCTCACCGTTCTCGTGTCTTTCCTCAGCAGCTTGAACATCTTTTCCGACATGAGCGCTCTTGGTTTCGGCGCATGGATCAGCCGTTTCTTCGCGTCGGAGTTTTTAACCGGCAAAAAGATCGCGTTTTTTATCGCGGTCGCTCTGTTCGTTATCGGTGTTATCTGCTTCTTTGTCGGTCGCGCTCGCGCGAAGAAAACCGGCGAAGCGGATGCCAAAGCGGATAAGAGCGTTAAGTTTCTGCGCGATTTGAAAGGCGAGTTCAAGAAGATTACTTGGCCGACCTTCCCCGCAGTTGTGCGCAACACCGGTGTTACATTGGTATTGTGCATCATTCTCGGACTCATCATTTGCGTGATTGATCTTGGTCTTGGTGCCCTGATTGATCTGTTGCTTTCGTTGGGGTGATAGGGGGGAGATCCATGGCTGATGAAGCAAAATGGTATGTCGTTCATACTTATTCCGGTTACGAGAATAAGGTAGCGACTAATCTGGAAAAGATTGTCGAAAACCGCAAACTTCAGGATTGGATCCACGATATTTCCGTTCCTACCGAAACCGTCACTGAAATTAAGGACGGTGTAAAGAAGGAAGTGGAGCGTAAGATCTTCCCGGGCTACGTACTCGTCAAAATGGTGATGAGTGATGAATCGTGGTACGTTGTGCGTAACACGCGCGGTTGTACCGGTTTTGTCGGCCCAAACGGCAAACCCACTCCGTTGACAGAAGAAGAGGTCGCGGCGTTGGGGGTCGAAAAACATCCGATCGAGATCACGTACCAAGTCGGCGATATGGTCAACATCATCGATGGTCCGTTGGAGAACTTCTCCGGCCGTGTGGATGAGATCGATTTGGAGAAGAACAAGGTCCGCGTGACTGTGTCCATGTTTGGCAGAGAAACACCTGTCGAGTTGGAACTGGATCAAGCGGAAAGTATAGAATAATTCCATCATTACAAACGAGGGTACGGGCAAATCGCCCTTTCCTGTGCGTCGGACACTTTTCCGACTGTGGGAGGTATGCCGCATCGTATGATGCAAGAGTATGCCGCCATACCACAATTTTTGGAGGTGCAAGAAAAATGGCTCAAAAGATCAGCGGGTACATTAAACTGCAAATTCCGGCGGGTAAAGCAACGCCGGCACCCCCTGTTGGCCCTGCGCTTGGTCAACATGGTGTGAACATCATGGCTTTTACGAAAGAATTTAACGAGCGCACAAAGAACGATGCAGGTCTCATCATTCCGGTTATTATCACCGTGTATGCGGACCGTTCCTTTACGTTCGTTACGAAGACCCCTCCGGCAGCTGTTCTGATCAAGAAGGCTTGCGGCATTGAAACCGCTTCCGGTGTTCCGAACAAGACGAAGGTTGCCAAGATTACCAAGGAGCAGATCAAGAAGATCGCCGAAACCAAGATGCCTGACCTGAACGCCGCATCCATCGAAGCTGCCATGAGCATGGTAGCGGGTACGGCTCGCAGCATGGGCGTTGAAGTTGTCGACTAATTTTAATGTTCCGGGTGGGAGGAACCACTGTAAATTCCGATTTTACCACTCATGCCAACCGCGACGCATCTGTCGTGTGGATGGTAACTAACAGGGAGGAAAAAACCTAATGAAACATGGTAAGAAATATGTCGACAGCGCGAAGCTGATCGACCGTGCCACACAGTACGATGTGGCAGAAGCTCTGGATATTGCCGTAAAGACCGGCAAAGCCAAATTTGACGAGACCGTTGAGGTTCACGTTAAGCTCGGTGTTGACAGCCGTCACGCCGATCAGCAGGTGCGTGGTGCGGTTGTTTTGCCGCACGGTACCGGTAAAAAATTGCGCGTTCTCGTGTTCGCAAAAGAAGACAAACATCAGGCTGCTTTGGATGCCGGTGCCGATTATGTCGGTGGCGACGATCTCGTTGCTAAGATCAACGGCGGCTGGATGGATTTCGACGTCGTTATCGCAAGCCCCGACATGATGGGCCTTGTTGGTCGTTTGGGTAAAGTGCTCGGCCCCCGTGGCTTGATGCCCAACCCGAAGGCCGGTACGGTTACCCCGGACGTTGCAAAAGCGGTTACCGATGCGAAAGCCGGTAAGATTGAGTACCGTTTGGACAAAACCAACATCATTCACTGCCCGATCGGCAAGGTTTCTTTCGGCGTAGAGAAGTTGCAGGAGAACTTTGAGGCTCTTCTCGGTGCTATCGTTCGTGCGAAACCTGCCGCTGCGAAGGGTCAGTACATTCGTTCTTGCACGGTCGTGACCACGATGGGCCCCGGCGTCAAGATCAACCCGGCTAAAGTCGGCTGATAAAAAAAGCTTGCATTTTAGCAAAATATCTGTTATACTGACTATTGCTGTTTTCCACAGACAGCGGGTGTGCCTGTAAAAGGTGCTGAAAGTTGCCCGCCGAGGTTGACGGTAATGCAAGACCTTTCGGGGTCAGTTTGTGTTATCACCACCCTTTCTGTGTAAACGGAAAGGGTGTTTTTCTTGGAAAAACGGCATGTTATTCATGGTCTGACAGGAGGTGAAATGAAAATATGCCGAGTGAAAAAGTATTGTTGGAGAAGCAAGAAATCGTTGCCAAACTCACCGAAAAGCTGACCGCTGCGAAAGCCGGTGTCGTCGTTGACTATTCCGGTATCACCGTGGCTGAGGATACCATTCTCCGCCGCAAGTTGCGTGAGGCGGGTGTCGAGTATGCCGTTGTGAAGAACACGCTGCTGGGCCGCGCTGCTGATAATGCCGGTTACGGTGAGATGAAGAGCGTGCTTGAGGGCACCACTGCTCTTGCCATTTCTGAGACAGACGAACTGGCTGCTGCAAAAGTGTTGTGCGAGTATGCTGAGAAGAACGAAAACTTCAAGGTGAAGGCCGGTTTCTTTGAGGGGAAGGTTGTTGACCCCGCAACCGTCGAAAGTTTGGCGAAGGTACCTCCGAAAGAGGTATTGTTGTCCATGTTTATTGGCGGACTCAACAACATGGTGGCCGGTTTGGCCCGTGCGCTCAACGCTGTTGCTGAAAAGCAGGGTGAAGGCGCTGCCGAGGCGTAAAGACGTCTCCTGATTTCAAAAATTATCTAAATAAAAACGGAGGTATTATCATGTCTGAAAAAATCACTGCCATGATCGAAGAGATCAAGGCCATGACCGTTCTCGAACTCAACGAGTTGGTCAAAGCTATCGAGGAAGAATTTGGTGTTTCTGCTGCTGCTCCTGTTGCCGTTATGGCCGGTGGTGCTGCTCCTGCGGCTGCTGCTGAGGAGAAATCTGAGTTTGATGTTGTTTTGGCTGAAGTCGGCGCGAACAAGATCAACGTTATCAAAGTTGTCCGTGAAGTCACCGGTCTGGGTCTGAAAGAGGCGAAGGATCTGGTTGACGGCGCTCCGAAGGCTGTTAAAGAAGCTGCCGGTAAGGACGAGGCTGAAGAGATCAAAAAGAAGCTGGAAGAAGCCGGCGCCAAAGTCGAACTCAAATAAGTTTGATTTTACACAAAAAAGCACCATCTGTGGATGGTGCTTTTTTTTCGCGTTTAGGGCTTCTCTATTGATAATTTTGTTTGTTTGTGGTACAATTATCGCCGACTGGAGGGATATTGTGGTAATTACGATCAAACCGGAAGCACGCAAAGCAATTTCTCTCGGCTCTTTGTGTGCCCTTTCCTATTTAGCGGTATATTTTGCCCGCAATATTTTAAGCGCCGTTTCGCCCGAAATTGTGGAGAAAAATGTGTTCGACAATGAGCAATTGGGCGTATTTTCTTCTTTGTTTTTCATAACTTACGCTCTCGGTCAACTTATCAACGGCATTATTGGTGATAAGATTAAGGCTAAGCATATGCTTAGCTTCGGTTTATTGCTTTCCGGTACGGCAAGCTTGGTGTTTGCGTTTGTCACCGATATTCTTATGCTGTCTTATGTTGCCTATGCAATGGTTGGCTTTTTCCTATCGATGATCTACGCACCAATGACCAAGTTGGTTTCTGAAAACACGACCTTGATCTATGCGGAACGCTGCAGCTTAGGTTACACCTTCTCGTCCTTGTTTGGCTCACCGCTCGCCGGCTTGGCGGCGCTGTTTTTGCCGTGGCAGGGGGGCTTGATTTTGTCCGGTGCCTTGCTCGCGTTGATGGGTGTCGTGTGTCTTATTGTGTTTCGCATTTTTGAACACAAAGGGTATATCAAGTATCATCAATATGATCGTCCCAAGCAGGAGGGCGGCAGTTTCCACGTACTGTTTAAGCGCCAGATCGTGCGTTTTACGATAGTATCCTTTGTCACCGGTATCATACGTACAGCGGTGGTATTTTGGTTTCCCATTTATTTGGCACAGTATCTGAACTATTCTACGGAAACCTCGGCGATGATATTCACAATCGCCACCCTTGCCATTTCCGCATCCGCTTTTTTGGCAATCTTATTACATACGTTGGTGAAACGCAATCTCATCTTAACGGAATTTATCGGGTTTTCGTGTGCCACAATTTGCTTTTTACTGTTGTTCTTTGTTCGTGTCCCATGGCTTAACGTTATACTGTTATCGTTAGCGATCCTGTCATCGAATACGGCGGCATCTGCCATGTGGAGCATTTACTGTCCGAGTTTGCGCGACACCGGCGTCGTGTCGTCTGCTACCGGTTTTCTGGATTTTGTCAGTTATATGGCGGCGGCCGTGTCGTCGTCTGTGTTCCCGCATATCGTTGATCTCATCGGCTGGAACGGTCTGATTTTAGTATGGTTCGGCTTGGTTGCGATCGGTGCGTTGGCGACACTTCCCATTCAAAAACGAAAGGAATCAGCAACATGTTAAATGAGTATTGGAAACAGTTTAAGAGCGGTACGGATATCCGTGCTGTCGCAATGGATGGGGTTGATGGTGAACACTGCACGCTTACCGACGAGGTGGTGGAGTGCATCATCGGCGGCTTTGCCTGCTGGCTTTCCGAAAAAGCGGGGAAGCCTTGCGCTGAATTGACTGTTTCAGTTGGCCGTGACAGCCGTTTATCGGGCCCGCGTATTCGCGATGCCGTTGCCCGCACGTTGAGCGCCGCGGGTGTTCGTGTGCTGGATTGCGGTCTGTCTTCAACACCTGCGATGTTTATGACGACGATTGATCTTGAATGTGATGGCGCCGTACAGATCACGGCGAGCCACCATCCGTGGAACCGCAACGGATTAAAGTTTTTTTTGCCGAGCGGCGGTATTGAAGGTAGCGACGTAACGGCGATTTTGGGAAAAGCCCAAGCAGGGGATAAACCTGAACAAAGTACCGGTGTGGTGGAAACAGTACCCTATATGAAGCAGTATGCTGCACGCTTGCGCGAGTTGATCGTGAAAGAATCCGACAACGGCGAAAAGCCCTTGTCCGGTTTGCATATTGTCGTGGACGCAGGTAACGGTGCCGGTGGTTTTTATGCGAATGAGGTATTAGCACCGCTCGGAGCCGATATATCCGGCAGTCAGTTTTTGGATCCCGATGGTTCCTTCCCAAATCATATTCCCAATCCCGAAAATCCCGACGCCATGGCGTCGGTTTGTGCCGCGGTGAAAGCGGTTCAAGCCGATCTCGGTGTTATCTTTGATACCGATGTGGACCGTGCCGGATGTGTGGGGGCGGATGGTCGTGAGATCAACCGCAATCGTTTGGTTGCGCTCGCCTCGGCGATTGCTTTGGAAGGAAATAACGGCGGGACGGTCGTCACCGATTCCATCACCTCCACCGGACTAAAAGCCTTTATTGAAGATACCCTTGGTGGGGTGCATTGTCGCTTCAAACGCGGATATAAAAACGTCATCAACGAAGCCCTACGTTTGAACGCGGCGGGAATCAACGCACCGCTTGCAATTGAAACGTCCGGTCATGCTGCGTTGCGGGATAATTATTTTTTGGATGATGGGGCCTACCTGAGTACGAAGATCATTATCAAAGCCGTTCAACTTCGCAAGCAAGGCAAGACGTTGAATGCTTTGATCGCTGCTTTACCCGAACCGGTTGAGGGGCGTGAGATACGGTATACGATTACAGAGCCCGATTTTAAGGTGTACGGAGAACGCGTGTTGTCTGATCTGGAAGCCTATGCTGCTAACAAAGGGTGGCAAGTTGCAGATGACAGCCGCGAGGGTGTGCGCGTATCCTTTCCGAAAGAAAAGGGCGACGGCTGGTTTTTACTGCGGTTAAGCGTGCATGATCCGGTTATGCCGCTGAACGTGGAAAGCGATTCCGAGGGCGGTTGCGACGTTATTTTGTCGCAATTAGCGCCGTTTATTGAACAACAAACCGAACTGCGGAGGAAGTAAGTATGGAATGGACGGAAATTCAAATTCGTGTTCCTACTGCCGATACCGATGAAGCGGCGGCGATTGCCAATATGATCGTGCCGTATGGTATCTATATTGAGGATTACAGCGATCTTGAACAAGGGGCACGCGAGATTGCGCATATTGATTTGATTGACGAGGATCTCTTAAAGCGTGATCGCACCGTTACTTGTATTCACATTTACATCGACCCGCAGGAAAATCCCACCGAGGCAATTGCCTTTTTGCGCGAACGGTATGCGGCAGTCGGTATTTCCTCTGAGGTGGTTGCCGGCACAGTGAGTGAGCAGGATTGGGCAAATCAATGGAAGCAGTATTTCAAGCCTTTGCCTATCGGTGATCGTTTGCTGGTCTGTCCCACTTGGGAGAACACGGAGAATCCGGACAATCGTTTGGTGCTCTCGATTGATCCCGGTATGGCATTCGGAACGGGCGGTCACGATACCACACGCATGGTGCTGGAAGCGATGCAACCGCATTTGACACCCAATAGCGCGGTGCTGGACGTCGGTTGCGGAAGCGGTATTTTATCGATTGCTTCACTGTTGTTCGGCGCTAAGACGGCAACCGGTGTGGATATTGATGCACTGGCTGTTAAAACGGCCATTGAAAATGGCGAGCTTAACGGTATGCGCGCACCGCGTTATACGATTTTAGAGGGGGATCTGGTCGAACAGATCAGCGGCGAATACGACGTTGTGCTTGCAAATATCGTTGCTGACGCGATCAAACTGTTGTCACCGGCTATTCCGAAGTTTTTGAAGTCGAATGGTATCTATATTGTCTCCGGAATCATCGCCGAGCGCGGTGACGAGGTGCAGGCTTGCCTTAATGATTGCGGCTTCATGGTGACCGAATGCCACGAGCACGGCGGATGGCTATGCTTCGTTTGCAGAAAGGATTAACGTTATGTCGCGCTTTTTTGTTGCTCCGTTTGACGGCGATACTGCCGTTATCAGTGGGCAAGATGCTCATCATATTGCGCGCGTGCTGCGCATGCAGATTGGTGATTCGCTGACACTGTGCGACGCACACGGCACGGATTATGCGTGTGAGATTTTATCCATCGGCGATGGCGAGGTATCCCTGCACGTGCGTGATCGCGCACCGTCGGCAACCGAGCCGACCACGTCGGTAACCTTATATCAAGGTCTTCCCAAAAGCGAAAAGATGGAATGGATCATTCAAAAATGCGTCGAGATTGGTATTACCCGCATTGTGCCGGTCGCCATGTCCCGCTGTGTGGTGAAAGTAAACGGTGCAGACGGCGAGAAAAAACGGTCGCGTTGGCAGAAAATTGCCGCGGGTGCCGCGGAGCAGAGCGGCAGAGGTATCATTCCCGAGGTCGCTGCACCGATTTCCTTTGACACCATGTTGTCGGCATTAAAAGAGGAATATGCCGTTACCTTTTATGAGGGCGGTGGTGTGTCTCTTTCAATGCTCGTAGGGGAGAGTACGCGGCAGGTATCCATTGTGATCGGTCCCGAGGGCGGTTTTTCGTCGGATGAAATTGAAAAGCTGCGCGAAAACGGCGCACACATCGCAACCCTCGGTAAACGCATTTTGCGTTGTGAAACCGCGCCGATGGTGGCTTTGTCCGTCATTATGCAATTGACAGGTAATATGAATTTGTGATTGCAAATCGGAAAAACTATGGTACAATAGAGTTAGGAAAGGATGATTGATGTGAAAGTAACAAAAGATACCATTATTGGTGATATTCTGGATATGGACCGCACCACGGCTCCTTATTTTTTGGAGATGGGCATGCACTGCCTCGGTTGCCCGTCCGCTCGCGGTGAAACGCTGGCGCAGGCGTGTGCCGTTCACGGTGTAAATGCAGACGAACTGGTCGCCAAGATCAACGCCCATCTGGAAAAGTAATCACAAAAGGCAGTTCGTATGAACTGCCTTTTTCACAGGTGAAAGTTATGATAGACACTCGTTTAACGCAGGTGGCGGCATTTGTTCGTAACGGCAGCCGTCTTGCGGATATCGGCACCGATCACGCTCTTTTGCCGACAGAACTTGTGCAGCAAGGGGTATGTACATACGCGATCGCATCGGATATAAAAAAAGGGCCGGTAGCGGCAGCTACCCGTACAGTGACAGAAGCAGGACTTGCCGATAAAATCGACATCCGCCTGGGATGCGGCCTTGAAACCGTTAAACCGGACGAGGTGGATGATATTGTCATTGCCGGCATGGGCGGGGAGACCATTGCGATGATCTTGGACGATGCGCCGTGGGTGAAGCATGAACGGTATCGGCTTGTTTTGCAACCGATGACGCGTGCGGAGAAATTGCGCCGCTATCTTTGGGAGAACGGCTTTGATATTCTTGCTGAAACCGCCGTGCAGGAAGGTCGGCATTGGTATACCGTGATTCACGCGGCTTTTGTGGGCAAGAGCTTTGCACCGGACGAGCTTCTTTGCCACGTTGGCAGAATTCCGTTACCGGAGGGTGCGGGTTATCTGCAAACCGTTAAAAACCGTCTGCGCAAGCAGCAACAAGGCGATCCAACCGCAGCAGAACTGTTGCAACGGATTGATGAGTATGAACAAAACGGAGGCAGCGTATGACCGTACAGGATATTTTGCAGATGTTAAAGCAAAAAGCGCCTCTCGAGCTTGCCGAGGAATGGGATAACGTCGGCTTGCTGGTCGGGGATAGCGAGCGGGAGGTAAAAACGGTGGTTGTCGCGTTGGATGTGACCGATGCCGTTATCAATTGTGCAATAGAGAAACATGCCGAATTGATCCTTACCCATCATCCCGTGATTTTTGAACCGCTAAAAGCCGTAACGGCAGATCGTGTGGTGTACCGATTGGCAAACGCAGGCTTGTCGGTTATTTCCATGCACACCAATGCCGATAAAGCCGAGGGCGGTGTTAACGATTGCCTTTGTGAGAAACTGGGGTTATCGGACGTTAGGGTTGCACCGGACGGTATGAGCCGTATCGGCAACTTGCCCGCTTTAATGACGGCGAAGGTATTCGCTTCGTATGTGTCGCAGTGTTTGGATACCGCGGTGCGCGTGAAGTCGGGTACCGATATGATCCGTACCGTGGCACTGTGCGGCGGTGGCGGTGCAGATTTCGTGTTGCCTTTGCTGGATCAGGCGGATGCCGCGATTACCGGAGAAGTGAAGCATCACGAATGGTTATCGGTACCGTCTGCCAAAACGTTGGTCGACGGCGGTCATTATGCCACCGAAGTGGCGATCACCGATCGTTTTTGCCAATGGCTGCACGAAGCGTCTCCGGCACTAAACATTGTTCTTTACAAAGCTCAAGTTCCCTATTCTACGATTGAAGGTTAATTACAATGGCGATTGACGGCGCATACCTGCACTGTTTGCGGCAGGAAATGGAAACGCGGCTGCAAGGCGCGCGTGTAGATAAAATACACCAGCCCTCCAAAGAAGAGCTGGTGCTTGCCTTGCGCTCACTTACCGGCAATTTTAAGCTGTATCTGTCTGCACGTGTCAATTCCCCGCGTGTTCATTTTACCGAGGTCGCGCTTGAAAATCCGCCGTCACCGCCGATGTTTTGTATGCTGCTCCGAAAGCGGTTGACAGGTGCGCGCTTGGTGTCTGTCCGTCAGATCGGGTTGGAGCGGGTACTCTACTTTGATTTTGACGCTATAAACGAACTGGGTGACATGGTGCGTTTGACGCTTGCTGTTGAGGTGATGGGGCGGTACAGCAACATCATTCTCATTGATGACGATGACCGCGTTGTGGATGCGATCAAGCGTGTAGATCTTACCATGTCGCCAATGCGCCCGATTTTACCCGGTATTGGGTATATTGTCCCGCTGGTAGATTCGGTGCGTGTGGATTTGCTTAACAATACGGTTGAAGAGGTTGCCGCCCGTATTATGGAAGGTGGCGCACCGATTGACCGTGCGATCCGCTCCTGCACACAGGGGCTTTCACCGCTTGTGTGCCGCGAAATTGCGCATCAGACATTGCGTGGGGATGAGGACACCGGAACACTAACAGAAGCCCAACAACACCGCTTAGAGCGGGCGTTGTATCGCATCCGGCAAGCGCTGCTGTCTACCGAAAAGCGCACACCGTATATTCTATACCGCACCGATCATACACCGCTGGAATTTAGTTTTCTGCCCATCACACAGTACGGTTTGTCTGCGGTTGGGCGTGAAGTGGAAGGTTTCTCCCGCTTGCTGGACGATTTTTACGCCGAAAAAGACGCGGCAGAACGGATGCGTCAGCGTTCGCAAGATATTTGGCGGGTGCTGAATACAACGGTGGATCGCATTTCTCGCAAGTTGAATAACCAGCGCCGCGAGCTTGCCGATTCCGGCAAACGCGATGAAAAACGTTTGTATGCCGATCTGATAAACGCGAATCTTCACGCGATTCCCAAAGGCGCCGAAAAAGCAGAACTTGTTAACTATTACGACGAGACGTGTCCCACTGTTACCGTTCCGCTGGATCCGGCTCTTTCGGCAACACAAAACGCACAGAAATACTACAAAGAATATCGCAAAGCCAAAACCGCCGAGGAGATATTGGGACAGCAGATCCAAATCGGCGAGCAGGATTTGGTATACTTGGACTCCGTGTTTGATGCACTTTCCCGCGCGACTACGGTGCGAGAGCTGGATGATTTGCGCGCGGAACTTGTCGGTACCGGTTATTTGCGGCGGCAAGGCGGCAAACAAAAACCTCCACCGCCGACCAAACCGCTGGAATTTGTGTCGGATGATGGCTTTACCATTTTAGTAGGACGCAATAACGTGCAGAACGATAAACTTACCACTCGTACAGCCAAAGGCAGTGACTGGTGGTTTCATACCAAAAACATCGCCGGCTCGCACACCGTGGTGTTGACCGATGGTGTTACCCCGCCGAACGAAACGCTGATGCAGGCGGCGATTATTGCGGCGACACATTCCAAAGCCGCCGATTCGGCACAGGTGCCGGTGGACTATACGCAAATCAAGCACGTTAAAAAGCCCGCAGGCGCGAAACCCGGTATGGTGATCTATGAAACCAACCGTACGGTCTACGTTACCCCCGATAAAACGTTAGTCGCCCGTCTTAAAAAGCAATAAAAAAGAGCACCGATTTTCGTCGGTGCTCTTTTTTTAATTTTCAGCGAGTGCGCGTTCCAACCAAATACTGCCGATATCCATCGCATTGTAAAGACCGTTTTTCTCGCTTTTCTTCAAGATGCGATCTTTTAAGCGAACTTCAGGATCCGTCAGCATAAGCTGAACCTGAATTTTATCCGCCACCGTCATATCACCGACGGTTTTGTTGGAGAGGATCTGTAGTATGACCACACACTTCTCCGCCATATCTCCGTAATAAAGGACGTTACCGCTACGCACGAGCGGTTTACCCTTGTATGTCAGGAGTTTTTCTTGCTTATCTGCCATTATCGAATCCTCGTTTCTTAGTTGTTGAGATAAGAGCGCACCATGGCACGCAACAACTCGTCACGGTCGACCTTGCGGATCAAACTGCGCGCATTGTTGTGTGTGGTGATATAGGTCGGATCTTCGGATAAAATGTATCCGACGATCTGATTGATAGGATTATATCCCTTCTCGCGCAGGGCGTCATATACCGCAGTAAGTACCTGCTTCATCTGCTGATCTTTATCCTCGTTTACCGAGAAAGTCATGGTTTTATCTAACATTCGGATTCCTCCCATCATACTAACTATCTACCAGTATACGCTATAATTTGTGAAATTGCAAGTGTTATGACCGAAGAGTGCAGCCTTTTTCCTCTAATCTCGCAAAAATCTTTTTGAGTACAGGATCAACATCCATATCGGAAAGGGTACCTTCCGCCGAACGGAAGTACAAACTGAACGCCACACTCTTCTTTCCCGCAGCAATTTGAGCGCCTTGATAGACGTCAAACAGCGTTACGGTCTCCAACAACTTACCGCCCGCTTTGACGATGGCCTTTTGAATCTCAGCCACCGGCAGCGCCTCGTCGCATAAGAGTGCCAAATCGCGCTCGACAGCGGGGAAGCGGGGAAGAGGCTTATACAACACACGCACCTTTTCGATCGCGTCAAACAAGGGTTGCAAACGAAGTTCGGCAACATAGACGCGGGCATCCAAATCGTACTTAGAAGCGGTATCGGGATGGACTTCACCGAACGTACCGATAATCTTATCACCGATGGTGACAGCCGCCTGACGACCGGGATGCAGATACGGCTCATTGCCGCGCACGTAGTCAGCATCCACACCAAAATTCGAAAGCAGGGTTTCCACGATGCCTTTGAGCGTGAAGAAATTTTCCTCCTTACCGTACAGGCCCAGTGACAGAGCCGGGATTTCTTCCGGTTGCTCGGTCAGCGGCAGTGAGTGGGGACGGAACAGTTTGCTGACTTCAAAGAAACGCACCGCCGTATTTTTGCGGTTGTAGTTGGTGGCGAGTACCGTTAGCATACTGGTGATCAGTTGCGAACGCATAACGGAGTATTCTTCACCCAAGGGGTTAAGCAACGTTACCACCTGACGGCGGGAGTCACTCTCAGCAAGCGAAAGCGTATCAAGTGCTTTGCCGCTGATAAACGAATAGGTTGAGATCTCTTGCATGCTTTGCGCGATCAGCACCTCTTTGATGAGGTTTGTATTACGACGCTCCGGCAGGATCTTACCACGCACAATAGAGCCGGTCATGGGGGTGGATACGATATGGTCGTACCCATATACACGCATGACTTCTTCCGCGAGATCGGCACGTCCTTCAATATCGTCACGGAACGACGGTACGGCACAAGTCAGCACACCGTTTTCCAAAGTGGTCTTGATTTCCAAGCGGTTAAGAATTTCCACCATCGCGCTTTCCGGCACGTCCACACCGAGCAATGCGTTGATGCTTTCGGTGGTGACTTTTAACATGCGGGGCTCGGGCAGTTCTTCATGACGATCAAGCACACCATCAATAATATCACCGGCATCCAGTTCTTGAATGAGTTGTAACGCACGATCCATCGCATAACCGACACTGCCGATATCCACACCTTTTTCAAAGCGGGCGGACGACTCGGTACGCATGCCCAAGGTACGCGCGGTGCGGCGCACGCTATCGCGGCGGAATTTGGCACACTCAAACAAGAGATCGGTGGTATCTTCCTTAATTTCGCTGTTGAGACCGCCCATGATACCGGCAACGCAGGATGGCGCTTCGCCGTCGGCGATGACAAGCATATCAGAGGTCAAGGTATGATCCTTGCCGTCCAGTGTGGTGATCGCTTCATTCTCATCGGCACAGCGCACGATGATTTGATTGCCGCGAATATCACGCAGATCAAACGCGTGCATCGGTTGACCGGTCTCCAACATCACGAAGTTGGTAATATCTACAATATTGTTGATGGGACGCATACCTGCTGTGCGCAGGCAATCTTTCATCCAATCGGGCGAGGGTTTGATGCGCAGATTGCGCACGATACGACCCATATAACGCGGGCACAGATCGTAATCCTTGACTGTGATATTGATATACTCGTTGATATCACCGCCAACGGTGGTATAGGTCGGCTTCGGAGCATGGAACTCTTGTTTGAGTGCTACCGCGATCTCACGCGCGACACCGAGTACACTTTGGCAATCGGGGCGGTTAGCGGTAATCTTAAAGTCAATGACAACGTCGTTGAGATGCAGGATCTCGCGCATATCGGTGCCGGCAGGTACGTCCTCGTTGAGGATCAAAATGCCGTAGACCTCGGCACCCGGATAATCCGCTTCCTTTAAGCACAACTCCTCGCCGGAGCAAAGCATACCGTCGGACGGTAATCCGCGCAGCTTGCCGCGTTTGATATGCATACCATTGGGCAAATGCGAATCGTGCAGCGCCGCCGGTACCAGTGCGCCTTCAAAGACGTTTTGTGCACCCGTGATGATCTGGATCGGTTCGGCACCGCCCACATCCATTTGACAAATCTGCAGTTTGTCTGCATCGGGGTGTTTTTCTAATTTCAAAATACGCGCCGCCACAACGTTGGACATCGTTGCAGACAGATCCTCAACGCTTTCCACTTCAAAACCGCTGAGAATCATTTTGTCACACAGTTCCTCAACGGGAACCGAAATATCAACGTATCGCTTGAGCCAGTTTAATGAAATTTTCATAAGTCGATTCCCTCCTTAAAACTGTTCTAAGAACCGTTGGTCGTTTTCAAACAACAAACGGATATCGCTGATCTTGTAACGCGTGGTGGTCAGGCGATCCAGACCGATACCAAACGCAAAACCGGTGTATTCTTCGGGATCAATGCCGCAACCGGCGAGAACACGCGGGTGCACCATACCGGCACCGAGAATTTCGATCCAACCGGTACCCTTACAAACACGGCATCCTTTACCGCCACACTCGGAGCAGGTGACGTCGACCTCCACACTCGGCTCGGTAAAGGGAAAGAAGGAGGGGCGGAATTTGACTTCCGTTTCCGGTCCGTAGATCTCGTGAGCAAACTGTTCGAGAACACCTTTCAGGTCACACAACGTGATACCTTTATCCACGACCAAACCCTCGACCTGATGGAACACGGGGGAGTGGGTGGCATCCACTTCGTCGGCGCGGAACACGCGACCGGGACAGATGATGCGAATGGGCGGCTTGCGTTGCTCCATTGTGCGTGCTTGCGCGGCAGAGGTCTGCGTACGCAGTAACAGGTTTTCGGCCAAATAGAAAGTATCCTGCATATCGCGTGCCGGATGATCTTTCGGTACGTTTAACGCTTCAAAGCAATAGTGCTCGGTTTCCACCTCGGGACCGTCCACCACGTCAAAGCCCATTGATTGGAAAATATCGATGAGGTCGTTAAGCACGATATTGAGCGGGTGTAAACCGCCTTCTTTCGCTTTGGTGCCCGGCAGGGTTACGTCAATCGTTTCCTCTTTCAGGCGCTTTTCTTTCAGTAAGGTGGTGATATTCTGCTCACGTTCCGAAAGGGCCGTTTCCAGTTCACTGCGAAGCTGATTAATAAGTTGACCCATTTTCGGACGTTCCTCGGCGGGAAGAGCACCCATGCCGCGCAGCAGCTCGGTTACTTCACCTTTTTTTCCCAGTAATCGCACGCGGAACTCTTCCAGTTCCTTCGGCGTTTCCAACGTTGCCAGTTCGCCGAGCGCTTTCTCACGCAAGGCTTCCAGTTTTTCTTTCATACGGAACCTCCTAAAATAAAAAAACTTCGTCCCTAAAATTAGGGACGAAGAAAATCTCCGCGGTACCACCCGACTTTCCGTCTTTTTCACAAAAACGGACACTTATGACCGATAACGGGGTAACCGTCGACACCTACCGCCCTACTTTGGGAATCAGCGCCGCCGCTCGGGAGTGAACTTCTTCAAATGCCGATGCAGGTCGCTTTCAGCCCATGACGACCCTCTCTGCTGTACCGGGGATATTTGAATACTTTCTCCGTCTATGCGTTTAATAAGGATATTATACCAGCTTTTTGAAAAAAAGCAAGGACAAATTGTTTACATAAAAGCAAATTTGTGATATACTTACTCCAAATGGGGGTGAAGGTATGATATCAGTTGTTACATCCGGCAAAGGCGGTGCCGGCAAATCCACCGTTTCGGCGGGCTTGGGGTGCGCATTAGCACGCCGTGGTCGTCGTGTCTTGCTTGTGGACGGTGATGCCGGTTTACGCAGTTTGGATGTTATGCTGGGAATTGCCGGTACCGCGGTGTACGATATGGCAGACGTTCTTGCCGGTTCTTGTCAGCCTGCAGGTGCGATCTATCCTTCGCCCATTTGCCCCGACGTGTTTGTACTGCCGGCTCCCGTTGATTTGGAGAAGCTGGCAACACCGGAGGATATGGCACGGCTATGCCGTGGCTTTTCCCGCTACTATGACGAAGTGATTGTCGACTGTCCCGCCGGTATCGGTCGCGGTTTTGAAACCGCTGTTGCCGGTGCAGATCGCGCCTTTGTCGTGACAACACCCGATATGGTGTGTGCCAGAGATGCGCAGATTATTGCGCGTTTGTTGCGAAAGCGGGAAATACCCGCCAGACTCATCATCAATCGCTTGCGTCCCGATCCGATCCTGCGCGGCAAAATGCCGGATATCGATGAACTCATTGATACGGCGGCGCTGCAACTGATCGGCGTGTTGCCCGAGGATGAAGAAGTGGCGGTTGCCAACGCGTACGGAAAGCCGTTGCCGGTGGAGTCCAATGCCGGTACCTGCTTTGCTAATATTGCAGGCCGCTATTTGGGAGAGGATATTTTGCTTGCCGATTTACGGCGTATGCAAGCGTAAATTGCAAAGGAGAGAAATCAATGAACATTGCGTTGATCGCACACGATGCAAAGAAAGAACTCATGGTACAGTTTTGTATCGCGTATTGCGGTATTCTCAGTCGTCATAACCTGTGTGCTACCGGCACAACGGGTAAGATGGTGTCTGAGGCAACCGGTTTACAGATAACGCGCTATCTGAGCAGTGCTCAAGGTGGGGCACAGCAGATCTCCGCTCGCATTTCCTGTGATGAGATCGACCTTCTTTTGTTTTTCCGTGATCCGATGACAAGCAAAGAAAACGAAATGAACGAGAACGATATGTTCCGTTTGTGTGATATGCGAAACGTTCCGGTCGCCACCAACATCGCCTCTGCCGAGGTGCTGATTCATGGCTTGGAGCGCGGCGATTTGGATTGGCGCAACATCGTTAATCCTTCTAACAGTACGAAATAAAAAGGAACGATAACATCATGGCATTGATTACAAAAGCAATTCGCGGCACGCAGGACGTGTTGCCGAACGAGAGTCACGAATGGCAGTACGTGGAACGTACCGCTTTGCAGGTGGCGCGTGACCACGGTTACCGTGAGATCCGTATGCCGGTTTTTGAACACACAGAGTTATTCCAGCGTTCGGTGGGGGAAACGACCGACGTGGTGCAGAAGGAAATGTATACCTTTGAAGATAAGGGTGGTCGATCGATTACGCTTCGGCCGGAGGGGACTGCGGGCGCCATGCGTCTGCTTTTGGAACATGGGCTTCACAATGAGGCACTTCCCATTAAGGCTTCTTACGTCACGTCCTGCTATCGGTATGAAAAGCCGCAGGCGGGGCGTTTGCGTGAGTTCCACCAGTTTGGTATTGAGTGCTTTGGTACGGCATCTCCGATGGCGGATGCTGAGGTGATCGCCGTTGCACATAACGTTCTCAAAGCCTTATCGGTTGAGGGGGTATCCCTGCATATCAATTCCATCGGTTGCCCGACTTGCCGTAAAGCGTATCACGAAGCGCTTAAAGCCTATTTTGAGGCGCGTCAGAGTGACTTGTGTGAAACCTGCCGTGATCGTTTGGGACGCAATCCCATGCGCATTTTAGATTGCAAATCGCCGATATGCTCTGCCATTGCCGCAGACGCGCCCGTGATTGTGGATTATTTGTGTGATGAGTGTAACGAGCATTTCCACAAGGTGCAGGACTATTTGATGGCAGCCGGTATCGAGTTCTCGCTGGATCCGCATATTGTGCGCGGCTTGGATTATTATACCCGCACTGTGTTTGAGTTCGTCTCCGACGCGCTCGGTGCGCAGGCAGTGGTGTGCGGCGGTGGCCGATACGACGGTTTATGTGAGGAGCTTGGCGGACCGCATCTGCCGTCACTTGGGTTCGGTATGGGACTTGAACGGTTGTTGATGGTTTTACACGCGCAGAATGCGCCGATCCCGAAAGAACCCACTTGCGATCTGTATCTTGCTTCAATGGGTGACGCGGCGGCGAAACGCTGCTTTGCGCTTGCTAACCAGTTGCGTGAGGGCGGCGTTTCGGTGGAATGTGATACGGTCGGCAGAGGACTGAAAGCACAGATGAAATATGCCGATAAACTACACGCTTTGTATACCATTGTTGTCGGCGATACGGAACTTGAAACCGGCAAAGCCAAGTTAAAAGATATGTCGACCGGCGAGGTCACGGACGTGGATCTTGACGACGGTCTTTACACGGTTTTATACAACAAATCGCTGGATCGGCAGTTTGCCGACGTGGCACAACTGTTAGGAGATATGTAAATGGAAACTATCAAGGGAATGAAGCGTACCCGCTATTGCGGTGATTTTCGCAGAGAACATGCCGGAGAAACCGCTACCGTGTTTGGTTGGGTACAGCGTCAACGCGACCTCGGTCAATTGATCTTTATTGATTTGCGTGATCGCACCGGTATTGTGCAGTTAGCGTTTGATGATAACACGGCGCGCGATGTTTTTGATAAAGCGTTTACGGTTCGCGGTGAGTATGTCCTTGCTGCCACCGGTACGGTACGCGTTCGTTCTTCGATTAACAACGAGATACCCACAGGTGAAGTGGAAATCGCGGTTGAAGAACTGCGCATTCTCAACAAAGCGGAAACACCGCCGTTTGAGATCGTGGAAAATTCAAACACGGCGGAAGCTATGCGCTTAAAATATCGGTATTTGGATTTGCGTCGCCCCGATCTGCAACGCAACCTCTTGTTACGTCATAAGATCGCAAAAGCAACGCGTGATTATTTTGATTCTCAAGGTTTTGTGGAACTGGAAACTCCTATTCTGGTGCGTTCCACTCCCGAGGGCGCACGCGACTTCTTGGTGCCGTCCCGCGTCCACAAGGGCGAATTTTACGCTTTGCCGCAGTCTCCCCAGTTGTATAAACAGCTGTCGATGGTTGCGGGGTTTGATCGATATTTCCAACTTGCGCGTTGTTTCCGTGACGAGGACTTGCGTGCGGATCGTCAACCGGAGTTTACGCAGATCGACTTAGAGATGTCTTTCGTTGACGTAGAGGACGTCTTGGAGATTGGCGAAGGCTTTATGAAACACGTGTTCAAGGAAATCTTGAACGTGGATATTCCGTTGCCGTTGCCGCGCATGACCTATACTGAGGCGATGGAACGCTTCGGTTCCGATAAGCCTGACACTCGTTTTGGTATGGAACTGTGCGACGTCAGCGACGTTGTAAAGGATTGCGGTTTCGGTGTGTTCACCTCTGCGATTGAAGGCGGCGGTTCTGTTCGCGGTATCGTTGCCAAAGATGCCGTCAAGAATGTTTCCCGCAAAGATATTGATAAACTTACCGAGTACGCTAAGGGTATCGGTGCCAAGGGTCTTGCATGGGTGCGTTGGACGGAGGACGGTGTTTCGTCTTCGTTCGGCAAGTTCCTCACGGAGGAGACCATGCAAGCGTTGCTTGCGAAACTGGGTGCCGAGCAGGGAGACGTTGTACTTTTGGTCGCGGATACCGTGTCGAAGCTGGTACTAACGGTTCTCGGCGCATTGCGCTTGGAATTGGCAGATAAGTTGAAGATTAAACGCGAAGGGTTTGATCTGTTGTGGATCATCAACTTCCCGTTCTTTGAGTGGGATGCGGAGCAGAACACGTGGGTGGCAATGCACCATCCCTTCACCTCACCGCTTGATGAGTGCATTCCTTATCTTGACAGCGATCCGGCGCGTGTATTTGCCAAAGCGTATGATTTAGTACTCAATGGTATTGAGATGGCAAGCGGTTCGATCCGTATTACCGATCCGGAACTCCAAAAGCAGATGTTCCGTGCGCTGGGGCTTTCGGACGAAGTTTCCTATGCGAAATTCGGTTACTTGACCGACGCGTTCAAGTACGGTGCACCGCCGCACGGCGGTATGGCACTGGGCCTTGATCGCTTGGTGATGCAGATGCTTGGTGCACCTACGCTGCGTGACGTGGTTGCGTATCCGAAAGTGCAGAACATGACCGAACTGATGACACAGTGCCCGTCCTCAGTAGACGATGCACAACTCGGTGAGTTAGGGCTTTCGTTATTGCCTATCGAAGAATAAACACAAAAAAGAGGCTGCAACAATCGTTGCAGCCTCTTTTATTTGTGTTATCAGGTTTTTTGGACAAAACGATTATAGGCAAAAATACCACCTAAGAGAAGCGCGGCGATGCCGCAAGCTACAAGAACCTCTAACAAGGCGGGATTGGAGAAAGATGTGGACTCCGAAGTCTCGTTTGCTGTTTCATCCACAGCGTAAAAGTCCCATTTAATCACATCATTGGTTGCCAAGCCTTCACCCGTATATAGGTAATCACAATGCAAATCAATGAAATACGTTGCTTTTTTGTTAGCGGAAAGCGTTACGTTTAAGTTGAAATCGCGGTTGTCATTAATACGACTGTAAGGACCGTCATACAAGACGTTACTGCCGTCACGCACGGTAATGTATACATGGTTTAGGTAGCGTAAAGCTTCCTCGTTATCGTACGGTAGTTCAACGGTGCGCAATTTGATTTTTTGCTCGACCGTGGTGTTGTTTTGCACGGTCAGCATGCCGGATGTCGTCATATATTGTCCGGCTTTCAAAGTCGGTTTTTCCCACAGTGTAGGTGTGTTTTGTGCGCTGAAAACCGCCGTATCATCGCCGAGAACGGTTAACTTATACGTCTGGGCTGTATTGTCCTCAGCCGCCACCGGCACGGCAATCAGGCAAAGAAGAACCGCACATAATGCGAAAATCAGAAAATTTTTCACGGATGATCCTCCTCATGCCATTTTTGACTGTTTTTACGGTAGAGACTCAGCACCAACGAGAGAACGATTACCAATACCAAACAAGCGCCCACGATGGCAAACACCATCGGTGAAAGCCCTAAAATGCGAACAGAGGCGGTGTCGTCAGACGTAGTATCGTCAACGTAGAGTTTGGTTGCCAACGTTTCTTTTTTGGAGGTGGGGGTGCCACCTGCCAGCGGATCTCTGTTTTCTGCCAGTAACATGATTTGATCGGTGTCCAATACGGCGTTGTAAATCAGGGCATTGTCCACAAGACCGTTAAAGTTGGCGTCGCCATCAAATTCACTGCCGATCACCAAACGATACAGATCCATGGTGTCGACCGAAAAATTCTCCAACGTTTGGGAGGCGTACAGAGCGCCGTCGATATACAAGGCAACTTCCGTATCGGATAAGGTTACGGCCAAATGGTGCCACTCGTTGGTCGGCAGTGCTGAGGTGACGTTTTGGGTTACCGTATGATAGAGCGAAACCGGTTCAATTTGAGGATCCTCTAACGTCAGTTGAATGCCGTCTAACTGCATAGACGGAACGGTGTTGTGTGGCGAAACGATCAAACTGTGATTTTCGTTCTTATAGATGCAAAGCAACCGTTGTTCTTTTTCACCCTCGTCGTTTCCCGTCCAATTAAACCAAGCGGAAAAGGTGAACTCGTCAAGTTCCTTGACACGTTCGGTGGAAAGGCGAACGTGTTGGGTGTCGCCGTCTAACTGTAACGCTGTTCCGGCAATCGCATCCTCCACCCACGTAAAGGAGTCGGGGCCGCTGTTTTTGTTGCCGTTCATCACATAATAGACATCCTCCGAGACGTCGTCCGGTTCTGTGACAAGACGAATACAATCCACCTCGGCGGTGGTGATGGTGTCGTCTTGTGTCGGCTCTACTGCCGTCACGGTGAAAGAGGGTATAACAGCGACTATCGCAGTTAGTGCAAGAGATCCGATCAGGGTATGCAAGCGCATAGAGGGAATCCTACCTTTCTAACGGTAATATTTGTAATAAGCAACCACGGTAATGCGGTTACCGGTGACAACGTCATCGCCGGTGATGAGTACGCCGTTGTGACTCATCAATTCACCGCATTCCACCGAGGAGAGGGGACAGGCAAAGGGGACGGATCCGTTTGAAAAACGCAACTCCACTTCCTCGGCGGTTACGCAAATGCGCCCATCTTTGCCAATTACGATCTCGCCGCTTTCTTCGCGGCGTACGGCATAGGTGATGAGTTTTCCGTCGAGGGGAATAACGGCTGACGTCTGTTTGTCCTTTGCTTGTTTTCGAAAAAACCAGGCCATGCTGTCTCTCCTTGCTTTGTGTGGCGCATTTATAAAAAACATTGTACTCTTTTAAGCGGTTACTGTCAACCAAAAACAAAAATTCACAGATTCTTCACGGTTGTACTTGACGTGCTTGATATAATTTAAGAGTAAAGAGGGGTGACCATTTATGACAATGGGGCAAAAAGTTTTGTTGATTATCAATCCTGTGGCGGGAAAGGCAAAAGGACGCACCGCCTTGTTTCCTCTCACGGATGGATTGTGTCGCGCAGGATGTGTGCCTACGGTTCACATTACCGGCGCACGCGGTGATGCGCGACGTATCACGGAACAATTGGCTTCACGTCACGATCTTGTCATCTGTTGCGGCGGTGACGGTACGCTAAACGAAGTGATTGACGGTTTGCTTGCTTGTAAAAAACAAGTGCCGCTTGGATATATACCGACAGGAAGTACCAATGATTTTGCAACCAGCCTGAATTTGAAAGCACAGCCCGCAGCGGCCTTGCGAAATATTTTGGACGGGCATAACGATGCTATGGACGTTGGCTTATTTAATGGATCGCGCCATTTTTCGTACATCGCCTCATTCGGTATTTTCACCGCTGCTTCCTACAATGCACCGCAAACTGCTAAAAATGCTCTGGGGCATTTTGCGTATTTGTTGGAAGGAAGTAAAGAACTCTTTTCTGTACAAAGTCATCAGATTATTGCGCAAACGGCAGATAAGCGCTACGAGGGGGATTATCTCTTCGGAGCGGTATGTAACTCCACCTCGGTTGCCGGATTGGTTAAGCTTAATGCCGGAATTGTGGATATGAGCGACGGCTTCTTTGAAGTGATCTTGGTGCACCGCCCAACGAACGCGGCTGAGCTCGCACGCATTCTTAACTCAATCAATACTGCCGAGTTTGATCCGGAACTGTTCGATTTCTTCAAAGCATCAGAAGTTACCTTCACCATGAAGAAACCGTTACCATGGTCATTGGATGGTGAATATGCCGAAGGCACCGAAACAGTTACGGTCAAAAACATTCCCCGGTCCATTTTACTGCGTCACTAATACGAAAAGAAAAAAGTGCCGCCCACGGAGTATTCCGCGGGCGGCATATTGTTTATCCATAAATATACGTGTGCAGGTTTTTTACCGTTTCTTTGGGATTGGTCAACAAAATGCCGCTTCCTTTTCCGGAAATTGAGGTAAACTTATACATACCGTTTTCCGGGATGTGATACCCATTTTCAATCGTATAGCCGGCATAGGTTAGCGAATTGGCGGCTATATCTAAAAATTCATCGGTCGACATATTGGTATCTACGTGGGAAACCGCTTTGTATACGATGTTAATGAGTTGCGTGTAACTCATCGTTTTCGCTTTTTCTATCAACAGCGTGAGCACCTTGCGTTGCCGCTCTGTTCGCTGAAAATCGCTGTCGATCTTACGAATGCGCGCGTATTCCATTGCTTGGAACCCGTCAAGATGATGCACACCGGGACTTCCTGTCATTTGCACAAATCCGGGATTGTTTACCGAAATGGTAGTGCCTTTTGCAGGAATCTGTGTAATTTCTTTGGCAGTCAGTTTGACATCCAATCCGCCCATCGCATCAATCAAAATGGGCAACACCCGGAAGTTGACACCAATGTAATCATCGATATCCAAACGGAAATTTTGCGCGATTGCCTTGTGTTGCAACGTGTGGCGACCGTAAGCGTACGCGGTGTTGAATTTACAAATATCGTCCTGACCGTCTCCGTCTTTGTCGCGACCGGGGATGGAAACCCATGTATCGCGTAGGATAGAAATCATTTTTATGGTCTTGGTATTGTCGTTAATTGATAAAATGACGTTGGTATCCGACAACCCGACGAAATTGTTTTGGCGACTGTCCACACCAACCAACAGGATGTTATGAATCCCGTTCCCGTCGCCGCGCAAGGGAATATCCGACACGGCGGCGGCATTATCGTATTCTGACGGATCGACCACAACACCGGTATATTCATCCTCGCCTGAATCAATAACGATATCAGCATTAGGATCCACAGGATCGTTATTGGAAAAATTGATTTTCCCCAATACAGAAGAGATGAGAATAAACGCCGTTATGCACAAAACACCAATGACAGCCATAGCAGAAGAGCCTGCGATGGTCCAAATACGTATCTTTTTTGAATAACGGTATTGTTTCGGCTGGTTTTCAGACATAGCCAAACCTCCTATTCAACGTTAGTGTGGCATTTGGATAAGCACTTATCCGCGCAGTGCGATCGCTTTTTTGGCTTCTTCGATAATATGCTCGGCGGATAATCCAAATAGTTTCAACAACTCAACAGCAGGACCGGATTTACCAAAGGTATCCATAACGCCGACGCGCAGGACCGGAACCGGACACTCTTCGCAAACGACTTCGGAGACAGCACTGCCGAGGCCACCGATGATGGAATGTTCTTCCGCCGTGACGATGCAGCCGGTTTCTTTGGCAGCACGCACGATTGCCTCGCGATCGATCGGCTTAATGGTTGCCATGTTGATCACGCGGGCAGCAACACCCTCGTTTTTAAGCGCTTCGGCGGCAATTAACGCCTCGTTTACCATCAGACCGGTAGCAATGATCGTTACGTCGTTACCGTCGGTCAACTGAACGCTTTTGCCGATCTCGAAATCATAATTGTTTTCATCAAAGATCACCGGCACTGCTAAACGTCCAAAGCGCAGATATACCGGTCCGTCATGCTTGGCAGCAGCAAAAACTGCTTTGCGCGCCTCTACACCGTCTGCGGGGTTCAAAATGGTCATGCCGGGAATGGAACGCATCAGAGCAATATCCTCGCAGCATTGATGTGTGGCACCGTCCTCACCGACGGAAATACCGGCATGAGTAGCACCGATTTTCACGTTCAAATGCGGGTAACCGATGGAGTTGCGCACTTGCTCAAAAGCGCGACCCGCAGCAAACATCGCAAAAGAGGAGGCAAAGACGGTTTTGCCGCTGGCGGCAAGACCGGCGGCAATGCCCATCATATTGCTCTCGGCAATACCGCAATCAAAAAAGCGATCGGGATGTGCTTTCTTAAAGCCACCGGTTTTGGTAGCGGCGGCGAGGTCGGCGTCCAGCACGACCAGATCGGGGCAGGACTCTGCTAACTCGACGAGTGCGGCACCGTAGGCGTCACGCGTTGCCTGTTTAATGATCTCGGCCATGATTAACCCTCCTGTTCCACGGCGGCAAGCGCCGCTTTCAGTTCATTCATTGCAATTTCGTATTGCTCGGCGTTGGGTGCCGAACCGTGCCAGCCAACTTGATTTTCCATGAAGGAAACGCCCTTGCCCTTGATCGATTTCTGAACGATGGCAGTGGGTTTACCTTTACATTCGCGGGCAGCGTTAAACGCTGCTTCCATCTGATTAAAGTCGTGTGCTTCGATCACGATAACGTTCCAACCGAACGCGGCAAACTTTTCCGGAATGGGGTAGGGGGAGGTGACTTCATCCAGCGTGCCGTCGATTTGAAGATTGTTATTATCTACCACAACACACAGATTGTCCAGCTTTTTGTGAGCCGCGAACATTGCCGCTTCCCAAACCTGACCTTCTTCAATCTCGCCGTCACCAAGTACGGCGTAGGTACGATAGGTTTTGTTATCCAATTTTGCTGCAAGCGCCATACCCACAGCGGTCGAGATGCCCTGGCCGAGCGAACCGGTGGACATATCTACGCCGGGTGTTTCAGTCATGCAAGGGTGTCCCTGCAACATGGCACCGATATGACGCAAGGATTTGATTTCCTCTACCGAGAAGAAACCCTTGTGTGCGAGCGCACCGTACAGAGCGGGTGCACAGTGACCTTTGGATAAGACGAAGCGATCGCGGTCTGCCCAATTCGGACGGGCGGGATCGACGTTCATCTCTTTGAAATACAGATAAGCGAGCAGGTCTGCAATCGACAGCGATCCGCCGGGATGCCCGCTTTTTGCGTTGTAAGTGCCTTCGATAACGGCCATTCGGATCTGCAAAGCAATCTTTTCGAGGGCTTTTTGTTGTGATTTTTCCATCTGTTGCTCCTCCTTTATTGACGGAAATTCCATAATCATCGTTATTGTATCACAATATAACAAAAAATGCTATACCTCTTTGCAAATTTTTAGCGGCAAAAAAGGTTGACTTTTGAAGGGTTTCCTATTAGTATAGATAGGAGATTGTATAAAGCGGAGGTCTTATGACATGAACAATGCGGAAAAAACCATGGAAAAGGTCGTTTCCTTGTGCAAAGGGCGCGGATTTGTCTATCCGGGTTCCGATATATACGGCGGTCTTGCCAACACGTGGGACTACGGCCCGCTTGGCGTAGAACTCAAAAACAACGTCAAACGCGCGTGGTGGAAAAAGTTTGTCCAAGAAAGTCCGTATAATGTCGGCTTGGACAGCGCGATTTTAATGAATCCGCAGGTATGGGTGGCATCCGGTCACGTCGGCAACTTCTCTGATCCGTTGATGGATTGCAAAAGCTGCAAAACTCGCCACCGCGCGGACAAACTCATCGAGGATACGGGCGTTAATCCCGCCGGCTGGTCATTTGAACAAATGAAACAGTATATTGATGAGAATAACATCTGCTGCCCGGATTGCGGTGAGCACAACTTTACCGATATTCGCACCTTTAACTTAATGTTTAAGACTTTCCAAGGTGTTACCGAGGATGTCAAGAGCGAGCTGTATATGCGTCCGGAAACCGCGCAGGGTATCTTTGTTAATTTCAGCAATATCCAGCGTTCTTCCCGCAAAAAGTTGCCGTTCGGCGTGGCGCAGATCGGTAAGAGTTTCCGTAATGAAATCACCCCCGGTAACTTTACGTTCCGTACTCGCGAGTTTGAACAGATGGAACTGGAATTTTTCTGCAAACCCGGCACGGATTTGGATTGGTTTGTGTACTGGAAGGATTTCTGCCATCAATGGTTGTTGTCGCTCGGCATGCGTGATGAGAACCTAAAACTGCGCGATCACGAGCAGAAAGAACTGTCGCACTACTCCAAAGCCACCACCGACTTTGAATTTTTGTTCCCGTTTGGATGGGGTGAACTGTGGGGCATTGCCGACCGTACCGATTTTGACTTGACTCAACACAGTGAGCACTCCGGTCAGCGTTTGGAATATTTTGATCCCGAAACCAACGAGCATTATATTCCGTATGTTATTGAGCCCTCCCTAGGTGCGGACCGTGTTGTACTGGCATTCTTGTGTGAAGCGTATGATGAAGAGGTCGTTGACGCCGAAAAGAATGATACCCGTGTCGTGCTGCGCTTGCATCCGGCGTTGGCTCCGTTCAAAGCGGCGGTGTTGCCGTTGTCCAAGAAGCTGTCGGAAAACGCTTTGAAGATTCGCGACGAATTGTCCAAATACTTTATGGTGGACTTTGACGATGCCGGTTCCATCGGCAAGCGTTATCGCCGCGAGGATGAGATCGGTACGCCGTTTTGCATCACCTATGACTTTGATTCCGCTGAGGATGGTTGTGTTACGGTGCGTGACCGCGACACAATGCGACAAGAGCGTGTTGCGATCGCTGATCTGAAACAGTATTTAGAAGAAAAAATTGCATTCTGATTTTACAACCTACTGCATCTTGTGCAGTAGGTTGTGTTTTTTGTTCCGAAAGCACTATTTTTTGTGTTTTAATGTTGACTTTTGGAGGAATACGCGTTATCATTATGGTGTGTTTTTTACCTAATGGGAGATTTTTTGAGGAGGTGCACGGATGAAACTACTGGAAGATCGCATCTTGCACGACGGCGAATGCCGTCCCGGTGATGTTTTGAAGGTGGACAGTTTCTTAAACCATCAAATCGATGTTTCTCTGCTATGCGACCTCGGCAAAGAATTTGAACGCTTGTTTCACGATGCCGGTGTAACCAAGATCTTAACGGTAGAGGCATCCGGTATTGCGGTTGCCTGCATTGCCGCGCAGTATTTCGGTGTGCCGGTCGTATTTGCTAAGAAATCTAAAACCAGTAATATTGCCGGCGATGTCTATTCTGCCAAGGTGGATTCGTATACGCATGGTGTTACCAACACGGTTATGGTATCCAAACAATATCTGCACCCTGAGGATCGTGTCCTGATTGTGGACGATTTCCTCGCAAAAGGGCAAGCGCTGCTTGGCTTGTCGGAGATCGTTCGGCAGGCGGGGGCGGAAGTTGTCGGTGCGGGCATCGTCATTGAAAAAGCCTATCAGGGCGGCGGCGATCTGTTGCGTGCACAAGGGGTTCGCGTAGAATCGCTGGCGCGTATTGCGTCGCTGGATCCCGAAACGGGGATCACGTTTTTATAGTTACAAACCGCGTGTTTTATGCGGATGTAAAAAGAATAAATGGAGGGAAAACACATGAAAAAGATCCTGGCGCTTCTCTTGGCAGTCGTTATGGTTCTGGGCTTGGCCGCTTGCAGTGGCACGGAGCAGAACGATGGCGTCTACAAAGAGATCCTGAAACCCATCGCGAAGGAAGACTTGAAGGTTGGTTTTATCTTCTTGCACGATGAGCAGTCCACCTACGACAAGAACTTCATTGATGCGGCGAAAGCAGCCTGTGAAGAAATGGGCGTAGAGATGGTACAGAAGACTCAGATCCCCGAGGATGAGTCTTGCTACGATGCAGCTGTTGAACTGGTTGAAGTTGAAGGTTGCAGCCTTATCTTCGCGGACAGCTTTGGTCACGAGGATTACATGATCAAAGCCGCGAAAGAGTATCCGGAAGTGCAATTCTGCCACGCTACCGGCACACAGGCTCACACCGCAAAAGTTGAGAACTTCAACAATGCGTTTGCTTCGATCTATGAGGGTCGCTACATGGCTGGTGTGGTTGCCGGCCTGAAACTCAAAGAGATGATCGATGCCGGCAAGATCACCGCTGCTCAGGCGAAAATGGGTTATGTCGGCGCCTTTACCTTTGCTGAGGTTATGTCCGGTTACACCTCTTTCTATCTGGGTGCGAAATCCATTGTTCCGGAAGTGACGATGGACGTTAAGTTCACCGGTAGTTGGTACGACGAGCAGCTCGAGAAACAGGCGGCTCAGTCCTTGATCGACGGCGGCTGTGTCCTGATCAGCCAGCACGCTGACTCCATGGGTGCTCCTACTGCTTGCGAAAACAAGGGCATTCCGAACGTTTCCTACAACGGCTCCACAAAAGCTGCTTGCCCGGATACGTTCCTCATTTCCTCTCGTATTGACTGGACTCCTTACTTCAAGTATATCATTACTCAGCGCATCAATGGTGAGTCCATCGTTGACGACTGGACCGGCACTTTGGAGACCGGTTCTGTTGTGTTGACCGAGCTTGGTGAGAACGTTGCTGCCGGCACTGCTGAGAAGCTCGCTGCTGTTGAGGCCGGTTTGAAGGATGGCACTATTAAAGTGTTTGATACTGCCAACTTCACCGTTAAGGGCGAGAAGATCTCCACTTACTTGGCGGACGTGGATACCGATGCTGAGTTTGCTCCGGATACCGAAGCGATCGAGAACGGCGTGTTCTACGAGTCCAAACATCGCTCCGGCCCGTACTTCAACATTGAAATCGACGGCATCACGCTGTTGGATCGTAACTACGGCTGATAACTACACTGCGGTTTAGGATAAGGCGGGGCACCAAACTGCCCCGCCTTCCCTGATTTTACAGTTGAACTTGCCTTGCGGTTTTCGGCAAGGCAATCTTGAGTTGTAAAACAGGCACAAGGAGGAAGCGCTATGAGCACTGTACCTGCGATCGAACTTAAAAACATCACAAAAACCTTCGGCTCGGTCGTCGCAAACAAAAATGTTTCGCTCACGGTAAATCGTGGAGAGATCTTGTCGATCCTCGGTGAAAACGGAAGCGGTAAAACCACGCTGATGAATATGATCTCCGGTATTTATTTTCCGGACGATGGTCAGATCTTCATTGATGGGGAAGAATCGGTAATTGCTTCTCCAAAAGATGCGTTTGACTATAAGATCGGCATGATTCATCAGCATTTTAAGTTGGTGGATGTGTTTACGGCAACCGAAAATATTGTACTTGGTCTTAAAGAAGAAGGCCGGTACAATCTCAAAACTGCTCAGCAAAAAGTGCAAGATATTTGCGAGCGGTACGGCTTTGACGTTGATCCCAAAAAGAAAATTTATACGATGTCTGTTTCAGAAAAACAAACCGTAGAGATTGTTAAGGTGTTGTACCGTGGCGCGGACATTCTGATCTTGGATGAACCGACCGCCGTGTTGACTCCTCAGGAAACGCAAAAGCTGTTTGCCGTTCTTCGCCGTATGCGCGACGACGGCAAGGCGATCATCATTATTACTCATAAATTACACGAAGTGCTCAGTCTTTCTGATAAAGTGGCGGTGCTTCGTAAGGGTGAATACGTCGGCACGGTCAGTACCGCCGAAACCAACGAATCTGAACTCACCGAAATGATGGTAGGCAAAAAGATCTCGCTCAATATCGATCGCAGCGAACCGCAGAATGTGGCTCCTCGCTTGGAAGTGCATCACATCAACTGTTCCAATCGCGAAGGCGTTAAGATGCTGGATGATGTTTCTTTTGTTGCCAACGCCGGTGAGATCTTGGGTATTGCCGGTATTGCGGGTTCGGGGCAGCGCGAGCTGCTGGAAGCTATTGCAGGCTTGCAGAAACTGGATAGCGGTGCGGTGTTGTATCGTAATCCGCAGACCGATAAGATGGACAATCTGTGCTCCAAAACGCCGTTGCAGATCCGCGAACTTGGTGTGCGCTTGTCTTTCGTTCCCGAGGATCGACTCGGCATGGGTCTTGTCGGTAACATGGATATCATAGACAACATGATGTTGCGTAGCTATACCAAAGGAAAAGGTATGTTCTTGGAACGCAAAGAGCCCAAAGATCTGGCGGAGCACATTATCGAGGATTTAGAGGTTGTCACTCCGGGCGCCACGACACCGGTTCGCCGTTTGTCGGGCGGTAACGTTCAAAAGGTGCTCGTAGGTCGAGAGATCGCGGCTGCGCCTACCGTACTGATGGCGGCGTACCCCGTTCGCGGTTTGGACATCAACTCCTCGTACACGATCTATAATTTGCTCAATGAACAAAAGGAGCGCGGTGTTGCCGTCATTTTCGTCGGTGAGGATTTGGACGTGCTGTTAGAGTTGTGTGATCGTATTTTGGTTATCGGTTCCGGCCGCGTAACCGGTGTGGTGGATGCGCGTACCGCTACTAAAGAAGAAATCGGTCTGCTTATGACAAAAGCGGAAGGAGGAGAATAATCATGGCTGCTACGAGTGTGAAAAAACATACGCACGAGCCGGCAATCACAATCGCCAAGCGTGACGATATGCCGGGTTGGAAAGCCTGGTTAATTCGCCTTGCCGCTATTGTTATTGGCTTTTTGCTGATGGGCTTTGTGTCAATTTTGCTGACCAAAGAATCGCTCGGCGAAGTGTTCAGTATGATGTTCCGCGGCGCGTTCGGTCGTTTGTTTGAAGGCGGTTCCGCGACAATGCTTTGGAAATTTCTGCAAGAAACGGCAATCCTGTTATGCCTGACGCTTGCTGTTACACCGGCTTTCAAAATGAAATTTTGGAACTGTGGTGCCGAAGGCCAAGCCTTAATGGGCGGTTTGGGCGCGATGATCTGTATGCTGGAACTTGACGGTGTTGCTTCATGGTTGCATGCGTTGCTTGCGGTTGTAGTCGGTGTTGTGTTCGGTATGATCTGGGGGTTGATCCCGGCACTGTTCAAAGCATGGTATGACACAAACGAGACGCTCTTTACCTTGATGATGAACTATGTAGCCACACAGCTGGTTGCCTACTACGTGCTGGTGGCCAGCAAAGGTCTCACCGTTATCCGTCCTGTTGATACCGGTGCGCTGCCGGTGATCGGCAACCAAAAATATTTACTCAATATTTTGGTAGTTGCGGTGATTATGGTGCTTTCGTATTTCTATCTGAAATACAGTAAGCAGGGCTACGAAATTTCGGTTGTTGGCGAAAGTCAGAATACGGCGCGCTACATCGGTATCAATGTGAAAAAGGTCATTATCCGCACCATGTGTATTTCCGGTGCCATCGCCGGTTTGGCGGGTGTGCTGCTGGTCGCCGGTACTAACCATTCGATTAAAACGGATACGATCGGTGGTCTTGGCTTTACGGCAATTATGGTATCTTGGCTCGGCTTGTTCAATCCGTACATTATGGCAGCAATGTCCGCGTTGGTCGTTTTCCTTAACATAGGTGCTGCAAAGGTGGCGGATAGTTTCTTCTTGAATAGTTCTTATGCGGACATCGTAGCCGGTGTAGTGATTCTCTTTGTAGTGGGTTGTGAGTTCTTTATTCGCTATTCTGTCAAATTCCGCCATACGAAGAAGGAGGTGCGCTCATGATTACCTCGTTTATCCAAAGTTCAATTCCGCTCGGTGTCCCGCTGCTGTTTGGTTCGGTGGGCGAAATTGTGACCGAAAAATCCGGACACTTGAATTTAGGTATTCCCGGTATCATGTACGCCGGCAGTATTGGTGGTGTTATCGGAGCGTTCCTATATGAGCAGGCGTGCGGCAACCAACTGGAGAATATGAATCCGTTTTTAGCCGTTGTGATTCCGTTGTTGGTATCCATTTTGTTTTCGATGTTGATGGGGTTGCTTTACAGTTTTCTTACTGTTACGTTGCGTGCCAATCAAAACGTTACCGGTCTTGCGATCACCACGTTCGGTATCGGTCTTGGCAACTTCTTTGGCGGTTCCTTGGCAAAGTTGACCAACAGCGAGTTAACCTCCGTTATTCTTACCAAAACCAGTAGCTTTTTCCGCACGTCGCTTCCCTTTGCGGATGATCTTGGTTGGTTTGGTAAAATTTTCTTGTCGCACGATTTCTTAACGTACGTTTCCATTGTGATAGCGATTATCGTATCGTTGATTCTTAACCGCACCCGCGTCGGTTTGAATTTGCGTTCGATCGGTGAAAGTCCTGCTACCGCCGATGCCGCCGGTATCAATGTGACGCGGTATAAATACGTAGCAACCTGCCTCGGCAGCGCTATTGCCGGTTTGGGCGGATTGCAGTACGTTATGGCATACGCCAACGGCGTATGGTCGAACAATGCCTTCGGTGATCGTGGCTGGATGGCGATTGCGTTGGTTATTTTTGCGATCTGGAAGCCGTCGCTCGCTATTGTAGGATCGTTCCTGTTCGGTGCTCTGTGCAACATCAACAACTATCTTCCCGGCTTGGGCATTGAAACAAAAGAACTGTTTAAGATGCTGCCGTACGTCGTAACGGTTGTTGTATTGATTATTACGAGCATGCGCAAAAAACGTGAATATCAACCGCCTCAGAGCCTGGGCCTTCCTTATTTCCGCGAAGAACGATAAACTTAAAAGCGTCGGAGTGTAAACCGCTCCGACGCTTTTTGTTTGACAAGCCGGTGCTTCGTTGTTATACTGAAAATGAAAAAAGGGGGGTAGTACATGATAAGACAGTTTGCAGTTTCTTTCAGCATTCTCTTTGTTATAGCGTTGCTTGGCGGGTGCGGTTCACAGATGCCGCCGGTAGAAAACGGTACCACTACGATGGTTGACGGTGCAAATGTTACCACCTCTGCGGGTGAGCCCACGGAGGATGGTGTGCAGACCACTTCTACCGGAGGGGCGTCATCTGCTGCCTCTTCGACAACAACCAACCAAACAACCGTGGCAAAACCTTCGGGGAGTACCGGATCGACAACCGTTTCCACTACCACACCGACCGCGGCACCGACGGTACACACTTTAACACCGCTTGCCTCATCCTCGTATTACGGTTTATCCGAGTTAAAACGGTTGTCCAACAGCACGGCGCTTGTGGATGCTTATGAAAAGATCGTTAAGGCGGTACAGAACTGCCAAACGACCATCACTATGGATGAAAAGTTGACGAAGGCAGAGCTTCTAAAGGTGTTTAATTACTATTATGCCGATTATCCTCAGCACTTTTGGTGCGACGGAAGTATTCGTTATGCGGTTTCAAGTCGCAGCAACAAAGTTACTCAATTGCAATTGAGTTATACGATGACAGGGGATCAGTTGCTTCAAGCACAAACCAAATTCAAAAAAGCAGTCGTTGATTTTTTGGGAATCGCCGCGACCGGGCGGAATGAATACGAACGCGAACTATTATTACACAATGCGTTAGCAAAACACGTGACCTATCAAGAGGGCGATAATGCTCATGATGCGTATGGCGCACTCGTGAGAGGAAAAGCTGTGTGCGAGGGATATGCCCGCGCGTTTCAGTATTTATTGTATCAATCGGGCATCCAGTGTTTGATAGCAGAGGGGGAGAGTGTTAATCCCTTTACCGGTTTGTCCGAAGGTCACGCATGGAACGTGGTGCGTATTGACGGTCAGTATTATCATGTGGATCCTACTTGGGACGATACGAACAATATGAACACACCGGTTGTATATGCGTATTTTAACTTGACGACTGCACAGATCGCTGATGACCATACGGTCAATAGTGAAAACAGATATGCTTTACCAAATTGTGTGGCGACGGCAAACAACTTCCACGTCAAAAACGGAACGCGATTGACAACGTATACCGTGGACAGCGTTGCGCGAATGTTAAACAAGACGGGGGACACGCATATCTATTGTATTAGCGGTGCAGAGGCCTTTGTTGACTGGTTTAATACAAATCACAATGCCGTTTTGCGACAAATGGGGATTAACCACAGTTATTCGTTTAGTATGCTTTATACAGGCAATGAGGTTGTCGTGCGGTTGACAACGTAACGAATGCTTGCATTTTCGACATATTTGTGGTAAAATAACGTACGTTATAAAGGGAGGAATACGCTTTGAGTAAAAAGGTTTTGCTGACTGCGGACAGCACTTGTGATTTAAGCGAAGAGATCAAAGAACGCTTCCACGTCATCACGCACCCGCTTCACGTTGTTTTGGAAGAGAAAAGCTATGACGACGGTGTTGATTTGATGCCGGACGACATTTATCGCACATACGAAGAAAAAAAGGTTTTGCCGAAAACGGCGGCTGTTAACGCGGCCGAGTTTACCGATTTCTTTACGCCGTATTTAGAACAAGGGTATGAGATCGTACACATTAATTTGGGCTCCGGTCTGTCGGTTACCCACACCAACTGCCGTATGGCAGCAGCTGATTTGGACGGTGTCTATGTGGTGGATAGCTGTAACCTCTCAACCGGCAGCGGTCTGCTGGTCCTGGAAGCTGCTGAGCGTATTGCCGCCGGTATGTCGGCTGAGCAGGTTGCTTGCGAGGTGCAGGAACTTGCCTCAAAAGTCAGTGCAAGCTTTGTGTTGGATACATTGGAGTTTTTGCACAAGGGCGGTCGTTGCTCTGCGCTTGCCATGATGGGTGCCAACTTGCTACAACTGAAACCTTGCATTGAGGTGGATAACACCTGCGGAAAAATGAGCGTCGGCAAGAAATATCGCGGCTCGTTGGATAAGTGCTTGCAGCAATATGTGCAGGATAAGCTCGACGGTCGCACCGATATTCGTACGAACCGCATCTTTATCACACATTCCGGTATTTCAGAAGAGCGCATCGCAATGGTGAAAGCCGAGGTTGAGAAATATCAAACGTTTGATGAAATTTTGATTACCCGCGCCGGTTGTACCATTTCTTCACATTGCGGTCCGAATACGCTCGGTGTTTTGTTTATGACGAAATAACAGTAAAAGACCTCTCATCCATCGATGAGAGGTCTTTTTTATATGATCGTTAAAATACGTAATGCCAGCGCACCTATACCGACACCCATCAAAAACAACCCCCAATATCGCACCAGCCGCAGTCGTCTGGCGCGTTTGAGTCCGGTGTAGCCGGTGGCGGTGTTGACTAAGCGGTGCGCTTCTGCATCCAAAAGGGCGGGGGAGGCTTCTTTGCACTGTTGTCGCACAATAAAAAATACGCGTTCGAAGTATGGGTTTGTCGTATCGGTAACTTCCACGATCTGACGGCTGATTCCCTTAATCATACGGCACCCTCCACATGGGTATTTTTATTCACCGAAACGCATGTTTTATCGTCAAAACCGCGTTTCTTTCGGTGCTCGTTTTCAGTATGGTCAGAGAAGCAAAATTTATACCAAAAAACAGGTGTTCGACCCAAAATATAACAATTTGTAAATTATTTGAAGAGGGGTCGATTGTGGAAAACTCTGTTGAAAATGTGAACAAATCCCTATATTTCAAGGAGTTTTACGCCGATTTTTGATCGAAAAAAAGCGAAATTGACAGATATTTCCAATTTTTTAGATACGAACTGTTGAATTACCTTTACGGTTCGCGGCTTGTTAAGAACCAGACCGCGCGTTCAACGGAATCACGCGAATTTCCCCAATCTGCGCCCTCTCCGCTGTTGCGATAGTCGAACATTTTGCAAAAATGCGACACGTCGCCGCGGAGTGTTTCAAGGTACTGTTTTGAGAGTGTGGCAGCGGCCTTTGAAAAGTCACCGACCGAGTGTTTATTCATGTTCTTTTGGGCGGCGGATACCAGCTCTGTAAAGTGGGGAAGACAAAGAGCTTCTTGCTCTTCAAACAACTGTCGAAATTCACGCTCCGATTCCCAAAGACGGCAGACGGTGGCCAGCATTCGCTCCATTGCCCACTCTACTTGATGGCAGATAAAACACGTTTCGGTGCGTGCGGCAGCCTTCTTGGCTTGCGACTTCGCAGCGGTGCCGATGAGGGGAAGACCGCTTTTGAAAATGACTTTTTCCATTTCATCCAAATGGCTTTCCAAAATCAGTGCAACACCGAGTCGATTACGTTGTTTAAGGATCATACGGAAATGATCGTAGCAAAATCCGAGACGATTTGTCTCAATGCGAACGTCCGGTTCCATCATGGCGGCACCGGTAATATATTCTGCCATTCGTTGTTCAAGCATATTGCGCATACGGCAGATAGGGCACCCTTCTTTGGGGTCAAACACCTCACTGATAGGGATATTCGTAATATCAGCGCGCATCGTAATCACTCCTTTTACAGTCCCAGTATAGCAAAACCGAGGGAGTGAAACAAGTTTTTTTACAAAAACCGTTGTTTTTTTAACGAAATACTTTGCATAATAAAAATTTTGGTGTATAATAACCTCATAAAGAAATAGGAGGTCTTGTGTTATGCCCCTCGTAAACACAAAAGAGATGTTCAAAAATGCTTATGACGGCGGATACGCGATTGGTGCGTTCAACGTCAACAACATGGAGATTATGCAAGGTATTGTTGAAGCTTGCAAGGAATTGAATTCTCCGGTTATTTTGCAGGTTTCCGGCTCTGCCAGAAAATATGCACATCATCCTTACTTGTATCACATGGTACAAGCGGCTGTGGAGGAGACCGGTCTGCCGATCGCTCTGCACTTGGATCACGGTTCCAGTTTTGAGTTGTGCAAAGATTGTATTGATGGCGGCTTCACTTCCGTAATGATCGACGGCTCGCATCTGCCCTATGAAGAAAACGTGGAGGTTACCCGCAAGGTGGTGGAGTATGCACATGCACGCGGTGTCACGGTTGAAGGTGAACTGGGGCAGCTCGCCGGTGTTGAGGATGAGGTTAGCGTTGAAGCCGATAAGGCCAACTATACCGACCCCGACCAGGTGCTGGACTTCGTAACGCGCACAGGCGTGGACTCGCTTGCTATTGCTATCGGTACCAGCCACGGTGCCTTCAAATTCAAGCCCGGTCAGAAGCCGCAACTTCGTTTTGATATTCTCCGTGAGGTTATGAACCGCTTGCCCGGTTTCCCGATTGTGTTGCACGGCGCTTCTTCGGTTATGCCGGAATATGTGTCGGTTGTGAACCAGTACGGCGGTGAGATGGCGGATGCCATCGGTATTCCGCAGGATATGTTGCGTGAGGCCGCTTCGTTGGCTGTCTGCAAGATCAACGTTGACTCTGACTTGCGTTTGGCAATGACTGCCGGTATTCGTCGCCACTTGGCAGAGAATCCGAAGCATTTCGATCCTCGTCAGTATCTCGGCGACGGTCGCGCCTGCATTACCGAGGTCGTGAAACACAAGATTCAGAACGTTCTCGGCAGTGCCGATCGCGCATAATGTTATCCACTCGAAAACCCCGCTGTTCGGCGGGGTTTTCTTTAAGAAAGGGCGTATAGTATGCGGCTTTTGATTATTGACGGAAACAGTATTCTAAACCGTGCTTTTTACGGGATTAAGGTGCTGACAACGCATGACGGTGTTCCTACCAATGCGTTGGTCGGTTTTCTCAATATTTATTTTCGCTTGCTTGAACAGACCAAAGCGGACGCGGTAGCGGTCGCTTTTGACCGTAAGGCGCCGACGTTCCGTCATCAGTTGTATGAAGCATATAAAGCGGGCCGCAAGGGAATGCCCGAAGAACTGGCACAGCAATTGCCGCTCATCAAGGAACTACTGACTTATATGGGGTGTACGGTGGTCGAGCAGGATGGATACGAAGCGGACGATATTCTCGGCACATTATCGGCGGTGGCACAGGCCCGGAACGTGCCGTGTTATATTGCAACGGGTGACCGCGATTCACTCCAACTTGTTTCTAATGAAGTCACCGTCCTTCTTGCGGCTACCCGTATGGGAAAACCTGAAACCATTTTTTTTGATCCCGACGCTGTTTATGAAAAATATGGGCTGACCCCCAACGCACTGATCGACTTAAAGGCATTGATGGGTGACACCAGCGATAATATTCCTGGCGTGCCCGGTGTTGGTGAAAAAACGGCTTTGGATCTTTTGCATCAGTTTGGCACATTGGACGGCGTGTATGACCATTTAAGCGACGTGCGCGAATCGTTGCGCCGTAAATTAGAGGACGGAAAAGACAGCGCTTATCTCAGCCGAAAATTAGGGGAGATCTGCCGCAACATGCCGATGGATACGGAGCTTACGCACTATGCGCTCCGTCCGCTCCAAAAAACGGAACTCGCCGCGCTGATGACGCGTCTTGAACTTTTCAAGATCATGGAACGCCTTGAACTTGACGGCGCGGATCTTCCGAAGGATACCGAACAACCTGTTGCATTAACTGTCGTTCCGTTTGATGAATTGACAACAAACGGCGCTTTTACCGTTTGGTTGCAAGACGAAACTGCCTATATTACGGCTGATGGTTTGATTGCGACGGTACTCTCCTCCTTGCCAAAATTTTTGAATTTTCTTGAAAATCCCGCGATAGCAAAACGCACAGCCGATACGAAAGCTCTGGCGGCTCATGCGCTTTCTTATCATCGTACACTCGCAAACGTTACGATGGATGCGGTGCTTGCCGCGTATCTGCTTAACCCGTTGGCATCTTCGTATGATTTGCCGCGTTTGGCACAGGAATACGCTGTTGCCGTACCGGATGGCGACCAACCGCTTGAAGCGCGTCTGCTTGCCCCGTTATGCGATAAACTGGAAACGGAGATTCATGCCGCCGAACAGGATGCGCTCTTGCGGGAAATGGAAATTCCGCTCAGCATTGTACTTGCTTCTATGGAGCAGGTTGGATTTGCCGTTGACGGCGAGGGCGTTGCCGCCTTCGGTAATATGCTCGAAGCGCAATTAAACACGCTGATTGCCTCTATTGAAGAACAGGTCGGATATTCTTTTAATCTCAATTCTCCAAAGCAGTTGGCAAAAGCCTTGTTTGAGGATTTAGGACTTCCCGCTAAAAAGAAAACAAAATCGGGGTATTCCACCAATGCAGAAGTGCTCGAAAGCCTGCGCTTGGCACATCCCGTGGTGGATATGATCTTACAGTACCGCACATTATCAAAACTCAAATCAACGTATTGTGACGGCTTGTTAAAAGTGATAGCCCCCGATGGACGAATCCACACCTCATTTAATCAAACCGAAACGCGCACCGGTCGTATTTCGTCAACGGAACCAAATCTTCAAAATATTCCTGTGCGGCAGGAATTGGGACGCGAACTGCGTCGTTTCTTCCGTGCAAAGGATGGTTACGTGCTGTGTGATGCCGACTATTCCCAGATTGAACTGCGTGTGCTTGCCGCTTTATCGGGTGATCAAACGATGGTGAATGCCTTTAATAACGAGGATGATATTCATCGTATTACTGCTTCGCAAGTGTTCGATGTGCCCGAGGAAATGGTCACGCCGCTTATGCGTTCACAGGCGAAAGCTGTGAACTTCGGCATCGTATACGGTATAGGGGCACATTCGCTTTCTGAGGATATTCACGTCAGCTACGGTGAAGCCAAACGTTATATCGAACAATATCTCGCGCGGTACAGTGCGGTTGCCGGATATATGGAGGAATTGATTGAAACGGCAAAGCAGACCGGTTATGCTGCCACGCTGTTTAACCGTCGTCGTCCGTTGCCGGAGTTGCGGGTCTCGAATCACATGACGCGCGCGTTCGGTGAGCGCGTTGCACGCAACATGCCTATTCAGGGGACGGCCGCGGACATCATTAAATTTGCGATGATTCGTGTTCACGATCGTCTGTGTCGAGAGCAAGTGGACGCCAAGTTGATCTTGCAGGTGCACGATGAATTAATCGTGGAAGCATCAGAAAGTGATGCCGATCGTGTGGAAACGATCTTGCGTGAAGAAATGGAACATGCGGCAACGCTGTCTGTTCGTTTGAGAGCCGACGTTCATACCGGAAAAACGTGGTATGATGCGAAATCTTAATAGCGAGAATGGCGATAACGATACACACTCATGGCGATTCCCACACCGAGAAACAATGTCAGCAGGGAACTTCCGCCGGCGCTGAAAAAGGGGAGGGTAATCCCGAGCACCGGCATCACGCGTAGTGTCATGCCGATGTTGATAATTGCCTGCGTGGCAGTTAAGGCGAACAGCCCTATGCATAGTAATTTGCCGATTGGTTCTGCGGATTTTCGCGCGCTGCGGTACAAAAGCAGCAGAATGAGCGTGAACAGTACTAATACCAGTACAGCACCGAGAAATCCAAATTCTTCGCCTGCAACGGTAAAGATGAAGTCGTTTTGTCTGGCGTAGAGGTTATCTTCGCCGCCTTGTAGGTATCCTACACCGTATAAGCCGCCTGCGCCAATTGCCGTGACACTGAGTTCTTGTTGCCAACCGGTGGTGTTACGATACGCATCGATTTGGAACAAACAGAGAAAGCGCGCCTTTTTATCGGGAGTCATCTGTTGCCAAACAAGCGGTGCTATGGTAACAAGTGAAACGCTTCCGCCGATGATGTACCCAAGCGGCAATCCGCCGACAATTAGCAATGTCGCAAACACTACAATGCAAACGAAAGCGTTGCCGTCGTCCCCTTGTAAAAATATCAGTAGTATGGGGATCGCACCGTGGGCGCACACTCCCAAAAGCGGAAGCGGCTTGCGAATACGATTGCCAAGTGTGGCGATATGATACGAGAGGGTAACAACAAACACAATTTTAAGCAACTCGGACGGTTGAAATAAGAAACTTTGTGATCCGAGCGGGATTAACAGCCAGTTACGATCATCCGTGCCGGGGACCTCATACCCCAGCGATGTGAAGGTTAGTGCCATTAATATAAGTGACGGTGCTGCGAGAAGATACCAATGTGTGGCGAGCTGCCGATACTGTATGAGCGAAACATAGCATGCCATCGGTATGCCGAGAAGCAAACAAAATGCTTGCATGGTCGGGTTGCCGCCTGCACCGGAACTGCTTGCGGAATGGATCAAAAGCAGTCCGTATAAGGAAGCGGCGACACAACTGCTAAGCAGCAGCCAATCGGTGTTGCATATCCATTGTTTTAGATTGTGCGTGCGGTTCATACCTTCACCCCATGTTTTAGTATGAGCCTTCTTGCAGAAAACTTTTCGAAATGTTGGATTTTCCTCTTTTCGAAACCGAAATTTTGTGATACTATAAGAGAAACAGCCGATAGAAAGGGACGGAAGTATGACGATTGTGACGCACAGTGAATCCGAAACCGGTGAACTCGGCGCGCGTTTAGCGGCTTGTTGTACTGCCGGTACCGTGGTTGCTTTTTTTGGCGGACTCGGCGTGGGAAAAACCGCTTTTGTGCGCGGCATGGCGAGTATTTTATCACCGGATGCCCACGTATCAAGTCCCACCTTTGCTCTTGTGAATAACTACGGCGGTACGCCGCCGCTTGTCCATTTTGATATGTATCGTGTTACCGGTTGGGAGGATTTAGACACTACAGGATACTATGATTATCAAGATCAGGGTGCAGTTCTGGCGGTGGAATGGAGCGAAAATATCGAAGCAGCACTGCCGCCTGATGCGGTGCGCGTTACCTTTCACCGTTTGTCTGAAACCGAGCGCGAGATTACGATTGAGGGGGTAACGTTATCATGACACCAGCATCTGTTACCCTGCTTGCGGTAGAATCCTCTGCGGGTCCGGCATCGTGTGCTGTACTCCGTCGTGAAAACGGAACGGAACAGATCGTGTGTACGGCTTCTGTCAACAACCGTTTGACGCATAGTCAAACGCTTATGCCGATGATACACGATATGCTGAAAAATGCCGCGATGTCTCTTGCTGATATTACGCATTTGGCGGTGGCGGTAGGCCCCGGTTCCTTTACCGGCGTGCGTATCGGTGTTGCCGCAGTCAAGGGATTGGCATTTCCCAATAATCTGCCTTGTGTGGCGGTATCCACACTTGCGGGTATGGCGCATCGGTTTGAGGGCGTCCCGTACACCGGATTGATTTTAACGGCGATGGATGCTCGTCGTGGGCAGATCTATACGGCGCTGTTTTCGTCGGAAAACGGTAACATTGAGCGATTAACGCCTGACGAAGCTTTGCCTTTGGAACAGGTTGGAAATCGCTTGGAAAAGGAAACTCGACTGATTATGGTAGTGGGCGACGGCGCGGCAATTACTTATGCTGCGCTGCACGAGGCGCTTCCTAACTTGGTATTAGCACCGGAACCATTGCGCTACCAACACGCTTCGGGCGTGGCTGTCGAGGCGCTTTCCGCCATTGATAGGGAAGAGTGCGTTAGTGGCGAAGCACTCCTACCTGCCTATCTGCGTCTGCCGCAAGCAGAAAGGGAATTGCGCGCTAAACAGGAACAAGCATCAAAACAATGATGTGAAATACAGTATGGAGGGAATAGTATGTTAAAACCTTTTATCGCTGATCATCCGCTCATTCAACACAAGGTTACCCTTTTACGCGACAAGAATACCAGCTCCAAGCAATTTCGTGAACTCATTCGTGAGATCACCGGTCTCATGTGCTATGAGGCAACGCGCGATCTTCCCACCTGCGAAGTGACGGTGGAAACGCCGATTGCCAAAACGAAATCGAAAAAGATCGCCGGTCGGAAGTTGGCGTTTGTCCCGATCCTGCGCGCAGGACTCGGCATGGTCGACGGTGCTGTGGAATTGGTTCCCTCTGCACGCATCGGTCATATTGGCCTGTATCGTGACGAAACAACCATGAAGCCGGTGGAATACTATTGCAAATTGCCCGGCGATATCGGTGAGCGCGACGTTATCGTGCTGGATCCGATGCTCGCTACCGGTGGATCCGCGATTGACGCTATCGGTCAGATCAAACAGCGTGGTCCGCGCAGCATCAAGTTCATGTGTATTATTGCCGCACCCGAAGGATTGAAAGCATTAATGGAAACGCATCCCGATGTCCAGATTTATTGTGCTGCACTGGATGAACGCTTAAATGAGAACTGTTATATCGTGCCCGGCTTGGGTGATGCTGGTGACCGTATTTTCGGCACCAAATAAAATATGCCAAAAAAGAACGCCGCCGCAGGAACTCTGCGGCGGCGTTTTCAATTTGAATTATGCATTGTTGTATCGTGATAAAAAGGCTTTGGTGCGCTCATTTTTCGGATGTACAAACACCTCGTCGGGTGTGCCTTGCTCGGCGATTACGCCATCATCCATAAAGATAACTTGATCCGATACCTCTTGTGCAAACTGCATCTCATGCGTGACGATCACCATCGTCATATCCCGTTGCGCCAATTCCTTGATGACTTTCAGAATTTCACCGGTCAACTCCGGATCTAATGCCGAAGTCGGTTCGTCAAAAAACAGAATCTCGGGATCCAAGGCCAGCGCGCGCGCAATGGCGACGCGCTGTTGCTGACCACCCGACAATTCACATGAATAGGCATCGCACTTGGCGGATAAGCCTACGTCATCAATTAACTTGTGCGCCTTTGCTTCGATTTCGGCATTGATCTGCTTGGCGTTCGCTTTATAATCTGCCCGCTCTTGCGCATGCAGACGAGGTGCCAAGCAGACGTTTTCCAAAACCGTATATTGCGGAAACAAATTGAAGTTTTGGAATACCAAACCGAAATGTAAGCGGTTTTCTCTGATCTGGGCATCGCTTAAAGAGCGTGTGTTGGCACCGTCAAACAAGACGTTATCGTTGACGCAAATAACGCCGCTGTCGGCAATTTCCAGGAAGTTCAAACAACGCAGTAATGTGGTTTTGCCGCTTCCGGAAGAACCGATAATAGAGAGCACGGTTCCTTTTTCTAATGAAAAGTCGATTCCCTTTAACACGGTGGTTTTGCCAAAACTTTTTTGGATATTTTTAACCTCTAATATTGCCATAATTAGCTCCTAAAATATTCGAGTTTCTTTTCCACTTTTCCTAATGCAAGGGTGAGGATTCCCACAAACAGCAAATAGAAAACACCGGTATAGAACAAGGGCCAAATCATCGCCTTGGTTGCAGCTAATTCTTTTGCTTGCTTAATAATTTCGCAAACCATAATACAGTTGGCTAAGGCGGTGTCTTTGATTAAGGTGATGATTTCGTTAGACATCGGTGGAACGATGCGCTTCACCACCTGTTTCAGCACGATTTTTCGAAATACTTGTGACTTGGTTAAGCCCAAAACATAACCGGCTTCATACTGACCGCGCGGAATACTTTCAATGCCGCCACGGTAGATCTCGGAAAAATAGCACGCGTAGTTTAACGAAAAGGCAATCAAAACTGCCACGATACGTCCTGCGTCGGGGATCTGAAAGTTAAACAAAAAGTAGCGGTCAATATGACTAAACAGGGGGGTGTCAAACAGCAGGCCCGGCACATAATAGATGATGAAAATTTGGAGCATCAGCGGAATGCCGCGTACGATCCATACCACCACTTTGGAGATAGAACGAATGGGTTTCCACTTGCTCATAGAGCAAAACGCAATAGGCAGACCAAGCGGTATTCCGCACAGCAGAGTGACCGCAAAGATCAGCAAAGACACATAAAAGCCGTCCAGTAAGAAACGGGTGACTTCCAAAAAAGACATAATAACGCTCCCACAGCAGAAGAGCAGGCATCCAACAGGTTGGATGCCTGCTCTTGTGTATTTTTACTTATTTCTGGCTGGTGAAATCGGTGATAACCGGCAGAGGAGCTTCCTTGCCATATTTTTTAGCCAGAGCAGCAAGGGTGCCGTCGGCAGCCAACGCTTCAAGTTGCTCGTTGACTTTTGCGGTCAGTTCGCTACCCTTTTTGAAACCGATGGCGTAGTACTCAACGTCGCTGGTGAGAGCATCAACGATAGCAAGATCAGCGTAATCGCCTTTGCCCACATAGCTCTTGGCAAGTTGCTCGTCAACAACTGCAAAATCAGCGGTACCGGCCTTGATTTCAGTCAAACATTCGGTTTGCTTCAAGAAGCTCTTGAAAGTGCTGCCTTCAAAGCCCTTGGCATAGCTTTCACCGGCGGAACCGCCTTCGGCAACGCCCAATTTATCTTTCAAATCCGCAGCAGCGGCGATACCGGCATCCTTTTTCACAACCACAACTTGGCGGTTTTCCATGTAGCTGTAAGAGAAGTCTACCTTCTCGGAACGAGCAATGCCGTCATCGCTATCCTTGGAGTTGCAGGTGAAACCGTTCCAAATACAGTCAATCGCGCCGGAGTTAACATCGGTGTATTTCTGGGACCAGTCGATCTCTTGGAACATTACCGTGTAACCCATGTTTTCAAACACTTTTTCGGCAAGTTCGGTATCAAAGCCGATCAACTTGTTGTTTTCATCCAAATAGTTCATCGGTGCATAGATGGTGTAACCAACCGTAATGATCTTCTCTTGCGGTTTGCAAGCAGCAAAGCAGGTGATGATCATCAAAACTGCCAAGACAATTGCTAAATACTTTTTCATAATGAATACCCTCTCTCAAAGTTGTTGAGCCCATTATACACCACCACATTAGCAAAGTAAAGTGGAAAATTGCAAAAAAAGCCGCTTTCTCTGTTTTGCACAAAAAAAGCGGATGTTTTTGTCTGTTATGCCTTTGCCTTATCTTTGGCGGGAATACTGGCAAGTGTTACCGCGACAAACATCAAGATACAGCCTAGGATTTCGCGTGGGGTGAGGGTGTCACCCTGTATGATCCAACCGGTGAGAACGGCAAATACCGATTCCAAACACAGCAATAGTGAAACAACGGTAGGATTACTTCCTTTTTGCGAAACGATTTGTAGGGTATAGGCGATCGCGCTGGAAAAAACACCGATGTAAACGAGGGGAAACCAGTGTTTTAAGATCAATGCGATAGATGGGGCTTCAAAGATAAACATGAGTATGGTACTGGTGATGGCAACAACGAACAACTGCACGCAACACAAATGCATCCCTACAAGATTCGGTAAGCGATCGACCAGTAGGATTTGGAATGCAAAAAAGACGGCGCAGAGCAGAATGAGCAGATCACTGAATGCAATTGTCAAGGATTCGGTGATGCATAAAAAGTATAATCCGACTAAGGATATGCCTACACCGATCCAAACCGTGTACGGTGCTCGCCTGTGCACGAAGATGCCAAAGATCGGTACTAACACCACGTAAAGAGAGGTAATAAACCCGGCTTTCCCCGGATCGGTGGCACCGATACCTGCTTGTTGCAGATTAGCGGCGACCGTTAGCAGAATACCACAGCCAAGTCCGCCCCAAAGCAACTGTTTACGGTAAGTGTTGCGATTTTCGGGCGCAATCACGGTTTGCTTGCGAAACAAAAAGGATACCAACAACAAAGAAAAGGCGCCGATCCAAGAGCGAACGGCATTGACGGTGAACGGGGCGAGATCGGTAGCGGCAACGTCTTGTGCCACAAAAGCCGAACCCCAAATGAAAGCCGCGATCAGCGGACAGACAACGCCGCGCCAATATTTTGTTTGATAAGACATATAACGACCTCTTTTTGAAAGAATGAAGATAGTGTACCACACCCAATTCAAAAGTGCAAGCATCGCCACTTGACATTCCGATAAAATCTCGGTATTCTATTAAGGATATATGACGAAAGGGGAAGAAATATGGATAAGTATAAGCGCTTGTTTTCCAATACGCTGATTTTTGCTATCGGTACGTTTAGTTCCAAATTGTTATCGTTCTTCCTCACACGTCTCTATACCGAAGTGCTGTCCCAAGGCGAATACGGTATTACCGATATGTTGCAACAGAGTGGAAATCTGCTGTTGCCGCTCATTACATTAGGCATCACCAATGCAGTCGTGCGGTTTGGCTTGGATAAGGGCGTGCGCAAAAGTGACGTGTTCACTACCGGCTTGGTTTCTTTGCTTGGCGGTATGGTGTTGCTGCTGCTCGTCAGCCCGTTGCTTGGGTTTATTCCGTTGATCACGGATTACGTCTGGTTGCTGTGCATTTTCGTTTTTACTTCCTCTTTGCGTTCGTTGTGTGCGCAGTTTGTGCGTGCGCAAAACCGTGTTAAGTTATTTGCGATAGATGGCATTTTGAGTACACTTACCACGATTCTCTTTAATATCCTATTTTTGGTGGTATTCAAACTCGGAATCGTCGGGTATATGTTCTCTATCATCTGTTCGGATATCTTGTCGGTCGTGTTCTTGGTGGTTGTTGCGCGGCTGTATCAGTTCATTAATGTCCGTTCGTTAGATTTTTCGGTGATGCGGTCGATGCTCAAATACGCGATTCCGCTGATTCCCAACACGGTGTTATGGTGGATTACCAATGTTTCCGATCGCTATATTGTCAGTTGGGTGTGGGATGAATCCTATACAGGTTTGTATGCGGCAGCATATAAAATTCCGTCACTCATCATTTTGGTATCCGGTATTTTTATGGATGCGTGGCAGATTTCCGCTGTGACCGAAGAAGAAGGGCGCAATCGTTTTTACACGAAAGTCACGTCGCTTTACATGGCTTTTCTGTTTGTGCTGGCATCAGGGGTCATACTGTTTACCCGATTTGTTCCACACGTTCTGTTTGCGGAGGAATATTATGAAGCGTGGCGCTATATTCCGCTTCTTACCATTACTGTTGTTTTTACTTGCCTTGTGAATTTCCTCGGCAGTATTTATATGGTGGAAAAGAAGAGTGTGCGTTCGCTTCTTACCGCTTTGCTCAGCGCGATTATCAATATCGTGCTCAATCTCTTGTGGATTCCCAAGTACGGTGTCAACGGTGCTGCTACGGCGACACTTGTGTGCTATCTTGTCGTGTTCATTGTACGCTTGCTTGATACGCGTCGGTATGTTCGCATTCAATGGCAGTATCCGCGATTGTTTGTGTGTACCGGTATCGTGCTTTCTCAAACAGTGATCATGCTGTGTGAAACGCCGTTCTGGTTGGTTTGGGAAATCTTGTTGTTTGGCGCAATGTTGGCTTTGTGCGGCAAGGATTTGCTTGCCGGCACGAAGCATGTTCTCAAACGCTGAAAAAATATCAAAAGTTTTTCAAAAAAGTGTTGACAATTCCGTTAAACAATGGTATATTGTAACAACTGACCCCCAAAAAGGGGATTGGTATAAAGGACCTTGAAAATTAAACAATGCAAACGAGAAAGGAACACACTACCCGTTAATAAAGATTCAAAGAATCCGGTCAATTGAGAGATTGACAAAGAGTAGACGCTAGAGCGTCTGGAAGAGCTAACGAACAGCTCTAAGGAATGGTGTTGACGGATCGAAAGGTCCGTTAATATACAATTTTTTAGAGAGTTTGATCCTGGCTCAGGACGAACGCTGGCGGCGTGCCTAACACATGCAAGTCGAACGGAGATACTCGCTGATTTGAAAGTAGCTTGCTACCTGATTTTCTTGAGTATCTTAGTGGCGGACGGGCGAGTAACGCGTGAGCAACCTGCCTTTCAGAGGGGAATAACGACCGGAAACGGTCGCTAATACCGCATAACGTATCAACATGGCATCATGGAGATACCAAAGGAGCAATCCGCTGAAAGATGGGCTCGCGTCCGATTAGCTAGTTGGTGGGGTAACGGCCCACCAAGGCGACGATCGGTAGCCGAACTGAGAGGTTGATCGGCCGCATTGGGACTGAGACACGGCCCAGACTCCTACGGGAGGCAGCAGTGGGGGATATTGCACAATGGGGGAAACCCTGATGCAGCAATGCCGCGTGAGGGAAGAAGGTCTTCGGATTGTAAACCTAAGTTGTCAGGGACGATAATGACGGTACCTGAAGAGAAAGCTCCGGCTAACTACGTGCCAGCAGCCGCGGTAATACGTAGGGAGCGAGCGTTGTCCGGATTTACTGGGTGTAAAGGGTGCGTAGGCGGCTTGACAAGTCAGATGTGAAATGCATGGGCTCAACCCATGAACTGCATTTGAAACTGTTAGGCTTGAGTGAAGTAGAGGTAGGCGGAATTCCGAGTGTAGCGGTGAAATGCGTAGATATTCGGAGGAACACCAGTGGCGAAGGCGGCTTACTGGGCTTTAACTGACGCTGAGGCTCGAAAGCGTGGGTAGCAAACAGGATTAGATACCCTGGTAGTCCACGCCGTAA
>JAZOAK010000066.1:0-2233 GCA_045595445.1 Acutalibacteraceae bacterium
ATAATTTTGGGAAAGGTTGTATGTTTAATCTGTTTATTTTGGAAACCCAGTTGCCTACGGGCCCTTGCATAAATAAAGATGGTTTGCTACAAACATTTTGCCATGTTTCATTACATTTACTCTGATTTATCTGTCGACAGCATTGTCTGTCTAATTATTACTGAAAACAATTGTTTGATTGTCAATCGGAACAATTGATTTCGGTAAGCTGTTTAAAGGAAAATTAATTATTTCCGCAAGCGGGTTAAGTTTAAAAGGAAAAAAAAAATTATACCCATATTTTTACAAGACTTTAAAAGCTTTCGGACAAATGGTTTAAGCATATAGAGTCTTGTGCCAAACGTAACACGCGGTGAAAATCGGGGTGTTACAGTCGGTGGCTCCGGCGGGTTCAAAAACTACGCCAGAGACTCCAACGTTTTGAATCTCCGTTTCACAACCTACTCCGCCTCCACCACCGGAAGAGAGCAGAAATTCACAAGCTACAGCAAAAACGGCAACGCCGACTATCAGAGTTTCTCGAACTACGGCCATGACGCGCTCGGCGCCGTTAACGGTTTCAACTCTTACGGAACGGAGTCTAACGTGGTCGGGTCGGGTTTCTCTAGCTACGCCGAAAAGGGAATGAGCGCAAGCACCATCAGCGTCGCCAGCAAAATAGATAACGTTCTTTTCATTTTATGTTTCCTTTCTGTATATAATAATATCGTCCGCGAAAAAAGCCGAAGATATTTTACAAAATTGTAGCACATAAGTGCTCAAATGTCAACATATGTGTTCAAAAAACGGCGCAAAATAGCATAAAATAAGGGCGAGGTGATAATCATGTTTATACCGAGTCTTGATGCCGAAGCCGTTGGCAGAGCGATAGCATATTTTCGAAAACAGCAGGGTGTCTCGCAGGAGGTTTTAAGCGGCTTGGCGGACATCGGCAGAAGCCACTTAAGCGCGATCGAGCGCGGCGAGCGAAAGCCAACGCTCGAAACGCTTTACCGCATTTGCGGTGCTTTGAACGTTAAAATGAGCGACGTTGTTATTAAAATTGAAGAAATTCTCGAAAACGAGCAATAAAAAACGGTTCGATACAGATTTGTACGAGCCGTTTTTTTGTCATATTCTTGCATGTGGGAATATATTGATAACGGAGGTGAAAAATTCATGAATTCGTGTAGCTGTAATTGCCGTTGCGGATGTACCTGCGTTATCGCGGCGGCGGTTTCAAGCGTTCTCATCGGAATTGTAACGGCGTTTCTATCGTTAACCGAAGCAATAACCGTAACCCCCGTTTTTCTTTGGGTCGTGCTCGGTGTTGCGGTCGGCTATCTTGCGGTGCTGGCTGCCTCGGCATCGCTTGTGCGCGATTCGGGAGGCTGTGATTGCCTTTGCGCTATCATAAGCGCGGTTTTGATCGGAATTCTCGGCTCGATTCTGCTTTCGGTTGTGCTTTTGGGCGTTGGAATCGTTGCGGGCAGTGTGCTTTCAACCGTTTTGATCGCTTTTCTGCTTGCCTTTTTCGCGCTCACCGTTTCGGGCTCGGCTTGCCTTGTGCGTTGCCTTGTCGGTTGCGGCGAATAAAAAACAAAAAGGTCTGCGATATCCTTGCGACGTCGCAGACGCTTTTTTATTCCGAAAATCTGTTGTAGCCCCACCAATCGGAAACAAGCTCCTTCAGCCGAACCGTTTTTTCGGTTTCGCGATCGACGAGTATTTCGATCTCGCCGCTGTTTTTGTCCAACTGCATCATAAATTCCCTGCAGGCTCCGCACGGCGATCCGACCTTGCCGTCGGGCATTATCGCAACCAGCTTGTCGATCCTGCTTTCGCCGTTTGTTATCATGCTTGCAATGGCGTTTCTTTCGGCACACATCCCAAGCGACGAGGCTGTATCGATGCACACCCCGACATAAACGTTGCCGTTTTTTGTCAAAATCGCCGCCGCAACACCGCCCGCTTCAACAAACGGCGAAATCACTCTGCCGTTTTGAACCTTTAATGCGGCGTTATAAAGCTCCTGCCAAATGCTCATGTGCTTTTATCTCGCCTTTCTTTTGTTTTATGGCTTATTATACCATATTTTCGGTGGGAATCAAATAGCTTTTTGCTATTTGTTTTGCGCCGCGCATACAATCGACCGAAGATTTCAACGCTTCAAAGCACGGCAAAACAAAAAGCAGGCATTGCCTGCTTTTTTGTTTTGGTCTGAGTGAGAGGATTTGAACCTCTCGCGGCCCGC
>JAZOAK010000067.1:0-3319 GCA_045595445.1 Acutalibacteraceae bacterium
CGGAACTGAACCTCTACCTTCATCGGTTTCTTTTCATCGTGAAGATAGATTGGAATCTCCACAATCAGGTGCAGACTGCGGTATCCGTTGGGCTTGGGATTTGCCATATAGTCCTTGCGCTCGATCAACGTAATGTCATCCTGGTTTAGAAACGCTTCGGAAAGCGTATATATATCCGAAGGAAAACCACAGATCACACGAACACCTGCAACGTCATGCATATTGTTTTCAATGTTGTCGACCGTCATTGCCATATTCTGTCGGGACAACTTATCTGCGATACTGTCAATCGATTTCAGCCTTGTCTTGATCGTTTCAATGGGATTGCGGTCGTACTCTAAGGACAGTTCCTCATTGAGCACACGGAATTTGGTTTCAACTTCCATCATGGCACAGCGATAGTACGCCATCAACTCCTTGTACGGCGTGGCATATGCCTTTATCCAGTCCTTAATTTCCTTTTTGGGAAGCGGGAGTTTTGAAAAAAATAACCTCTCCCAATATTCCTTGCTACCGATACCTTCCATTGAAAACATAACCTTTCTATATATCTTGCTTTTGCTGTTTTGTTTCGGACTTCTTTTTCTTAGAATCCGATATCAAATTTACTATTAATATCGCCGATGCTGCAATCAGCGGAACCAAGGCAACAACTCCGGCAATAATACAGCAGATTGCTATTGCGGGATTTGCCGCTGACGCCAACATTTCGGGAGCGTTAAAAGATAGACCTGCTACCGCAAAGAGAAGTACCGCTATCAGCGTTGGTATCACTACAATTAGTGCTAATAAAAACTTCATCCTTCATTCCTTATCTTACAAATACATGGGACTCACTTTGTTTTACTTTAACCATCACAGACGAAAGCGCCGTGTAGGATGTCACTCCCAAGATCGTCTCGCCGTCAATTTGAAGAGGTGTGGGACGGTCATATTCCACTTTTATCTCATGGCCGGTCAGAATCTCAACCATTTTCGTATGCTTTACGTGCTCTCCCTTGAAGATGGAAGGAAATACGCATAGCGTTTTGAGTTTTCCCGAGCCGTGCAAGACCATAACCGAAAGCGTTTTTTCTTTGCTTTTTCGGTCCTGATTCGGTGTCGGCATCATACCGCCGCCGTAATATTTTCCGTTCATGGTAGGTGCGATCCATACCTTACTGTATGTATGAGTCTTTCCATCCACGGTTACCGTTGCTTTGGTCGGCTTATAGTGGAATAATAGCCCTTTAATGGCGATAGCGGTGTAATTGACCTTCTTGCCCGGAATCTTTTTCAGCTCATCACCCACTTCGCAGCAATAACCGTCAATGCCGTAACCGACACCGTTAATGAAGCGGTACTTTTTCCCGTTGACTATGACGCACGGAAGATCTTTTAAGTATTCCGTAATCGGGAACGGATTGCATTCCTTTTGGTGACCGAGTTCACGAGCAAAGTCATTTCCGGTTCCATTCGGAAAATACAGGACTTCATTATGGTAATCGATGCCGTCTGTTTTGTTGGCAAAATGATTGAGCGTTCCGTCGCCGCCGGCAAGGATAATAAAGTCATCGCCTTCAAGACCGCCTAAGAATACACGATAGTTCTTAACGTTCGTGATGTCGATAAATTTCAGCGGCTCGTCAATAACGACTTCGAGCATCCTGACATCTTCTTCATTCCGTTTGTCTCCTGCGTGCTTGTTATACAACACATAACCGGTAGCCATATTTATTTCTCCCTTATATTCGATAATTTATTGTCCTTTTGCTTTTACAATGTTGTTTTATGAGAATCAATACAAAGAGTAAACTTACGATACCTACAAGCAGGTATATGGCAGTAATTATTCCTGCTATAATCAAGGCAACACGAAGAAATCTAAACAAAATCTCCGGAACCAAAACTATCATACCGATCAGCAAAAGCACCAAAGCAACAATAACAGCCGCTATTGCTAAACAAAATTTAACAAGAGTATTTACAAATTCATTCATTTTTCTCTTTCCGCCTCATGCGATAGCAGTGCCCATTTTGCCATCGTACATTTATAAGTATATTGTCGGATTTGCAACACAACTTCAACTAAACCTCAACATTTGTTGAAAAACGGCGCCGCTCTACGTGAGCAAACGCCGTCTGCACTTTATTTCAGTGTGTATTTCCGAGTTTGTTCTCTATTATAGTGCGAATATGTCCTCCAAGCACATCGGTTTTTGACACAGTCACTACATCCGAAGGAATGACCTCCAAAACGTCAAGATAAACGTCAGTATGATGAAACGGGTAGTTTTTGTGGATCTGTTCTGTGCCTGATATAGAGAGAACAACTATTGGCGCGCCGGCTCTTTGCGCGATTTTCAGCACACCGTTATGAAAAGGCAACAGCTCACAGGTTTTGCTTCGTGTTCCCTCGGGATAAATGCCGATAGATACCTCGCCTTTTTGGAGAAGCCTTGCGGCCTTATGTATGGTTTTCATAGCGTTTCTCGGATTCTCACGGTCAATTGCCATAAAGCAGCATTTGCGGATGAATCGACCAAAGATCGGGATCTTGAAATTCGATGCCTTGGATACAAATGCTATCTGCCACTTTTTGAAGACGTGCCAGGTGATGATCGGATCAAAGTTGGAACGGTGATTGCTGACAAACAGCAGCTTTTTCGTATCCGCAGGAACCTTTTCCATGCCACTGATATGGATCCGAATCCGCATTATCTTTAATGCCAAAGCCGTTGCTCCGTTTAAGAGTGCTCGGTAAAAACGGCTGTGATCTTCGTATTCTTTTTTAGAGTTCACAAACAGACTGCAAACGAAAAGAAAAAGAACGTAGGCGATAAATACGAGAAGAATCGCACCGAGAATATATAAAACGATCATTCTTTACCGCCTCCCTTAAACGATGATCTAATGTGTTTTTACTTTGAATTTTGATTCTGTGCCATTCAGAAGCCGCTTGAAGTTTTCTTTGTGCCGAACTGCCATAAAGATCACACAGGCGGCATAAATGCAGACGACGGAAGGCTGTGTATTCACGATCAGCAAAACGATGGGACAAGTCAGCATAGCGACAACGGTTGCCAGCGACATATATTTGGTGGTAAAGAGCAGAATCAGCATAAGAACCACCGCAAAGAGACCCACACGCCAGTCGATAAACCAAATGATCGACACATTCACAAGAAAGCCTTTACCACCCTTGAATTTGTACCATATGGGAAAAGCGTGGCCGAGCACTGCAAAGAGTCCCGTATAGGCTGCACCGAATTGATAGTTGCTCAGGTACTTACCAAACAGCCAAGCAAATATGCCAACGACGACGGCTGCTTTGAAAAGG
>JAZOAK010000068.1:0-1859 GCA_045595445.1 Acutalibacteraceae bacterium
ATCGAGATCACCATCGAGAACGAGTTCATCACCGGCTCGGTCAAGACCACAAAGGTGGATAAGGAATACCCCGACAACAAGCTGTCCGGCGCCGTCTTTGAAGTCTACGTGGACGTGGATAATAACGGCGAATTCGATCCCGAAATCGACCTCTTCGTAGGCGAGATGACCGAAACCGAGGACGGCATCTATGAGATGCACGACCTTCGCTATAACGGATATTTCCTTTATGAAAAGACCGCGCCCGAAGGCTTCCTCAAGGATGACGGCTACCACTATTTCGAGATCAGAAACGACGGCGAAACCGTCATCGTGGAGAACGAGGCAGGCGTTGGCTTTACCAACCAGCCCATCCTCGGTAACGTGACCACCACGAAGGTGGACAAAGATTATCCCGACAACAAACTGTCCGGTGCCGTCTTTGAGATCTACAAGGACGTGGACGGTAACGGCGAATGGGGTGCCGAGATCGACACCCTCGTAGGCGAAATGACCGAAACCGAAGCAGGCGTATATCTCTATGAGAAGCTCCGCTACGGCGGTTACTTCCTCTACGAAAAGACTGCTCCCGAAGGCTTCGTTAAGGATGACACCTACCACTATTTCGAGATCAGGAATGACGGTGAAACTGTAACCGTAGAAAACGAAGCTGGCGTGGGCTTCACCAACAAGCCCATCGTGGGTGAATTGGAGCTGCCCAAGACCGATATCTCTGACGGCAAAGTCCTTGCGGACGTGGGCTTCCGCATCCGCAACGAAGCCGGAGAGATCGTGGCAGAAGGCTACACCGACGAGAACGGCATTGCCAAGTTCACGCTTCGCTACGGCAAGTACACTTATGAGGAATTCGCAGCCTTGGACGGCTATATCCCCGACACAAAGGCATATCCCTTCGAGATCAAGGAGGATGGAGAAATCGTGAAAGCAGCTATGACCAATGAAAAAATCCCCGAAGTACCGCAGACCGGTGATGAGAGCAACATCGGCTTCTGGATCGGACTTGCGGCGGTAGCCTTGGGCGGTGTCATCGCCACCGCCATCGTCCTCATCAAGAAGAAAAAGGACGATGAAAATGAATGATGAAAAAGGTGTATATTTGCTCTCCGCTTGGCGGCGATGTAGCGGGTAACCTGCAGCGGGCAAAGCAGTACGCCAAATATGCGCTTCTGTGCGGAACGGCTCCGGTCGTTCCGCATTTTTACGCCCTATGCTTGAATGACGAAAACCCGAAGGAACGGGAGATCGGACTCGCCGCAGGGCTGTCCCTGTTGTGGTTTTGCGATGAGCTGTGGATATTCGGCGACCGAGTATCCCACGGCATGGAAAAGGAAATCAGCTTTGCCAAGAACCTCAACATCCGCACCTGCTATATCAAGGAATCCCAAGTAAAACAAACTCTCAAGAAACAAGGAGGAACCTACAATGCGTAATAAGAAAATTATGCGAATTCTTCTCTGTGCCGTGCTGATGATGGTGATCGTCAGTACCTTCTCGGTAACGGCCTTCGCCGCAGGCGACGTAGCCGGAGCTATCGAGCAGACATGGAACACCGCCAAGACTCAGGTGCAGACGGTGGTCAACAACGTGGTCTTTCCCGTGGTGGATATGATCCTGGCGATCCTCTTCTTCGTGAAGCTCGGCACGGCATACTTCGATTACCGCAAGCACGGTCAGTTTGAGTTCACCGCGCCTGCGATCCTGTTCGCCTGCCTCATCTTCACTTTGACCGCACCTCTGTATATCTGGACCATCCTGTAAGGAGGTGTCGGCATGAACTTTTTTGAAGGCGAACTTCACAGGATGTTCGGTGGGAACGACATTATCCACGATCCGAAGATCGTCGGCAGAACTCTGCTCGG
>JAZOAK010000069.1:0-151362 GCA_045595445.1 Acutalibacteraceae bacterium
TTTACGTGTAATTCGCAAACAGCGAAATCTCAATCAATTAAAGGTTGCAACCGACCTGCATATATCACGCGAGTCTCTCTCGTATTACGAGTCCGGCAAACGTGAGCCCTCTTTGAGTTTGCTTGTCAGAATGTCGGAATACTTTAACGTGTCTATCCACTACCTCATCACCGGAAAAGAATTTGAAAAGAAGTAAGACCTGTTGTGATTTTCACAACAGGTCTTTTCGTATCATCTTATTCCGCAATATCCGCATAGGTGAAATTCACGGCTTTTTGCAGATCGGCGGGGACTATCTCTACTTGATAGCCGATCTTTCCCGCACTGACGCAAATGGTCGGCTGAACTTTTGCCGTTTCGTGCATCACGGTGCGAAACGGCTTTTTCATACCCACGGGCGAACAACCGCCGTGTATGTAGCCGGTAAGCGGTAAAAGGTCTTTGGCTTTGAGCATTTCGATCGCCTTTTCGCCCACCGCCGCGGCGGCCTTTTTGAGTTGCAATTCCATGGCACACGGAATAACAAACACGTAATGTGTGCCCGATTTTGCCACCGTTACCAGCGTTTTGAACACCCTCTCGGGCGGTTGATTCAACACCGCCGCTACCTCGACACCACTGACAGCATCGGTATCTGCGTAGCAGTGATAGGTATAGGGAATCTTCGCTTGGTCAAGCAAGCGCATCACATTGGTTTTTTGTTCGTTCTTTTTCACAGTATCCCTCTTTTATGAAAACAATTCGATGATGGTTTCCACCCATTCCACAACCTTAAAACGTATCGCATACCGCGAAGCCTCGCTGACGATGACATTGGCATCCTTATCCAACACGTCGGCAAGGGTTGCCTTGTCGGTTGCCGCCGACACACACAGCGGCGGATACATCACGCACCACCAGTTCTTACCCTCGGCATTGCCGATGGAAAACCGTACGGCACGATACCGACCGGCGGGAAATGTGCCGCTGTCATAGGTGCGTGTTGTGAAATACATGGTGGTAAGTTCTGCCGTAACAGGATACGAAAACCCCTCGTCATACACGCATTGCTGTGCCACTTGAATAAGGCTTGGCAACGCATTCTGCAAATGATCTTCGGCTTGTTCGCGGTCGGTAACCCCGTCAAGCATACCCGCACCCGCTTCGACCACCGCATCCCGCACTTTCAGTTTCAGCGCTTGATCCGCGGTACTGTCGGAATTGGCTAAAATGTGTACGCGCACCACGCTGTCGCGCACGGTGGCACATGTCCCCGCAAACCCGCAGAGTGACAGCACCATACAGACGATTACGGCGCCGCACAGTGCTTTTATCCATCGTTTCATAAAAACCCGTCCTTTCCCTTACGTTACCATAAGGATGGACGGGTTTTTGGACTTTAATCAAATACGATGCCGCTGCACGGCCGACACACGCGCACTTGCGCATAGTGATCCGCCATCGCCGCTGCACAGCGTTCAGCCGTTTCACGCGAGACGAACAAACCGAATACCGCTGATCCGCTGCCGCTCATACAAGCTGCCGCTGCACCGGTTTCCAGTAACCGATCACGCGCCGCCAAGCTGTCCGTCAAGCAGAGTGCATCCTCAAACGAGTTGCCGACCGCCGCGGTCATTCCCTTCCAATCGCCGTTTTTGAGTGCTTTACAAAACGCACGTGCCGACGGATGAAACAGATCGGCTTTGCCGTCTACTAACCGATAGGCTTCCGGAGTGGATACGCCGCCACTCGGTTTCACGATCACCATATATCCTTTGTCAAACGCGGGCAACGGTTGCAATTCCGTGCCGGTGCCCGTACCGAGCGCCGTACCGCCGCGAATACAGAACGGCACGTCCGCACCGATCTTTGCACCCAACGCGCACAGCTCATCCAAGGACAAGTCAGCACCGGTTAAGCGGTTGAGCGCAACCAACGCGCCCGCCGCATCGGCGCTGCCCCCCGCAAGACCCGCTTGCATGGGAATATGCTTTTCAATCGTGATGCGATAGTGTTCGTTGCGAGCGGTATACTCTTGAAACAGCATCGCCGCGCGGTAAGCAGTGTTCGACTCATCCTGCGGCGCGCCGCCGTTACAGAACACCTGCGTTTGATCGGCAACATCCACGGTGATGTGGTCGTACCAATCAACGGCTTGAAACACCGTTTCCAGCAGGTGATATCCGTCTTCCCGCCGACCGACCACGTCTAACACGAGGTTAATCTTAGCGGGGGCTTTCACCGTAACGCTCATAAAAGGCCTCGGCTTTCCAAAAACGCGCGGATGCGCTTCATCGCCTCGGTGATATGTCCGATGGAATAGCAATATGAAATGCGCACAAAGCCTTCGCCACAGTCACCGAACGCGGTGCCAGGGACCACTGCCACATGTTGTTCCATGAGCAATTGTGTGCAAAACTCTTCCGATGTAAGTCCTGTTTTTTTAATGGACGGGAATACGTAAAACGCGCCCTCCGGATCAAAACAGCGCAACCCCATTTTGTTGAGTTCGCCCACAATCAGTCGACGACGAGAGTCGTAATCCGCACGCATTTCCCGAACGTCGTCATCGCCGTTTTCCATCGCTTCGATGGCGGCGTACTGCGACACGGTGGGCGCACACATAAGCGCATATTGATGGATCTTTGTCATCTGTTTCATGATCGGCGCGGGCGCACAAACGTAACCGAGCCGCCAGCCTGTCATGGCAAAGGATTTGGAGAAACCGCTGATATACACGGTGCGTTCCCGCATCCCCTTGAGCGACGCAAGGCTGACGTGCGGTGCGTCGCCATAGGTCAGGTCGGCATAAATCTCATCCGATAATACCAGAATGTCCGTTCCGCGCAATACCTCGGCAATCGCCTCTAAATGCTCGCGGCGCATGACCGCCCCGGTCGGATTACTTGGGAACGGCAAAACGAGCAGTTTGGTTTTAGGGGTGATCGCCGCTTTCAACGACTCTGCCGTTAAACGGAAACCGTCCTCCGCACGGGTGACGATCGGCACCGCCACGCCGCCCGCCATCTTGGCAAGCGGTTCGTAGCATACAAAACTCGGTTGCGGGATCAGCACCTCGTCCCCCGCAGACAGCAACGTGCGCATACACAGGTCAATACCCTCGCTGCCGCCGACCGTTACTAAAATTTCGGTATCGGGGGCATAGGTTACCCCTATGTGGCGTTCAATATAACCGCTGATGGCTTCGCGTAGGCGGGGCATACCGGCGTTGGACGTGTACCACGTTTTCCCCTTTTCCAGCGACTCGATGCCTTTTTCACGAATATGGAACGGCGTGGAAAAGTCGGGTTCCCCGATGGACAAGGAAATGACATCTTCCATGTCGTTGGCAATATCAAAGAATCGACGGATGCCGGACGGTTTCATGCCGGTAACGGTCGGATTCATCAACTTTTCGTAATTCATACGATCAAACGTATCCTCTCTCATCTTGATTGTCACCTAAGAACATGACGTTGCTCTCCTTATAGCGACGCAACACAAAATGCGTCGCGGTGGAGATGACCGACTCTAACGGTGCAAGCCGCTTTGCCACAAACGCGGCGATCTCCTGAAAACTGCGGCCGGTTACACGCACCGACAGATCGTAACCGCCGGACATGAGGTACACACTTTCCACTTCTTCAAAAGCCATGATCTGCTCGGCGATGCCCTCAAAACCGACATCCCGCCGCGGCGTGACTTTCAGTTCGATGATGGCGGTGACACACTCACGATCGGTTTTGTCCCAGTCCACGACCGCCTTGTATGCGCGGATCGCACCGTCTTTTTCGAGTTTGGCGATCTGTGCGCGCACCTCCGCCTCCGACATGTCCAGCATGGTTGCCAATTGTTCGTCCGTTAAGCGGGCGTTGGAATCCAAGAGTTTCAGCAATTTATCCATGAAAACGTTCCTCCGATACGCGTATTTTCTTCATTGTATCACATTTCTGCCTATATGCAAACAAAATGTTTGATTTCGGTATAAAAAGGGTGTATGATAGTGTCGTGAAACACTCGGAAGCAGAGGAGTCGTATCATGAAACAAAAAACTTTTGTCCGCTGGGCCATTGATATTGTGTATATCGCGCTGGGTGCTGCCGTTTACGCGCTGGGATACACGATCTTTATCCGTCACAACGAACTGACCCCCGGCGGTATCAATGGTATTGCTACTCAGATCAGCGCCTTAACGAGTTTACCTCCCGGCATGCTTTCACTCGTTATCAGTATTCCGCTTTTAGTCCTCGGTTTCTGGCAACTCGGTTCACATTTTTTCATTACCACTACCATTTCCACCGTCTTGTCTTCCGTCTTTATGGATACGTTTAATACGTTGCTCGACGGATATGCGTACGAGGGTGAAATACTCATCGTTGCCCTGTTCGGCGGCGCGTTGTCCGGCATCGGTCTTGCCTTGCCGATCCTGCGGGGCGCCTCTGCCGGCGGTAACGATATCATCGCACAGGTGGTTCATCGCCACTGGCCAAACGTCCCTGTCGGCAAATTTCTGTTCGGCTTTAATGCCGTCGTCTTTATTTCCGCCGCATTCGTGTACGGCAATATTGAAAGTGCGCTGTGTTCAGCCGTTGTATCGTTCGTGTCGTCGTACGTTATTGATGCGATACTGCTCGGTATGGACAGCGGAAAATCGCTGATGATCGTCACCGAAAAACCGTATGAGTTGGCGGAGACGATCCACGAAGCCACCGGACGCGGGGCAACGGTCATTCCCGCTTACGGAACCTACCGACACGAAGAGCGTTCGATTCTACTGTGCATTTCCCGCCGTCGGGATATTGTTAAAATCCGCCGTGTTGTGAAAATCATAGACCCATCCGCGTTTGTGATGATTCAGGATGCCGGCGAAATCTTCGGTAAAAATTTCAAATCAATATAAAGGAGAAACAACTATGCGCGCTGTTATTACGGTTATCGGAAAAGATATGGTGGGTATTCTTGCCAAAGTGTCCACGATCTGTGCAGGGCATCAGGTCAACGTGTTGGAGGTCACCCAATCCATTTTGCAGGATATGTTCGCCATGATCATGATGGTGGATATTGAAAAAAGTGACGTCCCGTTTGAGCAGTTTGCGGACGAGTTGACCGCTCTCGGCGACTCCATGGGCTTGTCGATTCACACGATGCACGAGGATATTTTTAATTCCATGCATCAGATCTGAGGAGGGCAACCATGTTAAACGCACGTGATATTTTAGAAACCATCACGATGATTCAGGAGGAAAACCTGGACATCCGCACCATCACCATGGGGATCTCGTTGATTGATTGCTGTGACAGCGACATCGACGTCGTCTGCCGTCGCGTCTACGATAAGATTACCACCAAGGCCAAGCATCTGGTGGAGGTCGGTCAACAGATCGAAAAGGAATACGGCATTCCGATCATTAACAAACGCATCTCGGTCACGCCAATCGCGATCGTACTTGCCGGTTGCCTTAAAAAAGAACCGCTGAAATTAGCACAAACACTCGAACGTGCGGCGCTCTCGGTAGGAGTCAATTTCATCGGTGGATATTCCGCGTTGGTACAAAAAGGCTTTGCCGCGGGGGATCGGGAACTGATTGAGAGCATCCCCGAAGCACTCGCCACCACCGATCATATCTGTTCGTCGGTCAACATCGGCTCCACCAAATCCGGTATCAATATGGATGCCGTGGCAGAGATGGGGCGCGTTGTCCGCCGTTCGGCCGAACTGACTGCCGACCACGATTGCATCGGTCCCGCTAAATTGGTGGTGTTCTGCAATGCGCCCGAGGACAACCCGTTTATGGCAGGTGCCTTCCACGGTGTCGGTGAACCCGATTGCGTGATCAACGTCGGCGTTTCCGGTCCCGGCGTGGTACGTGCGGCACTCGCCAAAGCAGGCGATTGTGACCTCACCGCCGTTGCTGATCTGATTAAACGCACCGCGTTTAAGATCACCCGCATGGGACAACTGGTTGCCAAAGAGGCTTCCCGCCGTTTGGGCGTACCGTTCGGCATTGTGGACCTCTCCCTCGCGCCCACTCCCGCTGTCGGTGATTCGGTAGCGTATATTTTAGAGGAAATGGGCTTGGAGTGTTGCGGCGCTCACGGCACCACAGCGGCGCTCGCTTTGCTCAACGACGCTGTCAAAAAAGGCGGCGTGATGGCGTCCTCCCATGTCGGAGGACTGTCCGGTGCTTTCATTCCGGTCACGGAGGATGCCGGCATGATTCATGCCGCTCGCACCGGTTGTCTACGTATTGAAAAATTGGAAGCGATGACCGCCGTCTGTTCGGTCGGTTTGGATATGATCAATATCCCCGGTGACACACCTGCGGAAATTATTTCTGCTATCATCGCGGACGAAGCGGCGATCGGTATGATCAACAACAAAGCCACCGCCGTGCGCGTGATCCCTGCCATCGGTAAACAGGTCGGGGAGGAACTTTCTTTCGGCGGTCTGCTCGGCAGCGGTCCCGTTATGCCGATCAATCCCGCCTCCCCCGCGCGGCTCATTCACCGTGGTGGGCGCATTCCCGCTCCCCTGCAAGCACTTCGCAACTAATATAAAAACGCGCCGTTCTTTGTGAACGGTGCGTTTTTCTCTTGTCTATTGATTTGTTTTCTTGTATACTGGTAAAAGGATGTTAAAAAGGGGGCATTTGCTATGTTCTCACAAGTGCATAGTTTGGGGCTGCTCGGGATCGACGGATATCCTGTCGAGGTCGAGGCAGATATTTCGCAAGGACTTCCCGGATTTGATATTGTCGGTATGCCGGGACCTGCCGTTAAAGAATCACGTGACCGCGTGCGGGCTGCGATGAAGAATTGCGGTTTTTCTTTTCCTGTCAGCCGTATCACGGTCAACTTGGCCCCCGCTGATATTAAAAAAGAGGGATCGGTGTATGATCTCCCGTTGTTGCTCGCCCTGCTGCGGGCAGGAGGCCAGCTTTCGTTTGATTTGAGCGGCATGGCCTTTATCGGCGAACTGTCACTTACCGGTGAAGTGCGCTCCGTACACGGTGTGCTGCCGATGGTGCTCGCCGCCCGCAAGGCGGGTATCACCACCATGTTTATCCCCAAAGACAATGCCGCCGAGGGCGCGGTCGTGGATGGTATCACCGTGTATGCCGTGGAACATATCAAAGCGTTGCTTGCACATTTGTCCGGTGAGCAACCGCTGACCCCGCTTCAAAAAACGGAATTTCATCCGCACACCGACGCTTCCATCCCCGACTTTTCCGAAGTAATGGGGCAGGCCGTCCCCCGCCGTGCGATGGAGATCGCCGCTGCCGGAAATCATAACATTTTGTTGGTGGGACCGCCCGGTTCGGGCAAAAGCATGCTTGCCAAACGTCTGCCGTCCATTCTGCCGGATATGACGCGTGAAGAGGCGCTGGAAGCCACTTCCGTCCATTCCATTGTCGGAACACTGCCCGCTGACGTCGGGCTGTTATCTTCCCGTCCGTTTCGCTCGCCGCATCACACCGTTTCGGCTGTCGGCCTAACCGGTGGCGGAGCCGTTCCGCGGCCGGGAGAAGTATCGCTTGCGCATAACGGCGTTCTGTTTTTGGACGAGTTACCCGAATTTTCGCGTCAGGCAACCGAAGGGCTGCGGCAACCGCTTGAAGATCAGCGTGTGACCATTTCCCGCGCCAGCGGATCGCTGACGTATCCTTGTTCGTTTATGTTGGTTGCCGCCATGAACCCATGTGCCTGCGGTTATTATGGGCATCCCACGCGTGAATGTACCTGTTCGGCACACAGCGTCACGCGGTATTTATCCCGCATTTCCGGCCCGTTGTTGGACCGCTTTGACCTGCACGTGGAAGTGCCACCTGTTGGGTACAGCGATCTGAACGCCCACGAACCTGCGGAAAATTCTGCCTCCATTCGTGACCGTGTCAATGCAGCACGACAGGTGCAACTTGACCGCTATACCGGCACCCGCATCCGCACCAATTCACAGTTAACGCCTTCCTTGCTGCGGCGGCATTGTGCCTTGTCACCGGATGCCGAGGCGCTTATGGAAAGTGCCTTTGACCGCTTGGGATTATCTGCCCGCGCGTACGACCGCCTGCTGAAAGTGGCGCGTACCATTGCCGATTTGGACGGTTGTGAGAAGCTTCGCATTGAGCATTTGTCCGAAGCGATTCAGTATCGCAGTTTGGATCGTAAGTATTGGGCCCGCTAGCGCGATAAAAAACGCCCTCATCGTTTTGATGAGGGCGTTTTTGTTTTCTTTTATCAACCGATCAGGCCGGTGGCAACCAATACGATGAGCACAATACCCAACACGATGCGGTACCAACCAAAGGCCTTGAAATCGTGCTTTTTGATGAAGTCCATCAAGAAGCGAATCACCAGTACGGATACCACGAACGATACCACGAAGCCGATCGCAAGGCAAGCCCAATCCAACCATTCAAACGAGGACAAAACGCCCTCAGCAGCGGCTTTGAGCAATTTGAGCCCCGACGCGCCGAACATGACGGGGATCGCCATGAAAAAGGAAAATTCGGCGGCGACGGTTCGGGAAGCACCGAGTGCGGTGGCGCCCAAAATCGTCGAACCCGAACGCGAAGTGCCGGGAATCAGCGCCAACATCTGAAACGCACCGATGCCCAGTGCCAAACTGGGACGAATCTCTGAAAGCTCGTTCACTTTCGTTTTGCGCACCAGGCACTCCATGACGATAAAGGCGATACCGTAAACGATCAACGCGGCGGCGATAATGTATAAGAAAACACCTTTATGCTCTGCTTCCATGGCATCCAGCCAATCGTCGATCAGCAACCCTGCAATCGCGGCGGGAATACTGGCAATCAGCACCTTGCCCCACAACGTCCATGTGCCGCGTTTTTGTTCGGACGTCTTTTTGGGCGAAAAGGGGTTGAGTTTATGGAAATACAGCACCAATACCGCCAAGATGGAGCCGAGTTGGATCAGCACGGAGAACAAATCAAAAAACTCTTTGGAACGGGTAAACGGGATAAACTCCTCAACGATGATCAAATGACCGGTGCTGCTGATCGGCAACCATTCGGTAACGCCTTGCACCACGCCTTGTAAAACAGCTTTAAGTAATTCCCAAATCTCCATACCCGATCACCTATTAAATATCGATCTCACCGAGCAGGTCGCGAAGCAGAATGACCTCATCGGGTGTCAGCGTAACGCCTTTTCCCATTTTGCTGCGCTCAGGCGCCCAATCGCGAATATCGTATTTGGGCTCGCGGTCGTTCCAACTGATGAGGTTAATCTCCTTGCGCCAGCCCGTAGGGGACTCGGATAAGACACCGAGTTCTTTTACAATATCATACTTCAGTTCTGCCATGTTCGTTTACTCCTTTTATTTCATAAAATGCACGGTTTACTCAACAAAAACGCGGGGATGACCATCGCCTTAAAACAGCCATCTTTCCATGGGCTTGCCGGGCTGCGTGCTCGGCATATCCACCACCAACGGCAATTCGTCTGTCGTAGTCTCCGTTTTGTCGGCCTGCTCGGGCAACAATTCTGCAACCTGACGGCAGAAATCCAAGCCGACAGCGTGTAATTGCTCTATCCGTTCGGTTGTTGCGTCAACCTGCTTTTGCAATTCTGCTTTTTCTTCCCACAGCGTCGCGATCGCTTGATGCGATTGCTCTAACTGCTCGGAAAGTTCGGCATCACGCATGGTAGCCGCCTCGGAGGCTCCGCGCGCTTGTTCAAGTTCTGCGGTTACATTCGCGACTTGTGCGGTCAGCACCTCAACCTGCCCTTTGTATTCTTCCAGTTCTGCCGTCAACCGTTCGTTTTCACGAACAGCCTCCTGCTGCACCTTTGCCTCGGCAAGTTGTGCTTGCAGGGCTTCAATTTGCCCTTGCAGTTCGATTTCTTGGCGGGAACGTTCGGCTAACATCTCATCGATATACGCTAAAACGTCCTCTTTGCGAAACCCGCGAAGTGCGGTTTTGAACATTCCATATTCAGCCATCAGCCCACTCCCTTTCCGTGGTAGTGGCTATATTGTACCATGCCGCCTACAAAAACGCAAGCACTAATGTCAAAGGCACCGTCGGCGGTGCCGACGGTGCCTTCTCAGAAAGATGCTTAATACTTGTTTTGCGTGTTCTGTTTGTTCTGTTCGTTCTGTTTATTTTGCTTGTTCTGTTGATTCTGCTGGTTTTGCTGATTTTGTTTGTTCTGCTGATTCTGCTTGTTCTGTTGATTCTGCTTGTTCTGCTCGTTTTGCATAAGTTCGTTCCTCCCTATCGTTTTAACCGGTACAAGAAGTACCGACGATAGTATGCCCGAACCAGTTGCCGTTTATTCCGCGTGTGCCGCAACAAAGGATTGCAACAGTGCAAGATACGCTTGCTGCTCTTGTCTATCCTTTTCGGAATCGAGTGATACGTTCCGAACACCAAAATACAACTCTTTCGGCACCGCCGGCCAAGCTTCCATTGCCTGCATATCCGCTTCTTTCAAGAGCGGACTGTCTTTCCAGTTCCAGTACGTGCCGTCCTCGCTGATGCCTGCTGTTTCAACCGCGAGCGGTACAAAGAACGTAACGCCCTTATCCATTACCGGCTCTAAAACGTCGGTATAATATTCCGGATCAAACGCAAACAACAAGACGTCCCGCGCTACAATGTGGGCGGTGACCGCTTGACGGTTTGCCATGGCGTATTGCGCGCCCGTTTCTGAAGAAACGTTGAGCACTTGAAGTTTGACAACCACTTTGCCGTCTTCGTTGCGGTCGGTTCCGACTTTCGCAAATTCCGCCTGCAAGCGGTTGGTCGCCTGCACTGACAGTTCTTGTTGTGTCACCAAACACACGGTATAATCCGCACGCGTTTTCGTTACCACTTGTGTAATCACCACGACCGCGATTGCCGCTATCAGTATGCCGATGATGGTCGGCCATTTATGATGGTACCAAAAATTTTCCCATTTTTCTTTGAAGGTCGACGGCGGCGGTGGTGGTGGCGTATATTCCAATTCCTCTTGACTCACCCCAACTAAGTAACGTTCTCTTGCCATGGGTAACACCTCCTTAGTTGATATCTATACCATACCATATTTTGCGCGTAATGTAAAGAAGAACCGCGCTGTCTTGCGCAAGACAGCGCGGTTCGCGTGTTCAGATCTCTGCTTGGTGTGTCGGGTTCGATCCCTGTCACACTATCGGTTATCCACCTTAATTTGACCGCGCACGATCACCAAAACAATCTTAAAATTCTCGTCTACTACCAACAAGTCGGCAAGTTTGCCTTCCTTGATGGAACCGGTTTCGTCGTCGACACGGATCGCACGGGCAGGATTGATCGTTGCAGACTTGATTGCCTGCTTGACCGGAATGCCGAAGCGGATAACGTTGCAAAGTTCCTCATACACATTGGAGGTTGAGGCAGCAATGGTACCGTCGGCAAGCAACGCCTTTCCGTCCTTAACATATACGGTTTGACCACCTAAATCGTATTCGCCGTCAACGTGTCCCGCTGCGCTCATGGAATCGCTGATGATGATCGAATTGTCTTCACCGAGCTGCGCAAACGCAATGCGCAAGGCTGCCGGATGGATATGGAATCCATCACAGATCATTTCCGCACGCACACCGTATTCACGGGTTTTATCAAATACCGCACCCACGACACCGGGGCTGCGGTGGGTGAGCCCGCTTTGTGCATTGTACAGATGCGTAACGTGGCGTGCGCCCCATTCGATTGCTTGGCATGCCTCGTTGTAGTCGGCAGCGGTGTGGGCAATGGACACCGGACAGATCGGCTGGATTTCCTTGATAAACTCCTCCGCGCCGTCACATTCCGGTGCAATGTCAACCACCTTAACGATGCCGCCGCAATCCTCGTGCAGTCGCTTAAACTCGGCGGCATCGGGATTGCGAACGTAGGCACCGTTTTGTGCGCCTTTTTTGGACATGGCGATATACGGCCCTTCCATATTGATGCCCTGAATGTATGCACCGTCCACCGTCAGACGGCAAGCCGCCACGTTACGGAAAATGCGTTGCAACTCTTCAAAAGACAAGGTCATGGACGTCGGGCAGAAGGAGGTAACACCGCGTTTGACCAAACAATCAGACATCGCTTGTAACGCTTCCTCTGTTGCCTCACCGGTATCATGCCCCGCACAACCGTGGATATGTATATCAATAAGGCCAGGTAATACGGTATATCCTTCCAAGTCCAGCACCGTATCGCCGCTTTCGCGGTTGTCGATCGCTGTAATACGCTCACCTTCAACCGTGATATTCTGTCTTACCGTTTCAAATTGATCGTTATAGATCGTTGCATTTTTTAATAACATAGTAACACGTCCTTTATTCTTGCGTTTCGACATCGCTAACGTACAATGTCACCGTATCGCCGATCGCGATCTCGGCACCCGCTTTCGGGGACGAACGCTCAACCAATCCTTTTTCCATCGTCGCTACCTGTAACCGCAAACTCTCCGTCACGTTATAACCCAGCGCTTGCAGATACAGTTTTGCATGTTCTTCTTTCCAACCGGCCAGATCTGGCATGACACCAGTGGAGGGACCCGCGCTGATCACCACCGAAACGATGGTGCCGCGATCCACTTTCTCACCCGGTGCAGGCATCTGCGAAACGACGCGTCCTTTGGGAACCGTATCGTGATATTCATAGCCTTTGAGTTCCACTTTCATATCACCCGACAGCGTGGAACCTTTGACCTGCGCATACACGCGTCCTCTTAAATCCTCCACGTCAAACAGCGCCTCACCGGTGGGTGTCGGCACAAATTCGGTAGTGGTCGTGGGAGCCATGGTCAGCGCATCCTGCGTGGTGGTGGTCGCAACAGGCTCTTTGCCACCCAGGTTGATGACGTTCAAGCTGTTAAGCACCAACACCATGACAATGGCCAGCGCCGCAAACGCGGCGACAAAGATGATCCAAAGGTATTTGGTACCGTTCTTTTTCGGCGCTTCTTCCTCATCGTCCTCATGAATGAGCGCAGCAACCGCCGAAGTAGCGGTCACTTCATCCAACAACTGTTGAACGGTTTGCGTGCGGCGCGGCGCATACACGCGCAACGCGCGAACCAGACTTTCCTTGACGTGAGTAGGCGTTTTATCGGCAACCTCCGCAGGCATCAGCAGATCGTCTGCTTTTTTGCCGCGCTGTGTGGCAGCGACGGGATGCCGTCCCGTCAAAGCGAAAAACATGGAAGCGGCTACGCCGTACACATCGGAGGCGGGCGTACAATCCGCGCCCTCCTCATATTGCTCCGGCGCCGCATAACCCGCGATCAAATTCGGCTTACACTCGGTGTTGACCGTGCGCGTTTCCGGAATGGCAAAATTCTTCAAACGCAGATTGCCTTCCGTGTCGACCAAAATGTTTTTCGGACTGATGCCCAGATGCAACAAGCCGGCCGCATGAATGGTGGACAATGCGGAAAGTAACGGCAAAAACAGCCGTCTGGTTTCGTCAAACGACAAGCGACCGCCTTTCGCTGCCACGTATTTTTCAAGGCTTTTTCCTTCGCAAAATTCCGCTACGGTGTAGGCCGTTCCGTTTTCTTCGAAAATATCATACGACGGCACAACCACCAACACATCACGCAAGCGAGCAACCGCGCGGGCAACCGTCAAAAACTTGGCACGGTAAGAGGCAAAAACAGCTTCTTTTCCGTCTGCGGGCAAAAGGGCGCCGCTCTGCTGCCGCGTGCACAGCGTGGCAGGGAAAAATTCACGCAACGTGATGGCACTTTCCTCCTGTGTATCGTAGCCGATATACACCGCGCTGTCGCCGCCGATTTCCAACACGCGACCGACCAGATACCGACCGCTGAGCAACGTGCGAATACGCAAATATTCCGGCGGATTCACGCCGCCCGCGGGATACCCGCAATGTGCGCATTTGGTCTCGCCCTCGTTAAGAGGATGCATACACCCCATACACATCATGTTCGTTTCCATTGTTATTCCCCTTTCAGCGATTGCTTGAGCTTCTGCTGACGAATGTCCTTACCGACACATACCAACGGCTCGAATAAACCCGTAACGCGTGACGCAATCTGCTCACCGTAGCGATCGGTCAGCTCCTTTTGATTCAAATTCGTGCTGATGATGGTGGGCTTCTCCGCTATCAGCCGCCCATTGATGATGTTATGCAGCGCCGACGTGTAAAATGAACTGGAAAATTCCGTCCCGACATCATCTAAAATCAACAGATCACATTGAAGCAACACGTCCTCGGTGTTGCCGTCCGCTCTGCCGAAATGTTCCCGCTCCATACGGTGTAAAAGCTGTTGTACCGGTCCGTACACGACCGAATACCCCTGCGACAGTACCTCGCCGGCAATGGCGAGCGACAAGTGCGTTTTGCCGACACCCGTCGGCCCGCGCAACAGCAAACTATCGTCATGTCCGTCAAAATTGCGGGCATACGCACGGCAATATTCAATGACCTGCCGCATCTGTGCGCGCGGGGCAATGCCGGTGCGGCTATCCGCTCGGGAGGAGTAGTAATCAAGCGACAGATCGTCAAACGACGTCGGTTTCATCGCCGACAGTTCGGATAACTCCATGCAGGAATATTCCCGCATCAACTGCTCTAAGCAGGCACACGGCTTGCCGTCCGCAAACCCCGTATCTTGACAAACAGGACAAGTATGCAGCGGCTCGAAATTTCCAGCCGTCGCGCCGTGCTTTTGCAGTAATGCCGCCAGTTCCGTTTGCAGCGCCAGATTTTCGTTTTTGATCTTCTCTACCTGTTTTTCCACGTCACCCTTGTTAAGGATCGCCGCCACGACCTTGGCAGACGACTGCGCCATCAACTGTTCGATTTCACGCACGCGGGGTTCCGTTTCCCGCATTTTTTCGTGAAATGCCGCGGCGCGCGTAAGCGCAACACCGCGCCGCTCTTTCAAGGTCGCCATGGCTTTTTCATAGATCTCTCGTTTGAACATACGGCGACTCACCTCTTCTTCTTTTTATATACGGGTATATACTGCCCGACCATCTCTTCGTATTCCGTATTTTCCGCCGTGGATGCCTTGGCAGGCTTTTTACCCGACAATGCGAGAACTTTTTCTGCCGTATCCGCACCTTGGCTGTGCCAATTTTCCAATACGCGATCCATGTACCGCGTTTCAAATTTGCCTGTCTTTTCCAGACAGATGGCATACGCTTGCCGTAACACCTCGTCGGCAATTCCCCACTGACAGATCCATTTTTCCGCCGTGCGGCTTACCGTCGCACCGGTGAGCGGCTTTTCAAGCTGACAGACCGCCTGCACGTGCCGTACCGCCTGCTCACAGCGCTCCATGTAGCACAAGTGTTCCTCTGCCGCTTCCATGGTCAGAATACCGCGGTCAGCCCAATCCAGTGCCACTTTTTCTATGTATCGCATATTGATACGCTCCGCGTGCACCGCGTAACCGACTACCATCAAAAGTACCGCTGCGGGCAACCCGACCGTTTCATATAAATACAACAGCGTTTCCGCATCACCGTTTGAAAGCGGACGGCCCATGCGAGCGCTGACTTCCGTCAACAACCCACCAAATTCTTCATCCTTCGTTTGACGACGAAGCACGTCCGTCATCTGCGGCTTTGTCACTTTGGGACGCGCCGCCTTCTTGGCCGGCTGCGGTACAGACACCGCGAGAGTAACCGTCGTCGCTTCCTCTTCCGGCTCATCAGTTCCCTGCAACACACCTGCCGCTACCCAGTATTGCAATGCGTCACGGCAGTCCGGCGCGGTTTCGCCGATGGCTTTTGCGCATACGTCCGCGTCAAAGGCGCCATCGTTTCGGGACAGCCACAGCAACACTTTCAGTTGCACCGAACCCGCCAGCCGCAAATGCCGATCCGCAATTTCTTCCGGTACGACAAACACGTGCCGCATAAGCGACGCGTTCCAAACGTATTCCGCCATGTGCTGTCCCTCCTTTCACAAATTCATTACGAAGAATACCCACATTATTATATACATCTTTCGACCCGAAACGCAAGACCTTTTTCGTTTTTCGTCGCAATCGAAAAAATTTTGAGTTGATTTTTCTTGCAAAATATGCTATCGTACTAATCGTAAGAGCAAAGGAGGTGCTTGAACAATGGCTTATAAAATCAACGATGATTGCATCAACTGCGGCGCTTGCGCCGAAGGTTGCCCCACCGAAGCGATTTCCGAGGGTGATGGCAAATACGTTATCAACCCCGAAACCTGCATCGATTGCGGCGCTTGTGCCGAGGCGTGCCCCGTTGGCGCTCCCCAGGCTGAATGATGCCGATTGGATGAGGGCTGCCGTACCATACGCGTACGGCAGCCTTTTGTCTTGGAAAGAGGGTCTTGTATGATTCGCACCGAACCGCTCACAAACGGTCGTTTCGCGTTAGTGGACGACGTCTGCACCTTTGGCACGGATGCCGTACTGCTCAGCGAGTTTGCCGCCGTACGCAGCACTGATCGCGTGTGCGATCTCGGTACCGGCTGCGGTATCATACCGCTTTTGTGGTATGATGCCGGTTTGACACCCGCGGTAGATGCCGTAGAACTGTCCACAAACGCCGCTGCACTTTGCCGCGCAGCAGTCGAACAAAACGGCTTGTCCGACCGCATCACGGTATGGGAGCAGAACTGGTGCGTACTCACGCTTCCCGCCGGCGCATATGATACGGTGGTGTGCAATCCGCCGTATTTCCCCGCCGGCAGCGGCAAAGTCAGCACACATCCCGACCGACGGCTTGCGCGACACGAAACCGCCACCACGTTGCAAGACGTGTTTGCCTGCGCGCGCCGACTGCTCAAAGTCGGCGGTCACTTTTGCTTTTGTCACCGTCCGGAACGCTTGTCGGACGTTATGATAACGCTGCGCGAACAAGGGTTATCCCCTGCACGCCTGCAATGGGTACACGCGCGTTTGGATTCTTCGCCGTTTTTATTCTTGTGTGATGCCGTCAAGGGCGGCCATCCGCAACTAAACGTTTTACCTCCTCACATTCTCGAAAAGTAGGTGTTTCCATGCCCGGCACACTCACGTTAGTCGGTACCCCTATCGGCAATTTATCCGATTTTTCGCCCCGCGCCGTAGAAGCGTTGGAAGCGTGTGATTTTATCGCCGCAGAGGATACTCGTGTTTCGCTGACGCTGCTCAATCACTTTGGTATTCGTAAACCACTGATCAGTTACTTTGAGCATAATAAGCGCGAACGCGGCGAGGCGATCTGTCGCAAATTGGAAGACGGCGAAAACGCCGTATTGGTCACCGATGCCGGTATGCCCGCGATTTCTGATCCCGGAGAGGATCTGGTGGCGCTTTGCCACGAGCGCGGGATCCCCGTCACGGTGATTCCCGGTCCCAGTGCAGGCATTTCCGCTCTTGCCGTGTCGGGGCTCCCCACGGCCCGCTTCACCTTTGAAGGGTTTTTATCCACCAACCGTCGTGACCGCCGCGACCGACTGGAAAGCTTAATAGCCGAACAGCGCACCATGGTGTTCTATGAAGCGCCGCACAAACTGCTCGGCACGCTTGAAGATCTGCTGAACGCATTCGGCGAGCGCCGCATTTGCCTTGCTCGCGAACTCACCAAGCTACACGAGGAAATTGTGCGCACTACGCTCACGGAGGCGGTCGCCCGCTACCGCGAAACCGCTCCGCGCGGCGAATTTGTCTTAGTGGTCGAGGGCGCTTCTCCCGCAGCAGGCATCCCCTTTACCCCCGAAGAAGCGGCAAAAGTTGCCCGCACCTACGTGGCGGAGGGGTTATCCACCTCGGATGCCGCCAAAAAAGCGGCAGCGGAGACCGGTGTCAAAAAAGGTGATATCTACCGCCTTCTCACAAAGGAGACTTGACTATGTTTGAAAACTTTGACGTCGGAACGCTCGTGATGATCGTGCTTGCCGTCATCATCGGCATCTATCTTCATCGGCTGGACAAAAAAGAAAAGAGCGACCCGCTCGCCGCTCTTTGTAAGCAATACCGTATGTTGTCCGCTCAAACACTTGCCGCCATACCGGACGGCGAACTTGTGCGTGCCGTTGTTGCCAACGTCATGGCAAAAACCGACCGTCATCACCCTGACGTGTATCATCTGATCCCGCTACTGTCACACGGTAGAATTGCCGTTTACAGCGTGTGGCTGATCTGCCACGAGTTAGAGATCGCAGATTTGGACGCGTTGCTTCGTTCCCCCTCCGGTCGCTTTTTAGAGTCGGCAACAGACGGCTTTGCCTTGATCGGTGCCGAGGCTTGTGCCGCCGCCGAAGACGAAACGGCGCTGCGTGCGGCGATCGTTGCCGAGCAGCCTCTCGCCTTGTGTGTCGCCTATATTCGAGATAATCCCGACGAATTTATCGACCTATAATGCAACGTATAACAGCGCAAGTAGCAGTTCGGTCGGCGCACCGTTTCGACCAAGTACAAAAATAAGCAACAACAGCAACGCCCGCTCCTCATCCCCCGCCAAAAAGGAAAGCCAATCCTTTCCGCGGGGTTTTTGTTCCGTCGGGCAACGCGGCGGCTTTTGTTCGCGGATGCCTTCCTCTTCACAAGACGGTGTTCCCTGCACCGTTTGCGGAATCGGCGGCGTGAGCGTCACCCCACGGTAAACGTTCACGGGGTGTTCCCGCACCAAACGTTGCGACCGCTCCGCCATGCGTTGCACGCGTAACGCCGCTTCCTGTTGAAGCTGTGTCACATTGCGCTCGTTCATTCGGATTTTCCTCCCTTTTGCAACAATGGTAAAAATTTGAGTAATTGCATCATGCGAACAGAGTCGTCCAACCGCTTTTCGCGATCGCCGTGCAAATATGGGCGAAGGGCTTTTAACAACGTCGTGTTTTGATCGTCCTTCCCCATTTGCGATAACAGCGGCATGAGTTTTAACAGCCCGTCCAACTCCGGCATCGCCATCGGCGGCGGTGTCGGTTCCGGTTCGGGCGACACAGCAGTATTCAGCGCGTCAGGAGAGATCCCCAACGCACTCATCATGCTTTGGATCTTTTCCATGCCGTCCGGTGAATTCAAAAGACCGTCTAATTTTTTGGAAAGCTCGTCATCCATGGGAATCCTTTCCTCCCGTCAGCTTGGACAAAAACGCCTGCACCTCAGGTGAACCGATAAGCTGTTGCAGCCGTGCGGGATCGCCCGCAAGCTCGGTGATCTTTTGCGCGTTCTGAGCGCCCGCGCGATCCGATAACGCAGATAACCCGCCGTTTTGTACGGTCGACGCCAGTTGCTCAGGCGTCATACCCAACCGCTTGGACGCGTACCCCAGCAAAGCCTGTAATTGATCCGGTGTGATCTGACTCATCCCGATCCCTCCTTTTCTTGGTGTGACAGGATCTGAGTCCTATCACACTATGTGTATGTCGTAAAGGGTGATACTATGTTTCGTTTGTTAGTTGTTTCCGATACGCACGGTGACCGTCGCGCGCTGCAAGCAGCGATCGATGCACAGCCGGAAGCCTCTCTGCTGGTGCACTTGGGCGACGGCGCCGCTGATCTTACCGCCATCAGCGAGTTTATCACGATACGTACGTTGCAGGTGTCGGGAAACTGTGATTTTTCCTCACCGCATCCCGACGATGCCGAATTCAAATTCGGCGGACAGACCTTTTTTGCGGCACACGGCCATTACTACGGTGTCAAGCACGATCTCTACCGTTTTTCCTGCGCCGCCCACGCCCGCAACGCGCGTGTTGCCCTGTTCGGTCACACTCATGAAGCGCTGACCTTATACGATGACGGTTTGTATCTCGTAAACCCCGGTTCACTCGGCCACGGCGGTACCTACGCCACCATTGACGTCGATTCTGCCGGCGGCATTGTGGCTAACATCGTCAAGGTGCGCTATTAACAGAATATGCACCACCTCACAAAGGGTGTAAAAAAGGCAGGACGCTCCGCGTCCTGCCTTTTATAACATATCCAAGATTTCTTGCAGTTTATGAACCTCCGGAACACCGTCGGGGTGTTCGTCGAGTTTGCGGGTATTGAGGTAAATCGCCTGCATGCCGGCGCTCTTGGCGCCTTGTATATCGTTGATCGGGTGATCCCCGACGTAGACGCAATTTTCAGGTGCTACGCCCAACCGCGCCGCCGCTCGCCGAAACAGCTCCGGATGCGGCTTGTGAATCCCTTCATCGCCTGATATCATCACCAGATCGGCGTGCAACCGCAACCCCGTTACATCCAGTTTTCGGTTTTGCAGTAACGGATTACCGTTCGTAATAATCCCGAGCCGATACCCGCGCTGCCGCAATTCTTCGAGCACGACAAGGGTTTCGGCACACAATTTGGAATGTAAGGGGAACAGTCGATGGTATTCCCACAAAAGCCGTTCACCGGTAACACCTTTATCAAACGGCCACCGTTTGATAAATTTATGAAAAAACGTGCCGTAATCGACGTAACCGCCGTTGTTTTCCAGACACATTTGCCGTGCATATTGTTCCAGTTGCTCCGCATCCGCCCCGTGTATGTGCCGTGACAGCATCTGCCGCGCGACCCCCAAAAAAGCCGCCACACGATCCTGCAACGTATCGTCAAAATCGAAGATCACGGCTTTTTTACCGCTGTATCCGCAAAGCACCGCTTCGGCATCCGTCGCATCGGTGGTGATTTGCGCTTGGAGTGCCTCGACATCCGCAAAGCAGCGTTCTTCTCGTAAAAAGCGAATAAGCATCACCTGCACGGTCAGGCCATATAATTCGCCGTCAAAATCGCGAATCCATGTTTCCGCTTGCGGCTCTTTTACCCCGCCAACCGTCGGATGTACTCCGATATTGGTCACCGCATGATACTGCCGCTCGCCCACCACGACGAGCGACGCATACACGCCGTAGCGCGGCACGGCATAGTCAGCAGGAAAGACCTGGTTAAGCGTGGGGATACCCCACTCACGACCGCGGTGATCACCGTCAGTCACCGGCAGTTCCACCGAAAACGGTCTGCCCAGCAAACGAGAAGCAAGTGGCATATCCCCAACGGAAACCGCCTGTCGCACACGCGTGGAGCTGACAACCTCGCCGTCGCGTTCAACCGCCTCCACCACCGTCACACGGATTCCAAGCGGCTCGCATAACGCGCGCAGCGTTTCGACGGTGCCAACACCGTGTTTGCCGAACCGATAATTATACCCGCAACACACGACCCTTGCTTGCAAAAGATCGCAAAGAATCTCACGCACGAAGCGCTCGGGAGAAAGATCACACACCGCTTCGAACGGCATTTCGATCCATTCGTCCGTCCCCAGGGTGCCAAGCAACTGCTCTTCCCGCCCGGCAATCAGCAAACGGCCTGCCTCGTGCTTAGGCACACCCGTCATACACAGTGCCGTTGCGGTCAGGATCGCGCCGTCGTCATCGATCACACCGCACGCCGCTGCCAACACCGCACGATGACCGATATGCAGCCCGTCAAACACACCGAGAGCCACCGCTCGATGCGTGGTAGGCAACGCCTCCCGCTGCCGCCACGTATATCGCTTTACCGCCACCGCGATCCCTCCTTTTCCCAGTTTTCTCGTCTTAGTATACCATACTTATCCTGAAAAGCAAAACTTGTTTTATAAAAATACACACAAAATACACATTTCGTCTTTATGATTACAGTTGTATATTTATGTCCAAAGGAGGAATCCCCCGATATGATCAACGTACAAAACCTGACCAAGCGGTATGGCTCCCACCTTGCGGTGGACAACATCAGCTTTCAGGTAAATGAGGGTGAAATTTTGGGGTTTCTCGGGCCGAACGGCGCGGGTAAATCCACCACAATGAACATTCTCACCGGTTATCTGTCGTCCAGCGCGGGCACCGTGACCATCAACGGACACGATATTTTAGAGGAACCGAACGAAGCAAAAGCAAGTATCGGCTATTTACCGGAGCAGCCGCCGCTGTATCTGGATATGACGGTGCGCGAGTATTTGGATTTTGTATTCGACTTAAAGCAATGCAAATTCAACCGCAAAAAGCACCTCGCCGAGATCTGCCGTTTGATGCAGATCGAGCACGTGTATGATCGGCTGATCAAAAACCTGTCCAAAGGTTACCGCCAGCGCGTCGGTTTTGCGCAGGCGCTCATCGGCAATCCGCCGGTGCTGATTCTGGACGAACCTACCGTCGGTTTGGATCCGAATCAGATCATTGAGATCCGTGCGCTGATCAAAAACCTCGGCAAACATCATACCGTGATCCTCTCCTCGCATATTTTGCAGGAGATTGAAGCCGTGTGCGATCGCATTATCATCATCAACGAAGGTAAGCTCGTCGCCGACGATACCGCCGCCGCCCTTTCCGAAAAATACTCGTCCGACCGCCGCCGTATGGCACTGATTGCCGGTGACGAGAAACGCGTAACCGATATTCTCACACACCTCCCCGGTGTGGAGGACGTCGTGTGCTACGGTGAAAAAGAAGAGGGCGTGTATGAATACGCCATTGAGCCGCAAGACGGCGCCGATTTCCGCCGCGCACTGTTCACGGCACTTTCCAAAGAGGGCTATCCCTTGCTCGGTTTACGTTCGATGGAAATGTCGTTGGAAGAGATCTTCATTTCGCTCACGCGCGAGCAGCTCCCGCAAACCACCCGTAAAGGAGGAAAGACCAAATGAGTGCCATTTTCAAGCGTGAATTCAAAACCTATTTCACCTCCCCGATCGGTTATATCGTGCTCGCCATGATTTACGGCCTCAGCGGGTACTTCTTCTTTATGTATAATTTGGCAGGTGGATCTGCCGATTTGTCGTATGTGTTTAGCTCGATACTGACGTTTTTGATGCTGCTCGTTTTGCCGGTGTTGACCATGCGCCTGATGAGTGACGACAAACGTCAAAAGACGGATCAAGCGTTGCTCACTGCCCCCGTCAGCCTGACCGGCATCGTGCTGGGCAAATTCTTTGCCGCGTTGTTGTTGTTCACCATCGGCATTTCCATCATGCTTCTGTTTGCCGTCATCATTGCCACTCAGGTTACCCCCGATTGGTTGGTGGTCTTCGGTAACTTTATCGGTCTTTTGCTGCTCGGTGCCATGATCATCGCCGTCGGTCTGCTGATCTCTTGTTTGACCGAGAGTCAATTTGTTGCCGCACTCGGCACTTTCTTGGCTTCGTTTGCACTGCTGATGATCGACAGCATCGGTTCCATGCTGTCTTCCAGCACAATCGCTGTTGCCGTCACGAATTTCCTGTCCGTATCGCAGCGGTATTCCACGTTTACCAGTGGTTTGATGCAGTACGATGACATTGTTTTCTTTGTAAGCATGACAGCACTACTTTTGTTTGTAACGGTTCGTGTACTCGACCGCAAGCGTTGGAATTGATGAGAGGAGGCAACACGATATGAGCAACTTTGACGAAATCAAAAACACGCCCGACAAATCGGAAAACCTCCCCGCCACCGAGGCATCCGATACAAAGAAAAAGAAGACCCTGAAACTCCCCAAACTCAACTGGCGCTCCAATCGCAAGCTGCGTCTGGGGGCTACCGCTACGGCGATCACGGTCGTGGTCATAGCCGTAGTCGTGCTGATCAACGTCATCTGCGGTATTTTGGCAGACCGTTTCCCGTGGACGCTGGACCTGACCGCCGATCAGACGTACTCTCTGTCGGAGGACAGCCGCGCATTGGCAGAATCTCTTTCAGATAAGGTCGCGATCACGGTATTAGCGGGAGAGGAGTATTTCTCTCAACCGAATACGGGCACCGACGAGTATAATAAGATCTTGCGTCAATTCTATCTGTTCACCGAGGAATACGCAACGTTAAGTGACGGCAAAGTCACCACCACCTATATAGACCTTGAAAAAAATCCCACTCTGTCAGCATCGTATAAAGAAAAATACGAAGCGACCAGCGGTAATATTTTATTCGTCTGCGGCGACCAGTATCGCATGATCACCTTAGACGACTTGCTGCAACAGGACACGGATTACACCACCTATTCCTATACCATCACTTCGCTCGTCGAGCAGAAGCTTGCCACCAACATCAGCAGCGTATGCGGCGGAAAAACGGTCACCGTCACCTTCCTGACCGGTCACGATGAAGACGAAGATGCGATCGCTGCTCTCAAAAGCTTGTATGAACTTAACGGCTATTACACGCAAACGTTGGATTTCACCACCGCCGGAACGATCAGCGACACCACCGGTGCGCTCGCCATTGTCGGTCCTACCAAGGACTACTCGGTGGACGAAATCAAACGCCTACGCGAGTGGCTGAACAACGACGGTAACCTCGGGCGCAACCTGTTTGTCTTTGCCAGCTATGCCGGCACCTGCCCCAATCTGTACGATTTTCTGTCGGTGGATTACGGCATCACCGTCACCTCAAACATCATCATGGAAACCGATGCCAACAACTATCCGATGGATATTTACGGCAGTTATCCGTATCTGCCGCTGACCACCGTCGCTTCTTCTGATCTGACTACTAACACCGTCGGTCAGAAAATCATCATGCCGCTGACGCTGCAACTGCTCACGGCAAAAGACAGCGATACCGAAAAGAATCTGCTCACCAACCATGCGTTGGTCGCTTTCCCTGAAAGCAGCCGTCTGACCGCTCTCAGCGACTTGCTGGCCGCCGAAAGCAACGAGGATATTGAGCAAGTTAAGGCGGACGCGTATCCGCTCATCGGCATGGCATACGCCCGCGACTATAACATTGTCAACAACGAAAGCGTACAGAACTATATCGTTGTCAGCGGTAGCTGTCAGTTTGCCGACTACCTCACTTCCTCACAGTACGAAAATGAAAGTTTGGCAATTGAGCCGTTGCGCACGATGTGCAGCCTCGGTGATACCGTTATGATCTCCGGTAAAGATCTGACGACGGATTCGCTCATGTTCTCTACGCTGACTGCTCAGGTACTGGGACTGGGTGTGTTCACACTGGGCATCCCGCTGGTGCTGGTCATCTTCTGCTTAGTCGTCTTCTTTAAGAGGAGGCACCTATGAGTAAGCGCATGACAAAACGCACCCGTTCGCTCTTATACGCCGTTATCGCCCTCGCGGTGGTCGGCGGGCTGCTGGCAGGGCTATTGTGGCTACTTCCCGAAACGGATAACAATACGGACGATCCCGTTATTGACGAATCCGTCGTGCTGTTTGATAAAAGCGACAACGATACCGTCAAGCTGTCCTCTGCCGTAATCTCATTGGCCGACGATTCGTATACCATTGAAATGGCGGACGATGACTTGTATACCGTGAAAGGCTACGACGATCTGCCGCTGGACCACACCTTACTGGCGGATACGGCGGATACGCTGCTGAGCATCACCGCCACTCGCCTTGTATTGGAAGCGCCGGAAAATCCCGCCGACTTCGGGTTTGGTAAAACGAACGTCACCGTATCTGCCTCCTATTCCGATGATTCCGCTTTTGCCTTTGAGATCGGAGATCTGTCCCCTTCGGGCGAGGGATATTACGTGCGTGAAGTCGGTAAATCCGCCATCTATTTGATGGATGCCGCGTTCTGTGAAACGGTCATCTGCACGTCTACGCACTATATCAATCGACTGCCCATCACCGCTCCTACGGCGGAGGAAAGTACCGATACGGTTGTTGTGCGTGACGTAACACTATCCGGAACCGTGCGTCCGCAGACCATCTATTTTCAAATCACCGAGATGCCGGAAAATCCCGAAGAAAATATGGTGATTTCAGGTTACGCCATTCAACGGCCGTACTTCCATGCGGTGGACTCCAACAGTCCTTTGATCACATACAGCACTTTCTCCTCCATGACAGCGACCGACGTCGTCACGTTGCGCCCCACGGCTGCTGACCTGGCAACATACGGTCTTTCTAATCCCTATTCGGTGTGCACGGTCAATCTGTCGCTGAAACGCACCACCGAAACAAAGGGTGAAGACGGCAAAACCGACAGCAAGATCTCGTATCACAGCACCTTCAAGCATACTATCAAGCTGGGTAACACCGACAAAAACGGCAACTACTACGGTGTGGTATATGCCGAGAATACGCTTGTCCCCGTGGTGTATCTGTTTGAGCCAAGTGCGGTTTCCGCTTGGGTAGACGCGGAATACGAGGACGTGGCAGACGATATGCTGTATTTCCAACACATCACGAATCTTACCTCACTTTCCATCACCGATAAGAGTGACACTAAGACGTTTGCCTTGGAGCATATCGCGGACGAGGAAGATACGGATAAGAACATGACCGTCACGGCAAACGGCAAGACGTACAGCACCCCCGATTTCCGCACCCTGTATTCTTCACTTCTCAGCTTGTACCGCGTGGGTTCCACCGATGAAACTCCCACCGGCACACCGATACTGACGGTGCAATTTACACCGATAAAACAACACGGCTCGACAACCACCATCCGTATTTACGAATACACTGCCGGCTATTGCATTGCCGTGCACAATTCCGGTGAAAAGCATTTGCTGAATGCCAAGGACGTGCAAAATCTGCAAACCAAGTATCAAAAATTCTTAGCCGGAGACAGCCTTTCCTAAATACCGTAAAAGCGCCGCGAAGGGGTATTCCTTCGCGGCGCTTTTTATATACCGATCTCATGGGCTGCGGCTTCATACGGCAATCCCCACACTCGATGTCGTCGTTTTTTATCGCCAAAACAACGCACTGTAACGGTGCAGATGCCGCGTCGTCGTTGCCATACGCTTTGCGTCACGGTAATATGGTCTACCGCCTCACGCGGCAAATATACCCGATAAAACGCAAGCCCTCGCGGATACCACACCGTCACGGCGGTTTCGTCAGCACCGAAACCCGCACTGCGGAACCCCAAAAACCGCACAACAAGCCACCACAAGCCAAACACCGTACACACGAATGCCGGTATCTGCCAAAAGCCACCCGCCATCCACGGCAGCAAACCGACAACCGTAAACAACAGCGGCAATGCCACGTACCGCCACCACGCTCGGCGCGCCGCTTTAATGCGACCTTCTTTTAAGGGGTATCCCGGCAACAAGCGTTCCAACCCTTCACATAAGGTCTTGGGGTCAGCCGCGGGAATGAGCACGGGGCGAGCACCCAAATCTCTGCCGTATCCCGCAGCGGTAATCACCGCCGTATACAGCCCTTGCAAGCGCATCAGCAGCGTCTGTCGCAATTCCAAGGCGGTGATCTTATCACGGTCAATCAGCACGTCGCGCCGTGTAAACAAACCCGACACCAAATGCAGTTGATTGTGTTGTGTCGTCGCATAAAAGCCGACATACCGCAAAAACGTATTCAGCACCGCCACGCCCCAACCGATCAAAAGTAAATTTGCAACAAACCGTAGCGCCGCTGGGATCTGCTCTGTCGGAAAACGCTGTAAAAGTCCCACCGCATCCACCGAAAACCACTCACTCAGCAGTGTGCTCAACTGTCGCAAGGCAGGGGCGGCGGTCAACAGTCCCACCGCCGCATTGGAGCCGCTGATTGCTGTCACGATCACCGGCCACAATCGCGCCCGAAACCGTTGCGCCGAGCGATCTTTTAACAAAAACAACTGCTGTACTTGCTTTGCGGAGAGGTACAATACGGCATCCGACCGCCGCCTCAAGCCGGCGGTATTCACACGCACGCGCCGCCCACCGCACAACGCAAGAAGCAACGTACGTTCAATTTCAACCGATGCCGCATCCTCCGCGCGAATATGCAACGAGTGACGCGTAAGCACGCCCTGTCGCACACCGATACTGTAAAACCCATTTTGTGTGCGCCCTACCCGATATCGACTGCTGTACCATTTTATCACCGAGTATCCCACGAGTGCCGCGCACAAAACCAGCGCGCGTACAAGGGCGCGCAGATCGGCGAGCGGTATCAGCGCATATAAAAACAGCCACAGCAAAAGCGGCCACCATCGTCGCATATCGTACGCCATATAGGTACCGTGCGGTCGTTGTTCCATCAGCACTCCTCCAACCTTGCCGTCAAACGGTTGGTGATTTTCGCATCCAACAGCGGCAACACCGTACAACCGCCCGCAAACCGCAACACCATCGTGCGACAATGAAATAACCGGTCCAACGGCGATGCCCATGTTTCAAAAGTTCGCAGGGCACTCAGCGGTACGACCGTTTCCCATCGCCATAACACACCGTATCGCACATAAATTCGCGTATCGTCCATCTCGCCGTAAAATGAGTTGGTTACCCGCGGCACATACCACACAAGCAGAAATACGGCAACGACCGTTGGTGTCAACGACCACAGCGACTCCGTTGCCCATCGCAGCAGTAAAACGGCAACTGCGGTCACGGCGGCGAGCGCCGTGCGCAATACCGCCCGTGCGCCCGCACCAACGCCAAAGGTCATAGCGCCTCTCCTTCCAAATTGTGTTTTTAAGTATATTTATGCCCAAACACAACGAAACTATGTTGCAAAGCTCTTTGAAAGGAATCCGTCGTTATGAAACCGCTCGGCAAAGATACGCTGTCACTGCTGGTTGCCGTGATTGTCTCCGTCTTCCTGCTGTGGGGAAGTGATGCGCTCACCTATCGTTTGATCCGATTGCAAGGTATCTACTCATCGTCATTGCCGTCTGTGTTGCCGATCGCCGGCGCGCAGTTGGTTGCCCTTGTTGTTCTGCTGATCGTGATCGTTTTATGCGCCGTCTGATTTTTCTGAAAATTTTTCTTTACAAGTGACACATTGTGTGTTATACTACCCTAGCACGCGAATGTGCACATCCCTGATCCGGTCTGCGGAGTATGCCCTTTGGGGACGCACCGTTTCCCTTTCTGGATCTGCGGAAATAATAAAAGAGGTGTAAACTCATGTTAGCAAACGAAAAAACCGAAATCATGCAGCAGTATGCCACCCACGAGGGTGACACGGGTTCTCCCGAAGTCCAGATCGCGGTACTGACCCGCCGCATCAATGATCTGACCGAGCACTTGAAAGAGCATCAGAAAGATCATCACTCCCGTCGTGGCCTTCTCAAAATGGTCGGTCGCCGTCGTGGCCTTCTCAACTATTTGATGAAGAAGGACATCATGCGTTATCGTGCGATCGTCGAGAAATTGGGTCTGCGTAAATAAGGCTTCACTGAGGCAGGCGAGCAGCACGCTCTCCTGCCTCAACCTGCTTTATTATCCCTTGTTTTAAGCGGTATGCGGGGCGGTGATTTTTTAGCAGTGAAACGGGTACTTTCAAGAAAAGTATCGGTTTTATTGCTAAAAATCTCATCCGCATGCCGTTTAGGAAATATAAAAATTTTTCAAACGGAGGAATGTATTATGTTCGAAAACTATCGTGTATTCGAAACCACGCTTGCCGGCCGTCCTTTGAAGGTTGAGACCGGTAAAATGGCACAGTTGTCCGGCGGTTCTTGCATGGTGCGCTACGGCGACACCTCCATTCTGTGCAACGTCACCGCTTCCGCAAAACCCCGCGATGGCGTGGACTTTTTCCCGCTTTCGGTCGATTATGAGGAAAAACTGTACGCTGTCGGTCATATTCCCGGCTCATTCCAGCGCCGTGAAGGACGCCCCACCGAAAAAGCGATCCTGACCTCGCGCGTTATTGACCGCCCGATCCGCCCGCTGTTCCCGAAGGATATGCGTAACGACGTATCCATCGTCTGTACCGTCATGTCGGTTGACCCCGACTGCCCGCCGGAAACCACCGCGATGATCGGCGCTTCCATCGCCATCTCCATCTCGGATATTCCGTGGGACGGCCCGATCTCGGGTGTTGTGGTCGGTTTGGTTGACGGCGAATACGTGATCAACCCCACTGCTGAGCAGGAAAAGAAATCCGATATGCACGTCACCGTCGCTTCCACCGCTGATCTGGTTGCCATGATCGAAGCGGGTGCGAACGAAGTGGACAACGATACCATGTTTGAAGGTATCATGAAAGGCCACGAGGCCAACCAGCAGATCGTGGAGTTCATCAAGGGTATTCAGGCAGAGATCGGCAAACCGAAATTTGCCTTTGAGTCCAACGATCCCGATCCGGAAATGTTCGAAGCGATCAAAGAGTTCGCGATCGAAGACGTTCGCTATGCGTTGGATACCGACGATAAACTCGTCCGTGACGAGCGCTTGCTCCCTGTGTACGACAAAGTGCACGAGAAGTTTGACGAGGTCTATGCCGAGCAGATCGGTAAGATCGACGAGTGCCTTTACAAACTGCAAAAATACGTTGTGCGCCGCTGGTTGCTGGATGACGGCAAGCGCGTAGACGGTCGTGCGATCGACGAGATCCGCCCGCTCGCCGCTGAGGTCGATCTCCTGCCCCGCGTACACGGTTCCGGTATGTTCACCCGCGGTCAGACGCAGGTGCTCACCACCGTCACCCTCGGCAACGCGGACGACGCACAGTTGCTTGACGGTCTGGACGACGAAACCGAGAAACGCTACATGCACCACTACAACTTCCCATCCTACTCGGTCGGCGAAACCAAACCCTCCCGCGGCCCCGGCCGTCGTGAGATCGGTCACGGCGCGTTGGCAGAGCGCGCGCTCGTGCCTGTTCTGCCGAGCAAAGAGGAGTTCCCTTACACCATGCGTTTGGTGTCTGAGGTTCTTTCTTCCAACGGTTCCACCTCGCAGGCGTCCATCTGCGGCTCTACGCTCGCCTTGATGGCAGCCGGCGTGCCGATCAAAGCTCCCGTTGCCGGTATCTCCTGCGGTCTTGTGACCGAGGGTGACCGCTTCATGACCATGGTCGACATTCAAGGTTTGGAAGATTTCTTCGGCGATATGGACTTTAAGGTTGGCGGTACTCACAAGGGTATCACTGCTATCCAGATGGACTTGAAAGTACACGGTTTAACCCCCGCCATCATCAAAGAGGCGCTGGAAAAGACCTACAAGGCTCGTCTGTATATCCTCGACGAAATCATGCTCAAAGCCATTCCGGCTGTGCGTGAGGAACTCTCGCCCTGGGCACCGAAAATGCTCTCCACCAAGATCGACGTGGATAAGATCCGCGAGGTCATCGGTAAGGGCGGCTCGGTCATTCAGAAGATTCAGGCGGACTGCAACTGCGACATCACCATCGAGGAAGACGGTTCCGTGTTCATCGCCGCTGTTAACACCGAAAACGCGAAGCAGGCACTGGCTATCATCGAGACCATTGCTAAGGATCCCGAGATCGGCGCGATCTACAAAGGTCGCGTCACCCGCCTGATGGCGTTCGGTGCGTTCGTCGAGATCGCTCCCGGCAAGGAAGGTCTGGTGCACATCAGCAAGCTGGATGTCAAGCGCGTTGAGAAGGTCGAAGACGTTGTCACCGTCGGTGACGAAATCCTCGTCAAAGTCGTTGAGATCGACGAGCAGGGCCGTATCAATCTGTCCCGCCGCGATGCGTTGGTACAGGTTGAAGGCTTAACCGTTGAGGAGTCCGACGACGAACCCCGCCGTCCGGCATCCCGTCAGGGTGGTTTCCGCCGCCGTGACACCCGCCGCCGCGAAGACTAATTCTTAAATTGTTGCAAGCCCTTGCCTTTTGGCAAGGGCTTGCTTCTTTTTATCGTTTCTGTTATAGTATACATACAAAGGAGAGGTGCATTTTTATGAAAAGAGTGTTAGGTTTTCTTTTAGCTTGTTTACTGTTGCTTTGCCTACCTGCCTGTACCAAAAAAACACCGCAACTTGACGAGTTATCAACTACAACCAAAGCCTCTACAACTACTACCACCGCGGCGACCACCACAACCACCACGGTGCCTACGCAAACCTTAACCAAAGCGCAAGCGGAAAAAATTGCAAAAGAAAAAGTGGATGATTATTTCATCGCCGCCGTGTTTGGCGTGTGCTGTCAAATGGAATATGCCGAGGGGGACATGTCCCGCTTCCTCACCAAGGAGCAGTTGCAAAACTATCCTCTCAACCAATGGAAGATTACCTGCTGTTCCACACCGGCCGAGGTAAAAGCACACTTGTATCGTACGGTTGACAGTGCACTTCTCAACCACAACGTGGAGGAACTGCTTTTCTTTGACGATCAGCAAAACCTATACGTCATGGTTCCGGGGCGCGGCATAGATCCTCACGATGATATCGCAGTAACCGACTACTCCGCCACACACATCACCGCAACCGCCAACCTATATTGTATGGGAGAGCCGCGCGAATTAGCCGGTCGTTACCACTTTACACTCCAAAATCGTATTGATAATTTCGTTATTACCAACGTAACGTACGTTTCTGCCGAGTAACTGAACGCACCCGATACCTTGCGGTATCGGGTGCGTTTTTATACCTTATATCGGTTTGGGTTCGGGCGCACGTCGCCTCGTTCAAACCGCTTGCGCAGTTTCTCCAACGCTTTCTTTTCGATGCGCGACACATACGAGCGTGAAATCCCCAACTTTTCAGCCACCTCACGCTGTGTCAGCGGATCGGTAATCAACCCGTATCGCCACTGAATGATCTCCTTTTCTCGCTCGCCCAGCGTTTCCTCCATATAGCGATATAGTTTGGTGGAATTGATCTTCAAATCCAGATCCTCTAAGATAGTATCTTCTTGCGTGATCACGTCCATCAGCGTCAGAGAGTGCCCCTCTTTATCCGTTTCGATCGGCTCCGTAATAGACACGTCCTGCGCCGTTTTACGGTTGGCGCGAAAATACATTAAAATTTCATTTGCTATCCTCACACAAATCGGTTTTAGTATGACGACCAAAATCCTCGTCGTAATCTACGTCTGAAAACTCAATGAGTTCTTCGTCATCATCCGTATCTATTTCAATGTGTTTTATGTAAGGTGTGATATCGGGGAGTTCGATATCACCGTCCTGCGAACCGAATAAAATAACGTGTGCATTTTCTCCGTCCCATATTACACGGCGTACAATGCTTTGAATAGCGGCTCTCTTTTGTTCGTAGGACATATCATCAATAGTGTTTTTGAATACTGAAAGCATCTGACGAAGTACGTCAAACTCAATATCGCTGAAAGCGTGTTCGGCGGTAAGACTTATCATTTCGTCAATGCCTTGTGAAATTTTATCTATTTGAGTATTCATTTCGTTAATACGGGCGACTATTGATTTTTTAGCGCCAATTTCATCCAACTCGGCAAGTGTGTCTATGAGTGAGCTGACCTTTTTCTCAAGGTCGGCTTTTTCTTTTTTCATAGCACTTAACTTCTGCTCATACTGCTCACGGTTGCCGGTGTAGAAAATTTTACTTTTTTCAAGCTGCTTGACAAAATCACTTTTTTCACTTGCTAGTTGCTTGATTTTCTCAATAACCGCAAGGTCTAATGTGTTACCGTTTGCGTTACGCTTATTGCATAGGTCTTTTTTGCTACGCTCTTTCATCTTACAAACATAGGTATATATGATATCGCCGTCAGCAGTTTTCCGTTTTGAGAGCTTGGGGTACATTCGGTTTCCGCAAGAGCAGAACAAAAGTCCCGTAAGCAAGGCTTCATTTCTTCTTGGTCTGCGGAAAGATTTTGACTTGTTCCGTTCAAGGTTATCCTGAACACCCACCCAAATCTTGCCGGGGATAATACCTTGGTGTTTACCAACCGAAACGATCCAATCACTGACAGGGTTGTAAACTGTGGCTTTGCCTTTTTCTTGGTCGGTGCGGTTGTATGCTAAAATTCCGTGAACACCGTCAAATTCTTCTCTGGACGAAAATATATCTGCATCTTTTAGTTTGAAAAACTCGTAAGCTTCTTCGTCCGCAATCATATATACGGGATTTTGAAGTATGGATTTAATTGAAAAGCGTGTGAAGTGATTGCCGTTTTTCGTCATTATCCTACGCTGTATCAGTTCCGCCTCGGCGAGTGTTAAAGAACCCGTTTTTATAAATAAATCGAATATAAGTGTAACGGTTTCGGCTTCTTCGGGAATAAGCTTTAGCTTACAAGCCTTTTTGGTCTTGCCGTCAACCGTAACACTCTTAACACTTTCGCTACAATAACCCGTAGGCGTATTACCGCCAAGCCAACGTCCTGTCTTTGCCAATTCGTGCATATTATCTCTGATACGCTCGGCAATGGTCTCACGTTCGAGTTGTGCGAATACAGAGGCAATATACATCATTGCTCTGCCCATAGGTGTTGCAGTATCAAACTGTTCACGAATAGACACAAAGACTATGTCTCTGCGGTTAAGGTTTTCAATAAGTGATGAGAAGTCACTGACGTTACGACTTACACGGTCAAGACGGTAAACCACAAGCGCCTTGAACTCTCCACGCTCAATATGTGCCATCATTTTTTTGAAGGCAGGGCGGTTGACGTTTCCACCCGAAAAACCTTCGTCCTCAAATACTACTGCTTTCTCTGCGGCTTCATCACCATAATGAGTTCGTATGTATTCACGGCAAAGTTCTACCTGATTGCCGATACTTTCACCCTTGCCTGTAAATTTCGACTTTCGTGAATAAATCGCAATTAAATTAGACGTATTTTTCATAAACATCCCCCTTAGGCTTTTATGTTATGTTATATATGTTAGTATATCATAAAGTAACACGTTTGTAAAGAGGACGATTTTCGTACAGAGAAATATAGACGCCTTTCGCTCAAAAAAGTGTATAAAGTAGTTGGATTTTCGCTGCTATTTGTGTTTTATGCATCTCAAATTAAGTTTCACTATGAAAATGAAAGCGAGATAATAGAGATAACAAATATTGCAGAAGGGAGAGGAAAAATATGTAAAGAAAACATTAAAAACATAATTGAATTCCTGCACATAAACTTTATGTGCAGGAATTTTGCGAGTTATTGTTTATTTGATTGTATAATTCAATTTGCTTGTTGCAGTGATTTTCCAAGTACCATCATACCAAGCTGATTTTTTATACATACCAATTCCGTATGTACCCCAATTTATTGATTTATCGTAAATGTAACCAACAGTTACTGTGTATTTTGTGTTTTTATTAAGTTTGAGTTTGCTTGAAACACTGTTTCCGATGAGACGACTTCCGGTAACACGATAATATTGTGTTTTCTTTGTGTTGTGATTATAAACCTTTAAAGAAAGTATAGGGGCTTTAGCTCCCGAACCTTGATATGATGCTGTTCCCGTAGATGTAAATGTCATATAGGGACTGCCGCTTTTGTTAGTGGTAATAGTAATGGTTTTGCTTTGAAAAACACTATAACCTTTACTTTTTCCTGTAGCTGCACTTGCCGATATACTAAATGCCGATAGCATGGATAAAAGCGTTGCAATAATTACTGTAATTGAAAGAAATCTTTTTGTAAATGTCATTTTTATTATCTCCTTTGTTTATGAAATGGTTTTAAAAAATTATGTATCACCTCACTTATTGTCAAGTTATAATATGTCTTATCACCACCCTGCATTTTAATAGCAAAATTACCCCCCTTTCTTAAGCAGCAGCTGCTAATACGCTGTCTACGCTTAATATGATAAATTCATCTTCAAGAAATATCTTGCGAATACTACAAAGCACATTCGAGCCAACTGGCAAAGATGTATATGCGAAGCCGGTGAAACGCTCACCACAGTCATTGCTAAAGGCTACCAACGCACCTTTTGTGGTCTCTTTAAATACGGTTCCTTCAACAGAATCCCAACGTTCGAGCCCAGATTCCTGAATTTTTTCTGCAAATGTTAATGCTGTCATGTTTATGACCTCCTTGGTTTTTGTTTCATTGTTTGCTACATCTTTGTTATATCAAATATTTAGGTCATAAAAAACCAGTTATTGTTTCCAAATTATATTAACAATTGAAATCATCTATATAAGTGTGTTATAATTTATTCGTCAAAAGCAAAGGAGGTTTGAATGTGAATCAACTAAATTTATCTGAAATAATCGAATGTTTTTATAAAAATATTGATACTGTTATACTTGGGAAAAATTTAATCAACACTTTAAAAGGAATTTTGGGAAATGAGTTTTTAACCTTTAGTGACAAAGAGATTAGAGTACATATCAAACAATGCTATGAAACTTTTTTAAAAACAAATGAAAACATATTGCTTCCTTCAAATACAACGCCTTCAACCATGGATCGAAATATTCGAAATTGGTTAACAGACTGTTATAAGGGCTTATTTAATAATTCAATGAAATCAATTTCACGAGAAAGTATTCTTACATTATGCTTTATTCTCTCATTAAACGATAATAATTGTAATGAATTACTTTTTGCAGCAAATCAACACCCGCTTCACTACGGCGGTGACGCAGAAGAAACAATTATTACATATTGTTTAAAAAATAAGTTGGATTTTAATTCGGCTATATGTATATACTTTGATTACGTAAATAAGCTTAAAGAAAAAAATGAGAATAAATCCTCTAATGAAGAACCCTCTTACGAAGAACGAACAAACGTATTGAAGAATCAATTAGAACTTACAATGATAAATAGTTTGTTAAATGAAACAAGATGTGATAAAATAGTTGTACTTATAAATAGACTTATGTTATGTAATAACGGATTTTCTTCTTCAAGCAACAGAACATTTTCAACTCTTTATCAATTAAAGAAAACTTATTCTATTACAGGCGAAGAGTTTATAAATTTTTACAACGGTTATTATAATTCGGAAAATTATTCGGATAAAAATGCAGATGGAATAACACCATTGGGCAGTTTTCAATATATTAAAGATGCTTTTTATTCTATTGACAATTACAACTCAACTGATATAACAACACAACCTACACGTTTTTTTGTTATGCTTATAGCAATTTATTCCTGGTGTAACTCAAATATCAAAAAATCATTATCTGATTTTGTGGATGAGGTGCTTTTTTCTTGCGATTTTCATCTGCTTGACGGAAATTACAATGAAGATGCCTTTGTGTTAGAAATATCTAAATTTAGGTATGATCAAAAAATTTCGTATAACAATAACGAAGTGTTGTTACAAGGTAACTACCAAAACAAAAAAGAAGCCTTTTCACTAATCATTTCTTCTTATTTATCTAAAGAAAACCATATTTTATCAGGATATGAATTGACAAAGAAAAAACAATTTTTCATCTTTTCTAATTAATATTATTTTGGAAACAATAAATAGTAGATTAATGCTTTTCCAATAATTAGAATTATCTCGAAAAGGAGATGTTGATTTGAACGAGTTTAAAGACAAAAGAATCACGAAAACTTTAACGAATAAATTGTATTCGTTTGTTGATACGGATAACAACACATATACGTGGCTTGTGAATGGTATTTTAGGCTTTGGTGCATCAGGAATAGTATATGATGTTTCAAATCCAAAGTATCCCAGCAAACACTATGCCCTTAAAGAATACTTCCCCTTGTCGCTTCTTCAATATGTTAATCGAAAAGACGATGAATTTGAAATTGACATAGAGGTTCTTGAAAAATGGAATGCCGGTATAGAGGATTTTTTAAAGGAAACAAAAATTCAATCTGTATTGCCTAATAGCAATACAGAATACGGAAATTATTTTATGTATGCAATAGATCTTTTTAAAGCAAATAAAACCGCATATATTGTTTTGGACACAGATTATTGTTTGACATTGAACGACTATATTAATACAGCTTTTTCTTTAATGTGCAATAATAAGAATTGTTTTTCTTTTATTAAAGAAGTATTTAATTATCACATAGATATATGCACTGCGGTTTCTATTTTACATAAAAAGGGTTTTTTGCATTTAGACATTAGTCCCAGCAATATTATGATAAATCGCAAAACACGTTCTGCCAGATTAAATGATTTTGCTTCTGCGATAGAATACGACACAAAAACCAAGATAATTAAATCTGTGAGTTTGCCTTCTTATACAAATGCATTTTCTCCGATTGAGCAAAAAGCCATGGCACTAGGTAATAGGAATGTTGTTATCGGCCCCGCCACTGATGTTTATTCCATTTGCGCTGTATTGTATAGATGCCTTTTTAACGAAACATATAATCCAGTAAAGGGTATGTTCGAGAAATACGCTGAAAATGCTTCTAAAATACCGTTATGTGATCTTTTAAATAACAATACAATTCAAAAAATACTCCAACTATTAGAATCAGGACTGTGCGGTTTAGAATATCGAATACAAACAGCTGAAGATTTGAAGCAGAACTTGGAACATATTGTGTTTTTAATCGAATCACAAGAAGAAAAAGAAAAACTTGCAAAATTGGGGTTAGTGCCATCAATTAGCCTGGCTATAGGGTACTATGAAAATTTTCTACAAGATGTAATATATGAAATGTTAAAGTTAAAAAAAATAACCATAAATCAAAAAGAATATGACGTTTCACAATACAAAAAAGAATTTCAAGTCTTGCTTCCCAAAGACATTTCTTCTGATTGGAAAACTTTAACTGAAAATTACTATAAACAAAAAGGATATGTAAAATTTACATTAGAAGGGATGCGTGGAATCGGTGTGATACTTGATTATAACGCATTAATAAGACGGCGAATTCTTCGTTTTATAGATGTTCCTCAAACATTAAGAAGTTCTTTTAAAGCCGTTGAGTTTGTAGCTAAAAACAACAATACTAATGATATTCATAGTATTAATTTTGAAAAAGAGAAAGAAGTAGAAAGTTTTATAAATACAATTTTATCTCAGGCTAAAAACGACGCTATTGTAAATTCAATACTTTCAATTACAAAAAAAGATATTTAAAGTGTAAAACCGATGCAATTTGCATCGGTTTTGTTTTTTGGAAACGATATATATTCGAAATTTCACTTAAAAGTGTGGTAAATAATAAGTAGACCTTGAAACAACAAAGGAGGCGCGAGGAATGCATCCACCCTAAAAAATTTCTGACATCTAACAAGCAAGGAAACAACTTATAAAAAGGAGATTTTACTATGAACTTTAAGAAAATAACTACTCTTATTCTTACCGTTGTGATGATTTGCACAACATTTATTACATCAACTATCACCGCAAACGCCGCATCAGCAAACACGTATATTACTCCGGGGCAATATAGATTGGAATCAGCATCAAAATCGCAGGTTATGATGAATCTGTGGGGCAATCAATCTGCTAATATGACCTCTGTGTGCACATGGAAGAAAGACAACAGCAGAGAACAGATCTTCACCTTCAAATACGAAGGGAACGGTGCATATCGTATTTACTTCGCGGATCATCCCACTAAGTGTGTTGACATTTTACGCTATAACAATCCTTTAGCGAGTTCGCAAAAAGTTGAGTGTTACGATGATAACGATGCTATAGCTCAGTTGATTGTTCCATATAAGGTTAATAACAATACAGTAATCTTTCGTATGAAATCAAACAAAAACCTCGCTATTAGTATTAATAAGACTAGCAATGGATCTCAGTTGGTTTTAAGAAAATTCAATGCTAATGATAAAAAACAGCAATTTGTATTTCGTTCTACAGACTCATCATTTAAAAAGGTGAATGCCTTTACATCGAAAGAGCCTACAACCATTACTAATACAGGTAAAGGCTTAAAAGGAATCCCTTCTTCTGCGTATAGTGTAAAAAACACCTATACGATATCAAATGTCAAATACAGCTGTTGCGTTACTACTAAAGCATATAACGGATATCAGAAAGGAACAATGTTTTATATTAAAACGTCTAATAAATCCGTTATTACAGATAAAAAGGTTTTAAATAAGTTAAATACAATCCAACTAATGAACAATGTTCGTTCGACATATATCAGTACACTTAAATCTTTCAAAACCGCAACGACAAAAACTTATGAGTGTGCAGCGTCGTGGAATAGGAATTCTGAACTAACAAAGCTGTTGGGCACATCAGCAGGAGCTGGATTACGTGCAGTTTATGATTGTAGTACAGGAAATCCGGCGCTTGGTTTGATAAACTGTGGAAAAACAATAGGAACCGAGATGGCAGAGCCTGAAACCGTTTTGTCGTGCACATCGATAGTATTGCTGAAGGCACTAAGTGCGGATACGGTTTACTATTGCAATCAGGCAATAAATCAGCTAAACAAGCCGTTCACCGACTATAACAAAGCGGTTTCTGCTGCACGAAATATTGCTAACGCCACTGCTTACTATAATGCTACTATGAAGCTTGGTCGTCCAATCTTGGATGGTATCGTTCAATCAAATCCATGGAAAACCACTCTTTCCAACTTGGGTATGTCTCTTTTAGAAGGTGCGCTGGGAGATACCATCGGTATTATCGAAGCAGCTTCTATAGCGCAAAACATCTCTAGCGTAAGCGATTTCCTTGAAACCTTTAAGGTTAAGAAAACGTTTAACGACAGTTACAATCGTGTCACAGGTACTTTGATTTTAGGTTAAATAAAGGAGGGGAACTAATGACGTTTAAGTATGTAGAATTAACCAATAGGGATACGTATGCATCCCTATTGGGAAGGCTGTTGGATGCTTTGCTTATTGCATTTCCGTATTTCTGGTACTATGTATTAGGTGCACCAGGAGGTGGTAACAAAATTTTTGCTGTTGTTGCAGCTCTTCTTTTGACGGCTGCCAAAACAACTAGTTTTGTACTTATTATGCGAACACTACATAGATTATTATCCTTCTATACACCTAATGTAAAAGGAATCTTAAAGTTAGGTTTAACATTTATTTGCCTTTACTTACCGATTTTCGAGATAAAATATCTTGTTTCAAATAAAGGTGATGATATTGTTGTCCCGGCATTTGTTCAGCCGAGAATTGGCAATTCAAACGGTATATTCTCTAGTTTGATGTGCTTTATAGACGGGCTGCCGTTAATGAATGCAAATAAATTGGCGAGTGTATTAAAAGACGAAGGATATTTTAGTGTAGCGGATAACGATTATGATCCTGCAGTTACCATAAATACCAATATGGGTTTATTGATGTGTCTTATTAAACCAACGAGTTTGTATATTTTTAAAGAGTTAGATTGTGAGCAATATGATATACCACAAGATAGCAAATGGAGACTTGAACATTCACAAGACCAAACCACCTCAGCCATCGTGTACGAACAAGATTTTGATCCGTTTTGGGAAAACGAAAAAACCTTGGCTTTGGACATCGGTAAGGCTTTAAGCGAGCTCGAAAAGTACCATCAAACAATTTGAAAGGAGTATCTTATGAAAATAAACGTAACAAATACAGAAAAAGAATGTTGCGCAATGATTGAATATACAACAACCGAGAAATCAGATTTTGAAGAACGAGCACTTGCTATATCCGCTGCTATAACAAATATCGTAGCTGAGTTCATACATAAAGAAGATGATTGTGAAACGGTTAAGCAAGCTGAAGCACTCGCAAAAGTAGTGCTAGATATGGTTTCCGATATGACTATGACGTATACAAATACATATTACACTCAAGTAGAAGCGGTTAAAGAGGGAAACAGGGTTTATGAGCTCGCTGTCGAAGTTTTTAACGATTGGTTGGAAAACAGCGAATTTCAAGGTGATATGTTATCTTTTGAAAATCAGTATAAAAATGCAAAGGAACTCGAAATCAATTTTGGTTTTGTGCCAGAGCAAAAAGCATTCTTTTACCTTTCGACCGACCGCTTTATTGGTCATATTTTAAGAGAATTCCCTATAGAGACTATCAATAACGAAGAAATGTTAGGACGAGTTACTACCGAATCTTTTATGATATCTCTTGTAATCGGAGACATCATTTTTGGCGAACAAAAGAATCCTATTCGCAAGCTTTCACAAATAAATCCAGTTGATGGCGGTCTCAGTCAATTGGTAAAAGATACACTGAAAGGGAAAAGGACAAATGTGTAATATAAGAGACCACCTAAGTCTAATTTTATGAAAACGGAAGGATAAGGAATATGATTAATTTAGTTCAATATAGAGATCCATGGTTGTTTGAAAAAGTATCAGATGTTATTGGATTTTATCCGAGAGAATTTTACTGTCTTGATAATTTCAGTTCATTTAAGGTTGAGTATAATGGTTACATTTACGCTACTGCAGAAGAGGCATATCAAGCAGCAAAGTTTGAAGGTTCTGCTCCCGAGATTGTTTGTGCAATCAAAAATTCATTTTCTGCCCATGAAGCACAGAAAATAGCACAAAATAACAAAGAAAAACAAAGACATGACTGGGATAAAGTGAAATTGTCTGTAATGGAGAACATCTTACGTGCGAAAATCCAGCAAAATCCTTATGTGTTAAAAAAGCTGATTGAAACTAACAAACATATTATTGTTGAGGATTCTCCAAAAGATGGTTACTGGGGATGGGGATGTGATAGGAAAGGCAAAAATATGCTTGGGCAACTATGGATGAAAATAAGAGATGATATTTCTAGTGGAGAATGGACGTAAAACACAAGAGATTTTTATCTATACTTTTGACATTGTGTTTTGATTAAAAAACAAGAAATTTATATTGGGCAAAAGCTCGCTCAGTTGTTAAAGGATAAACAAAAAGGAGGAACACGAATGAATAATATAAACGATGCATTAGAAATTCTTTTAAACGAAGAAGACCCTGTAATATATGACTATGAAACTTCGGGGTTTACCTTTATTACTATTGATTATATCGGCGGTTCATATATTACAATCCCAATTGAAATGCTGATAGATGAAACAAGTAGTGAAACTATGTTGTCGTTGGTTGGTCATACGCAAGGTACCTTAAACATTAATAAGAAAACAGCAAAGAATCATTTATGGTCAGAGATGCTTATTAACCAAATAAACCAAACCATTTCCGAAAATCAACAGGTTGGTGTTTGGAACTGCTCATTAGATGGTGACTCATTACCAGATGCGCTTGATTTGATCGGCAAAGTAAGTTTCCAATTTGTGCTGAACATACCTAAATCCCTTGATACAAACAGTATGGCCGAATTATTAAAAGCGGGCATCGAATCTTTTAACAGTTCTGTGGGACGAATTCAGCGTTTTGTTCACAAATGCGAAATTTCTGAAGTTGCTTTGGATTTCGATGATGTTTTTCCAGATAAAAAGGTTCAAATTTCTTTTCATCCAAAGTTTTTGGATATCTTAAACCATTCGGATGAAAGTGAATAGCCATCTTGAAGTTTGCTATAAAGTTTTGTATAATATGAAAGAGGTGAAACACATGAGCAAAATTACCGAAGCGTTAAAAGAAAAGTTCGCTGAATACCAGATACCTGTAGATATTGCAAATTCTTTTTTAGCTAAATATCATATGTTTGAACGTGGCTTATTGCCTGAATTCGAATTGTGTGATATCCCAACAGATGATTGCTTTAAAACGCTACAAACATATTGTAGCTGTGTAAAAGATGAAACTCCAGACGATTTGATAGTACATAAATTACTACAAATTGCATTTTCGCAAATTCAAGCAACGAAAGACAAGTTAATTGAATTTGTTGATGCTTCTGTTATAGAGGAAGGTTATTTAAAAACAGAAATGTATTTTGTGGAACCTGAATTTATTGACCAACTAAAGGCCTTTTTAGAGAGCAAAAATCTCCAACAAATCGATTATTCAAATTGGTTTGTAGAAGCCCTTCTTTTAGGAAAATATGCTATTGATTTAGTTAATGGAGTATTTAAACTTTTGGATGATAAATGCGCCGCAAAAACTATAGTTTCTAAAGCCACCATTTGGTATCCTTATTCTGATGTGATAGGTTTAATACGGTATTTATTAGAGCAAGGTCTAACAAATACTCAAATTTGTAAACTGTTACTCGAAGACCCAATATTGATACTGAATTACCGCGAAGAAGGTTGCCGCACTATTAGATATGGTCACGATCAAGAATATGTGGATTATGCTATTTCAAGGATTAAAAGTGGCGAATAATTTAAAAGGAGACTTCGATGGCAACATATGTAATGTCTGATATACACGGCGAGTATGATAAATACATAGCTATGCTTGAACTAATTAACTTTGACAACGAGAAGGACACTCTGCACATACTCGGTGATTCTTTGGATAGAGGTCCTGAACCTATTAAACTTTTATTGGATATGAGTATGAGGGCCAATGTTTTCCCACTTTTGGGTAATCATGAATTAATGGCAATTGATGTGTTAGAGGATTTATTGGTCGAAATAAAAGAAGAGAATTGTGAGACTCATATTGACACTGCAATTATCAACAAACTTATCGAATACCAAAGCAATGGCGGTGATATTACCTTAAGGCAGTTTAAGGAGTTGCCGTATGAAGAACGATTCGATTTATTAGATTATTTAAAGGAATTTGAATTATATGATGTCGTTAAAGAATTTTATATTTAAATATCGCATATTAAAGGAGGGAAAATAAATGGTTGAGTGCAAAGATTGTAAATATTGTACAACAGATGACATTTCGTCTACTCGTTCCGAGTTCCGTAAAGGCGATGATAATCGTTACTGGTGCAATTACTACAATAAAATGGTTTATGAAGATGACACATGCAGAAATGGCGAAGAATAATTGAAGACAAAATGCTAACCATCGTTTGATGGCGGCATTTTGTCTTTTTTACTATGCATATATTGAATTTTGAAGATATGATAGTCTATAATCCTGTTATATTATATTAAAGTTGACAAATAAAATCAGTTGTAGTATAATAACCCTGCAAATGAGCATAATATATACAGAAAGGGAGGTGCAACTTTATGAATTTATACGAGTATCTTTTGAGTACATTCGGCGTAGATGAGCCGTTTTATACTACTGAAATCAGTTTTGGAGATTACTCAAAGCCTTGGCTTTATAAAGAACTAAACAAGCTTTGCGAGGAAGGAAAGATTATTCGTTACGAGCGTGGTTTATATTATATTCCTACTAAAACAATTTTCGGCCCCAGCATTCTCGATCCCAACAAGGTTATTACAAAAAAGTATATAAATGACGGAAAAGATACCGTTGGCTTTTATTCGGGTGTTACGTTCTTAAACCAGCTGCGCCTGACTACACAATGCCCTAATGTTATTGAGATTTATACTAATAATGAGCCCTCCAACGTCCGTGACGCAACGGTAGGAAAACAAAGGGTGCTTTTGCGCAGGGCAAGAACTACCGTAAATGCTCGTAACGCCGCTGTGCTCAGCTTCCTTGAAATGATGAACACCATCCCATCTAAATTTGTGGATGAGGATAAAAAGCCTCTTATTGAGAAATATATTTCCGATAACCGCATTACAAGAAAAGATATTTTACAGTATGCACCCTTATTTCCGGACAAAGCAATTCGAACCTTAGTTGAAAGTGAGTTGATTTACAGTGTTGCACAATAATAACGAATTATTTAAGCAGATTATACTTAGAACCTCTGAGGATACAGGCATTAAAGCCGCTATCATTGAAAAGGACTATTATGTAACCCTTTTCTTAAAATCTATAGTTAAAGAACTGCCCGATATTATATTTAAGGGTGGCACTTCGCTATCCAAGTGCTACAAGCTGATTGATCGCTTTTCTGAGGATATCGACCTTAATATTGATACCGAGAGCAATCCAACCGAAGGTCAACGCAGGAATTTAAAGAGAAGCATTGTTTCGGTTATTGATTCCTTTGGTTTTGCTTTGACTAACGCTGATAATATCCGTAGCCGCAGATCCTATAACAAATATATAGTAGATTACTCCTCAGTTTTCGGTACGGAGTATTTAAAAGAAAATTTGATTATTGAGACTTCCGTATATCTTCGAGCCTACCCGTCTAATAAAATGACAGCATCCAGTCTTATTTATGATTATCTTCACAATAACGGCTATGATGAGCTTATAACTGAGCATGGACTTGAGCCGTTTGAACTTAATGTGCAGACAGCAGAACGCACCTTAATTGACAAGTTGTTTGCTTTGGGTGATTATTATTTAGCTGATAAGGTTACCGAGCATTCAAGGCATATATATGACATATACAAGCTTCTTGACGTGGTTGCTTTAAACGATGATTTAAAAGCATTGGCAGTTGAGGTAGCCGCCGAGCGTAAAACTCATCCTGCATGTCTTTCGGCACAAGATGGTGTGGATATTGCAAAGTTGCTACGGGAGGTAATTGATAAAAAGGTTTATAAAGAAGATTATGATAGCATAACCTCTGCCTTGCTTTTTGAACCTGTAGAATATGATACCGCAATTAAAGCTTTGGAAACTGTTTTGGCAAGTGGAATATTTGGATGAAAATTTTTAAAAAGACGAAAAATGGTATCAAAATGTATATAAAAAGACCAAAACTGATATTAAAACGACCACTTTTCCGCTTGTAATCGCTTCTAATCGCGTGTAATCGCAAATAAGAGGCCATTAAGCAATTTGACAAAGTAAATTCTATACTGTATAATATACATGAGCTTTAAAATAATGAAGGAGACATTCAAATAATACATTAAACCTAGAAGGTTAAGTGTATTGGTGTGCTCTTTCGTAAAGCTTACGATAAAGCAAACAAAGACACTTATCTTTCGTGATAGGTGTCTTTCTTTGTTTTATGGTGTTTTGTTTCCTCTAAACGAGGTTCAAATATATCCCACTGATGTGCTCTAATTTGGCATGTGGTGGAGTTAAGAAGGAGTTTTTTTAAATTTTGTTGTGTGACATGGGAAGTTAGTTGCGCCAAAGGTTTGGTGCCGAGTGCTACAGTCTGAGTTCTGCGGCAGACTACGAATCACCAGCAGAGAACCCTTTGAAGTTGGGTTAAACTTCATCAGTCGATGCTCTAAGGCCGATTATCCGTAGGACCGAAGAAGTGGAAATATGGAATTAAAGAGCTATCACGGTTACGGCAACGGACAGGGTGATATATGACAGATAGGATTGCAAGGTGCAACCTATTACGTTGCTCGGTTTTATGATTTCCGTAAAAAATTAGAACCCACGTTCACACAGTGGTCCGAAGGATGATAGTAGGAAGAGCCGTGATATACAAAGCCTTTCACAAAGGCAATGTGAATTTATGAGTGCGGATAGCAGAGCCGTTACGAAACAAGGATTGTTCGACTGCGAAACTGTTTTCACTTATACCAGTGTCTGTGAACGAAAACAAGTGCGTAACGGTGGCTTGGATTCAGCCATAAGTTATTGACGAAAATTCAGGAATCCACGACGTTTGAGAGTTTCGTCGTAAAATAAAACTGCTCAAGCGGTGGTGCTACCGTCCATTAAGGGAAATCTCCGGCCCTTACGGGAATTGCATACGAAGTTTCCGGGATTTAATCGGTAATGAAAATCCCCGCCGAACGAGCCTTTAGTCTCGGCGGGCTGAAATGCCTTGCACTCGGCGTAGCGTCAGTAGACAATACAAGGTTGTTTACACTCTTGAACTACAAGAGAACACGCACGGAAAATCTATTAATCTTGCAAAAAGTTTAATAGATTAATCCACCTACTAACCTTATTTTACAGCAGAATACCAGAACAGAACTTTCGCTTCGGGATGATTTATGACTGTCTCTTCGAGAGTGTATGATTCACTTTTCGAGAGCAAGTTGCACCTGCGCTTAATCAAAACTTGGACAAAATTAAAGCATTTCGGCTCTCTGCAAGTTGTCATTCGCGTGAGTGTTTGACAAGCTGCAGGAAGCCGAAGAAAGTAACGAAGAACTTCAAGAAGCAGGTGCTATGACTATCATTTCTATGATGATAGATGATTGTCCTTTAGAAATGATTTATGACTCTCTTTTTGGGAGCCGAGCCGTTTCTATCTGACTAAAGTCCAATAGAAACGGCTCGGAGACGCAGTCGGAGAGCCGAGATTAGCAGGGTATAATACCCCGCGTCAAAGAAGAATCAGTAAGAAATGGAAGTTTGTACAGACCTTTGACAGTGGGTGTATTATGCCCTGCGGAACTTTCCTTTTAAGAGCTATATAGGTTAATGATAGATTTATTATAGATAACATTAAATGATGATAATTTGTATTTATGATGTTACTGAATATGGCTCTTGTATGATTGATGATTTGCTTTTCGATATGCTCTATGACAATAGTTTTGAAATGATATTTTGAAATTACTATCATCCCCTAAAAAAGGATTGTGCTGACCGTCTTTTCGAGATTATTTACATTTCGATATCAGGTCAGCACAATCTCTGAAAGCAATTTATATGCCCCTCATTTTGAAATGATATATGACTTTCATTTCGAAATGAGCAAAGCGCTTATGTTTACATTTTGAAATGCTTTATGACTGTCATTTTGAAATGAGGGGGAGAAAATTTCGTACACAAAATTATTTTCGTCAGAAGATGATAAGACATTTTATTGACGAAAATACATCTATTATTACTATTCTCGTACACAGTTTTTCACGCAGTGTTCATGTCCCTACGCTTGCGTTGAAATAAAATTTTTGGAGAAAGGAGACGGTTTGCTATGTCAGATTCTAATGATATTACAGTGTTAAACCCGGGGCTGTATAAAAACCTGCTTGCTCAAATTGAAGCTATCTATAAGCACAGTAACGAGCTTAGCTTTAAAACACGAGCACGATACTTTGAAGCAACAAAAAGGTTCTGTAAGTTTTTAGCTGATAATTTTCGTCTGCAAAACTTTAAGAATGTGGAAGATCGGCATTTTAAAGACTATGTGGAACACCTGAAAGAAAACAACTCTGCCGCGACTATACAATCCGATCTGTCGGGCATACGGTATTTCCATAGAAAATCCGGTAGTAGGAACAGGCTATCCCCTAATAGCAAGTTAAATCTGCCTAAACGTGCAACAGGCGTTAAAGACCACTCGTGGCTGAAAACCGAGATTGATAATATGCGACAGTTGGCTATCGAGCAAGGTCTACAGGACGTGGTGATTGCCATAGACTTTGCCCATGAGTTTGGTTTACGGCTTGAAGAGATTTGCACCCTTAGAGTTGAATATCCTATGTCTGCCTTAAAGACCGGTCAACTTGTTATAAAGGGCAAAGGCGGTCAGACAAGAGCTATTGATTTAAGTGCAAAGCAACGCAGTATTATTACTAAATATTTGGATTATGCACGATGCTCGGGCCGATACCCGAGGGATTATTTAATCTCCGCAAGCGAAAAAGACGGAGTCAAGCGTGAAAAGCGTTCTTTGCAGAACTGGATGAGTTATAACCGAAAAAGCTTCATAGTAGAAAACCGTGAAGATTTATACGAAGACGGTAAAAAGAAAAGAACTGAGACAATCTCATGGCACGGACTCAGACACACCTACGCACAAAGAACCTATGCCGAAGCGTTGGAAGAGAGACCAAATAAAGCACGAAAGATTGTAAGCGAAAATTTAGGTCACCACAGAACCGAAGTAACAAGAATTTACTTGGCTGATAAGCCGAAGAAGTAACTATTAATTAAAATGATGAAGGAATTTTTTAAATTGACTACAATATCCTGCTGACGAAATCCGTAGGATTGATATATAGGGACAAAAAATAGGAAGTAACGGAAAAGCAAATTTAACAGAGTTCAGACTTGCAGGTTGCCCATCTGCAAGCATACATATCTTACATACCTTGCAAAACTCAAAGGCAAGGACAAGAAGGAGAAGTTTTAATTGAGATATGTAGAAAGGAAATCTTATGATGTATTTTTATATGCATCATCTGATTTGGGCAACTTTCGTAAATACACATAGGAATAGCGGACAACACCTCGCGCATATAGTTTATGCACACAGGAGGTACTCGGTATGAAGACGTTTGCACCGATTAATGTTATTGTCCACTATCCTACAACAGAAGAAGGATGGCGAGAACTAAGACGGCGTGTAGCCGGTGTTCACGCTGATGGAGTACTTAATAGCATTTCTAAGTTAGATTGCCCAATCAGAGAAAAGGAAAGGCTGCTTAATGCGATTATAAAAGATACAAAAGAACAGATTAAAGCCGAACTGAAAAAGTAGACTGAAAAAAGTGACCGCCTCACATTTTTGTGAGGCGGTCGTCCATTAAAGAGTGATACGATCCTTGAAATATTTCTCCCAAGATTTAAGACTAATTTGTTTTCGTTCACTTTCCCAAAGTCTAATCATATTAGCATCCACACCAACAAGCCTTGCAAACGGTCTTTTGCCAAGATTAAGACTTTCTCGGTGCTCTCGTATTAGTTTGCCCTGTCCGTATGCTATAAAGCGATTGTAATCGTCAAGAAGGTCATATACAGGGATATTATAGAGTTTGGAAAGCTTGTCCGCTGTCGTTTTATCAAAGCCGTTATGGTTGCCTGTTTCAAGATTTACGTATGTGCTGCGAGCAATGCCAACAATCTGTGCCACTTCTTTTTGCATAAGACCGAGCTTGTGTCGGCAAAAGCGTAAGCGGTCGGGGATGTTATCAATATCCTCGTAAGAATGATATTGCTTGTTAAATAACTGTGCTTCGAGAAGTTTTCTCGGTGCCATCAATCTAAAACTGAGAACAAATAATGGCGAATGTTTCGTCTCGCCGTTTTCGGTGTGCGACATTATATACATATTTTCTGCAGTCTGTTCGGTAATTTTCCAATGTGGAGTTCTTTTCGTAACCAAAAACTCATTTGTGAGAGGGTTGCATTTTCGACGCACCGCGCCGCGTAGGTTGCCAGCCTGACACCTTTGGTATAATCAAAGGTATTGATAGCCTTGATCAAGCCGATGGTGCCAATGGAAATGAGGTCATCCTGATCGTGCGAGGAACTGTAATACTTTTTGATGATGTGAGCAACCAGCCGCAAATTATGCTCCACCAAACGGTTGCGTGCCGCAAGATCATCCCGCTCACGAAACGCCACCAAGCACGCTTGCTCCTCCTCAGCCGACAGGGGGTGCGGAAACGAGCCGGTGTTGACAACTTGCAGTGCCATAAAGAAAATACGCGATAACGTCCCGAAAATTTCAAGTAACATAAAAAACCGTCCTTTCTCCACACTATATGAAGAAAGAACAGTTTTTTTGCCTGTCCTCACACGCAATAAGTAAGCATCTGTGTGAAAACCCGAAGTATCATGTAAAAACAAGGAATATTGATGTAAAATAAGCGCTTTCTCTTGCTTTTCTTCTCAAAATATGGTATGAAAAAGATAACATCACTCACTTTGAGGAGGACGAAAAATGAGAACTGATTTTTACGAGCAAAACACCGCGAATTTCCCGAGAATGGGAACGGATAAGCTGTTTGTGGATTATTCAAACACCGCGGAATACAGCGGCTTTATGGATGATGCTTTTGCATTTGTCGAAAATGCCCAGTTATTGAAACCCGTGCTGTGGGATCGTTTCGTTCAGCAGTTCCGCGAAGAGGCCGATACTGACAACGGCTGGCGCGGTGAATATTGGGGAAAAATGATGCGTGGCGCCTGCTTCGTATACTCTTATACCAAAAACGAAGAACTGTATAGCATTTTGGTCCAAACCATCAACGATATGATCGAAACCGCTGATGAGGTTGGCAGAATCAGCAGTTATCCCGTGGACTTAGAGTTTGACGGCTGGGATATCTGGTCGAGAAAATACGTCCTGTTGGGTATGCAGTATTTCCTCGAAATCAGCGACGACGACGCTCTGAACGCCAAAATCGTCAAGTCGATGTGCAAACAGGTCGATTATATCATCTCCAAGATCGGTGCAAAAGAGGACGGCAAACTGCCCATCACCAGTGCGACCTGCGAGTGGCGCGGTCTTAACTCCAGCTCTCTCCTTGAGCCCATCGTCCGCCTCTACAACATCACCGGCGAACAAAAATATTTTGATTTCTCCGAATACATCGTCAACGCAGGATTCACGGATATTGCTAACCTGGTTGAACGCGCGTACATAAACGATTTTGATCTGTACCAGTATCCGGTTACCAAAGCTTATGAGATGATCTCTTGCTTTGAGGGACTTTTGGAATTCTATCGTATTACTAAAGACGAAAAGTACAAAACGGCGATCGTCAACTTTGCCGACCGTATTTTGGAAAGCGATATCACCATTATCGGTACTTGCGGATGCACCGGCGAGTTGTTCGACCACTCCGCCGTGCGGCAGGCAAACACCACCAACCATCCGATCAAACAGGAAACCTGCGTAACGGTCACGTTGATGAAGTTCTTCTATCAAATGACCTTGGTGACGGGCGATTCGAAATACGTTGACGCGTTTGAAACGGCGTTGTATAACGCGTATCTGGGCGCAATGAACACCGAAAACGTCGTTGAGCCTCGCCTGATGGAGCAACAACCGGATTGGGATTTTGAGCCGCTCCCGTTTGATAGCTACAGCCCCCTCACCGCGGGTGTCAGAGGCTATTGGATCGGCGGTCTTAAACACATGAGCGACAACCACTATTACGGTTGCTGCGCGTGTATCGGCTCTGCCGGTATCGGTCTGGCACCGAAAATGCAGCTGCTCACCACTAAAAACGGATTTGCGCTGAATCTGTTTATCAACGGCTCGGTTGCTTCCAAAACGCCGAGCAACCAAGACGTCGTCTTTGACGTAAAGACCGCTTACCCCGTGGACGGTACCGTGGAGATCACTGTCAACACCGCGGCGCCCGAAGCGTTTGAACTTCTCGTTCGCAATCCTGCTTGGAGTAAAACCACTTCGATCGCGGTCAACGGCGATGCCGTTAAAGCCGAAAGCGGCTATACCCGTTTGGAGCGCGTATGGCAAGCCGGCGATACCATCACCATCGAATTGGATATGCGCACCGAAGCCATCCGTCCCATTCCTTACGGAACACAGGTGCTGATGACCGATATTCGCTGGGGATACAATTACAGCGTTCCGGTATTTGACCGTGAGGATCCGCTTGCTAAAAAACACGTGGCACTTCGCCGTGGTCCGATCATGTTAGCTCAGGAAAATCGACTGGGTTATTCTGTGGATGACGCGGTGGAAATCAAAATCAACGACGACGGTTACGTGGACGTTTCTCTCACCAAAACCGATATTTATCCGAACATCGTTGCGGCTAACGTTCCGCTTACGGACGGCAGCACCATGCTCGTTACCGACTACGCCTCTGCCGGTAAACTGTTGAACGACGAAAGCAAAACGGCTGTTTGGATGTTGACGAAATAAAACCTAATACAAAAAACCGTTCTTTCCTCAAAGGAAAGAACGGTTTTTATTGTTTTATTTAAGAGTGTACCGCAGTGGTATAATCCAGATCCGCTATTGCCTTTGCATTGACTTCTTCCGGACTTTTATACGTCGGTACCAGATTTTTCATGGTCGCAACGATCTTATCCTTGGAATCGGTGGCAAGCGCTGCGTCCAACTCGCGCAGTTTCTTGCGGATATCTGCCAGCGTAAAGGGGGTTTTTTGATGCTCGATAAAGATCTTCTGATTACTTGTCACCGTCAGTTCTTCGCTGCGCATCAACAACTCCTCATAGAGCTTTTCACCCGGTCGAAGACCGGTCTCAACGATTTGTATGTCCACATACGGTTTGTAACCGGAAAGGCGCACCATGTTCTCGGCAAGCTCCAAAATGCTGACCGGTGAGCCCATATCCAGCACAAAAATCTCGGATTGCTCTGCCATTGCCCCGCATTGTAACACCAACTGTGCCGCTTCGGGAATGGTCATAAAATACCGAATAATGCGTTTATCGGTCACCGTAACCGGTCCGCCGTGCCGAATCTGTCGCTGAAACAGCGGGATAACCGAGCCGTTAGAGCCGAGCACGTTACCGAATCGCACAGCCGCAAAGCACGTTTTGCTCGAACTGCTCATGCCCTGTATAACCATCTCGCACAAGCGCTTGGAAGCACCCATCACGTTTGTCGGGTTCACCGCTTTATCGGTAGAAATCAAAATAAATTTATCTGCGTGATATTTCTCCGCCGCCTTGGCAACGTGATACGTACCAAACACGTTGTTGCGAATTGCTTCCTCGGGACAGCTTTCCATTAGCGGTACGTGCTTGTGGGCGGCTGCGTGGAAGATAATTTGCGGATGATAGCGCTCAAACAAACGGTTGATCTTGTGCTCATCACGTACCGAGGCTACCTCCACACGCAGATCCAATGCTTGTCCGTGCTCGTAACGCAGTTCCTGTTGAATATCGTACGCGTTGTTCTCGTAAATATCCACAACGATCAACTGACGAGGCTTTTGCTTGGCAATCTGGCGGCACAGTTCCGAACCGATCGACCCGCCGCCACCGGTCACCATAACGACCTTGTCGTACAGAAACGCATCAGCCGTATTCGCATCAAATACGACCGGCGGACGCCCTAACAAGTCCTCGATCCGCACGTCGCGCACTTGCTTCATCAGCGGTTCTTCGGATCCGCTCGACAAAGCCAATATATCCGGCAACAAACGCACCTTGCAGCCGAGTGGCATACAAAGTTGCAAAATTTCCCTATGCTTTCTCTCGCCGGCAGAGGGAATGGCTACGTAAATGGTGCGGGCCTTGTACCGCTCCACAATCTCCGCCATCCGACTGATCGGGCCTTCAATCGGCACGCCTTGTATCTGTTTACCGATCTTGAGCGGATCGTCGTCTACCAAACATACCGCACGATAGGTGTTGTTCGCATTGCGGCGCATTTCGTCTAACAACAATACCCCTGCATCGCCGGCGCCTACGATGATTGCCGCAGTCTTGTTTTGTGCCATATGGTGGAAGGTCGTCCAATCCCGATATCGGCGATAGCACAACCGGATCAACAGCATCAGCAAGATCGGTACCATAGTCGAGAACAGCATCGGGATCACCGGCGGCAGCTGCCGGAACACAATACCGGCTACCAACAGATACAGAATATACCCTACTGCACCCGCTTTGAACAGTGCCAAATACTCCCGACTCATGGCATACCGCCACAAGCTGGCATAGGTTTTGAATAAAATCATACTGAGCAGGATACATAGCCCCAGCAGACAAAATTGCAACTGGGCAAAACCCTCTCGGTCACTGGAAAACTGTACAAAGTACCCCCCGTCGCTCTGCATAGAAAGAACATACAAAGCTAACAAACTGCCGGCAAGGAGTACCACATCCATCAAAACAAGACACAGCTCCCGCACCCGAGAAAAACGGCCAAGTCCGGTCGCCTGACTCTTTTCTTTCACGTAAAATCACCTCAGGTCTCCCGTTAACAAGGAGAGATTGGGGCTGCGAGAGTTACATTTCCGCGTTTTGCGTATAGGAATAATCGTGTGCTTTGTAATACTTATAGCGATCATACCGACTGTACGGACGGCCGGCTTCTTTCATATCCGAAATCACGACGCCCAACAAATTGCCTTGCACATCCCGAATGTTGGCGATGGCACGGCGCAATTCCTCGTAAGTCGTTTGGCCTTGGCGAGTGATCAACACCGTACCCGCCGCCTTTTCGCACAGCACGAGCGAATCGGACACCACGCACAGCGGCGGAGTATCAATAAACACGTAATCGTATTGTGCGGACACTTCGTCCAATAACTTATCCATGTTTTCCGAGCCTAACAGTTCTGATGGGTTGGGGGGCAACGAACCGCTGGGAAGCAAATCCATCCCGTGCGCCACTTCACGACACACGCACTCGTTGAAGGTAAGTTCCCCGGATAAAATACGGGACAAACCCTGGTTCTTTTTGACACGGAACGTCTTATGCTGAGAGGGTTTGCGCAAGTCCGCATCGATCAACAAAACACGCGCACCCGTCTGTGCCATCGTAATGGCCAAATTGGATGAGGCGGTTGTTTTACCCGCATTGGGTTCCGCGCTGGAAAACAAGACAATCTTCCGCTTGTGAGGGGCCAATGCAAACAATAAATTGGTACGAACAGTCTTATATGCTTCAACAATTTGGAACGTGGTCGCTATGGGACGCGCACTTGCAGCGTTGTTATCATTTCCGTTACGCATGGTGTTTGCCTCCCTTTCTGCCATTATTGGGGGTAAAACTGGGGATCTCGCCCAATACCGGTACGTCGATCTGCATCTGTAACGCTTCTTTATCACGGATGGTGTTATCCAAAAATTCGCGCAACAAAACCACGGCTACTGAAAGCACCAATCCGATCAACGCACCGATCAAGCTATTGCGCAACACATTCGGTGCGGTCTGCACCGCTTCGGTGGCATCCTCAACGACCTTCGCCGAAGTAACCTCTCCGGTCACGGTCGGGAACGTATCCGCAATGGCATACGCCATCGCACTGCACGCTTTCTGTGCCGTCTTCGGGTCACGATGTTTGGCAGAAACTTTAAGCAAGGTGGTGTTTTCCATCAGCGAGGAGGAAATCATACCTTTGAGTTCATCCGTCGAAAGCTCACCGTTTAACCGAGTATAGGCTTTATTCAAAACCGGATCAGTCTTCATCACAACGGCATACGTGTTCGCCAAATACTCAGCCGCCGACAAGTTGCTGGCGGTGGCACTGTTTGCTTCCGTATCCGATGCCATATTGCGGATATACAGCAAGGAATCGGAGGTATATTGTTCCGGAACAAAGAAATAGGCGTACGATGCAAACAACAGTATGCCTATCGCAACGCTGGCGACGATCCATTTGATTCGTCCCAACAAGACGCCAAAAACGAGTCTAAGATCCATTTCCTGCATGGAGAATAGCACCCCTTTTTTGTAATTATGCAATATGTTTTGCGGTCTTCACCGCATACAAACCTATGATAATTATAAAACATTCCCCGCCTTTCGTCAACCCCCATTATTTGTTGTAGTTTTTTGAAAAAAGTGCCGTTGTGGTGTTGAAAAATGCATCTGTTTTTTATATAATAGGAAATGTATGCAAACAAAGGAAGGGATGTACCGTATATGTTGCAGCATTTTGAATTTTTGTGGGAGAGCCTTTTGTTCTTCGTAACCGAAGACGGCGGCTGGAAGAACTTGGTGATGCTGGCTGTTGGCGGTCTGCTGATCTGGTTAGCGATTTCAAAAGACTTTGAACCCTCATTATTGATGCCGATGGGCCTTGGCGCCATTTTGGTCAACCTGCCCTTCTCCGGTGCAATCGGCAACGCTGCCGACGGTTCTCAGGGCATTATCGACTGGCTGTTCAAGGTCGGTATTGAAGCATCCGAAGCTCTGCCGCTGATTTTGTTTATCGGCATTGGTGCGATGATCGATTTTGGCCCATTGCTCTCGAACCCGAAAATGTTTTTGTTCGGTGGCGCCGCGCAATTCGGTATTTTCTTGACTGTCGCCGTTGCCACGTTACTGGGATATGATTTCAAGGATGCCGCTTCGATCGGTATTATCGGTGCAGCGGACGGTCCTACCGCGATTTTGGTTGCCAACGTCCTGCAAACGCCGCTGTTGCCTGCGATCATGGTCGCCGCGTATTCGTATATGGCATTGGTCCCGATCATTCAGCCCGCTGCCATCAAATTGGTCACCACCAAAAAAGAACGGATGATTCACATGTCGTATAATCCGTCGTCCGTTTCTCGTAAAACGCGCATTCTGTTCCCCATCGTGGTAACGGTAATCGCAGGTCTGATCGCACCGAAATCCGTATCGCTCGTCGGTATGCTCATGTTTGGCAATCTCCTGCGTGAGTGCCTGAAACTGGACAACTTGTCCCAAACCGCGCAGACCTCGCTCGCCAACCTCATCACCATCGTGTTGGGTCTGTCGATCTCTGCCAGTATGAAAGCGGAAAACTTCGTCAAGCTCGACACGCTGATCGTTATGGCGCTTGGCTTGGTAGCTTTTGTGTTTGATACCATTGCCGGTGTCATGTTTGCGAAACTTCTCAACGTTTTCTTGCCGGAAGGCAAAAAGATCAACCCGATGGTCGGCGGCGCCGGTATCTCGGCATTCCCCATGTCTGCTCGCGTCATTCAGAAAATGGCACTCAAAGAAGACAATCAGAACCATCTTCTTATGCACGCGGTCGGCGCCAACGTGGCGGGTCAGATCGGCTCGGTCGTTGCCGGCGGTATCATTTTAACTGTCGTTCCGAAATTGCTCGGTGCTTAAAAGGAGGATATAACGATGACTGCTCTTCAAAACGCATTGTTGCTCATGCTTCTCGGTATGGTCGGCATCTTTGCCGTTATGCTGCTTATCATGATCGCCGTAAACTTGCTCAATAAGTTTGCAAAAGATAAAGACACTTCAAAATAATTGCCGAAAGGATATTTTATCATGGCTGATAATAAAAAAATGGTAGATGCCATCACCTCGATGGAGGAAAACTTTGCTCAGTGGTATACCGACGTCGTTAAGAAAGCGGAACTCGCCAGTTATTCGGGCGTTCGCGGTTGCATGATCGTGCGTCCGTACGGCACCGCGTTGTGGGAGAACATTCGTAACGATCTGGATTCCCGCTTCAAGGCACTCGGCCACGAGAATATTATGATGCCGATGTTTATCCCCGAAAGCTTGTTGCAACGGGAAAAGGACCATGTGGAAGGCTTTGCGCCCGAAGTTGCCTGGGTAACCCACGGCGGTGATGAAAAGTTGCAGGAGCGTCTTTGTGTCCGCCCCACATCCGAAACGGTGTTCTGCGAGCATTATGCGGATATCATCCATTCCTATCGTGATCTGCCCAAGTTGTATAACCAGTGGTGCTCGGTCGTCCGTTGGGAAAAGACCACGCGTCCTTTCCTGCGCACGATGGAATTCTATTGGCAGGAAGGTCACACCATGCACGAAACTGCCGAAGAAGCTTTGGAAGAAACCGAACGCATGCTGAATGTCTATGCCGATTTTTGCGAGCAGTCGCTCGCTATTCCGGTCGTCAAGGGCCGCAAGACCGATAAAGAGAAATTTGCCGGTGCGGAAGCGACCTACACCATCGAAGCTATGATGCACGACGGCAAGGCACTGCAAAGCGGTACGAGCCACTATTTTGGCGACGGCTTTGCCCGCGCCTTTGACATTCAGTTTACCGACCGCGCCAATCAGCAGCAATATCCTCACCAGACCTCGTGGGGCATGTCCACCCGTATTATCGGTGCGATCATCATGACACACGGTGATGATAATGGCTTGGTATTGCCGCCTGCAGTGGCGCCCATCCAGCTGGTTATTCTGCCCATCGCACAGCACAAACCCGGTGTATTGGACAAGGCTCGCGAGCTGGCCGACCGTCTGTCCGCCGTCGCACGTGTGAAGGTGGACGATTCGGATAACTCTGCCGGTTGGAAATTTGCGGAATACGAAATGAAGGGTGTGCCGCTCCGTTTGGAGATCGGTCCCCGCGATATTGAAAACAACCAGTGCGTATTGGTCCGCCGCGACAATCGCGAAAAAACGGTGGTATCGCTCGACGAACTGGAAACCAAAATTCCCGAGTTGCTGCAAGCGGTACATGACGGTCTGTATCAAAAAGCGCTTGACCGTCGTGAGAGCATGACCTTCACCGTCAAGACGATGGAGGAAATGAAAAAGACCGCCGACGAGCAGCCGGGTCTGATCAAGGCAATGTGGTGCGGCGATGAGGACTGTGAGCTGAAACTCAAAGAGATTGCCGGTGTCACCAGCCGCTGCATGCCGTTCGAACAAGAACAGATTGCCGACACCTGTGTTTGCTGCGGGAAACCCGCTAAAACAATGGTGGTCTGGGGCAAAGCGTATTAAGGAGAGATATCATGAATCAGTTAGCGAAACCTCAGGCAGGCGAACAAATCGCCGTTATGCATACCAATAAAGGGGATATTTCACTTCGCTTATTCCCCGATAAAGCACCCAAGACGGTCGAGAACTTTGTCACCCATGCCAAAAACGGCTATTATGATGGAATCGTTTTTCATCGCGTGATTAAAGACTTTATGATTCAAGGCGGAGACCCCACCGCAACCGGTTGCGGTGGCGAAAGCATTTGGGGCACTCCTTTTAAGGACGAGTTTGATCCGTCGCTTCACAATCTCCGTGGTGCCTTGTCCATGGCAAACGCGGGGCCCGGCACCAACGGCAGCCAATTCTTTATCGTGCAGGCGAGCAGCGTGCACCCCAATTTCCTTTCTCAAATGAAAGAATTGCCCGAATATTTCCCTGCTGAGGCGGTGGAAGCGTATGCACAGGTCGGCGGTACACCGCACCTTGACTATCACCACACCGTGTTCGGTCAAGTGTTTGAGGGAATGGACGTCGTGGACGCCATTGCCTCCGTCGCAACAAACCCTAACGACAAGCCTTTGGAAGACGTCGTTATCCTGGGCATTGACGTGACCAATGTCTGACGTATTGCGGCAAGCGCTCGCGTTGCTCACAGACGTTACCCCGCTTGACACCGATTGCGGGCAAGTCTGTGACGGGCGGTGTTGCCGCCCATCGGCAGAAAGCAGCGGAATGCTGTTATTGCCGGGCGAAGAGAAATTACTCAGCGATGAGGAGTTTACCATCGTTTCTGCGGACGGTGGGGCTCTGCTCACTTGCAACGGTAACTGCCGTCGTGAGAGGCGCCCGTTTGCTTGCCGCGTGTTTCCGCTGTTCCCCTATGTCGGAGAGAGCGGAGTTGTACGCGCGGTGTATGACCCACGAAGTTTTAGACTCTGTCCGCTGACGCGCAATTGCGCCCACGTACGGCTTAGACGCGATTTCGTGCGCGCAGTACGGCAGGCGGGAACGCTGTTAATGAGAGATCCCGCGTGCGCCGCCTTTTTGCGCGCACAAAGCCGTGAAATTGACGAAATTACACGTTTGATTCCTTTTCTTGAAAACGAACGTCCGCCGATCGCGCGGCGAAAACTACGATAAAGGACGGATACGATGAAAACAACCAGGTCGATCGTTTCTGTGGCAATTGCCGTGCTGCTTTGCCTTGGCATGACAGCCTGCAACAAATCGGATAACAGCACGAACAACGTTTCCACCGCGTATACGGATAAAGCCGTTGGCTTCCAATTGGAAACACCGAGCGTCGGCGAGCAGATCGCCGTTATGCACACCTCCATGGGTGATATTTCCATTCGCTTCTTCCCTGAGGGTGCTCCAAAAGCGGTGGAGAACTTCATAAAGCTGGCACAAAAAGGCTATTACGACGGAGTCACTTTCCACCGCGTCATTGAAGATTTTATGATTCAAGGCGGTGACCCGAAAGGCGACGGCACCGGCGGCGAAAGCTTTTGGGGCGACTCTTTTGAAGATGAGTTTGATCAAAAACTGCTTAATCTGCGCGGGGCGCTTTCCATGGCCAACTCCGGCGCGAACACCAACGGAAGCCAGTTTTTCATCAACCAAGGCGATGGCGAGGCTTTTGGAGAACGTACAAAGTATGCCTATTCCGCTGCCGATGTGGCAACCCTAAAAAGCCAGTATAACGACCTGATCATGTCATATGGAAAAGAAACCGTAGAGGCGTATTACGGCACGTTTGAAGAGCTGAAAGCCCAGTATATGCCGCTGAATTACGACAGCGTCCCCGAAGAGGTGTGGGAATTGTACGAGAAAAACGGCGGCAACATCACCTTGGACGGCGCTTGGCGCACGAAAGGCGGACACACCGTATTCGGTCAAGTGTTTAAGGGAATGGACGTGGTGGACGCTATCGCCGCGGTTAAAACCGACGATAACGATAAGCCCACCGAAGCGGTCACGATCAAGAGCATTGAAATTACCACTTACAAAGGATAACAAAAAGCGTTGCAAGGCATTCTTGCAACGCTTTTCTTTTTCCTTTATTTTAGCAGCGCTTCCACAGCGTCTACGGCAGGTGCGATCTCATCGCACACGACACGTTCGATCTCGCCTTCGTCGCACAAACGTGCCACCTGCGCATCCATCGGCAACTTTGCAAGCAACGGGATTCCCATCTGCTCTGCCGCTTGATCCAGGCCGTTTTCTTCACCGAATAAGGTAATCTGCTTGCCGCAATCGGGGCAACGCAGATAACTCATATTTTCCACCATGCCGATCACCGGAATGTGTAACAGATCGGCCATCGTTTTGGCTTTGCCGACCACCATCTGCACAAGCGATTGCGGTGTCGATACCACCACGGTAGCATCGACCGGCAAGCTTTGATATACCGTGAGCGGTACGTCACCCGTTCCGGGAGGCATGTCGATAAACAGCACGTCCAAATCGCCCCATACCACGTCGGTCCAGAACTGTGTCACGGCTCCGGCAAGTACCGGACCGCGCCAAACGACCGGTTGCGTTTCATCCTCCAACAGCAAGTTGATGGACATGACTTTGATGTTCATATGCGTTTCCGCCGGCAGAATGCCGATGTCGGCACCCTGTGCTTTTTGAGTCAACCCAAAAGCACGCGGAATCGACGGACCGGTGATATCGGCATCCAAAACACCGACCTTATACCCACGGCGCGCCATCATCACAGCAAGCAGGCTGGTAACCGAAGATTTGCCCACGCCGCCTTTACCGCTGCTGACCGCTACCACTTTTTTAATATGGCTGAACTCGTTCAGTTTTGCGTGCAAATCCTTTTCGCGCTCACCGCAATTTTGCGAGCAAGAGCTGCAATCGTGTGTACATTCACTCATGATAAAACCTCCTAAATACGTTAAGAACGGGGTTCGCTGCGAGCGAACCCCGTAACAGTTGTTATTATATCCGATTTTGTAAAAAAATCAAGCGGAATGTCTTGTCTTGGCCGGTGTGGCGCTGATGTCAGCGTTTGCGCCTTCCACAATGCCCTCCGAATGAATTACCTGCATCGCGGTTTTCACCAAAATCGACACATCTTCTTTCAGCGAATAGGTTTTCGCATACTCGCTGTCCAAACGCGCTTTTTCGTAGACTGTCACGGTGTCGCGACCGCTAACCTGTGCCAGACCCGTGATGCCCGGACGAACACGGCTGGCGCCGTTGCGATGACGCAAACGGAGCAGGTCACGCTCCGACAACACAACCGGACGCGGACCGACAAAGCTCATATCCCCCTTGAGCACGTTAAACAACTGGGGAAGCTCGTCCAAACTCATGCGGCGAAGTAACCCGCCCACACGAGAAATGTACTTCTCGGGGTTTTCCAGCTTGTGTGTTGCCATGTTGGCGGGAGCCGACACGCTCATCGTGCGGAATTTATAAATTTTGAACGGTGTATCAAAACGTCCCATACGGTTCTGAACAAAAATCGGGGAACCTTTGGTATCGATCGCGGCAACAATCGCCACAACCACCATCACGGGAGATAACGCAATGATAAACATGAGAGCAAACAGAATGTCCAAGCAACGCTTAAACGAAGAATAGCCACCGGCGTTTTTGGCGTTGTTTGTATTAGCTTGCAGAGCAACGACTCCACGCATAATGGTCTCCTCCTTTTCTTTCTGACTGACATGGTCTCGTGTATCTGACAAAGGAAACAATCGCTGTTTCGCGATCGCCGAAAGCAATTATACTATCCCCATTTTCAAAAATCAAGACTTTTTCTGTGAATGGGAAAAAGTCTGTATAGCCAACCGATTTTATCCAAACCGCAACTGCTGTTTTTGTCTAATTTGCACTAAAAAACAGCTCTTTTTTTGCAGTAGAAACGCCTGTTTTTTTAAAATTTTATCGTTTATCGGTAAAATTTTCATGATTAGCCATGTGGTTCCGCCGTGATTTTCGTTATTTCGGATATACTAATTTCAATCCGATTTAATGAGGAGCGCATCGTGTGTATACCGGTTTGAAACGTTTATTGGATATCGTACTGTCGTTGTTTTTACTCGTCTTATTATCTCCGCTTTTTGCCATCGTTGCATTGATCGTGCGCATGGATTCCGATGGGCCTGCAATATTTCGACAACTACGCTCAGGACAAGGCGGTCGCTTGTTCGTTATCTATAAATTCCGCACAATGATGACGGCGGCACCTGCCAACATTGCCACCGCACAGTTACAACACCCCCAGCGATATATTACACCGGTCGGTCGTTTTTTGCGACAAACCAGTCTTGATGAACTGCCACAACTGTGGAACGTTCTCAAAGGCGATATGAGCTTTGTCGGCCCGCGTCCGGTAATCCCATCGGAAATTTATCTGCTCCGTCTGCGCCGCCGCTTGGGAGCAGATACGGTGCGTCCCGGCATCACGGGTCTTGCTCAAATTCGCGGTCGTGACAATTTACCGCCGCGAACAAAGGCGCAATATGACGCGGAATACGCGCTCAACTACACCTTCTTACTCGACTGCTATATCTTTTTCTCCACCCTGCGCTACGTACTGCGCCGAGAGGGTATTCACGAAGGCAGTGCCGATCTGTATCAAAAACCGTAACCATTCCGCTCCATCGCGCGTATTGTAAAGCGAAGGAGTGATACGATGTCGGCATTTCAAGCACCGGTACGGTTCTTTTTGGGCAGTAATACCCCCGCAGGCTTCGTCGGCACAACCGAAAGGCTGTATACCCCCGACGGTTGGCGGGTATACCTTCTCAAAAGCGGTGCAGGGACAGGCAAATCCACGCTGTTGCGACGTGTATACGAGCAACTTACCGCTCTCGGTGACACAGCCGAGGTCTTTTGCTGTTCCTCCGACCCGCGCTCACTGGATGCGGTACGGTTCCCCGATCGGCGGCTTTGTCTGATCGACGGCACCGCACCACACAGCGTAGAACCGCTGTATTGGGGAGCCGTAGAACAGATCGTTCCGCTGTCGCTTTGCATGGGCTCGCTGCATGACAACGCTTCTGCGGTGATGGCGCTGACGGACGAAAACCGCGACTTGCACCGTCGCTGTTGTAAACAGCTGCGCGCGGCAGCTTCCTTGCTGCAAGACGCTCGCCGCATTGAAAACGATTGTCTGGACCATGAAAAAGTATGCCGCTTCGCCCGACGACTTTCGATTTCCGAATGGCAAAGCGGAAAGGCCAAGGCAACCCCCTTTGCAAGTGAAACGCGCTTTCTGAGCGCGTTTACTCCGGACGGCTGGATCACGCTTTACGATACCATGCAAGCGCTTTGTCCCCGCATTTACGCGATTGAAGACGAACAAGGAATGGCAGCTTCTCTGCTGCTGTCCGAACTGGAAAAAACAGCTGTCGCCGACGGAAAACATTGTATTGCGTGCCCCTGTCCCTTGTTTCCGAACGATGGGCCCGAACACCTGCTGTTGCCGGATCTCGGTCTTGCTTTTACCGCCTCCAACAGTTTTCACAAGGTAGATTTCCCGATTTTCAGGCGGATCCATGCCTCCCGCTTTTTGGACACGGAACAATTACGTTGCCACCGCCAGCGACTGTCTTTTCTCCGCCGTGCCGCCGCCGAGATGCTGCGCGAAGCAACCTCCTTATCGGCACAAGCAAAAGCCGTACACGATCAATTAGAGAAATACAGTGCCGCTGTGATGGATTGGCAACGCTATGAAGAACTTACCGACGAGGTGTTACAGAACATATAAAGAAAGCGGAGAATCGTGTTATACGATTCTCCGCTCTTTTGTTTATTCAGAAGATTTTTGCTTTAATGCTTCACGATACCGTATATAATCCGTCAAGAGCATTTGAATGACTGCCATACACGGCGCGCCGAGGAAGATACCCCAGAACCCAAATAACCCGCCGAACACGGTAATGCCAAGCAAGACGTAGATCGGTCGAATACCGACGTTATCGCCGATAATACGCGGTTGGATGATGTTCGCATCGATCTGCTGCATCACGATAATATAAATCGCAATAAACAACGCTCCGTAGAAATTGCCGGATAACAACATGATAAGCACGCTGAGCACACCGCCGATTAGAGCGCCAAAATACGGCACCATGTTCATAATGCCGAGCAACATACCAAACACGGGGGCGTTCGGCATCCGAGCAAGCAGAAAACCGATGGTCGCCAGAACACCGACAACCAACGCATCGATCAACTGGCTGTATATATAATTGTAGAAAATGCGCGCCGTTTTATGTCCGTACAACGACATTGATTCCATCGTGCGCGGCTTGAATACCAACCCCAACACCGATTTGCACGCTGCGACCAACGATTCTCTGCCAAGCAGCATATACACCGACACGATGATCGCCATCACGCCGTCCACGACCGAAGACGTGACTTGGCTGATACTGCTCAAATAACTGAGCATCCGCTCGACGGTAAGATATTGTTGCACGAACGCGTACATCTCGTTGATCTTACCTTGAACATCAAAATTCTCAAGCAACCCACCCGATTGCGTGTGTTGTTGCAGGAAGGACATCACGTTCGTATAATAAACGGGAACGTTCGCTATGAAATCCTTTAAGGCCGTAACCAGCGCCGGAATCACAATGTAAACCAAACCGGCAACAAGTCCTAATGCCAATACGTACACGATGAGCACCGCCAGCGGTCGTGCCGCTTTTTGGAAGAATTTTGCTTTTCGTTTGCGAAAAAATCCGTCGATGCGGTTGACCGGTCCAAACAGCAAAAACGCAATAACAAAGCCGATCACAAACGGTGTCAAGATGGAAAGCAACCGCAAGAAAGCGGCCCAAATCCACCCTAAACTGTCAAACGCCTTGTATACCACGATTAACGCAAGGCCCAACAAAAACAGTGTCACCCACTGTGCCAGGTTTTTATTGTGCTTCATCCCGTCGTCACCTCCTACCAAGTTTCAGTATAGCAACAAATCTCACAAAACGCAACGGTTAGTTGAATGCGTCTTTTACTTTGTCAAAAAACGTTTTGCGTTTTTGATAATTTTTGTCGCCGAGGGACTCTTCAAACGCTTTGAGCAAGTCCTTTTGTTTGGACGACAGACTCTTGGGCACTTCCACCGTAACACGAGCAATCAAATCGCCTTTGCCGCGTCCGTTGACGTAAGCAATTCCCTTGCCACGCAAGCGAATGATCTCACCGGGTTGTGTGCCTTCTTTAATGGTGTACGGCGCCTTACCCTCCAACGTGGGAATTTCAATCTCGGCACCGAGCGCCAGTTGTGCAAAGGTCAGCGGTAATTCGTACAAAAGATTATAATTGTCACGTTCAAAGATGGGATGCGGTCGAACCGATACGTGGACTTCCAGATCGCCGGCAGGCCCACCGTTTATCCCCGCATTTCCCTTGCCGCGCACCGTAAGGACTTGGCCATCGTCAATACCGGCAGGAATGTTCACGCCCACCTTGGTGCTCACGCGCACCTGACCGCCGCCGCGACAATCCGGACACGGCGTTTCGATGATCTTGCCCTTGCCGTGACACCGTGAACACACCGTCTGGGTTTGTATCACGCCAAACGGCGTGCGCTGTCCTCTGGTCTCCTGACCTGTTCCGTGACACGTCGGGCAAGTGGAAACCGTCGTTCCTTTTGCTGCACCGGATCCGCCGCAGGTGCGGCAGGTTTCGATCACACGAACATCGACCTGCTTTTGGCAGCCGAATGCCGCTTCTTCAAACGACAAAACAACCGATGTCGTCGCATCGCCGCCGCGTCGGGGTGCGTTCGGGTTAACGCGCTGACCGCCACCACCGCCAAAGAACGACGAGAACAAGTCACCAAAGTCAAAGTCCATACCGCCGCCCCAGCCGCCATAGCCACCGGCTCCGCCTGCACCGAAGTTCGGATCCACACCGGCATGACCAAACTGGTCATAGCGCGCCTTTTTATCGGAATCCGACAGCACCTCATACGCCTCGTTGACCTCTTTGAAACACGCCTCCGCCTGCTTGTCGCCCGGATGCAAGTCGGGATGGTATTGTTTCGCCATCTTGCGATAGGCTTTTTTTATTTCGTCCTCAGACGCGCCTTTTTGCACGCCGAGCACTTCATAATAATCACGTTTTTCCCCTGCCATATGTTACACTCCAAAGATAGGAATCAGTCGGACCAAATGGTCCGACTGATGTTTTCGGTTGTGATTTAATGCACTTCGCCGTTGTAATAGCCCTCACCGGCATCCGGCGGTACCGTGCCGTCGTCGGCTGGAGCGGCACCCTCGGCGGGTGCTGCGGCCTTATACACCTTTTCGGAAACTTCGTAGAATTTCTTCATCAGGTCTTCCTGAGCCGTTTTGACCGCATCGTCGCTCTCGCCCTTTAAGGCTTCTTTGAGCGCATCGATCTTGGTTTGCAGTTCCGTCTTGTCAGCTTCCTCTAATTTATCACCAAGCTCCTCAATGGCTTTTTCGCACTGGTACACCGCTTGATCGGCGCCGTTGCGCAGTTCCACCGTTTCGCGCTTTTTCTTGTCTTCTTCGGCATACTGCTCTGCCTCACGAACAGCCTTTTCCACGTCTTCTTTGGACATGTTGGTATTGGAAGTGATGGTGATCGCCTGCTCTTTGCCGGTGCCCAAATCCTTTGCACTGACGTTCACGATACCGTTTGCATCAATATCAAAGGTAACTTCGATCTGCGGCACACCACGACGTGCGGGAGCAATGCCATCCAGGTGGAACATGCCGAGTGTTTTATTGTCGCGGGCAAATTCACGTTCACCCTGCAACACGTGCACTTCAACCGACGGCTGGTTATCCTGCGCCGTGGAGAAGATCTGCGATTTCTTGGTCGGGATGGTGGTATTGCGCTCGATCACGCGGGTCATCACACCGCCCATGGTTTCAACGCCGAGCGACAACGGGGTAACGTCAAGCAACAACAAGCCCTTGACCTCGCCGCCGAGAACACCCGCCTGCAATGCCGCACCCATGGCGACACACTCATCGGGGTTGATGCCTTTGAACGGCTCTTTGCCCATGAATTTCTGTACCGCTTCCTGCACCGCAGGGATACGGGTGGAACCGCCAACGAGCAACACTTTATCAATCTCAGAAGCAGCAAGACCGCTATCGGAAAGCGCTTGTCTGACCGGCTGCATCGTCGCATCAACGAGATCGGCGGTCAAACGGTTGAAATCCGCACGGCTGAGCGTCATGTCCAAGTGTTTCGGACCGGTAGCGTCCGCCGTGATAAAGGGCAGGTTGATGTTACTGGTCATACCGCCGGACAATTCGATCTTGGTTTTCTCTGCCGCCTCACGCAAACGCTGTACCGCCATCTTATCTGCGGACAGATCCACGCCGGTCTCCTTGCGGAAACCGTCGATCAGCCAATTCACGATCTTTTGGTCGAAGTCGTCGCCGCCCAGACGGTTGTTACCCGCCGTGGCAAGCACTTCTTGCACGCCGTCGCCCATCTCGATGATGGATACGTCGAACGTACCGCCGCCGAGGTCGTACACCATGATCTTCTGATCGTTTTCTTTATCGATACCGTAAGCAAGCGCCGCCGCGGTGGGCTCGTTGATGATACGCTTGACTTCCAGACCCGCAATCTTACCGGCATCCTTGGTTGCCTGACGCTGTGCGTCGGTAAAGTAAGCGGGAACCGTAATGACCGCCTCGGTCACCGTATCGCCGAGATAGGCTTCCGCATCCTGCTTTAATTTAGCAAGGATCATCGCGGAGATCTCCTGCGGGGTATACTCCTTATCGTCAATTGCCACCTTCTTCGCGGAACCCATATCGCGCTTGATGGACGAAATGGTGCGATCCGGATTGGACACCGCCTGTTGCTTTGCCACACGACCGACAATGCGCTCGCCATCTTTCTTAAACGCAACGACCGACGGAGTCGTACGCGCACCCTCAGCGTTGGGGATAACAACGGCTTCGCCGCCCTCAATAACCGAAACGCAAGAGTTGGTGGTACCTAAGTCAATACCAATAATTTTTGCCATGGGATTTGCCTCCTATATATACTATATTATAATACGAAATTAATTTGCCACCTTGACCATTGCGGGGCGCAACACGCGCGCGCCGAGCGCATAGCCTTTTTGGTAGACCTCTGTAACGGTTTCCGGCTCTACACCGTCTGCGTCTTCCCGCATCACGGCATTGTGTCGCTCCGGATCAAAGACTTGGTTCAAAGCGGGGATCTCTTCGAGCCCCAGCGTTCCCAGCGTTTCACCAAACTGGCGAACCACCATTTCCACGCCTTTTTTATACTCGCCGTTTTCGGGCGACTCCACCGCGCGCTCCAAATTGTCAATCACGGGCAACAGCGCTTTCAGTACCTCCGCTTTGACAAACGAGCCAAGCTGTTCTTTTTCTTGATCGGTGCGGCGCTTGTAGTTGGCATATTCCGCCAACACGCGCTGATACTGATCCTGCGTTTGTGTCAACTGCTCTTGAAGCTGCACAAGTTCAGTGTTGACGGGTTCTTCTGTGTTATTCTCCGTTTGTGTCTCGACCTCTGTATTTTCGTCTTCTGTTATCAGATCGCGTTTTTCTTCTTCCACGAGAAGCCCTCCTTATCTGTTATGATTCCTCAAAAAGTTGTGTCAATAACCGTCCAACTGACTGTGCCACATATTGCAGACGGGGAATCGTTTGCGCGTAATCCATACGTACCGGTCCGATCAAGCCGAGGGACCCGTTGGCTCGGTCGCCAAGTGTATACCGCGTCATAATAATACAAGAGCCGCTCAGCTCCGGACGCTGGCTTTCACTACCGAGCACCACACGCAATCCATCCGGATGTGCGGTAAGCATCCCGTTAAGCCACTCGCGGCGTGAAAGCAACGAGAGCAACGACCGCGCTTGATCGAGTGGATAATCCGGATGCTGTAACAAATTCAGTTGGCCGGATAAGCGAACGTCGGCTTGTGCCGATTCCCGCACCAGATCAACAAACGTCGTCAACAGCGGTGCATACGGCAAACCGTAACCGCCAAGCTGCACCAGTAAGCGCTGCGCCTGTGCAATACCGATCTCAGAAAGCGCCTTGCCCGCAAATTCACGGTTTAAGTGCTCCGTGATCTGCACCAAAACGGCAGGTTCACACTCAACGTCCAAACGGCATACCCGACTGTGCAGATTTCCGTTATCGGTCATCAACAGAACAGCCGCCGTGCGCACACCAAGATGCAACAGTTCAATTTGCCGAACGGTGGAGCCCTTTTGATCCGGCGTTGCCGCAATCGCCGCTACACCGGTTTTGTTCGCCAAGAGCTCCGAGGCAACAGCAATCAGCTTTTCGGGATCAGCGGATGCCGTTTGCAGTACCTCGTCGATTTCTCGCTGACACGCCTCCGAAAGCGGTCGGCAGGCAAGCAAACGGTCAATGTAAAACCGAAAAGCCTTTGCGGTAGGGACACGACCGGCAGAGGTGTGCGGCTGTGCCAAGAAACCCGCCGCCGCAAGGTCCGCCATGTCGTTACGGATAGTGGCAGAAGATACCGCCTGATCTAACGCGCAAACAAGCGCCTTGGACCCAATCGGCTCACCCGTGCGAATGTACGCATCCACGATCGCGGACACAATCTGTTGCTTCCGCGCTCCCAGTTCCATTTGCCACACCTCCCTCGTTAAAAATTAGCACTCTTTTTGTTCGAGTGCTAACTCTTTCTATACTTTACCATTCCCTGCCACTTCTGTCAATATGTATTTTATGAACCTTTTGTTAAAAACTATCCTTGACACAGCGCATATACTCTGTATATAATAACGGCAAAGGAGGAATGTTCCATGGCAGATCAAGTAATTCACAATTTTGATTTCGACAAATTGATCGCGTTCGCATCCACCGCGAAGGGCGAAGTATACCTGAAAACTCCAGACGGTGACGTGCTGAACATGAAAAGTCGTTTAACACAGCTGTTGGCGCTTTCCAACGCCATTGACTGGGGACACATCGGCGAAGCCACCGTCACCTGCACCGATCCGGAGGACGAGTCGCATCTGTTCCGTCTGAACCTGTACGGTACGGCAGAAGAAAAGTAAAATAAGGCCGAAAAAAAGGACTGTGAGTTTCACAGTCCTTTTTTGTTACTTCAAATACACTTCTTCACCGGGTTTCAAGACGACCACTTCGCGTCTGTCCATAAAATCGCCGTTGTTATATAACAGCCACAACGTCGTCGTGGTCGGGTTATAAATATACGTGCCGTCCGCCGACATAATGAGGTTGTCAAAAGCGGTCATGTAATCACAGATCTCAATGTTGGTCGCACACCAGATCTCGTCGTTGTTCCCCATCTTTTGGAACACTTCTTCAAGTTTATCCCACAGGTTATCACGGTCTGTGAAGAGCGAATGTCCCCAAATATAAAACAGATTTATCTGTGTGAAGATCGGCTTCATAGCCACAAACTGATTGGCGAGATCGAGCAATTTCGGGTTTCTGTCCTCACACGTCGGGTAAAACAAATACCAGTCGCGCGGCATATCAAACTTCGTTTCGCTCGATGCTTTTCGCGCATATTTGATACCGCAGCTTTTAAGAATCTCTTTCGTTTCCTCGTTATAGGATCCGTGCGCATAAGCCAAACCGCGTACCGTGCCGCCAAACACACTTTCCAGCTTTTCGCGATCCTTAAGCACGTCATACGCCGCTTGTGCCGGTGCAATTCTTCCCAAATATCCGTGTGTATACCCGTGCACCGCCACCTCATGACCTTTGTACCGCTCCACGGGATTCTCAATTTGATCAAACAAGATGTCACCGCTGTTCAAGTTGAACGTACCTTTAATACCGTACTTGTTCATCAATTCAATCATTTTCGCATCTTGCGGCCAACCATCATCATAGCTTGCTGTAAATGCCTTGCGTTTTCCGCCGGGAAAAATCGCATAAACCGACACGATAGGTTCCCTCCTGTGATTACTTTAAATACACTTCTTCGCCCGGCTTTAACACGATCACGTCGTGCTTGCTCATAAAATCGCCGTTGTTTTCCATGAGCCACAACGTAGTGTTTGTCGGGTTGTAAATGTAGGTGCCGTCTGCCGACATAATCAACTGATTAAATGCCGTCATATAATCACAGATCTCAATGTTGGTCGCACACCAGATCTCGTCGTTGTTTCCCATTTTTTGGAACACGTCTTCCAGTTTATCCCAATTGTTGGCGCGATCGGTGAAATGGGAGTGACCCCAAATATAAAACAAGTGGACCTGTGTAAACTGGGGTTTCAGGTTGTAAAACCGATCGGCAAGTTCCAGCAACTTCGGGCTTAAATCCTCGCAGGTCGGGTCAAAAAAGAACCAATCCTGCGGCATCATAAACTTCTGCGTGTTGTTGATGGTCCTCGCATATTTGATGCCGCAGTTTTTTAAGATCTGCTTTGTTTCCTCGTTATACGACCCGTGTCCGTACGCAAAACCACGCACCGTACCACCAAATACGTTTTCCAACGCTTCACGGTTTTTGAGGACATCGTACGTCGCTTGTGCCGGCGCGATACGTCCCAAATAGCCGTGCGTGTGCCCGTGGGCGGCAACCTCGTGGCCCTTGTAACGCTCCACGGGATTTTCAATTTGGTCAAACAGAACGTCACCGCTGACCAAGTTGAACGTACCCTTGATGCCGTATTTGTTCATCAGCGCGATCAACTTTTCATCTTGCGGCCAACCATCATCATAACTCATAGTAAAAGCCTTGCGTTTTCCCTCGGGGAAAATAGCGTATACCGACATATTTGGTCACTCCTTATATACTCTTTTTTCATTGTAACAAAGGCAAATTGGATTGTCAACGCTGTCCGTTCACTTATTTCCTATTCAAAAGCGGCTTGACACCTTTTTCAAGCGCTTTGAACAAGAACGGCAATCCCACCAACTGAACGGGTGTCACGATTGCCGCTTGGATCAAACGTCCCGGCAGGAATACGAGGAACCCTTTATCGTATAAGATACTCAGCCACAAGGTGTTTAGGCATAACGTACACACCACCTGTGTACCTACCACCGCCAACACGATCCACCACAAACTTTTCTTGCGATAAAAACACAAGCCGTAGATCAAACCGATAAGTGCGGCCGTCAACGTAAATCCAAGAAAAATCGGTCCGTTTGGGAATAACATAGCGCCAATCAAATCGCTAAGCCCGTGTACGACCGTTGCCGCGATCGGACCATACAGATAGGCAACGATCGCCACCGCGAACAACGACAGACCCAATCGCTCTGTGGTCGTGTTCAGCGATGCCAATCGAGCCAGCACTACGTCGACGGCAATCATCATACCGCAAACGACCAATCGTAAAATTTTGTTTTTTGACATAAAACGTCCCTCCTTATTTTCCTGTTGTTGAATAAGGAGGGATTATCTCATCCTTATGTTCAACAGCGGGATGCGACCGATAAACCGCAAGAATACTCTTTTCGTCTGCGCGGCAACTCCCCGTCCGCAGCAGCACTTAACGCCTATCGATCTACTCTGTTTATTGTTAATTGAGTACGAAGAATTGCTCGTACCACAGAATAAAGGTATAAATCGTCCAAATCTTCTTCATGTTCAGCGCGCGCCCTTGCTTGTGATCTTCAAGCAACTGCAAAATCGCCTTGGTGTTGAAGAATTTGTCCGCGATCTCGCCCGAGAAAGCCGTTTTGACCCGCTCGTAATACGTATCCTGTCTGAGCCAGTCGTTGAGCGGCACCGGAAACCCTAATTTTTTCTTGTGTGCCGTGCGCTCCGGCAACTGTCTGAGCGCCGCCGCACGAAGGGCTACCTTGGTCACGTTGCCGTCAATGCGATACTTGGTCGGCAACGTCACCGCCAGCTCCAGCATCTTTTTATCCAAAAACGGCACACGCAGCTCCAACGAGTTCGCCATGCTCATACGGTCCGCTTTTTGCAAAATGTCATACAGCATCCACGTCTGCATATCCACGTATTGCAATTGCGTAGGCTCGTCAAGATGCGAAACCTTGTCAAAATGCGGTTTGGACCAGTCCACCGGATCACACGGTGTGCCGGGATTCTTCAAGAATTTTGCCCGCTCATCGCGCGTGAACACGTAGTTGGCACGCATGAACCGCTCGTACGGTAACATCGCGCCGCGGATGGCAAACCGCTTACCCTTGACACTTTCGGGTAACCGTCGGGCAATCCCCGCCACGCCCTTACGCAGCACGCGCGGGAGACGGCTGTACTTGTGAAAATGACCACCCTCCAAATACATCGGATACCCACCGAACAACTCGTCGGCACCCTCGCCCGATAACACGACTTTCACGTATTTTGCCGCGTTTTCCGCAAGGAAATACAGTGGCACCTCGGAGGGATTCGGCAACGGCTCATCCATAAAATACTGGATCTTGCCCGCCATGTCAAAATATTGCTCCGCCGACACTTTGTTGGCGATATTCTCGACGCTGATCTCTTTCGAGAAAGCCTGTGCATACGGCAATTCGCTGTACTGTTCTTCCTCGTATCCGACCGAGAAGGTCTTGACCGCGGATGCCACCTTGGACACCTCGCGCACAACGTAACTGGAATCCACGCCGCTGGATAAGAAGCAGCCGACCTCCACATCGCTGATCTGATGCACCGCCACCGATTCCACAAACTCGTCGGCAATACGTTGTTCCCACTCCTCTGCCGACAGGGTGTTGTTCGCTTTGAAATACTCCGCAACGTCGTAATATTTGTGGATGGACAACGTGCCGTCTTGCCACTCAAAATACTCGCCGTTGAGCAACTTATACACGTTCTTGAAGAACGTTTCCCGCATCGGCAGATACTCGTAGCACAGCCAATCGGGCAATTTACTCTCGTCAAGTTCTTTTACGAAATCGGGATGCGATAAAAAAGACTTGATCTCCGACCCGAAAAAGAAATCCGTGCCGCGCTGATAATAGTAAAACGGCTTAATACCGAAGATATCTCTGGCACCGAACAGTTTCTTTTCCACACGATCCCACACCACAAACGCGAACATACCGCGCAAACGGTCAAGAAGTTTAGCGCCCCATTCCTCGTATCCGTGCAACAGCACCTCGGAATCGGTTTGCGTCTTGAATACGTGACCTGCGTCAATCAGTTCACGGCGGAGATCGCGGTAGTTGTAGATCTCACCGTTAAACACGAGCACCTTGGTACCGTCCTCGTTTTGAATGGGCTGACTGCCACCCTCCAAGTCGATGATGGATAACCGACGGAAGCCGAGTGCCATATCGTCATCAAGATAATAATCTGCCTGATCGGGACCGCGATGAACGATACGATCCGCCATCGCCTGAATGACCGCGCGGCGGTCGCCGCCGTAACCGTTGACAAAATATCCGGCAAAGCCGCACATGTACATTCGCCCCTTTCGTTAATCTCGTAATCCTTTGTTACCGAAATACCGCGTGTATTTCTTAAAATAACTTGCCTGGTTCTTCTGGAAATATAACCACCGCTTAAAGTTGCGGTCTTTTTTGTAATACAGTGATTTGCACAGTTTTCCGCGACGGATCAACTCCCGCGCCTTCTGCTTTAACTCCGGATCGCTGACGTATTCAAAGATCAGCGCTTTCGGAATGATGGTCCACAGCGTTTCACCCGTCGCAACGGTACACTCTGCGGGCTTGTCCAGCAGTACGTCGTCCACGAAATACTGTGCCAAATTATAGCCCTCCGCCGTCACAAAGAAGCTGCTGCGTCCCTGTCGCGGATTCATTTCAAACAGTTTGTACTGTCCGTCACGACTGTCAAGCTTGAAGTCGAAATTGGCAAAGCCCTTGTAACCGATATCCTCCAAGAAGTTTTTCATCTGCCGTGCAAGCTGACGATCCTCCGTCGGAATAATCGCAGCATAACTGCCGATTCCCTCCGGCGAATGTTCCTCCAACAAGGCTTGTCCGAGTGCGATCAAACGCACCTTGCCGTCTTTGCCGCAATAGCAGTTCATGACACGCATGTGGCTGTCATCACCGGGGATGTATTCCTGAATAATTAAATGATCCTGATAGGTGGACCCATAGATCGCCGCCAAGATGGCATCAAATTCGTCTCGATTTTCCGCCACGAACACCTTTTTCTTGTGCGGAAAATGACAGTTCCAGTATGCCACACTGTTGGATGGTTTAATAACCACCGGAAACGCAAAGGGAAGTTCTACGTTTTGATACGTATTCACCGTCACCGTGATGGTCTTCGGGAATGCAAAACCGTGCTGCTCACACAGTGCGTAGAAGGTTTCCTTCATGCTCAACTGTGTTAACAGTTGTTCGTCAATGCAGACGAATTTGTAATACTCGCGCAGGGTATCCTGATTGCGCGAAAGCAACTTGATATAGTTATCCCCACACGGCACGAGCAACAGTTCGACGTCTTTCGGATAACGCGCCGTAAAGTCGATAAGAGTCTTGCAGAACACCTCATCTTCTTCAATGCGCGGCTCCACAACCTCCACCGTCACAATGCGGCTGTTGGAAGTAGCGCCGAGGCGCCCTTTTCCGATCGCAACCGAGCAAACGCCGTATGCTTCGTGGAAAGAGCGCGCCATGCCGTATACGTTAACGTCGCTACCGAGTAAAACCGGGACAAAGTTATGCGGTACCATTCAAAACACCCTCTTTGCTGTTTGCAAAATTAGGAACCCGTTGAATAGTTGGGCGCCTCCTTGGTGATGGAAATATCGTGCGGATGGCTCTCGCGCAGCCCCGCACCGGTAATGCGAATAAACTGTCCCTTTTCCTGCAACTCCGAAATGGTATGGCAACCGCAATAGCCCATACCGGCACGCAGACCGCCCATCAGCTGATACACCGTATCGGACAGCGGCCCCTTGTACGGCACACGACCCTCGACCCCTTCGGGAACGAGTTTCTTGTTGTTTTCTTGAAAATAGCGGTCGCTGCTGCCCTTCGCCATGGCGCCCAGACTGCCCATACCGCGATACACCTTGAACTGACGACCTTGATAGAGTTCCGTCTCACCGGGCGATTCCTCACAGCCCGCGACCAGCGAGCCGACCATCATCACGTTGGCACCGGCGGCAATCGCTTTTACGAGATCGCCGGAATACTTTAAGCCGCCGTCCGCAATAACCGGAATCCCGTATTTTGCCGCAGCACACGCCACGTCGTACACGGCCGTGATCTGCGGTACACCGATACCCGCCACCACACGAGTGGTACAAATGGAACCGGGGCCGATACCGACCTTGACTGCGTCCACACCGGCATCGATCATCGCTTCCGCCGCTGCCGCCGTCGCAATATTGCCCGCAATCAAGGATACGTTCGGGAATGCCGCCTTCACTTTCTTGATGCAGTTGAGAATGTTGTGACTGTGGCCGTGTGCGGAATCCAGCACCAGCACGTCAACCTGTGCCTTTACCAGTTCAGCTGCACGCTCGAGCACGTTCGCGGTGGTACCGATTGCCGCGGCACACAGCAAACGTCCGGACGCATCACGCGCGGAATTTGGATATTTTACTGCTTTCTCAATGTCCTTAATCGTGACAAGTCCCTTGAGAATACCCTTATCATCCACGATAGGCAGCTTTTCAATGCGGTGTTGACGCAGGATTTCCTGTGCCTGCTCCATGGTTGTGCCAACCGGTGCGGTCACCAGGTTATCCTTGGTCATAACCTCCTCAATACGCTGATTAAAATCGGTCAAAAACCGCATATCACGGTTGGTCAGAATACCCACTAATTTGCCATCACGGCAGATCGGTACACCGGAAATGCGGTACTTACCCATCAACTCGTTAGCATCTGCTACCAAATGATCGGGAGAGAGGAAGAAGGGGTTGACGATAACGCCGTTCTCAGAACGCTTGACGCGATCGACCTGATCCGCCTGCGCTTCAATGTCCATATTCTTATGAATAACACCGATACCGCCCTCACGCGCGATCGCGATCGCCATACGCGCCTCGGTGACCGTATCCATTGCGGCGGTCATCAGCGGTGTGTTGAGCGTAATCGTTTTCGTCAGTTTCGTCGACAGTTTCACGTCGGCCGGCAACACATCCGATTCCGCGGGGATGAGCAGCACGTCATCAAAGGTCAGACCTTCTTTCAAAAACTTTTCGCCTGCATTCAGATTTACCATAATTCTCTCTCCTTTATTATTCGTCGTCACCGAGCTTGAGCACCGCCATAAACGCTTCTTGCGGCACTTCCACACTGCCCAACTGACGCATTCGTTTCTTGCCTTCCTTTTGCTTTTCCAAGAGCTTCTTCTTACGGGTAATATCACCGCCGTAGCATTTTGCCAAAACGTCCTTGCGCATGGCACGCACCGTTTCGCGGGCAATGATCTTCCCGCCGATCGCCGCTTGGATCGGTACTTCAAACAACTGGCGCGGAATATTATCCCGTAATTTTTCACACATTCGCCGTCCGCGTGCATACGCGTTGCCGGCAAACACGATGAAGGACAAGGCGTCCACCACGTCGCCGTTGAGAAGGATATCCAGTTTCACAAGTTCGGACTTGCGATAGCCCTTTAACTCGTAATCAAAGCTGGCGTATCCTTTTGTACGGGATTTGAGTGCATCAAAGAAATCGTACACGATCTCATTGAGCGGCAACTCATAATGAATATCCACGCGCGTTTGATCCAGATATTTCATATCGTGGAACACGCCGCGCCGCTGTTGACACAGTTCCATAATGTTACCGACGTATTCGGTCGGTGACAAAATGTGCGCTTCCGCAATCGGCTCCTCCGCAAACGCAATGTTGGCGGGATCGGGGTAGTTGGTGGGGTTATCAATATATTCCACCGTACCGTCCGTGCGGGTAATATGATAGATAACGCTGGGGGCTGTCGTGATAAGATCCAGATCGTATTCACGCTCCAAGCGTTCTTGAATGATCTCCATGTGCAAAAGCCCCAAGAAGCCGCAACGGAAACCAAAGCCGAGTGCCACAGAGGTCTCAGGTTCAAACGTCAGCGACGCATCGTTAAGTTGCAACCGTTCCAATGCCTCACGCAAATCCTGATAATGCGCACCGTCTGCGGGGAACACACCGCAGAAGACCATGGGGTTTACCTTGCGGTAACCGGGAAGCGGTTCGGGTGCCGGTGCTTTTGCCAAGGTCACCGTATCACCCACGCGTGCGTCGTGCACCGTCTTGATGGAGGCGGCGATATACCCGACCTGCCCCGCGTGCAACGATCCGCACGGTTCCAGCGAGCCGGCACGCATAATGCCGACCTCCACCACGTCAAAGGTGGCACCGGTCGCCATCATGCGAATGGTATCCCCCACCTTGACCGTGCCATCCTTTACACGGATATATACGATAACACCTTTGTAACTGTCATAATAACTGTCAAAGATCAGCGCCTGTAACGGCGTGTCATCCCCACCTGCCGGTGCGGGGATTTTCTCGACGATCGCCTCTAATACGTCCTCAATATTGGTTCCCATCTTCGCCGAAACGAGCGGCGCGTCGGACGCGTCAATACCGATAATATCCTCAATTTCGGCACGCACTTCCTCCGGTCGCGCCGACGGCAGATCGATCTTGTTGATCACCGGCACGATTTCCAAACCATGCTCCACTGCCAAGTATGTATTTGCCAAGGTCTGCGCCTCGATACCCTGCGATGCATCCACGATCAAAATCGCACCCTCGCAAGCGGCAAGTGAGCGGGATACCTCATAGTTAAAGTCCACGTGACCCGGTGTGTCGATCAAATTGAAAATATAGGTTTGTCCGTTTTTCGCATCGTAGGACACGGTCACGGCATGGGCTTTGATGGTAATACCCCGCTCCCGTTCCAGATCCATGCTGTCCAGTAACTGATTTTCCATATCGCGCAACGCTACTGCGCGCGTTTTTTCCAGAATACGGTCGGCCAGCGTAGACTTGCCGTGGTCAATATGTGCGATAATGCAGAAGTTTCGGATGTGTTCACGCGAAACCGCCATATTCCGTTCACCTCACTTACAATGCTGTTCCGTCGGCGTGCCGCGGCACACCGTCCTCCCCGATCACAATATCCTCAATATCCGAGTGTGTATACTTGCGGATATCCCGCATCCGGAACTGATCGCCGGATGCCGTAAAGGTGATCGAGATACCGTGCCGCTTGGCACGGCCTGTCCGCCCGATGCGGTGCAAATAATATTCATTCTCTTCGGGAATATCGTAATTGAAGACCGCTTCCACGTCGTCCACATCAATGCCGCGGGCCGCAACGTCGGTAGCGACCAAGATTTCAAACTTACCCTTTCTAAACCCTTCCATCACGCGGTTGCGTTGCCCTTGCGGAATGTCGCCGTGCAAACAATCCACCGACAACCCGCGTTTTTGCAACTGCTTGTTCAACCAAGCAACCGTGCTCTTGCGGTTACAGAAGATCATTGCGCGATGCAGGTCAAGGTATTTGGCAAGCGCGGTAATCGCTTCCAGCCGCTCGCTTTCGGTCGCCTCCATCGCATACTGCGTGATCTGCGGACGGGCATCCCCCTCCGCCTCGACGGTGATCTCCACCGCGTCGCGCTGATACTCCCACGCCACGTTCATAACCTCACGTGAGATAGTAGCGCTGAACAACACCACTTGGGTGTCACCCGGTGTCGCGTTGATAATTTTACGCACGTCGCGGATAAAGCCCATTTTGAGCATCTCATCCGCCTCGTCCAACACCGCCGTGTAAACGTTGCCCAGCCACACCGTACCACGGTTAATGTGATCAAGCAGCCGCCCGGGTGTTGCCACCACAATGGTTGGCTTTTTTCTCAGCGCCGTGATCTGTCGGTTGATCGGCTGACCGCCGTACAGTGCCACAATGCGGATCTGAGGCATGAACATGGCAAGCTGTTGCAGATCGTCGGTGATCTGTATGCAAAGCTCTCTGGTCGGACACACTACCACTGCCTGAATATCGTTACAATCCGGACGGTAACATTCTAAAAGCGGAATACCGAACGAACAAGTCTTGCCCGTTCCGGTCGGCGCCTTGGCAATCACGTCACGCCCCTCGAGCATCGGCAAAATCGCCTGCTGTTGGATCGGGGTCGGTTGTGAGAATCCCATTTTGGACAATGCCTGCATCAACTCGGGACGCAGTTCAAACTCTTCAAACCCCGTTACGTGTGCCATGAGTGCCAAAACCTCCGTGTGTATATTTGGTCTATTATAACACAACACCGCGCGCGGGGCAAGACTAAAATTCAAAAAATGATGCCATTAACTGGTATAATTATCGAGTAAATCGGCAAGCATTTCCTCGTCCTCGATCGCGATACCCGCGCGCAGCCGCTGTTGCTCCTCCTCCGGCAACGCCGCAACCGTCACCTCATATACCTCCACCGGCTCATCAACAGCACCTTCAAACAATGCAATCTGTCCATTCCACTCGCGGAGTATGCGCCCTGCCACCCGCTCTGTCGGCGCGTTTTTTGTATCCGGTTCGGTGGGCAACAACGCGCTTATCCATGCGGCAATACCAATCAGCAACACACACGCGATCAGCACCGGCATCAGTCGCTTACGTTCTTCGGCACGCGTTTCTTTTGCCATACAACATCTCCCCTTTCTCGGTAGTGTGCAGCAAATACCCCCGTCCTATGCATTGTTTACAATTTTGACATTTGACAATTTCGCGTCTGTGCTATAATATATAAGGTACTTTAACGAACAACTTTTCCACGCGCCTCCGCGCGTGATATATTCCAACAAGGAGGAAGTCGCCTATGACATTCTCAAAACCGGCTTGGCTGGATCGCATCCTGGCAACGCTATCCACGAAAAAGTCTCGTAGAATCCTTGGGCTTCTCGGCAAAGCGTTGCTGTCCGTCGGTCTTGTCATCGTGCTTACCGGCTGTATTGTCGCGTGCGTGCTGACGGTGTACGTTGCCACCAACTTCACCGGCCAGTCCAACCTGCCGGACGTAGATTCGATCAACCAAAATCAAACAAGTATCGTCATGACGCTCAACGAAACGACCGGCAAGTACGAGGAGTTTCAGCGCCTGAGCGGCATCAAACGTATTTGGACACCGTTGAATGAAATGCCCGCAAATATGCAAAATGCCGTCGTTGCCATTGAGGACGAACGCTTCCACACACACTTCGGCGTTGACTGGAAACGTACCATTTCCGCCTTTGCCAACCTGATTTTGCATTTTAATTCCACGGAATACGGCGGATCCACCCTGACACAGCAGCTCATCAAGGTGATGACCGGTAACAACGACCATTCCATTCAACGTAAGGTCACCGAGATTTTGTCGGCAGTAGAAATGGAAAAATATTATTCCAAGGACGAGATTCTGCAAGCGTATCTCAACATGATGCCGCTTGCCAGCAACGTCACGGGTGTGGGTGCCGGTGCCAACTATTTCTTTGGCGTTGAAGCCAAAGACCTCACCTTAGCACAGTGTGCGGCGATTGCCGCCATGACCAACAACCCGGTCAAATACAATCCGTATCGGTATCCCGAAAATCTGCGTGCGCGTCAGCGTACCGTCTTGTATAAGATGTACGAATTGGATTTCATCACCGCAGATGAATACAAGCAGGCACTTGGCGAGGAGTTATATTTTAAGAGCAGCGCCAAGACCGCCGAGGTCAACGACTGGTACACCGATATGCTCATTGACGACGTGACCAACGCGCTCGTAGACACCTACGGCTATACCGAAGCGCAAGCGCGCAACATGGTGTTCTACGGCGGTCTGACCATCTATTCGTGTGAAAATCCCACCCTTCAAGCAAAGGCGGAAGCCGTTTTTGCCAATGACGACAACTTCCCCTCCGCATTGCTCAGCGACGTCGTACAGCCGCAAGCGGCCATCTACGTCATGGATTACACCGGTAAAACCGTGGCAGTCGTCGGCGGGCGAGGCGAAAAGAATGCCGACCGCATCCTCAACCGCGCCACCAGTTCCATTCGGCAACCGGGCTCCTCCATGAAACCGCTCGCGGTATACGCACCCGCGGTACAGTTAAACCTTATCAATTATTCCTCGCAGGTGAAGGATTGTTACATCACCCTCAAAGACGGTACCAAGTGGCCGAAGAACTACAACCAATCCGCACCAAAAGACAGCGGCTTGACAATCGTGGACATTGCGGTACAGACCTCCATGAACACCGTCGCGGCACAGCTTGTCGAACAGTTGACCCCGCAACGCTCGTTCAGCTTTTTGACAGGTCCCTTGAACCTTACCTCACTCGTCACCTCTGACGCCAACGGCAACACCGACATCGACTACGCGCCGATGGCGCTCGGCGGTTTAACCAAGGGCGCCTACCCGCGTGAGATGGCAGCCGCTTATCAAATGTTCGGCAACGGCGGGTATTACAATAAGCCGTACTCGTTCACTAAGGTCGAGCAAAACGGAAACGTGATCTTGCAACACGACTATTCACCCGTACAGGTGTTGGACGACGACTCCGCTTACGTGATGAACCGCCTGCTGCAAACCGTTGTCAGCGGTTCAAACGGCGCCACGGCACGTTCGCTGAAAGCCTCTTGGCCAGGATGGGAAGTCTTTGCCAAGACCGGTACCACGCAGCAAAACAACGACGTGTGGCTGGTTGCCGGCACCCCCCAATACGTTGCGGCTTGCTGGTTCGGTTATGACAAGAACCAAGTGCTGACTTCCGGGCAAACCTCTGCGGCGCGTACGCTGTGGAACAAAACCATGTTAGCCTTGCACGAAGGCTTGCAGCCCATGACCTTTACGCGCACAGGCAACACGGTGGAAGCCGAATTCTGTACCGAAACCGGTTTACTGGCGACGGAAAAATGCACCTCCAAGCGTGTCGGCGTTTATAAGCCAAATTACATGCCGGAGATGTGTACCAAACACGGCGCGGCCGTTGTCGGCGGCACCGTCACCCAAGAATAACTTCAAGCAGGCAGGATGTCCACCACACACGGACATCCTGCCTGTCTAATTTTTCCTTAAAATATTTGTAATTTTCACTTGATTTTTACAACTCACTGTGTTATAGTGTTTTCATTCGCAATACGCGTGTTTTTGGGTGGTGGACAGTTTATGAGTCGAGTGGCCCGAACCGACAACTGGGTTTTGGTTCGCGCAGATGCGCTTCCCGAGGTATATGGTAAGGTGCTGGCAGTCAGCGATGCGCTGCGTGTCGGTCGTTTCGCTTCGGTCAGCGAGGCGGTACGGGCGGTTGGCATCTCCCGCAGTGCTTACTATAAGTATAAAGACGCCGTTGCGCCGTACCTCGGCAGTAAAACCGACAACGGGTTTATGACGGTGGAATTGGTCTTACAGGACTCCCCCGGCGTGTTGTCCGGTCTGCTGTCCGCGTTCGCCAAGGTCGGCGCTAACATCGTGACCGTCAACCAGCAATCTCCCGAAGACGGCAGCGCGTGCGTATCCATCTGTGCCAAAACGGGCGGTATGTCGCAGTCTTTGGACGCGTTTGCCAATGAATTATCCCACGTCCCCGGTGTGCGCCGTGTCGGCGCCATCAGTCAGAAAGGCGGAGAAGTATAAATGATCTCGGTAGCAATTTTAGGTCACGGTGTGGTCGGTTCGGGTGTGGCAGAGGTTCTGCTGCAAAACGCAGATACCATCACCAAAAAAGCTGGCGACGCTCTGCGTGTCAAACGTATTTTGGATCTGCGCAGTTTCCCCGATCTGCCGTATGCCGATCTGTTTACCACGGAGTTTGAAACGATCGTGCAGGATGAAGAGATCCGTATCGTGGTGGAAACCATGGGCGGCTTGCATCCGGCATACGATTTTGTCAAAGCCTGCCTGCAAAGCGGCAAAAGCGTGGTCACTTCCAACAAGGAATTGGTCGCCGCCAAAGGCGATGAGCTGCTGGCGATCGCTGCTGAGAAAAACGTAAACTTCTTGTTTGAAGCCAGCGTCGGCGGCGGTATTCCGATCTTGCGTCCGCTTTCTCAATGCCTTGCGGGTAACGAGATCGAATCGGTCGCGGGCATTCTGAACGGCACCACCAACTTCATGCTCACCCGCATGGTGCAGGACGGTATGAATTTTGAAAGCGCGTTGGCGCTTGCCCAACAACTCGGCTATGCGGAACGCAACCCCTCTGCCGATGTGGACGGGCACGACGCCTGCCGTAAGATCTGTATTTTGGCGGCACTCGCCTACGGCAAGCACGTCTATCCCGAACAGGTGTATACCGAGGGCATTTCGGCCATCACCCCCGCTGACGTAAAATATGCCGAAGCCATCGGCCGCGTTATCAAACTCATCGGTCAGGTGAAACGGCAAGGGGACCGCATTCACTGCATGGTGTCGCCGTTGCTCATCTCCACCGACAACCTGCTCGCACAAGTAAGCGACGTATTTAACGCCGTGCAGGTGTGCGGCAATGCCGTCGGCGAGGTCATGTTCTACGGTCGCGGTGCCGGTAAACTTCCCACCGCCTCGGCGGTGGTCGGTGACGTCATTGACGCCGCACAACACCTCGCCGAGCGCAAACCGTTGTCTTGGGATGCAGGGTTTGCCGAGTATGTACTGGATCACGCAGACAACGAATGTGCGACACTCCTTCGCTTCGAAACGGAGGATAAACAAGCTCTGCTCGCGAGCTTGGGCTCGGCTCTCGGCGACGTTTCCGTCGTCACCTGCCCCAATATGCCGGCAAACGAGTTAGCGGTGGTCACCGCCGTCATGAGCGAGCGTCAGTTGGATAACGGTCTGGCAGCACTCGGAAAACAACCGATCTCCCGTCTGCGCCTGTTATAATACAAAGGAGGAAAACCCATGCTTATTGTACAAAAATTCGGCGGCAGCTCCGTTGCCGATGCTGAAAGGGTCATGAACGTTGCCCGACGGGTGACCGAAACCTACCGCGCCGGAAACGAAGTGGTTGTCGTTGTGTCGGCACAAGGCGACACAACCGATGATCTCATCGCAAAGGCCAAAGAGATCAACCCTACCGCCAGCAAACGCGAAATGGATATGCTGATGGCGGCGGGTGAGCAGATCTCGGTCGCATTGCTTGCCATGGCGTGTGAGCAACTCGGCTGCCCCGCTGTTTCACTGCTCGGCTGGCAGGCCGGCTTTTCTACCGATTCGAAATATTCCGCGGCGCGTATCAAGACCGTCAAGGCAGAACGCATCCGTGCGGAACTTGACAAGAAAAAAATCGTCATCGTCGCCGGTTTCCAGGGTGTCAACAAATACGATGACGTCACCACGCTCGGCCGCGGCGGTTCGGATACCAGCGCCGTTGCGATTGCCACCGCCATGAACGCCGATCTGTGCCAGATCTACACCGACGTGGAGGGCGTCTACACCGCCGACCCTCGCAAAATTCCCACCGCGCGGAAATTAGACGAGATCACCTATGACGAAATGTTGGAACTTGCCACCCTGGGCGCACAGGTGCTCAACAACCGCTCTGTGGAAATGGCGAAAAAATACAACATCGAACTGGAAGTTCTCTCCAGCTTAAAACACGTTCCCGGCACCAAAGTGAAGGAGGTCACCAAAATGGAAAAAATGTTAATTAAGAGTGTTGCCAAAGACACCGACGTTGCTCGCGTGATGATCGTCGGTATTCCGGATGAACCCGGTGTTGCCTTTAAGATTTTCTCCCGCGTTGCACAGGCGCACGTCAACGTGGATATCATCTTGCAGTCGGTTGGTCGCGACGGCACCAAGGACATTACCTTTACCGTTCCCGCGGGCGAGGGTGAGCGCACGGTGGAAGCGTTGCGTGAATACTGCGACCACTTAAACGCAAAGAAACTTGCTTACGATACCGACATCGCGAAAGTGTCCATCGTCGGCGCGGGCATGGAAACGCACGAAGGTGTCGCCTCCCGTATGTTCGGCGCACTGTCGGATGCCAACATCAACATCCAGACCATCTCCACCAGTGAGATCAAAATCTCGGTGCTGATCGATCGCGCTGATGCAGATCGCGCTGTGGCCGCTGTGCATCACGCTTTCTTCGACGAAGATTAAAAAATCAAAAAAGCCGCGTTCCGCGGCTTTTTTCTTTATGAGGGAGGTGACAGTATGCTGGGTTTATATGTGCACGTTCCGTTTTGTTCGTCCAAATGCCCATACTGCGATTTCTATTCGCTTGCGGGTCAGACCGATGAGGACAAGGACCGTTATTTACAAGCAGTGCTCACATCGTTGTGCCGGTGGTCATCACAGCTGCACGAGGCAGCTAACACCGTCTATCTCGGTGGCGGCACGCCGACGTTGCTCGGGGCAAAGCGCTTAGCACGGTTGATTACCGCCGCGCGGGATATGTTTTGCGTGCCGAACGACGCCGAAATCACCCTGGAAGCAAACCCCGGTGATAATCTGAACGAGATTTTAACAGCATTCGCCGCCGTCGGCGGCAACCGCTTATCGCTCGGCGTGCAGGCGGTCAACGACCGACAACTGCAAACACTCGGCAGACGGCATACTGTCGCTGACGTAGATGCCGCCATTGTCGCGGCTCATCGCGCAGGCATTACCAACATATCGTGCGACCTGATGCTCGGCACGTCGGAGCAGACCGCCGCCGACATTCGTGCAGCCGCCCGCCGTTTTGCCGAGTGGGATGCCCGCCACGTATCAGCGTATCTGTTAAAGTTGGAAAACGGTACACCGTATGCCGAATCTCCTCCTGCCCTGCCGGATGAGGACACGGCGGCGACCTTATATTTGGAAGCCGTTACCGCGCTGAAAGAGCAGGGGTACGTCCAGTATGAAATCTCCAATTCTGCCAAACCCGGCTGTGAAAGCCGCCACAATCTCAAATACTGGAACTCGGAAGACTACCTTGGCATCGGTCCCGCCGCCCACTCGTTTTTGGACGGCAAGCGACTGTATTATCCCCGCTCGCTGTCGGCATTTTTAGACAATTGCAGTCCGTTGCCGGAAGCACCGAACGATACCGAGATCCCCGAAAACTCACCCGAAGAATTTGCCATGCTGCGCCTGCGGCTGACAGAAGGGCTGACCGAAGCAGCATTTTCCGCCCGTTTCGGCATACCTATCCCTAACACGTGGCGTGATAAAGCCGCCGCACTCCCGCCGCACCTTGTCACGGCAGATGCCAAGGGGATTCGCTTGTCCCCCGAGGGGTTTTTGGTGTCCGATGCGATCATCGCTCGTGTTCTGTAAAAAAACAACGACCGAGTCTTTCGACTCGGTCGTTGTTTTTATTCTTATCGTCCTTCCGGCAACATACGGTAGGTGTTCACGCGCTGGGACAGCATACAACGGGAGAAGCACTCCGCATATTCTGTTCCGCACTGTTTACCGCGGAACTGGTTCTTGGCATGGCTTGCTGCAAACGCATCGTTGCCGGTATGAGCACTCAACCAACCATATTGGCTTTCGTGACACTGTAACGCCTTGGTTTTGAGTTCGATCGTATTGCTGATATCGACGTATTCTGTGGGACGGAAATCGCTGATGCCCTCCGACTCCATATAGAAAATGGCAGGAACCGTTTCAAGCACAGGATGCTTGGTCTTATAGTTCGGGATGGTAGCGATAAAGCTGGCGTTAAATGCCAACAAGGATGTTTCGGTATGATCGCGCATATAATCCTCATGATATTGGGTAAAGATCATATCGGGTTTTGTGTACCGAATCACATCTACCAGTTTGTCAATGGTGGCACGGTCGTTTGAATCGACATACAGATCGTAAACACCCAAATTAAAGTACTCTTTTGCACCGATCGCTTTAGCCGCCGCCTCCGCTTCCTTAACGCGGATCGCCGCGATTTCATCGGGCTCTAATGTCATCGAGCCGCCGCTGCCGTTCGTAACACCGCAAACGAACACTTCGTCACCGCGTGCAACGCAACGTGCCAGCGTACCGAAGCAACCGAATTCCGCATCGTCGGGATGACAACCAATCGCTAATACTCGCATATTTTATTCCCTCGCTTTTTCATAATTGCAAGTTCATCATACTCTCATTATACGATAAAGTCAATATTGACTTTGCCGATTTTTATTGTAAAATGAAAGTATACTTAACTATCTGAAAAAGGAGTGTTAGATTATGTCCAAATACGCCGGAACACAAACCGAGAAAAACCTGGAAGCCGCTTTTGCGGGTGAGTCGCAAGCACGCAATAAGTATACCTATTTTGCTTCTGTCGCGAAGAAAGAGGGCTACGAGCAGATCGCCGCATTGTTCTTAAAAACCGCAGACAATGAAAAAGAGCACGCCAAAATGTGGTTCAAGGAACTGCAAGGACTCGGCAATACCGCCGAAAATCTGGGTGCTGCCGCAGACGGTGAAAATTACGAGTGGACCGATATGTACGATGGCTTTGCCAAAACCGCCGACGAAGAAGGTTTCCCGGAGCTTGCTCGCAAATTCCGCCTGGTCGCGGCAATTGAGAAGCACCACGAGGAACGCTATCGCGCCCTGCTGAAAAACGTCGAAACCGCCGCTGTATTCGAGAAGAGCGCGGTTCGCGTATGGGAGTGCCGCAACTGCGGTCACATCGTCGTGGGTACCAAGGCTCCCGAGCTGTGCCCCACCTGTGCGCATCCGAAGAGCTACTTCGAACTCCACGCCGAGAACTATTAAGTATTGTATCCACGCAGGCGAACCGCATGGTTCGCCTGTTTTTTTGTGTAAAATGCCCCTTTGCTTCTCTTCGCTTTTTCATGGTATACTGATTGTATAACAGATTCACCCTTGTTCGTTTGATTGCCGAACTGCGCCGTCATCGTTTGGAATCCGAAAAAACGGACGAAAAGATCTTAAAAGAAGCCGAAACCTGTATCCAACAGGAGTTTGCCCATGCATTGGATTTGCCAGTAGAGAAGATCGCACCGTTTGTTATGAAAAAACCGGGACCGGATAATTTTTGTGAAAAGGCTTGACAGCCTATATAAAGCGTGTTAAAATCGACTCAACCGATAGAGGCGCATCGCATCATCAGTATTTACCGTTAAAAAGCCCGCCAAGGGTGCGGTAGAAAAAGGGGTGCGTTGCCGAAGGCGAAGCATGGCACCCTTCGTTCTGGCAGTTGGCACTAAGAGGTCACCTGTTGTCGCAGCAATGCGGAGAGCTATCCGGCAAAGAGAAAACCTGCGTGTATGTGCGCGCGGTAGGTAGATTTTGCAGGATAGTTGCTTTTCGGCAACTGTCTTTTTTGTTTGTAAAGGAGTCGTTTAGTATGAAAAACACGGTATTCACCGGCGCTGCCACCGCCATCGTCACCCCGTTTAAGGGAAACGAAATTGATTATGAACAATTCGGCCGCCTGATTGACTGGCAGATCGAGCAAGGCATCAACGCCATCGTCGTTGCCGGCACCACGGGCGAGGGCTCAACCTTGACCGACGAAGAACACAAGGCGGTCATTAAATATTGCGTCGAGAAGGTCGCCGGTCGCGTGCCGGTCATCGCAGGCACCGGTTCTAACGATACCGCCTACGCCATCGCCCTCACGAAATACGCGTGTGAGGTCGGTGCGGATGCCATGCTGCTTATCACACCATACTATAACAAGGCTACCCAAAAGGGTATGATTGAATCGTTCCGTCTGGTTGCAGACGCCTCGACCAAGCCCTGCATTTTGTATAACGTTCCCAGCCGTACCGGTTGCAACCTGCTTCCCGAATCGGTAGCAGAACTCAGCAAGCATCCCAACATCGTCGCCGTCAAAGAAGCCTGCGGTAACATTTCGCAAATCGCCAAGGTCGCGGCACTGTGCGGTGATAACATCGACATTTATTCCGGTAACGACGACCAGATCGTTCCGATCCTGTCGCTGGGCGGCAAGGGTGTTATTTCGGTACTGTCGAACATCGCTCCCGCCGATACCGTCACCATGTGCGAAAAATATTTTGCAGGCGACGTCAAGGGTGCCGCCGCCATGCAGCTCGACTATCTGGAACTGATCGACGCCCTGTTCTGCGAGGTCAATCCCATTCCTGTCAAAGCCGCCGTATCGGCAATGGGCTTCGGTGAAAACAGCCTGCGCTTACCGTTGACACCGATGGAACCCGCTCACGAAGCAACCCTGCTCGCGCTGATGCGTCAGCACGGCATCATCCAATAAGGAGAGTTACCGATGAATATTGCAATCTACGGGTACGGCAATCTTGGCCGCGGTGTCGAGTGCGCCATTCAGCAAAACCCTGATATGACGCTGGTTGGTGTGTTCACTCGCCGCGATCCCGCCACCGTCACCACCTTGTTTGACACACCGGTATACGCGGCAGCGGATATTCTGCAATATACGAATCAGGTCGACGTTCTCATCATTTGCGGCGGCAGCGCCACCGATCTGCCGAAAATGACCCCCGCACTTGCCGAGCATTTTAACGTGATCGACAGTTACGATACTCACGCCACCATTCCCGCGCATTTCGCGAACACCGATAAAGCGGCAACCGCCGGCGGTCACGTGGCGCTCATCTCCTGCGGTTGGGATCCCGGACTATTCTCACTTAACCGTGTGTATGCCTCGGCGGTATTGCCCGAAGGGAAAGACTATACCTTCTGGGGCAGGGGCGTCAGCCAAGGACATTCTGATGCCATTCGCCGTATTCCGGGTGTGGCGGATGCGCGACAATACACCGTGCCGATCGAGGAAAGCCTTGAAGCGGTACGCAGCGGCAGCATGCCGACGCTTACCACCCGCCAAAAGCATCTGCGCGAGTGCTATGTGGTCGTCGAAGACGGTGCCGACAAAGCCACTATCGAACGTGAGATTAAAACCATGCCGAACTATTTTGCGGACTACGACACCACCGTCACCTTTATTACACAAGAAGAGCTGGATCGTGACCACGCCGGTATCCCGCACGGCGGATTTGTTATCCGCACCGGCACGACCGGTGTCGACAAAGGCCACACCCACACGATCGAATACAGCTTAAAATTGGATTCCAACCCTGAGTTTACCGCCAGCGTACTGGTTGCGTATGCGCGCGCCGTTTGCCGTCTGGCCAAACGCGGCATGGTGGGTTGTAAAACGGTGTTCGACATTGCCCCCGCCGATCTTTCCCCGCTCTCTTCTGAGGAATTGCGGGCTACCTTACTGTAAAAGGACGAACAAAAATGACCCGAGATCTGTTATGTGAAAACGTATCGGTAAGCGAAAACGGCGCGCATCTGCAATTCGCCGGTATCGACACCGTTTCCCTCGCCGAGCAGTACGGCACCCCGCTGTATCTGATGGACGAAGATCGCATCCGCAACTGCTGCCGTACATATAAAGCGGCGGTTTATGCGGCATTCGGTGAGAACGGACAAGTGTTGTACGCTTCCAAAGCCTCGTCTTTCAAACGCATCTATGAGATCATGAGCGAAGAAGGTATGGGCGTGGACGTCGTTTCGCTCGGCGAGATGTATACCGCTCTTAAAGCAGGGTTCCCCCTGTCGCAAGCCTATTTTCATTCCAATAATAAGACCGATGCGGACATTGCTTTCGCAATCGAACACGGCATCGGCTATTTCGTTGTCGATAACGAAGAAGAACTCGTCGCCATCGAGCGCGAAGCCGCTGCACGCGGAATCCGCCAATCGGTACTGTTGCGTATCACCCCCGGCATCGACCCGCACACCTTTGAGGCAGTATCCACCGGCAAGGTGGATTCTAAATTCGGCTTTGCCATCGAAACGGGTGCCGCCGAGGATATCCTCGTCAAGGCTCTTGCTAAGCCGCATATTCACGTAGCCGGTCTGCATTGTCATGTCGGCTCGCAGGTGTTTGATGCCGAAGTGTTTTTGCTCACTGCCGACGTCATGTTGCAGTTCATTGCGGATATGCAAGCACGCCACGGTTTCGTTACCGAACTGTTTGACATCGGCGGTGGCTTCGGCGTGCGGTATCTGCCGAGTGATCCCGCTTTGGATCTACACAGCTGTATTGCCGAGATCGGTGCTTTTATGAAAACCAAAGCAGCTTCACTCGGTATCGCGTTGCCGAAAATCTCGTTTGAACCCGGGCGCAGCATCGTGGCGGACGCGGGTATGACGCTATACACCGTCGGCAACGTCAAATCCATTCCCGATTTCATAAACTATGTATCGGTGGACGGTGGCATGACCGATAACATTCGGTATGCACTGTATACCGCCCCGTATACGCTGTTCCAAGCAAACGCCATGAACCACCCGCACGATATGACCTGTACGGTGGTAGGCCGTTGCTGCGAAAGCGGCGATATCATTCAACCCGACGTTATGTTGCCGTCGACCATTCAGCGCGGCGACCTCGTTGCGGTACTCACCACGGGTGCATACCACTATTCCATGGCATCCAACTATAATCGCCTACCCCGCCCGCCGATCGTCATGTTGTCAGGCGGCAACTCGTACGTAGCGGTACGGCGTGAAACCATTGACGATCTTATCGCGTTGGACGTTGAATAACCCTCAAACGCAATCCTTCCTCGGCGTGTTCCGAGGGAGGACTTTTCTTTTAATGAATTTCCGTCACCGATTGCAAATAAGCTTCTGTTATGGTATGCTAACAGTGAAAACGGCAGAGAAAACATTGAGGTGCTTTGATGAGACATATTTTCGCTTCGATCCAAGAGTCGCTGACATCGGTGTTACCGATAGCGTTAATCGTGTTGATTCTTTCGGTCACTTGCGTTACGCTTGACGCAGGTGTCCTTGTTTTGTTTTTGTTCGGAACGATTCTGCTCATTCTCGGCATCAGCTTTTTTACCGTTGGCTCCACCATTTCCATGGAACCGTTAGGCGATGGTATCGGTAAAACGTTAACCAAGAAAAATCTCGCGCTCATTCCCCTTTTGATCTGCCTCGGTCTCGGTTTCCTCATCACGGTTTCCGAACCGGATTTACAGGTACTTGCGGAACAAGTACCCACCATCCCGAACGCTCTTTTGGTAAACTGCGTCGGCATCGGCGTGGGTCTGTTCCTTTGTATCACGTTAATTCGAAGCAAAAAGGAAATCCCGCTTCGGCGCCTGCTGGTTGTGTTCTACGGAATCGTTATTGTTCTTGCGTTTTTTGCTCCGAAAGAATTTATTCCCACCGCCTTTGACTCGGGCGGCGTGACGACCGGCCCGATAACCGTACCGTTTATCATGGCTCTCGGCGCGGGTCTTGCCGCCACCAAAAAAGGGAAAAACACAGGTGAGAAAAGCTTTGGTTTGGTTGCCCTTTGCAGCATAGGCCCCATCCTTTCCGTCCTGCTTCTCAGCATCTTTTACAAACCCGAGGCAACGACCTCAACCTATGAACTCGTCGCCGTCAAAACAACGACCGAGGCATTCCGTCAATTCGCACTTGCTCTACCACATTACGCAAAGGAAATTGCCGTCGCGTTTGCCCCTATCGTTTTAATTTTCGTTATCTTTCAGATAATTACCCGAAGATATCATATCCATAACGTGATCAAAATGTCCTTCGGTTTTATCTATACCTACATCGGTCTTGTTCTCTTTTTAACCGGTGCAAACGTCGGTTTTATGCCTGCGGGCAGACTGATCGGTGCCGAAATTGCGAAAAGTTCTTTCAGCGCTCTGCTGATTCCCATCGGTATGCTTATGGGATATTTCGTTGTTGCGGCAGAGCCCGCCGTCCACTCTCTTAAACGACAAGTCAACGAGATCACAAACGGCGCCATTTCGCAAAAATCCGTTGCGCTTTCGCTTTCCATCGGCGTTTCGGTTTCGGTCGGTATCGCCATGTTGCGCGTGTTAACAGGAATCCCGATCTTACCGTTCTTAATTGCGGGCTACGTCATATCGCTGGTTATCAGTTACTTTGTTCCCAGCATCTACACCGGCATCGCCTTTGACTCGGGCGGTGTGGCAAGCGGTCCCATGACCTCAACGTTTATGCTCCCCTTTGCCATGGGCGCGTGTGAAGCCGTAGGTGGAAACGTCATGACCGATGCGTTCGGCATCGTAGCACTGATCGCCATGGCTCCGCTTATTACCATTCAAGTTCTCGGTCTGGTCGAGAGAAGACAACACGCCAGCAAGGTTAAAAAATTCCACAACGAAATCAGCACCGTTCAGGACAATATCGTGTTTTTCTATAAGGAGGACACCGTAAATGAGTAAAAAGATGATGTGCCTCCTCTCCATTGTCCAGCAAGGGAAGGGTCAAAAACTGATAAAAGAACTGCAAAACCTTAAAATGCGGCTTAACTTCCAAACCGTAGGGCTCGGTACCGCTCCCACCGAAATGATGGACATTTTCGGTCTCGGCAGTCATGACAAGGATATCCTTGTCAGCCTTGGCGCCGAAAACGATGTTCACGATATGATGGAAGGTTTCACCGAGAACTTTCAAAACCATTCAACGTACGGCGGTCTGATGATTGTTTTGGACGTGTCCGCATCCAGCCGCGTATTAAACGAAATTCTCAACTTTGGCAATCAAAACACAAACAAGGAGTTTGCGCCGATGAAAAACGAGCATCACAATAATCTTATTGTTATTTCGGTCAACGAAGGTTACAGCGAAGACGTTATGCAAACCGCTCGCAAAGCGGGAGCAACGGGCGGTACCGTCATCAAGGGCAGATTGGCGGATACGGAACAATTTGCCGAATTTGTTAAAACAGAGGTGGACGGCGAACGCGAAATTCTCCTCATATTAGCTCCTGAAAAAGTGGGCGCTCAAATCATGGAAGACGTCAACCGCGAATTTGGTCTTACTTCCAACGCAAATGGCGTCATCTTCGCACTCCCCACCGAAAAAGCATTCAAAATTTAAGTGATTTAACAAGAGGAATTGTCATTGCACACATTTTGTACGGTGACGGTATTCACGACGATACTGTCGTTATCCGGGAACTGCCATCCGAAACGTTCATATTCCCGACGTTCACAGACGAGAATTTGTTGACGGCACAGTCCCCACCTTACAGTTTGACGCAGGCGCTGTGATCGAAAATCTTCGGCTGGACAACATAACCGCCGAAATTTTCACCGAAACCGCAACCATGCCGTTTGTGAAAAATACGGCTGAGATAAAGAGTTGTAACGCACCGGATATGCTTCACGAATAAAACAGAAATCCGCCCGAATTACTTCGGGCGCATTTCTGTTTTATAAACTCAGCAATTACTTGCTTCCTTTGATTGCAGCCTGTGGTGCTATCAGCAAAAGGGGGAAATTAACCATTTATATTGTAATGGGCATTCATTTGGTTTACAGCCTTGAACATTTTATGTAAATAAATAAATGGACCAACAACAATTAAACTACCCAATACACTCCAAAGCCAATAGTCTGCTGCACTAAAACTATATGCAACACCGCGTCTCATTAGCTCTGCGCCAATACGGTTTGATATTTTATGATACCAAACAATACCTGCAATACCAAAAGTAATAGGAGCAACAATGAATGCTAATAAACAAAAATGCATAGTCTTTTTACCATCATACCTTGAAGCCACAACGTTAATATCGTTAGAAACGGACGACATAACAACCAGCGGATAAATTCCAAATGTAATGAGGGAGAGTAAAATAGTTTTTAATAATCCTTTGTTAGTTTTAAGTTGACCAACGGGAGCAGTGTTTACAGTGTTTTCCATAATAAATCCCCTTTCTCTTGACTGGAAAATATGAACTATTTGTTAACTAGTCTGTTTGCAGTATAACATCTATGATGTAATCTGTCAATAAAATCCGACAAAATCCCCACCGATTTTTCGGTGGGGATTTGATTTACCTTATAAAGTCAGAAATTTAGACCGAAGGTCGAAAGGCTCTCGGGACCCATTAAAATCTTTGATTTTGCTAATGGGTGAGGTTCTTACTTGCCTTCTTTGATTGCAGCCTGTGATGCTATCAGCAAAAGAGGGAAATTAAATAAATCTTTAAGAAGCCGCTTGTGCAACATTTGAAAACTGGTTTCCACCCTTTGTGATTGTAAATGTGGTTGAGGTTTCTCCGCTTGGCATCATATTTCCGCCCATCATTCCGCCTTCGTTATCTGGCGGTGTCATACCTTCTGGCATTTCTCCGTTGTGCATTTCGGGTCTTTCACCTTGTGGGAATTCTCCGTTCGGTTTTTCGGGTCTTTCCATACCCTCTGGCATTTCGGGAGGGGTGTCCTGTTCACCATTCGGCATTTGTGGTCTCTGTCCCTGTGGCATTCCGCCCCCAATATTTTGAGTTTTACTTCCAGATAATTGAGTTGTTCCTTGCCAGAATGTATAGTCATCGGGGGTAATTTCGCTTCCTGCAACAATTAAGTAAGTGAAAGCATTCATAGGAGCATACTCGCCAACAACTTTACCAGCAGAATTTTTAAGGGTGTATGTTTCGCTGCCTTTTTGACGACTTACAAAATTGAATACAGCATAAGTTTGATTGCCGCCAGCAATGTGGTCGAGCATATTTCCCGAAGCAATTACTTTACCACCGTTAATATAAATGCCCTTATCAGAATCGATACCTGCATCACCGCTTGAAGAACAAGCCTGTGCGGTAATTGTTCCACCATTGATTACAAGCCAACCATTTGAGTCAATTCCATCACCCTCACCCGTGCTGCCGTCGCAAAGAATATTGAGTGTACCTCCATTCATAGTGGTGACAGACACATTGTCCTCGTTGGTATTAATTCCATCGTTGCCCGATGTGATATTGATAATACCGCCATTTATCGTAAGGTGAAGTTCAGTATCAAGGCCTTCGTTTTCGGCTTTTATGTTTAATATACCTGTTCCTTTATCTCCACCGTTTATGTTCATTGTTTTCTTTGAGTAGAAAGCACCGTCATACTTGTGAAGTTTCTTACTATCCACAACCTCTTTTCCGTCTTCACTCAATTCATAAGATTTGTAAATTTTGGCGACATAAGAACCGTTGATATTGTTTTCAGTACCGTCGGCAATAATCACATTTGCACCTGCATTTTTAGTGTCAACATCTTTTGTTGCGGTTTCTTCATCGCTGTTTGAACATTCGTAAACATTGTAGAAAATAATTGCAGGCGCAACCTTACAAGTAATATCAACATTATTAAGAATGAGTGTTACTACTGCATTGGAGTCTGTTTCTGCATCTTCACCAAGGTCAACGGCAATTTGTCCTAGCGATAATTTACCACTTAAAACATATCTGCCTGGTTTTGTGATGTGAACAACAGTATGCGCATCTGCTTCGCCTTGCTCGTGTTCATCTTCTTTTGTACCCTCACCATAAGTAAAATCCTGACCTGAAAGGTAAAACACAATATCATTAGCGCAATAAACCGCTTGGGTAGTATCGCTTGTAATCTCTTGTCCGTCAACTGTAATTTTGTTATCGGACAGGTTTATTTGAGTGCCTTCGATTTTTGACTCCTTTGAATCGCAACCCGAAAGCAAAAGAGTTAGTACCACTAAACATACCAATGCTTTTTTCATATTGCACCTCCATAAACAACAAACGTATTTATACTGTAACATATTTATGTAAAAAAGCAGTGAACATATTGTGAAAAATCGCCCTGCCGATTCGGCAGGGCGATAGGTTTGCTTTATAAATCTAATTACTTAGATTCCTTGATGGCAGCCTGTGGTGCTATCCGCAAAAGAGGGAAATTATAATTTGCCGTTAAAGGAAACAATGACCTTCGCTAAACCATTCTTCTCTTTCTGAAATTAGTTCCCTCAAACGAATCAGTTTTTTTGTAAGTTCTTTCTCTCTCTTTGCGGTATCCATATCCTCATATGGAGGAAAGTAAATCCATTCATCCTTGTTTTGAGAAATGTCATCATAAAGGTATCGACAAAATTGCAACATACTTGTATGGGAAACTTCATTTTGCACGTCGTCTTTTTCTATGGGATAACGCTCGTCTTCTTCGCATATAATATGACAATTCCAATAACTAACCACACATAAAAAACGATTAGGTTCTAAAAAACCTTTTACGCAAAATGGCAACATTGTTTCAAGCCCGTGTATTGCCTGGTTTAGCCAATCAAATGCTATGTCATCAAGGTAACTCAATTTATACTTAGAAGTGTCATCAAGTTGAAAATCACTCCAACCGTAAACTGGTTTTGATAGCATTTACTTTCCCTCCAAATCTAATTCCTATGATTGCATTATAGCACAACATCTGTCCCATTAAAAGGACTTTGCAAAGAAAAATCCGCCCGAGTTTCCTCGGACGGATAATTTTGTTTCATAAAGTCAGCAATTATTTGCTTCCTTTGATAGCAGCCTGAGCAGCAGCGAGGCGTGCGATCGGCACGCGGAACGGCGAGCAGGACACGTAGTCCAGACCGATGGTGTGGCAGAACTCAACGGAGACCGGGTCGCCGCCATGCTCACCGCAGATACCGCAGTGCATTTCGGGGCGAACTTTCTTACCCAGCGTTACAGCCATTTCCATCAACTTACCGACACCCGTCTGATCAAGTTTCGCGAACGGATCGTTCTCAAAGATCTTGGTGTCATAGTAAGCGGAGAGGAACTTACCGGCATCGTCACGGGAGAAACCATAGGTCATCTGCGTCAGATCGTTGGTACCGAAGCAGAAGAACTCAGCCTCTTTCGCGATGTCGTCAGCAGTCAAGCAAGCACGCGGGATCTCCATCATGGTACCTACTTCATATTTCAGCTCAATGCCGGCAGCAGCGATTTCCGCATCAGCGGTAGCCACAACGACATCCTTAACGAACTTCATCTCTTTGACTTCGCCGGTCAGCGGGATCATGATCTCGGGAACGAGGTTCCAATCCGGATGTGCTTTCTTCACGTTGATGGCAGCGCGGATAACCGCAGCGGTCTGCATCTTCGCAATTTCCGGATAGGTGACAGCCAGACGGCAGCCACGATGACCCATCATCGGGTTGAACTCATGCAAGGAAGCAATGATGTTCTTGATGTCCGCAACAGTCTTGCCCTGAGCCTTAGCAAGGAGCTCGATATCAGCTTCTTCGGTGGGCACGAACTCGTGCAGCGGAGGATCGAGGAAGCGGATGGTAACGGGGCAGCCTTCCAGCGCCTCGTACAGCTTCTCGAAGTCACCCTGCTGATAGGGCAGGATCTTCGCGAGAGCCGCTTCACGCTCTTCAACCGTGTCGGCGCAGATCATTTCGCGGAACGCCGCGATACGATCCGCTTCAAAGAACATATGCTCGGTACGGCACAAACCAATACCTTCGGCACCCAACTCGCGTGCTTTCTTCGCATCGGCGGGGGTATCAGCATTGGTGCGAACTTTCAAGGTACGGAACTCATCGGCCCATGCCATGATGCGGCCGAATTCGCCGGCAATTTCAGCATCCACCGTCGGGATGATGCCATCGTAGATGTTACCGGTAGAACCGTCGATGGAGATGTAATCGCCCTCGACGTAGGTCTTACCTGCGAGCTCGAACTTCTTGTTCTCTTCATCCATCTTGATGTCGCCGCAACCGGAAACACAGCAGGTACCCATACCACGTGCAACAACGGCTGCATGAGAGGTCATACCGCCGCGAACGGTCAGAATGCCCTGAGAAGCTTTCATACCGGTGATATCTTCGGGAGAGGTTTCCAGACGAACCAGAACGACCTTCTCGCCGCGCTCGTTCCATTCCACAGCGTCTTCGGCGGTGAACACCACACGACCGCAAGCAGCACCGGGAGAAGCGCCGAGGCCCTTACCGGCGGGGGTAGCAGCCTTCAAAGCCTTCTGGTCAAACTGCGGGTGAAGCAGCGTGTCAAGGTTACGAGGATCGATCATCGCAACAGCCTGCTTCTTATCGATCATGCCCTCGTCCACAAGGTCGCAAGCGATCTTCAAAGCCGCTTTCGCGGTACGCTTACCGTTACGAGTCTGCAACATATACAGTTTGCCGTCTTCAACGGTGAACTCCATATCCTGCATATCGCGGTAGTGATCTTCGAGGATCGCGCAAACTTTCTTAAACTCTTCGAACGCAGACGGGAACTTCTCAGCCATCTCAGCGATCGGCATGGGGGTACGCACACCGGCAACAACGTCTTCGCCCTGAGCGTTAGTGAGGAACTCACCCATCAGGCCGGGTTCACCGGTAGCAGGGTCACGGGTACACGCAACACCGGTACCGCAGTTGTCACCCATGTTACCGAACGCAATCATTTGCACGTTAACAGCGGTACCCCAGGAGTACGGGATATCATTGTCACGGCGATAGACGTTCGCACGGGGGTTGTCCCAAGAACGGAACACCGCTTCGACGGCGCCCATGAGCTGTTCTTTGGGATCGGACGGGAACTCCGCACCGATCTTCGCTTTGTACTCCGCCTTGAACTGACCGGCGAGCTCTTTAAGATCATCAGCAGTCAGATCGACGTCCTGCGTAACGCCTTTGGCTTCTTTCATCTTGTCGATGAGTTCCTCGAAGTACTTTTTACCAACTTCCATAACGACGTCGGAGTACATCTGGATGAAACGGCGATAGCAGTCCCAAGCCCAACGGGGGTTGCCCGATTTTGCGGACAAGGTTTCCACAACGTCTTCATTCAAGCCAAGGTTCAAAATGGTATCCATCATACCGGGCATGGAAGCACGCGCGCCGGAACGCACGGACACGAGAAGCGGATTCTCCTTGTCGCCGAACTTCTTGCCGGTGATGGCTTCCAACTTCACGATGTACTCCATGATTTCCGCCTGGATATCATCATTGATGCGGCGACCATCTTCGTAGTACTGGGTGCAGGCTTCGGTGCTGATAGTGAAGCCCTGCGGTACAGGCAGACCCATGCCGGTCATTTCGGCGAGGTTCGCACCTTTACCGCCGAGAGTGTTACGCATGGTGGCGTTACCCTCGCTGAACAGGTAAACAAACTTTTGACTCATTCTACAGTCATCCTCCTACTTTTTTGACTTTGCAAACAGTGTTTACGGCGCCAAACCAAACGGTCAGCGCACTTGTTCATATTATATCAAAAGAAATTGCAAATGAAAAGTGCTTTTTTACATTTTTTTAATTTTATTACAATATGCCAGTATTTTTTTCGAAAAAACATGCGCTATGGTAATTTTGACTGTTTCCGCCGCCAAAATTCTGCTTGCAAAACCACGCTTTTTTTGCCATAATAAGGGTAGACTGGCGGGACTTCGATCCCGGTGGTTTTATGAGGTGATGGATATGTTTTTCAAAAAACCGAAACCGGCAGGCCCCATTGATTTTATCATCGTGGGGCTCGGTAATCCGGGCAAAAAATATGCAGGCACGCGTCACAACGCAGGATTTGCCGCCGTGGAAGCGTTGGCAGAGAAGGTGGGGGTGCGTGTCAACCGCGTCAAATTCAAGTCGCTGTGCGGTGAAATGACCATCGGCGGCAAAAAACTCTTGTTACTGATGCCGCAAACCTTTATGAATAACAGCGGCGAAGCGGTACGCGAAGCGTTGTCGTTTTACAAACTTTCGCCCGAAAACTGCGTTGTAATTTGTGACGATATCACGCTCGACGTGGGCACCATCCGCATCCGTCGCAAGGGAAGCGACGGCGGTCAACGCGGCATGCGCAGCATCATCACCTTATGTGGCTCGGAACAATTTCCGCGCATCAAGATCGGTGTGGGCAAAAAACCGCACCCCGAATACGATTTGGCGGCATGGGTGCTTTCCAAATTCAGCAAAGATGAAGCCGCCGCCATTGTCAAGGCGGCAAACGACGCCGCCGACGCGGCACTGCTGATCGCCGACGGACAACTTGACAAAGCAATGAACGATTTTTCAAAATAAGGTGACACCATGTCCGTATTTGAAACAGGGCTGTCGGAACTCGACACCCTAAATGCGATCGAGCGTGATCTCAAAGCCGCCCGCTCGCCGATTCTGTTGACCGGAACCGGTCACATCCATAAGGTATTGTTAACACACGCTTTATCGGCACGCATGGGCCGTAAGGCGTTTTTCGTCGTGGCAGACGAAGCGGAAGCCACCCGCGTATGCGAGGATCTCGCGGCACTTGGTGAAAACGCGCTCATGCTGCCGTCACGCGACGTATCGCTCAGGCAAACGGAGAGCGCTTCGCGCGAATATGAACAGTTGCGCTTGGGCGTGCTTTCAAAAATGGTCAACGGCGACTATTCCGCTGTGGTAGCAGGTATTGACGCGGTGATGAGTTACACCGTCCCGCCCGAAACGTTACGTGCCCGCACCTTGCATCTGGTACGCGACAAAGATCTGCCAGTAAAGGATCTGCCCGCCGCGCTCGCCCGCATGGGGTATTCGCGTTGCGATCAGATCGAGGGTGCGGGTCAATATGCGGTGCGCGGCGGTACCATTGACGTGTACCCTGCTCAAAACGCCTCCCCCATCCGTATCGAGTTATGGGGCGACACCGTCGATACCATCTCGTATTTTGACATTCTTTCTCAGCGGCGCACCGATGCCTTGTCCGCTGTGGACATTCCGCCCGCTTGCGAAATTCTGTACGATTCCGCCGACGAATTGAGTGGAAAACTGGAAACGCTCGCCGCCTCTTTGAGCGGAAAACGTGCCGATCTTGTGCGGTCACATCTTTTGAAAGACGTCGATCGTCTGCGCAGCGGCACGCATCCCATAGCAACCGAGCGGTATCTGCCGCTCATTTACCCCGAAGCCGTCACCGCGTTGGATTATGCGGCGGATGCGCTTTTGATCGTTTCCGAAAGCGCCAAGGTTCGCGAACGCATACGCACCTCCGAATGGCAGTTGCAGGAGGATATACAATCCCTCTTAGAAGAGGGCTGTTTGTGTCGGGAACTGTGCCGTTATCAAATGGATTTCGAGGATCTCTCCCGCTATTTTGAAACGCATCCCACCGTACTCATGGAAACGTTCGCCCACAGCAGCGGCGATATAAAAATACGCGAATTACACGCTCTCACCTGCCGTCAGTTGCCGGTATGGTCGGGCGGGTTGTCGCTGTTATGCGAAGATTTGCAAGACTGTCTGTCCCGCCACATGGCGTGCATCGTGCTTGCGGGTGCGGAAGAAAAGAACGCACAAACACTCGCGGAAGATTTGCAAAAGCAGGGAATCCCCGCGTTATACGCACCCGCTCCCGAAAAACCGCTGCGCGACCGCGTGTTGGTCCTGCGCGGCGGGTTATCCGCCGGTGCGGAGTTCCCCGACGCCAATTTGTGCATCATCACGCACGGGCGCATCACCGTCAATCGCCGTAAACGGCGCTTAAACCGTACCGCGGGCGCGGAGATCCACAGTTTATCGGAACTGATGGTCGGTGATTACGTCGTTCACACGGCACACGGTATCGGCTTGTACCAGGGTATTCATCAGTTAGAGGTACAGGGTGTCGTCAAGGATTATTTGAAACTGCAATACGATAAAGGCGATACGCTGTACGTGCCGGTCACGCAGCTGGATCTGGTTTCCAAATATATCGGCAACAAAGACGAGGTCAAAGTAAAACTGCATCGTCTCGGCGGACAAGAATGGCAAAAAACCAAAACACGCGTACGCACGGCAGTCAAGGATATTGCCAAAGAACTGATCAGCTTGTATTCACAGCGTATGGCAACGCCGGGGTACGCGTTTGATCCCGACAGCGAATGGCAGTATGACTTTGAACGTCATTTTGAATACGAGGAAACCGAAGATCAGTTGCGTTGCATTGACGAGATCAAGGCCGATATGGAACGTCCCGTCCCGATGGACCGCCTTCTTTGCGGTGACGTGGGATTCGGTAAAACAGAAGTGGCATTGCGTGCCGCGTTCAAATGCGTTTCGCAAAGCAAACAATGCGTTTTGTTAGTCCCCACCACCATTTTGGCGTTTCAGCATTACAATACGCTGGTCAAACGGTTTGACGGATTCCCCGTACAGATCGAAATGCTGTCGCGTTTCCGCACGCCCAAACAACAAGAAAGGATCTTAAAAGATATGGCGGCGGGAAGACTGGATATTTTGGTCGGCACCCACCGCATGTTATCCAAAGACGTGAAATTCCGCAACCTCGGTTTGTTTATCGTGGACGAGGAGCAACGCTTCGGCGTCGCACAAAAGGAGCGCATCAAAGAGCTCGCCCCGCAAGTGGACGTACTAACGCTGTCTGCTACCCCTATCCCTCGCACACTCAACATGGCAATGAGCGGGATCCGCGATATGTCCATTATTGAAGAAGCACCTCAGGATCGTCGCCCCGTGCAGACCTACGTGTTGGAGCACGATAACGGTATTATTGCAGATGCCATCCGCCGTGAACTGCGTCGCGGCGGGCAAGTGTACTACGTGCACAACCGCACCGATACCATCGAACGCTGTGCCGCAGGATTGCAGATGCGCATCCCCGAAGCGCGCGTCGCATTCGCTCACGGTAAAATGTCGGAAGAAGAAATGTCGGACATCTGGCGACAGGTCATCGACCATGAAATTGACGTGCTCGTCTGTACCACCATCATCGAAACCGGCGTGGACGTACCGAACGTTAACACGCTTATCATTGAGAATGCCGATCGGTTTGGTCTGTCACAACTGCATCAGTTGCGCGGACGTGTGGGACGGTCTTCCCGCCGCGCGTTTGCGTATCTTACTTTCTTGCGCGGTAAAGTTCTCAGCGACGTATCCACCAAACGACTCGAAGCCATTCGCGAATTTACCGAATTTGGTGCCGGCTTTAAGATCGCCATGCGCGATATGGAGATCCGCGGCGCGGGCAATCTGCTCGGCGCACAACAACACGGACACATGGAAGCCGTCGGGTACGATCTGTATCTGCGCCTGCTTGCCGAAGCGGTCGACGAGGAAAAAGGAAAACCCAAAACCCGCGAAGCAGAATGCTTAATCGACCTGCCGGTATCGGCGCATATTCCCGAAAGTTATATCGGCACCAATGCACAACGGTTGGATATGTACCGCCGCATTGCAGATATCCGCACCGAGGAAGATTCGCTGGACGTGTACGACGAACTGATCGACCGCTTCGGCGAACCGCCGGCCGCGGTGCAGGGTCTTGTGGAAGTCGCCCTACTTCGGAACATGGCTGCCGCCGCAGGTGTATACGAGGTCAAGCAAACGGCTGACAACCTGCTTTTATATCAACGCACCTTAGATCTGTCACTCGGCTCCAAATTAAACGCGGCACTGCCCGGCAGGGTGATGATCAACGCCGGACCGAAACCCTACGTTGCGGTCAAGATCAAACAGGGGTTATCGTCGCTGGACGTGCTCCGCGAAGCCTTACAAGCAATTGAAAAGAGCGAGGAAGCATAATGCTTCCTCGCTCTTTTTACCATCCGCTGATGTGCCTTTTTTGCAATGCCTCCGTAATCTTATGTCCGACATCTCCGTAGGTGTCGGACAACTGTTCGATCAGCTCTTTGGTGCGCTGGCGGTGGGTAGTGCCGTCCACCGGACAACGGGATTTGATAACCGGCAACTCCTCACGTTGCACGAACGCGGATATTTCTTGCTCGGTTAAAAACACCATCGGACGAATCAGGGTAATATCGCTGCGGTCGAGATAACTTTTCGGTGAAAAGCAACCGATGGTAGCACCCGAAAACAAATTCATCAACAGCGTTTCGGCAGCATCGTCTTGATGGTGACCGAGCGCAACCTTGTTACATCCCGCTTCTTTTGCCACGCGATGCAGTGTGCCGCGTCTGAGCCGCGCACACAGACTGCACGGGTTCTCATTGCCGATATGCTCCTGTACGGCATCCCATAATTTCGTGCGTTTGAGTAAGTACGGCACTTCCAACCGATCACAAAGCGCCGCAACAGCGGAATAGTCACCCTCCTCGCCGTTAAACGAGGGGTCAAGGGTAATGGCGGTCAGCGTGAACGCTTGCGGATAAAAGCGACGCAGCTCGGCAAGTAACACAAGCAACGCCATGCTGTCTTTCCCACCGGACACACCAACGGCGATATGATCACCGGCTTCAATCAACCCATACGCATCCACCGCCGCACGAAACGGCGCAGACAGATCACGATTTGCGGACATACGGTTGCCTCCGTTCAAAAAACGGCGGGAAGCCAAAGCTTCTCGCCGTTTCGTTGTTTGTTTGGATTATTGCGGGCGTTTACGGAACATGTTGAGGAGATCCTCATCATCGTAATCGCTGGAATCGGTGCCGCCCTTGCCGTCTTCCGTCGGCGGGACGTAGGAGCCGTCAGCCGAGAAACCGGTGGCGACCAGCGTGATGCACAGCTCGTCCTCCAAATTCTCGTCGAAGGTCAGACCCCAAATGGTGTTAACGTCCGGATGCGCCGCCTCGGAAATGAGGTTACAAGCGATATCCACGTCTTCGAGCGGGATATCCGGTGAAGCGGTAACGTTGATGATCAAGCCGCGAGCACCGTTGATGGTGGTCTCGAGCAACGGGCTGGCGATCGCCTCGCGAGCCGCAGTTTCAGCCTTATCTTTACCTTCCGCACGACCGATACCCATGTGAGCATAGCCGGCATCTTTCATGATGGCGGTAACGTCCGCGAAGTCAAGGTTGATAACGGCTTCCGCGGTGATGAGTTCGGAAATGGACTGCACGCCCTGACGCAGGACACTGTCTGCCGCCTGGAACGCGTTCGCGATCGTGATGCGCTGCTCGCTGACGAGCTTCAGACGTTCGTTGGGGATAACCACCAAGCTGTCCACGTGCTCACGCAGGATAGCAATACCGTTCTCGGCCTGCTCCATACGGCGGCGACCTTCAAACGCAAACGGTTTCGTGACAATACCAACCGTCAGAATACCCATCTCGCGCGCGATCGACGCTACAACGGGAGCCGCACCGGTACCGGTACCGCCGCCCATGCCGGCGGTAACGAAAACCATATCGGTGCCTTTGAGGGCAGCCATGATCTCCTCGCGGCTTTCCTCGGCGGCGCGCTGGCCCTTTTCGGGGTTTGCGCCGGCGCCCATACCGCGTGTCAGTTTTTCACCGATCTGCAGTTTAATTGTCGCCTGAGAGCGCAGCAAAGCTTGGTGATCCGTATTGATCGCCACAAATTCAACGCCCTTGACACCGGCGGTAACCATGCGGTTAAGCGCGTTTCCGCCACCACCGCCAACACCGATTACTTTAATCTGAACCCCGGTATCCAAGACTTCATCATCGTATTCAAAGTTCATGGAACATCCTCCTACCTTTTATTTCGCAACAGTTAATCCTTATTTATAGAGTCACTGCATATCATACTACATTAATTTTATCATGTCAACCCTATAATTTCAACATTATTTTTAGAAAATTTTTTCTTTTTTTACGGGGCGGTTTCAGGTTCGTCACCCTCAGGTCCATCCGCGGGTTCGTCAGCATCCTGTTCAAGCAACGAAGACGGTGTGAAAATGATGGTGGGGGTCTCTACCGTGGCATCGGAATACTGACTGACGTTTAAGAGCCCCGTTGCCGTTTCTCCGTGGCGCGCCAAAATTTTGGGGATAGACGTTGCCGCAACCGCAATCTCATAAGTCAAATTGGAGTCGTTTCCCAGCGCAATATCAATTTGGTTTTTCCAATTAACGCGAATATCATTGAGGTTCGTCATATCAATCTCGCTGATGTCGCCGAGCTTGTACAACTCAAACGCGGCACAGATCTCCGCGATGATCCCAAGACTGCGCTCATCGAGCACCTGCTTGCCGATCTCGTCGGTCAGCGTGCCCGCGCCTTTGAGGTACATACGCCGAAGCGGGCGTTCGCTTTCAATAGGAAGTTTTTGCAAGCCTTTGCCGTTTTCATCCACGACGACCCAGCCGCCATTCGCGTACACGGCGCCCATTTCCTCCGCCTCGGTAATGTTGATGGTAACCTCGCGCTTAAAGTTGATGTCAACGTCCACGTCCCGCACATACACGAACTCTTTTTTGAGTTGTTTGGCAACCTGACCCTTGTTGACCGAAAATACACTTTGCCCCACTTTAAGTTCGCTCACGCCGATGAGCGCTTCGTTGTCGTACTGTGTGTTTCCCGACACGGTAATACTGCGAATACCCAGCGCCGAGGGCTTGTCCTCGGCTGTCGGATTACGAAGTGCCGCCGGCAACAGCAATACCGTCAGCACAAGAAGCAGCACGTTCACCACCGACAGCACGACAAACAGCCGGAAGCGGTTTTGTTTCCGCTTCTGGCTGCTCCTGCGTTTCGGTTGTGAGCGTTTCTTTTTCATACATCCGCTCCATCATACAAGATATGTGCGCCGACTCCTGCAAGAGTTTGCGCCATGGTTTCATAACCTCGTTCTAAATGCTGTAATTGTGTAATTTCCGTAGTGCCTGACGCTGCAAGTCCTGCAAGGACCAGCGCCGCGCCGCCGCGCAGGTCGGTACATTCCACCGCCGTACCCGACAAGGACTTAACGCCTTCCACCACGGCAACGCGCCCTTCAACCTTGATATTTGCGCCCATGCGCATCAGCTCGCACACGTGCTTATATCGGCTCTCAAAAATCGTTTCGATAAATACGCTGGTTCCTTCCGCCATGCAACAAAGCGCCATAACGAGCGCTTGCGCATCAGTAGGAAAACCGGGATACGGCAACGTACGCACCGTGCGGATGCGGCGCAACCGTCCCGGGGCATTGATAAGTAACTCGTCCCGCCACACCGTCACCTGACATCCGGTTTCTTCAAAGACCGGTATCAGCGCTTGCACGTGCTCGGGATAAACGTCTTTTAGAAGCAGCGATCCACCGGTGATCGCTGCCGCGCCCATATAGGTGGCGGTTTCAATGCGATCCGGAATCACCCGATGACGGCATCCGTGCAGGCGGTCAACACCCTCAATGACAATAGTGCCCTCACCCGCTCCGCGGATACGCGCCCCACAGGCGGTCAAAAAATGGCACAGATCCACGATCTCCGGCTCTCTGGCGGCGTTAAAAATGGTGGTAGTACCGCGTGCCGTTACCGCCGCCAACAAGATGTTCTCGGTGGCGCCAACACTGGGAAAAGACAACGAGATCGGACAACCGACCAGCCTGCCGTGAACACGGCACAGAAGCCTTCCGCCCTCCTCGTCAATATGCAACCCCAGTTGACGGAGAGCCGCTAAATGTAAGTCAATCGGGCGAGGTCCCAGTTCACAGCCACCGGGGAACGACAACTGCGCTCTCCCGCTTTTTGCCGCAATGGCACCGAGAAATACGATGGATGATCGCATTTCCCGCATGAGCGTGTCCGGCACCTCATACCCCTCTGCCTGCGACGCGTTGATGCGGACGGTGTGTCCGTCCCGCTCAACACAACAGCCTAAGTGTTCCAAAATGTTAATCGCCGCGTGAACGTCCGACAGCAGCGGACAGTTTTCGATCTCACACGATTCGCCCGCCAAAAAAGTGGCCGCCAAAATCGGCAACGCGCTGTTTTTTGCTCCGTGAATATGTACGGCACCGTTCAAGCGGTGCTCACCTTCGATGATCAGCTTTGACACCGTGGCCCACCCCTTCTCCGAAATCAACCGACAAGGTCTTATACCTCATCCTATGATTTCGAGAGAAAAAGGTGACAGCGAGCTATTATCCGTTCAAAGTCTCCCGTACAACGGCATAAATCCGTTCGTGCGCATCCAGCACCGCCGCATTTCCCGCCGCTTCGCTCATGGATTGAAGCGCATCGGCCGAAAGCGCCGTTTTCTCTATGGTATCCCACAAACGCGCATCTGTCAAATCTTTTTCCTCAATGCAAAGTGCCGCACCGCGCTCTGCCAATGCCATCGCATTATAAAATTGATGATTTTCCGCCACGTACGGCGACGGAACCAAAATCGACGGTTTTTTCATCGCAGGCAGTTCGCTGAGTGTCATGGCACCGCAACGCGAAACAACCAGATCAGCCGCCGCCATGCAGCGGGGCATATCATCAATATATTCCCGCACCCGCACGTGCACACCGTCCGGCGTAACACCCAGTTCCGAAAGAAGCGCCAACATCTTTTGATAGTTTTCCCCTCGGCCGGTACCGACGATAAATTGTAATTTTTGTTCCTCTTGATTGCGTTTGAGCACACCGGCAACCGCTTCATTCAAATGGCGCGCGCCCAAACTGCCTCCAAAGCACAACACCAGCGGTCGGTCATCCACGCCGAGCTCCCGACGCGCCGCTTTCGGATCCATCGTCGTAAAGTCACGACGCAACGGATTGCCGGTAACCACCGTCCGCACATCCTCCGGCAAATGTTTCCGCGCCGCATCGTCTGAAACCATCACCGCTTTGGCATGTTTTGCAAGCATCTTCACCGTCACGCCCGGCAAGGCGTTGGATTCGTGCAGCAACACCGGCACGCCCATTCGTGCCGCTTTTTGCAGTACCGGCCCGCAGACGTAGCCGCCGGTACCAATAGCAAGATCCGGCGCAAACTCTTTAATGATCCGTGCCGCTTCAAAGCCCGCGGTAACCGCGCGGTATACCGCCGCCACGTTGCGACCGATGTTTTTGAGCGACAACCGCCGCTGAAAGCCCTGCACCGTCACGGTTTTGAGCGGATACCCCGCCGCAGGAACAAGTGTCGTTTCCATTTTTCCTTTGACACCGACAAACAATATCTCAGCATCCGGATGCTTAGCTTTGATCGTATCGGCAATCGCCAAGGCAGGGTTGATATGTCCTGCCGTACCGCCGCCTGCCATCAATATGCGCATCGCTTACCCTCCTGCCAACCGTTTTGTCTGTCGCGAAACGGATAACAACACGCCCATCTGCGCGAGCAACATGAGCAGTGACGATCCTCCGTAACTGAAAAACGGTAAACTGATACCGGTGTTGGGGAAAGAGTTGGTGATAACCGCCAGGTTAAACACCACCTGCATACCGATCTGCGCGATCAAACCGATAGCCAACATCGAACCGAATTTATCGGGTGCGCGCATCCCGATCACAAAACCTCGCCATACCAAAGCGGCAAACAACAAGATGATCAACACGGCACCGATAAAGCCGAGTTCTTCGCATACGATTGAGAAAATGAAGTCGTTTTGCGGCTCGGGCAAGAAAGAATGCTTTTGCCGAGAGTTTCCCAATCCCTCACCCATAAGGCCGCCCGATCCGATTGCAAACAGCGATTGTACCGTCTGCCATGCCGCGTCACGGCCGGTCTGTCCCGATTCATACACAATGTCCGAGGTGTAGACGCCGATGGGATCCATCCACACGTCAATACGGTCTTGCTCGTACCCTAAAAATACGACCATGACCACCACGCCGATCACACCGATAGCAACAACCGTTCCCAGATGAGGAAGTCGCGCGCCGCCGATGAACAGCATGACCAACCCGATCATGAGCAACAAAATAGTACCGGACAAATGCGGCTCAATCAAAATCAAAACGGCGGTAAAAGCGAGAATGCCAAACAGCGGCAAAAAGCCTTTTTTCAGGGATTTAATACCTTCGGGATTGCGCGAGATCAAGTGGGCAAACAACAGAATAATGGCGAACTTCGCGATCTCGGACGGCTGAATACTGATCGGACCGAGACGAATCCAACGATGCACGTTTTGAATTTCGGGAAGCAGCATAACCAAGCCCAACAATCCCCATGAGCCCAGCATAATCGGGATCGCAAACCGCCGCAAGGCATGGTAGTCAACGAACGACACACCGATCATAATAATCACACCGATAACGGCATAGATCAACTGACGTTTGATGTAATAATAGCTGTCACCACCGTTGCGGTAATACGAATAGGCGAAACTGGCAGAAAACAGACAGACCAAACCAACCGCCAACACAAGCAGCAACAGAATAAAAAACGGCATATCAAACCCATTGGCAAAAGAAAATAACCGCAGTCGCCCTTTGCGCTTCGGCAAGGTATCATTCGGCGCCGCGTGTGCGGCTTTTGCCCGTTTTGCCATGATAGCTCTCTCCTTTAAGAATTGGTTACAGTAAGGTAATTAACAACGCGACCGCACCGCCGAGACCGGCTGTCAAACAAGCGACAGCAACGATCTTGTTCTCGCTCCAACCACACAACTCGAAATGATGATGCAGCGGACTCATTTTGAACAACCGCTTGCCGTGTGTCAGTTTGAAATACCCGACCTGCAACATCACCGAAACGGTTTCAAAGAAATACACGATACCCAGCGGCAGCAACAGCAGCGGTCTGCCGAGCCCAAACGCTACGGCGCACAGCACACCGCCGATAAACAACGAACCGGTATCGCCCATAAACACCCGCGCAGGGTGAAAATTCCACACCAAAAACCCCGCGATCGCACCCGCCGCAGCCGCCGTGATAACGCCGTAGCCAAGCGAATCGCCGCATAAAATCAACAAAAACAGGCAAACGATCACCGAAACCGAGCCGCACAACCCGTCAACACCGTCGGTCAGGTTGGTGGCGTTGGTCATCGCCACGATGATAAACACCGCAATCGGGATAAACCACAGCCCTGCCGTCCACATACCGTAAAACGGAACGTGAATCTGCGTGCCGCCCGTGAGATACACAAGCAACGCATACCCCCCGGATAACGCGATCTGCATGAGCAACTTTTGCCGGCTTGTCAGCCCCAAATTGCGCTTTTTGACAACCTTAATATAATCGTCTAAAAAGCCGATCACCCCAAAGCCGATCGCCATCACGATGCCGGCAAACAACCGCGTGACCGTTGCCACGGTGTCCGCATCGGTTACAATCTTAACCGGCAAAAACAACTGGCAAACCACCATGACAAGCACCAGCACGATCAAGATGGAACCGATAAAGGCAACGCCGCCCATGGTGGGTGTTCCCTGCTTTGCTTTGTGCCACGCAGGGCCCTCGTCACGAATCGTTTGCCCGAATTTCAGCCGATGCAGTATCGGAATAAACACCTTGCTCAATCGTTCGGATAACACGAACGCGAGCAGTGCCGTTACGACCAATACCGCCGATACCAGTATACCCATATTTTGTGCTCCTCATTTCACCATTCAGGTGTTATTCTCGTCCAGCGCCTCCGCCACGATTTCACGTTCATCCAAATGAATCGTTCCGCTGTTTAATATCTGATAGGTTTCGTGTCCCTTGCCCGCCAGCAAGATCGTATCCCCCGCTTTCGCATTGCGGATCGCCCAACGGATTGCTTCCGTTCGATCGGCGATCACGGTATACGGAATCTGTGTGTCGGATAACCCCGCCACAATATCCTCTATAATCGCGTGCGGATCCTCGGTGCGCGGATTATCCGAAGTGACCACCACAAAATCCGAGAGCGCCGCCGCCGTTGCCGCCATCTTTGGGCGCTTGGTACGGTCACGGTCACCACCGCAACCAAACACGGTCACGAGCCGCCCCGCTTTGCAGGCGTTCAAGGTCTCGCAAATATTCTGCAAACCATCAGGAGTATGCGCATAGTCAATAACTACCGTAAAATCACGGTTGGTCGGAACAACTTCGGCGCGGCCTTTGATGATCGCCGCATCGCACAGCGCCGACACGACCTCGTCAAACGCGATTCCCAACGTTAAGGCGCACGCCGCCGCCGTCAGTGCGTTGTAAACGGAAAAACGGCCCGGTGTTTTGAGTTTTACTCTGCCGATAGCGCCGGTAGTCACCAACTCAAAATCCACGCCATCCGGTCGCTGCCGCAGATTATGCGCCGTGTACTCGGCATTCGCACTGACTGCGGAATAGGTGGCCGTCGGGCAAGACAACGCCTCGCTCATCGTGCGATACCACGGATCATCGATATTCAAAATCGCCGTATCGCTAATCGCAAACAACCGCTTTTTCGCCGCGGCATACGCTGCCATCGTTCCATGATAATCCAAGTGATCCTGCGTCAGATTGGTGAAGGCGCCCACCGCAAAATGACAGCCGGCAACACGTTCCTGATCCAGCGCGTGAGAGGAAACTTCCATCACAGCATAACGGCATCCGGCATCCACCATCGCCGCAAACAACTGTTGCAATTCGTAAGAATCGGGGGTGGTCTGTCCCGTTTGCACCACGTGCTCCCCAATCATGTTTTGAATCGTGCCCACCAAGCCGACGGTATGACCCGCCCGCTCCAAAATGTGTTTGAGCAAATACGAGGTGCTGGTTTTGCCGTTCGTGCCGGTAATACCAATAAGGCTCAGTTTTTCCGACGGGCGACCGAACCAGTTGGCGCACATCTGTGCCCATGCGGCACGGGCATCCCGCACCAGAATTTGACGCGACAACCCCAAATCCCGTTCACACACAACCGCTGCCGCACCCTTTTCCAGCGCTTCGGCGGCAAACTGATGGCTGTCAATTTTGGTACCCGCGATACAAACGAACAAACAACCCTCTGTGATCTTGCGAGAATCCCGGCACAGTGCCGTAATCTCAACATCGTTACAAAAGCCGGTTGTGAAAACGTCTTGTAATACTTGGAGTAGTTTCATATTCGCACCTCTATTCGATCGCGTCTTTGTAAAGAAGACGTATCTCTACCACCGTCCCACTCGGAACGGCACTTGATTGTTCAACAGATTGCGTCGCAACGATCGCTTGTCGTTGCGTATTCAGATTATCTACTTCGCCAACCCAGCCGACAATACTGACGTTCAGCCCCGCATCGGTGAGTAAGGTGTTCGCTTCCAACAGCGTTTTGCCGATGACGTTCGGCACAGCGACTTGTTCGGGTTGTTGCCCATCGGTATACAGCACAACCGCACCGTTTTTGGAAATCACCGTACCCGCCGCAGGGCTTTGTGCCGTCACCGTACCGCCTCCGACAAGGCGGTAGGATAACCCTGCGCTTTTCAACACCGTACTCGCCGCCGAAGCGGTTTTCCCCGTCACGTCCGGCACGGTGGTATGCAACGAGTTCCATTCCTCTTCCGTGTACCGCGGTTCAATTTCCAAGTACGGCAACACGTCGGTAAAAATCTTTTGTGCAACAGGCGCCGCCAACGTTCCGCCGTAACGGATATACGTCTGTGGCTCGTCGATCATCACGATAACCGCAATGCGCGGATCGTCTGCGGGAGCAAACCCGCAAAAGGAAGCCACCGCGTTTTTGCGACCGTTTTCGGCGGAGGCCTGATCGGTTTTTTCAGAGGTGCCGGTCTTACCGGCAACGCGGTATCCCGCCACGTAGGCATTTTTTGCACCGCCGCCGTCCACCACGCCCTCCAACATCGCGCACATACGCGAAGCGGTATCGGATGAAATCGCGCGCGTGCGTACAGTAGGTGTGTTCAAGACGGTTTTTGCGCCGTCCGCCGTCACACTGTGACTGACAACGTACGGTGTGCGCAGATTACCGTCACTCGCCACGGCACTCACGCCGGTAATCATTTGAATGGGTGTGACCTTGAAAGTCTGCCCGATGGATGAGGTCGCCACGTCCACCGCCGTGATGGCAGAAGCGCTGTGATACAGCGTGGAAGTGACACGCGCTTCGCCCAACATATCGATACCGGTAAGCGCCGTAAACCCAAACCTCTCGTGGTAGGTCGGAAACAGTGCCGTACCCAGCAGCGAACCGATCGTCATAAACGCAGGGTTACAGGAATGTGAGATCGCCTCTGCCAACGTTTGACTACCGTGACTGCGGGGGAATACGTGACACTTCATGGTACGCACCCCCGCCATCGTATAGGTGCCGTTACAGAAAAAGTGAGACTTTTCCGAAACAAGCCCTTCCTGCAACGCGGCAGAAGCGGTAAAGATCTTAAATACTGAGCCCGGCTCATAAAATTCCGAGATCGCCTTGTTTTTCCACTGCTTTTGTAAGGCGGTAAGCAAGGCATCGGATCGCTCGTCCTCCGAGAGCAGCGCGATCCGCGCCGCTGTATCGGGGTTTTGCAAAACGCGGGGATTGTTCAGATCGTAATCCCCTTTTGTCGCCATTGCCAGCACCTCGTCGGTGCGAACGTCCATTACAATGGCACACGCACGATTGGCAGCACCGGTCTCGGCAACGGCAACCTCTAAATACTTTTCCACCATTTTCTGAATATTCACGTCGATGGTGAGGTAAAGGCTCTCCCCCTCCTCGGCGTCAATGGTGGTTTCGTATTGAATCGTGTTGGGAAGCGCGTCACCCCGGCCGTTTTTGGTAGTAATAACACGCCCTGCTTTTCCGGCAAGCCACTCGTTGTATTTTGCCTCCAAGCCTTCCAGACCGGTGTTATCCGTTCCGGTAAACCCGAGAACACAAGAAAGCGTACTGCCATTGGGGTATTCGCGCTTATAATCTTGAATCACACGAAACACACCGGTAAGGTTCTTTTCCTTTACCCATTCAATAAAGGCGGTGCGCAACGGTATGTCGATTTTGGATTTAACGATCTCATAGCGTGATCCCGTCTTCTGCGTTTGCTTTTCCAGCTTCTGGGCGTTGATCTGTAAAAGCTCGGGCAATTCTGCACAGATCATCGCACGCGATGACTCGTTTGGTATTTCCGACGGCATCATAATGACCGTCGCAACCTCAACGCTTTGCGCCAACACGACACCGTTGCGATCATAGATGGTGCCGCGTTTGTCCGAGATCACGCTGTCGGCAAGTTGTTGCTCCGAGGCCAGCGTTTGCCATTGCGTATGCTGAACGATCTGCAACGCTACAAGTTTACCGCATACGGCGCAAAAACAAACGATCATTACGGCAAGTACTGACAAAGCACGTTGCCACATCCGACGGGAAGGAGCCCGCATTGAAACATCCTGTTGATGAAAGCGTTTCATAAACAGGTGTCCTCTCAGATAAACTAATAGATGGTATCCGCGTAGGTAAATTCAACTGTGATAACGGTACCCTTGGCTACCTGTTGTCCGGCTTTCGCCGACTGTCGCGTAGCGGTCGGTGTACCGGCGGTCGCACTGATACCCGACAGCAGCACGTTCACACCCACAGCTTTTGCCGCTTGGTTGACCTGCGCCACCGTACAGCCGGAAAAATCAGGAACGGTGGTCATCTGGGTATCACTGTTGTTGGTATACAGCCACACCGTACCGCCCTTGGGGATAGAGGTGCCGCTTGCCGGTATCTGCCGAATAACCGTATCCCCGTTTCCAACGGTGTGATATGTCAACGAGGAGGCTTTTAAGGTGCTTGCCGCCGCAGAAACCGTCGCACCAACGACGTTCGGAACGCTGCGATCCAAGCCGGCGATCTCCTCTTCGGTATAATTCGGTTCGACGCCCAGATACGGAAGAATGTCTTTCAATATTTTTTTCGCGCACGGTGCCGCAACACCGCCACCGGATTTCAAAAGTTGCGGTTGATCGACCATCACCAGCACGGCAACCTGCGGATCGTCCGCCGGTGCAAAGCCACCAAAAGAAGCGATGATCTCAACGTTCGCATCCTCTTCTTCCTCGGATTTTGTCTCGGTTTTCTCCGAAGTACCGGTCTTGCCCGCTACACGGTAACCGGAAATGTACGCATTCTTAATGGCACCGCTGCTGACGGCGTTGCCTAACATCGCACAAAGGCGACGCGAGGTCTCCTCCGAGATCATCTGCCGTTTGACAATAGGCTCGGTATTGGAAAGAATATTGCCGTCACCGTCCAACACTTTCTGTACGATATACGGCTGCATCAAATACCCACCGTTTGCCACAGCAGACATGGCTGTGACCATCTGCAACGGCGTAACTTTGAAAGTCTGCCCGATGGAAGATGCCGCCACGTCGACTAAGGAAATCTCCTCGGGTAAGTGATACAACCCGCTCGTAACCGTCGGCTCACCAAGCAAATCAACGTTGGTTTTCGCGGTAAAGCCGAACCCGGCATAATATTTGGAAAACAACTTAGTACCGATACGCGTACCCAGCGTCATGAACGAGGGGTTGCAAGAATTGGCAATGGCTTCCACAAAGTTCTGTTGACCGTGTCCTTTGGGGTAGACCCAGCATTTCATGTTGCGGTCGGCAATGGTAAAACTGCCGCCGCAATAGAAAGGACTTTCCTCCGTAACCAGACCTTCTTCCAAACCCATGGCAGCGGTGAAAGTCTTAAACACCGATCCGGGCTCGTAAAAATCGAGCGCCTTATTACGGTACTGCTCCAAACGCGCTTTAACGATGGCGTCGGTTTGCTCCTGTCCCGACAACAGCGCGATCTGTTCTGCCACAGTCGGATCCGCGATCGTCAAGTAATCGTTCGGATCGTAGTCTCCCTTGGTAGACATTGCCAAGATAGCGCCCGTATCCACGTCCATCACGATCGCGCAACCACGATTGGTCGCGTTAAATTCGTTTAGCGTCTCTGCTAAATATTTGTCCGTCACCTGCTGGATATACTGGTCGATCGTCAACACCAAACTGTTGCCGTCGGTCGCATCCACGGTATATTCGTATTGCAAAGAGGTCGGCAGGTGGTCGCCGTACGTGTTTTGTGCCGCCACCATACGGCCGGGTGTACCGGACAGCTCATCGTCGAATTGGAGTTCCAACCCCTCGCGCGCCACGTTGTCTTTACCGACAAAACCAAGCACGCAGGACAGCGTATTTTTCAGGGGGTATTCACGTTTATAGTCGGTAACAATACGGAACACACCGCCGAGGCTGTTCTCGTTCACCCATTCAATAAAGGCGTCACCGACAGATTTATCCACTTTGGATTTAACAACCTTATACTGCGATTCGCTATCCAGCGTTTGCTGATACAACGTTTGACGGTCTACCTCCAACATCACGGATAATTCGTCCGCTATCTTTTGGCGAGTCACCTCACGGCGAATGTTACAAGGTGCCATAACAATCGTACACACCTCTCGCGTCAGCGCCAGTACCGACATATTCGCGTCATAGATCTGTCCGCGATTAGCGGATATTTCCACATCTGCAAGCTGTTGAGCAACTGCTTGTTTTTGCCATTCGTCCTGCTCCAAAACCTGAATACGGAACAACTGACAGACGAGAAGTATTAAGCACAGGAATGTCGTCGCAATGCAGATCACCGTACGTGTCCGCATAGGACGCGTCAAGCCCGTCGCTTGATTGCTTTGATTTGTTGACATCCCGTTCACCTCGCTTCGATAAGGAAAGAAAAGAGAGTCAAGACGCTACCATCCCAACTCTCACCGTCCGAGGCTCCTTCTATAAATATACGGAAGATTCCTCGATATAGAACTCGCCTATTGCAGCCACACCGTCAGGGCGTTCCAAATCGTGGCCCAAAACCCTGCGTCGTCATCGGTCGATTCCGGTGTGACCGGAGTGACCGTGATATAGTCGATCTGACCGGATTCTACCTGACGAAGTCCCGCGCTTTCAGCGTATTCTTCTACGCTTTGCGCCGACGTTTGGGCGGCAAGTTCGCTTTCAAGCCGTTTTGTCTCGCCCACCGCCTCGCTGAGTGTTGATTCTGCCTGGCTGATGGCACTGTTGAGTTCCGTCAAACGGACCTGACTGGATATCATAAATCCAATCACCAAGAGCACTCCACCGGCAACCGCTGCCGTGACGACTGTGTTGAGCAGTTTTTGCAAACGCGCGCGGCGCTTATCCGCTTTCGTCGCCTTTTTGCCGGGGAGAGCCCTGATCTTCGCCTTCGGCTCGTACATGGATAAATCGTATGCTTCGGATCCGTAAGATGCCATGATGCTCTCTCCTTTCTGCCTAACTCTTTCTTTATACGTATCGCTCGTGGAGTTTTTCGATGCAACGCAGCTTCGCGCTGCGACTACGGGGGTTTCTTTCTAATTCCTCAGCAGAGGCTTCGATGGGTTTTTTCGTCACAAGCTGTCCTGCGGGGGTTCGCCCACAAACACACACCGGAAATTCCGACGGACATTCACAGCCTTTGCAAAAAGCAGCAAACCGTTGCTTGACGATTCGATCTTCTAACGAATGGAAGGTGATCACCGCCAAGCGGCCGCCTTCCCGCAAACTGTCAAACGCAATATCCAACGCTTCGGATAAGCAATCCAACTCAGCATTTACAGCGATTCTGAGCGCCTGAAACACCCTGCGAGCGGGATGTCCGTCCCGCCGAACCGCCGCCGGGACCGCGCTTTTGATAAGCTCGGCAAGCTGTACGGTGGTTTCGATCGGTTGCTCTTGCCGCGCTGCGACAATCGCACGGGCAATAGGGCGAGAAAATTTTTCTTCCCCAAAACGGAAAAAGATATCCGCAAGCTCTTGCTCGGAAAGATCTCTGACCAAATCCGCCGCCGTCATGCCCTCTTGACTCATGCGCATATCGAGCGGTGCGTCAGTATGATAAGAGAAACCGCGTTCGGGCTCGTCCAACTGATGAGAGGAAACGCCGATGTCCAGCAAGATGCCGTCCACGCGGTCGATCTGTTGCTCACGCAACACCTCGTCCATGTAGCGGAAATTCCGCCGTACCACGGTTGCCGGCAAACCCGCAAGCCGCCTCGACGCCGCCGTAATCGCGTCCGGATCCTGATCCAGCGAGATCAGCCGCCCGCTTTGCAACTGCGAAGCGATCAAGAACGAGTGTCCGCCGCCGCCCGCCGTGCCGTCAAGATAAACGCCGTTCGGCCGAACGTTTAACGCTTCTATCGTTTCCTTCGGTAATACCGGCAAGTGATACTCGGCAATGGATTGTACGTCTTTCATATCAGAAGCCCAACTCGGCAAATTCCGCCTCGACTTCCTCAGAGGTCATGCTGTCAATATCCGCTTCGTATGCCGACGGGTTCCACACCTCAGCGCGGTTACCGGCGCCAATCACCAGCGCCTCTTTTGCAAGACCCGCATACTCTAACAGATGGCGAGGAAGCAGGATGCGACCCTGAGCATCCACCTGAACGTCCACAGCATTTGCCGATAAGTACCGCTGCAACTTGCGCGCCTGCGTCATGGGCTTTTGTGCAAGCCCTTCTTGCAGCTTATTCCACTCATCCATCGAATACAGGCAAACGCAATGATCCATGACAGCCGCGGCAATGAACAAACTACCCAGCTTGTCACGCAACTTGGCAGGCACAAACAGCCGACCTTTTGCGTCGATATTATGTTGGAATTTTCCGTATAACATCCTGCATTCTCCATTTTGTATTTTGAGCGGTTGTGGAAAACTCTGTGGAAAATGTGGAAAATCACCACTTTACACCACTTTGCACCACAGTGACTATATTATACCCCCTTTTACAGAAAAAATCAACCCATAAATGCGAATTTGTATGACTATTTTTGTATATACAAAAAGTGGTGTCTGCCGTTTAGACAGACACCACTTAACCACTATATTTTGCTATGCAATCACTTGAACGACCGCCAAAAGCACCGGCATTGTTACCACCGAAAACAGGGTGGACAGCGCTACCAGGTTGATAGAAGATTCGGCATCCTGATGATACCGATCGGCAAACATCGCCACCGCCACCGCAACGGGTGCCGTTGACGCAATCGCCATGGAAAGAAGCATGGTTCCGCGAATACCACACACAAACATCAGGGCAATACTAATCACCGGCACAACCAAAAGCCGCATCGCTATCGCCCCGAAATCACCGCGATTTTTCAACGCCTGCTTCATATCCACTTTTGATAAATAATAACCGGCAAACAACATCGGCAACGGCGTGTTCAAATTGCCCAGATGTTGCATCGGTGCAAAAACAATTTCCGGCAAAGTGACGCGGCAAACAAACAAAAGAAACCCGATTGCCAAGCCGATCGTGCCGGGGCTTAAAATCATTTTTCGAATCGGCACCTTACCGCTCGATTTATCCATAATCAGCAACCCGTAACTCCACATCGTTACGCTCATCGCCACCACGTAGGTTGCGCCGTACATCACGCCTTGATCTCCCAGCACCGCCTGTTGAAGCGGCAACCCCATAAAACCGGCGTTGGACAACACCGTTGAAGCGCGATAAACGCGTGTGGTCGCTGTATCTTTGCGGTAGACAATATGGGCGATGACAATCGCAACAATATGCAAACCAAATGCCACCGCCAACGCAATTAACAGCTCGTACATAAGCGCCGTGTTGTATTCTCGCTGAAACGATTTGATGATCACACAAGGGGTTGCGATCAGCAAGGCTAAATCCGAGCAAACCTTTCCACCCTTATCCGTGATAATCTTTGCTTTTCCGAGAAGATACCCCACCAAAACCAGCAAGAACAAGACGAGAACTTGTTGCCCCACGGTTAAAAAGCTGTTCCACACCGCTTCCCACATTGCAATAACACCTCCCATACACCGCTAACCATTGTATACGCTTTCCTTGGAAAAAGCAAGAAAAATCGCCCTGTCAGAAAACAGGGCGATTACCACAACTCAATCGATTATGCGCAGCGCTTTACCGTAACCGCCTGCAACTCAGCGGTCATATCGTACGACACGCGGCGCCAGACCTCACGACGACGGCGACGGTTGCGCACCACGGCAGCATCACGCTTCATTGACAGCGCGCAGCAAGCCAACACCGTCAAACGGCACAACATCAAAATAACGGTCAGCACGGGATATTCCCCCATTGCCAGAACGCCGCACATTGCCAATTCCATCGCCGCCATAGATAGCGGGATCCAGGCCATACGACGCGTGACCGTGCATTTTGCAGCAACCAACATATATAAACTTACCGCACCAAACACAGCGGCTGTAACGACACTGAAAACCATACCGAAAACTCCTTTTTCGCCGTTCGGAAAAACCCGAACATTTGTTTCTTTGTTGTCATTATAGCAGCCCGTTTTTCAAAAGTCAACTAAAAAACGAAAATTTGTTCGGATTTTTTACTTTCCGTTTTTTGCGCGTTGTTTGGCAGCTGTCACGGTGTTTTTCAACAACATGGCAATGGTCATGGGACCCACACCACCCGGAACGGGGGTGAGATAACCGGCGACCTCGTCAACGGCAGGGTCAACGTCGCCGCAGAGTTTCCCTTCCGCGTTTCGGTTCATGCCCACGTCAATAACCGTAGCCCCCGGTTTTACCATATCGGGGGTCACAAAACCGGCTTTGCCCACCGCCGCAACCAGCACGTCCGCGCGGCGGCAAACCTCACCAAGATTGCGGGTGCGGGAGTGACAGATCGTCACGGTCGCGTTTTCGTGCAACAAAAGCATTGCCATCGGTTTGCCGACGATGTTGCTGCGACCGATAACCACACACTCCTTGCCCTCCACCGAAATACCGCTGCGGCGCAACAGTTCCATCACACCCGCAGGGGTACACGGCAAGAACGAAAAGTCGCCAATCATAATGTGCCCAACGTTTTCCGCGTGAAATGCGTCCACATCCTTGTGCGGAGCAATGGCAGCAATCACCGCTTTGTCGTCCAGGTGCGAAGGCAGCGGCAGTTGGCATAAAATGCCATCAATATCCTCGCGCGCGTTGAGCGCCTCCACGTGTGCGAGCAACTCCTCTTGCGTGGTATCGGCGGGCAACGCGATTTCCTCGGAATACATGCCGATCTCGGCGCACCCCTTCTTTTTATTGTTCACGTATACACGGGAAGCGGGGTCATCACCCACAATAATCACCGCAAGCCCCGGTGTCGTTCCCGCCGCCTTTAATTGTTCAACCTCTTTTTCCAAATCCTGCCGCACGGCAGCCGAGATGGCTTTTCCGTCAATTTTCTTCGCCATCGAGATCCTCCTCAACGATTTTCTTTTCCTCTGTATCCTTCGCTTCGCGTATCAACAGCTGCGGATCAACAAGTGGGATGGTCACCTCGTTGTCTGTTGCTTCTGCCAGACGGCTCTCGCGACTCTTAAAAACAAAGAACAAGATCGCCCCGCCGAGCACAGACAACAACGCAACCAAACACGATACTTTCATGGTGAACAGGTACAAACTGTCGGTGCGCAACAACTCAATAAAGAACCGACCCGCACCATACCACATGATATACATGGCAAACAACTGCCCTCTGAACCGATATGCCTTGCGCGACACGATATGTAACAACACAAAACCGAGCACGCACCACAAAGACTCATACAAAAAGGTGGGATGTACCGGAACGTCGGGATCATACCCGACGCCCGCCAGCGGGTTTGCGGGACTGGAAATCCAACTTCCCGACATGCCCCACGGCAACTCGGTATTGCCGCCGTATGCTTCCTGATTAAAGAAGTTTCCCCATCTGCCGACAGCCTGACCGATCAAAAACCCGATCGAGGCAATATCAAACATCCGCAACGTATCCACCTTGCGAAGCGGGCACATCCACAACGCCGTGACAAACGCACCGATCAAACCGCCGTAAATGGCAAGGCCGCCTTGCCACACGTACAGGATGCTAATGGGATTTTCAGAATATTGCGGGTCACCCGAAAACAGCACGTAATACAACCGCGCACCGATAAACGCCATAATGATGCAGACCAGCACGACGTCCAGCATGGGGTCTTTTTGAAGACCGAAGTGCTTAGCGTTACGAAAACCGTACACAGCGGCAAGCAACAGGCCGACCGCGATCAGCAGACCGTACCACCGCAAACTTATTTCCGTGTTAAAAAACGGAATGGAGAAAATTTCCTCGTCCAGCGGGATGGTCCACCCCAATTTCGGAAACGAAACGTACGACTCCATTTTTATCATCCTTTCTATTAAGGTGACACCAGCGAAAGCGCCGACGCCTCTTGTGAAAAATCACGTTCGATCCGCTCATACACCGCCTGAACATCCAATGCCGCAACAGCATCCAACGCCGCAAACGGAGAACGATCGGCAAAATGGGCTTCCAGCACCAGATCGCCGCACGATTCCACGTTATCAAGCTGTGACACCAAGCGTCCGTACACGGCGTTGCGCGCCGCCTCGAACTCTTCGCTTGTGATACCCTCTCGCTTTAAGCGAGTAATCTCTGAGCGGACCGCTTCGCACACCGCTTCGGGATCTTTGGATTCGCCGCCCACAATCCACACACCGTAACCCGGTCCGTTAAAATATTCCAACCCAAACGACGCGTTGATAAGCCCGCGCCGCATCAAGTCGGCATACAAGGGGTTCGCGCGACCGCCGAGGATCTCCTGCAACACTTCCGCCGCCGCAAGTGCGCCCGCCGATTCGTTTTTAACGCCGTCAAGCGGCACTTTATATCCCAAATAGAACAACGGTTCCGCAACCGGCATACGCACCTCGATACGCGACTGTGCCGCCGTATGCGGCTCGTCCACCGGCGCGCGCGGAGGCACGTTTCCCCGCGAGGGTTTGAGTAATCGATCCGCAACCTCTTCCACCTGCTCGCAGGTAACGTTACCGGAAACCGACAGCACCATGTTTTGCAGATCGTAAAAGCTCTCGTAGCATCCGTATAACAGTTCCGGTGTGATCTCGGCGATAGACTCCACCGTTCCCGCAATATCAATTCTCACGGGATGACGATGATACAGTGCCGTCAACAGGTTACAAAACACCGTGCGCGACGGTGAATCCTCACACATACGGATCTCTTGACCGATGATACCACGCTCTTTCTCCACCGTTTGCTCGGTAAAATACGGGTCCTGCACAAAATCCAACAAGATTTCCAACGACTCCGTCAAATTCTGTGTGCAAGTAAAAAGATAGGCAGTATGGTCAAAGGACGTATACGCGTTCGCGCTGGCACCGGTTTTCGCATACCGCTCAAACGCATCGCACTCTTCGTTTTCAAACAACTTATGCTCCAAGTAATGCGCAATGCCCGCAGGCAATTCAACCGTTTTTTTGGTTTCGGGGTCAATATACGCCGTATCAATCGCGCCGTAATCGGTGGCAAACACCGCGTATGAGGAGGCGTAACCCTCTTTGGGCCACACGTAGATCGGCAGCCCCGAAGCGTGCCGCATATAATAGCACCGCTCACCCGTGTGTGAGCAGGTATATTCCATCCACTTACTCATCTGCCGTTCCCCCCCTTTGCGCTAACAGATAGGCACACTCGTACCGCACTCGCTTGGCGGCGGCGATCACATCCGCACGCGTAACCGCTTCAATCGCTTTCCGCGTTTTTTCGGGCGTGATGGGTTGTTCAAGTGCTGCCTGCGACACGTACCATGCCGTTCGCGAGCTTTGCGAATCGTTTACCGCCTCAAAACTTTGCACGATGCTGCGGCGCGCCGCTTCCAGTTCTTCGTCGGCAAATTCACCGCGACGGATCGCTTCCAATTGCGCCAAAATCTCCGTTTCGGCGCGTTTGGCATTCGCCTCGTCCACACCGCTTTGCACAAACATAACGCCCTTGATACGGTCATACACCGACGAGCAGTAATAGCAAAGACTCAGCTTTTCACGAACGTTCTTAAACAAGAGCGACGTTGCCGTACCGCCAAACAACGCGTTCATCAATCGCGTGGCATTCACATCCGCCGACGGCTCGGCACATCCCGCACGAAAGCCCAAGACCAGCTTCGATTGCCCGACCTCCATGCGCTCCACCTGCCGACGAAACTCCGACAAGCAGGTTGCGGTATCCGTATGACAAGCAATCGGTGCTCGACCGCTGACAGCCGAAAATTCACGACACAAAGTTTCCTCTACTTCAGGCAGGGCGCGGTCACTCTGCAAAATCAGTTGTACGGAAGCCTCTCGCAGCACGCGTCTCCACGCAGCGGTCACCGCCTGCGGAGTCAACGATTCGATCACCGTAGCATCGCCATAGCGACCGATACCGTACGCCTCGTCGGGGCACAAGAGCCGCTCTGCTTGACGACGCGCGTACCACCGCTTTTCATTGATCTCGGCGCGCACCTCTTCCGCCAAACACCGCCGTTCCGTTTCCACGTCCTCGGCACGGAACTCGCCGTTTTCAAACGCAGGACGAAACAGCATTTCACAAAGAAGCTCCGCACATGCAGCAGTCAGCTGTTCACCGTCTATCGCATAGCGGTCACTCGTACATTCGGCGGTGAGAATCAAGGCCTGCGTTTCCCCGATACGGGCAACATCCCCTGTTACCGCAGCGCCGTACAGTTGATTTAAGCGCCGATGCAACGCCGTAAAATCAGGATATGCCGCACAGCCGCGGATCAACAGCCGCGGCAAAAGAGCATACTCCTCTACCGTTTCCTTATCAAGCGGCATCAGCAATGCCACCGTCAGTTGTGAGGTTTTGAATCGTTGGTCGGGAATCGCTAAGCTGTGAACGCCTGCTCCGAGTAAGCGGTTTTCAGTTTTCATGCGCAGACCTCCGTCTGTTTTTTATAAGCAATAGTATAGCACAGTTTTTCGGCTGTGAAAAGCCTTTATTTGTCATTCGCTGCGCAAGGCTTCCACCGGCGGTAATTTTGACGCCTTATAGGCGGGATACACGCCGAACACCACGCCCACGAGCACCGAAAACGCCGCCAGCGATACAAACATAAGCGGCGATACCGTGGTTTTCAAAGCCAGCAACAGCACTACCGACGGCAACATCCCGACAAGCGCTCCGACACAAGAAAGCAATACCGCTTCCGCCAAAAATTCCGTCAAAATACGCTTTTGCGTAGCGCCGATGGCTTTTTTGATGCCGATTTCCCGCGTGCGCTCGCTCACCGAAGACAACATCACCGTCATAATGCCAAAGCCCGACACCACCAACGAAACCCCGCTGAGCACCGTCAGCACACCCGCGACGATATCCACCAGACGACTAAGCCGATCCTTTTGCGCGGCAAGATTATCCGTACGAAACGGCGCATCGCCGTCATACAATCGATTTAGCGCGCGCTCAATGCGTTCCCTTGTTTGGTCGGTAACGTCGCTGTTGATTGTGCGCACCGCGATCTGGTCAAAGTCCTGTCTGCCGGTGAACTGTTGCAACGTGGTATACGGCAAATATACCATGCCGGGGATCATGGAAGTAACACTTTGCAATAAACTGCTGCCGGTTTGCGTGACACCGACTACCGTTAATTCTTGCGTCAACTTACCGACGTTGACCGTAATCGTTTTTCCGACCACGGCTTCTCGTCCGTACACCGCCTTTGCCGCCGCTTCGTCCAACACGCACACGGAAGAAGCCGCCGCCACATCGCCGTCAGAAATCATGCGACCGTACCGCAACGTCAACGAAATTACCTGTCCGGCACCCGCATCAATGCCACACAAGACCGCTTCGCTGTTGGCACGCATCGTGGATATACCGCCGATCTGCAACATCAGCGGCATAGCAGAAGAAACCTGCGACAAGTCGCGTATTTCCTCTAACGCCTCCTCGCTGAGCAACGTATCACTCGTCAGCGCCATGACCGACAACCCGCTGACGCCCATGCTGTCAAGTTCCTTGTCCACAAAGGTGCGCCCGACACTGCCAATCACCGTCACAATGGATACCATCATCACACCGACCGCAATACCGCCAACCGTGAGAAGCGTTCGTCCGCGTTTGCGCAACAACTGCCGCAGAGCGCTTTTGATCAACTCCATGGTTTACCTCGCCCGCACGCGCACGCGCTTTCCGGATAAGGCTTCCGGAGTTTGTACCACCCGTTCGCCCGCCGATATGCCGGACACCACCAAAACTCCGTCGGCATATTCTGCCGCCATCTCAATCGGCTGCTGTTCGGCAACGCCGTTTTCTCGATACACATAAACGCACTCCTCCCCTTGTTCAGTTTGCGTAAGACATTCGTACGGAATCAGCAAAACGTCCTCTTCTGTCTGCGTCACGATTGCCGCTTGCGCATTGAGCCCTATTCGCAACGAATCGTCCGCCACCCCCTCGTCCAACGAAACAACCGCATCCACCACCGTTTCCGACACCGTACCAATGTATTCTTGATGTGCCGAGGTAGCAAGGGATGTCAGCGTACCAAGATACTGTTCTTTGGAAAACGCAACCCCCGTGACGATCACCGGCTGTCCGATCTGTACCCGCGGTAAAAAGCGTTCGCGAATCGCCACCGCAATCTGCATCCCCTCACCGGCGGCAATAGTTGCACAAGGTTGCGTATGATCCGTTATCTCCCCCGCCCGCACGCTGAGAGAGGTAACGACACCCGACACGGGAGCAGTCACCTGCGTATTGGTGATGTCGTTCACGCCGCTCGGCAAAGATCCCGCCAGTTGCGCCAACGCTTGACGCGTTGCCTCCGCATCGACCGAAAACAGTGCTTCCCCTCGCTTAACCGTCTGTCCTTCTTTAACGTATATCTCTTTCGCAACACAAGGAATTTCAACGTAAACCGAGCGGCTTTCGCTTGCCTCTACCTTGCCGGTGCATTTCACCGTCTGCTGCACCGTTTGCGGCTCAATTGTCAACAACGTGACCGGTATTTCCTCCTCCGTCGTCCATGCTTTTATGCCAAAAATCGCGGCAACGGCAAGACCGGTGCCGAGCACCAGCCATATATATTTTTTCATGCTGCTTCCTCCCTTTTCACTTGCTATTCTTTGAAGGAAACCGCAAATTATAACAACAAAAAAGGCGAAAGCGCATAACGCTTTCGCCTTAAATTTTTTATTTACAGTTTTTCATACGCTTCGCGCACCGTGGCGGCACCGATCACCTCAATCGGGTAGTTGCCGTGCAACGATTTCAAGGTGTGTGCAGGCACGATAATCCGTGTAAATCCGAGCCGCGCCGCTTCTGCAATGCGTTGCTCAGCACCCGACACCGCTCGCAGTTCACCCGCCAGACCGATCTCGCCGAACGCAACCACACCTTCATCCATCGGTTTGTCCTTCAAACCGGAAATAAGTGCCAACGCCACCGGCAGATCCGCCGCCGGCTCATCCAAGCGCAGACCGCCGATCACGTTTAGATAGGTGTCCAAATTCGAGAAAAAATAACCGGCGCGCTTTTCCAACACCGCAAGCAATAATGCCAATCGATTGCCGTCAAAGCCGGTGGACATGCGCCGCGGATTACCAAACCCGGTGGGCGACACCAATCCCTGCACCTCGGCAAGTAACGGTCGCGTTCCCTCCATCACGCACGCAACACACGTGCCGCTGACGTTCTTGGGACGACCCGACAAGAGCATCATCGAGGGGTTTTCTACCTCACACAAGCCGACGTCCTGCATTTCAAACACACCGACCTCGTTCGTGGAGCCATAACGGTTTTTCGCACAGCGCAACATACGATAGTTGCTGTGCGGATCGCCTTCAAAATACAAAACGCAATCCACGATATGCTCCATCACCTTCGGACCGGCAATAGCACCGTCCTTGTTGACGTGACCGACAATAAAGATCGGAATATCGTTTTGCTTGGCTTCTCTCATCAGCGCGGACGCGCACTCGCGTACCTGTGTAACACTGCCGGGCGAAGATGCCACTTCCGATAAACTGACCGTTTGGATGGAGTCCACAATAACCACGTCGGGTTTTTCCGTGCGGATCGCCTCCAAAATGGCATCCATGTCGGTTTCGCAAAGCAACAAAAGGTTCTCCCCGCCGACCGAAAGCCGCTCGGCACGAAGTTTGATTTGACGCGCCGATTCCTCACCGGATACGTAGAGAATACGAAAGTTCTCACTCAAATGCCCACAGATCTGCAAAAGCAGCGTCGATTTACCGATGCCGGGATCGCCGCCGATCAGCATCAACCCGCCGGGGACGATCCCGCCGCCCAGCACACGATCAAGTTCCCCGATGCCGGTAAAGTACCGCGTTTCCGCCCCGGTATCAATGCTGTCCATGGTGGTAATCTCCGCACGGCGAACCGGCAACGCGCCGGCGCGCTGTACCGTTACGATCTCCTCCGCAATGGTATTCCACTCGCCGCATAACGGACATTTGCCCGACCACTTCGGGAACTGTCCGCCACATTCCGCGCAAACATATACGCTTTTTTGCTTTCCTGCCATTTTGCTATCCTCCCAAGACGCCCGCCGCGATCGCGAACGCCATTTGAAGCTGATATTCACGGGTTTTGAGTTTTTCGCGTTCCGTTTCGTTTGATAAAAATCCACATTCCACAAGCACCAACGGCTGCGTGGCGTGTTTGAGCAAATACACGCTGCCGTCACCCTTTTTCAGTTCGCGGGCGTTGGCAGGCTGCAACAAACCGATCACCGCCGCGCGAATTGCCGCCGCCAGCACACGGCTGTCCGCAGAACCGGTGCCGTAAAACACCTGCGTGCCGCTGTACTGCGTCTGCGGAAATTTGTTTTGATGAATGCTGACCGTCATATCCGCCTGCTCGATCAACGACAAGCGATTCTTAATATCGCTGATCTTACGTTCGCGCAACGTGTCCCCTTCTGCGTTTACCATCGTGTCTTCGATGCGGGTATACGAAACGGTATATCCCATCACCCGCAACAGATCACCGAGAGGACGCGCAATCGCTAAGTTGATATCCTTTTCAAGCGTTCCGTCGGCACCTTCGGCGCCGCCGTCCGCGCCGCCGTGACCGGCATCGATCAGGAGATGCGGCGAGGTGTTGACGCGCGCCGATACACCGCGCCGCTCCGTCACACCGAACGCCACCGTAACTATCAAGGCCATACCGGCAATGACAATCGCTATATCCATAACCGTTGCTTTCACCGCAATCCCCCCGCTTACCACTGTATGCGGCAAGGACGGTGCTTATTTCTCTTTGTTTACAAAAACAATCTTTTCGCGCAGGGAAATATGACGATACCCCAAGTAATACGCAAGCGTCGCCACCGCGGGCATAAACAACAGCGGCAAACCCGCACAGAAGATCCCGCCCCACGAAATATCCGCGGTGGTAACACTGACGAGCGATCCCATCGACCATATGATCACCGGATACAGCGCGGTATGACAGATACGGTATGCTGTTGCCATACCGTCCCAAAAACCGAACAATTTATCCGCGACCAATGCCAAAAAACTGATGATCGACGGAATGGCTGCGAGCAAACCGAGTTTTAATCCGCGCAGCGGATCCCCTGCCACGTGACCGAAGTTGGCGGAGTTGGCGTTTTTATCGCCCCACTCCCACATCTTGGTATATATGATCAGGGCAAACAAGAGTCCTTGCAGGATCAGCGCCACCAAATTCATGACAAACCCGGTGGTTTTAAGCATGGAGAAAATGACCCCCAGCGACAAATACAAAAACGCGCCCATAATCCCGGCGAGCCACGTATATGCGTATAACTTTAACGCCCGACGAATCGTATCTTTCAACTGTATCAACACCTCGCAAACAAATTTACACCTGCATTGTAACACAGTTTCGCGCATCGCGCAAGACAAAAGGGCGCGGAATCCCGTTTGGGATCCCGCGCCCTTGTTCAGAACAATCTTAGGCGAGTTCTGCGAAGTATTTGATGGTGCGAACCATCTGGCTGGTGTAGGAGTTCTCGTTGTCGTACCAGGACACGACCTGCACCTGATAGGTGTCATCGTCGATCTTGGTGACCATCGTCTGGGTCGCATCGAACAGAGAACCGTAACGGATGCCGATGACGTCGGAGGATACGATCTGATCCTCGTTGTAGCCATAGGACTCGTTAGCAGCAGCCTTCATCGCAGCGTTGATGCCCTCTTTGGTAACGTCCTTGCCCTTGACAACGGCAACCAGAATGGTGGTAGAACCGGTGCAGGTGGGAACGCGCTGAGCGGAACCGATCAACTTGCCGTTGAGTTCCGGAATAACCAAACCAATCGCTTTCGCAGCGCCGGTGGAGTTGGGAACGATGTTCTGCGCGCCGGCGCGAGCACGGCGGAGATCACCCTTGCGGTGCGGGCCGTCCAGAATCATCTGGTCGCCGGTATACGCATGAACGGTGGTCATGATACCGCTCTGGATGGGTGCATAGTTGTTGAGCGCCTTCGCCATCGGAGCGAGGCAGTTGGTGGTGCAGGAAGCCGCGGAGATGATAGCATCATCAGCGGTCAAGGTCTCGTGGTTCGTGTTGAACACGATGGTTTTCAGGTCATTGCCCGCGGGAGCGGAAATAACAACTTTCTTAGCGCCGGCATCGATGTGAGCCTGGCTCTTGTCTTTGCTGCAATAGAAACCGGTGCACTCTAACACGACGTCTACGCCGATCTCGCCCCAAGGCAGATCCGCAGCGTTTTTCTCGGCATAGATCTTGAGCTCTTTGCCGTCCACGGTGATGGTACCGGCTTCGTCGTTCGCCACGACGGTGTGACCGTCATAACGACCCTGAGCGGTATCGTACTTCAAAAGATGAGCCAGCATGCTGGGCTGGGTAAGATCGTTGATCGCAACGATTTCGTAGCCTTCGGCGCCGAACATCTGACGGAACGCCAAGCGGCCGATGCGGCCAAAGCCATTGATTGCAACTTTAACTGCCATAACTAAATTCCTCCAATTTCTTTAATCTTTTATCATATTACACTCTTTGAGTGTAATTTTCAAGAACTTTGATAAAATTTTAACCATTAAGCCAAAATTTATACCGATGCAGCAAGGATTGCGTTGTTTGAACGGATTTTTCGTGGATTTTGCCTAAGAGTCCGCCTCTTCCTCCTCCGGATCGTGCACCATAAACCACTGATCGCTAATCAAGTACTCGGCGCCATCACCGTCATCGTCGTCCGGCTCAAACGGTTTTTCCGGCTGTTGAGCATCCTCGTCTTCGCAAGGGGTGCCGTGGCCTTGTGCAAACGCGGTGACAAACGCAAGCAATGCCACGCCGTAATCCGGCGCGGTTACCAACGCACAAGTTTCAAACGCGGTCTGATCCTGTGCCAAAAACAATGCCGCCTGCGTCAAAGCGCTGATCGTGCACAGAAAACCGGTACAAAGCGAAATCCCGAAGAAAAAGCGAGAAGGCTTTTCGGCGACACCACTGACGTACCGCGCAAACACAATAAAAAACAGTATTTCAAACACAATCGTCCCAAGATCGTACAGGTTGCGATACAACCCCAACGAGCTGATATGCGAGGTGATATAGCGAATCAGGCGCACCCAACTCCACAGCACCGGTGCCAATGCGATAAGCGGCATAACCCGACGGCGGCACACCCCCGTGCACCACCAACTCACCGCCAACACCAGAAAAAAGACGCTTGCTGCAAGGCCGGCGATAATCCACAAACAGATAAAGAAGCCGTCGGCGCTCCCCACCGAAACCTTGTTCGGATACGGCACGATTCCCAGCGTAAACCATTTATGTGCGGTCACGAGCGAAGAGGTCAACAGCGTTCCTCCGACAACAGCCGACGCTGCCGCAGATACGCGTGCCATGCGGCCGCCCACCGTGATCGGCGGGGTGTTTTTCAAAGCACATAAAACAAGCACCGCGACAAGCAAAAAACCGGCAACGCCAAGCGCAATGCCGTACGGCAACGGCTGCTCAAACGCCGTCGGCGTCAACGCCGTTCGCCAAATAGTAAGCAACCCTGCCGCTACCGCTGTCAACACACAAACTTGCCGTATTTGCTGCTGTGTCATTCCGTTTTGTTGCTGTTTCATGTGCTTCACCCAATGTTTCTCACAAAATCAATGCCTTTGGCACAACCCGAAACACGACACACCGCTTATCACACGATGTGTCGTCTTTTGTTATCGATCGTTTAATTCAACGTACGGTTTGTCCTTGCCAAACGGCTTGTATGCCGGTCGGATAATACGATTTCCGGTCAGATATTCCTCCAAGCGATGCGCGCACCAACCGCTGATCCGCGCCACCGCAAACAGCGGGGTAAACAATTCCTCGGAAATGCCGAGCGAGCGATATACCAAACCGGAATACATATCCACGTTCGAGCAAACCGCTCGTTCAATGCCACGCACTTTCAGCATGACCTCCGGCGCCAAACGCTCGACGGCATCCAACAAGCGGAACTCATCACCGTAACCGTTTTTCTCCGCCATACGCGCCGCTTCCTGTTTGAGCAAAACGGAACGCGGATCGGATAACGTATAGACCGCGTGGCCCATACCGTAAATCAGACCGGAGCCATCACCGGCTTCGCGACGCAACATTTTGCCGAGATACTCGGCAACCTGTTTATCGTCGCCGGTGTCACGTATGTTCGTTTTCATGTCGCGCAACATTTGTGTAACTTTCCTATTGGCGCCGCCGTGACGATGGCCTTTCAAAGAGCCGATCGCCGCTGCAATGGCGGAATACGTGTCGGTGCCCGACGATGACAGTACGCGTGTAGCAAACGCCGAGTTATTACCGCCGCCGTGCTCGGCGTGCAACATGAGGCACAGATCCAACAGCTTTGCTTCGTCATCCGTATACTTTGCATCCGCACGAATGGTGCGCAGGATCGTCTCGGAAGTGGACAAACCGGGAATTGTCGGGTGGAAATACATACTTTCCTTGTCATAATGACGACGCTTGACCTGATACGCGTATCCGAGCGCCGTAGGCAACATTGCAATCAGTTTAATACACTGGCGCAACACGTTTTCCGCGCTTTCCGGTTCGGGGTGATCGTCGTACGAATACATGGCAAGCACCGAGCGCGCCATCTTGTTCATAATATCCGGCGACGGTGCCTTTAAGATCATGTCCTCAGCAAAGTATTCCGGCAACTCGCGGTTGGCAGATAACAATTCACAGAAACTGCCGAGTTGCTCGGCGGTGGGCAACGAGCCGAACAGCAGCAAGAACACGACCTCTTCAAAGCCAAAACGCCCTTGCCCGTGGCTGCCGCGCACCAGATCTTCAATCGCGTAGCCACGATAGGTAAGCTCGCCCTCGACCGGCAGCTTTTCACCCTCGGACAACACGTAACCGTGAACGTTACAAATGCGGGTAAGCCCCGCCACAACGCCGGTGCCGTCCGCGTTACGCAATCCGCGCTTAACGTCGTGCTTGTTATAGCGTTCCGGATCGATCCGGTTATTTTCTTTGACTTGCTCGCATAAAGATGTAAACAAGCTGTTTTTGCATGTGATATCCAATGAGAAACAGCCCTTTCAATAAAAATAGTGTTTCCATTATGCACGCTACACAGAAAAATGTCAAATGTTTTTTGTCGGAGGATGGTTATATGAAGCCGTATATCGGAATTTGTTTACTCTGCTATTGTCTGTTTTTGCTGTTACCGTTGCCCACCCTGTCAAAACCTGACGACTCGTCGGACGAGCCGTCAACGGCACCCGACACGTCGTATACCTCGCCGAGCGAACCGAACGAGGCGGTTTTCAAAGTGTTGGATACCGACGCGGGCGTCATTTACACGTTTGCCGAGCGGGATTTTCTCATTTATACCGTGGCGTCGGAAATGCCCGCCTCCTATCCGTCGGAAGCGCTCAAAGCGCAGGCGGTCGCAACCTATACCTATTACACGTATGAAAAAGCCAGACAAGCCGAAAACAGCGCCGCACTTCAAGGAGCGGATTTTTCCGCCGTCCCCTCCACTTTCCCCGAAACCTATTCGCCGGAAGGTCTCAAAAAATATTGGGGCAACAGCTACGACACACACTTACAAACCATTGCCGCGGCGGTGGATGCGGTTTACGGCAAACAAATTCTGTATAACGGCTCCCCCATCTTTGCCGCCTATCACAGCTCTAACGCAGGAAAAACCGAATCTTCAAGCATCGTATGGGGCAACGAGTTTGCGTATTTGCAACCGGTGGTCAGCAGCGGCGACACGCTGTCCCCGCATTACAACACGACCGTCGTCGTGCCCGATGCGGACTTTGCCGCCGCGTTCTCCGAGGCATCCCTCACGGGCGATGCGGACGGCTGGATCACCGGCGTTCCCGCCGTGTCGGCTTCCGGCACGGTCACGTCCATCACCATCGGCGGCAAACCCTACACGGGCAAGCAAGTGCGTGAAGCGCTGGGACTACGCTCTGCCTGTTTTTCGGTCAGTCACGGCACCGACGGCTTCACGTTCACGGTCAGCGGTTACGGTCACGGTGTCGGCATGAGTCAGTACGGCGCCAAAGCCATGGCAGAACAGGGGTTTACCTACGACGAGATCCTCCGTCATTACTATACCGACGTGACCATTGAATAGCCGTTACTCCTCTTTTTTCTTGTGCAAGCGCAACAACAGTTTTTCTACCCAGCCTTTTTTGAATTTCAGCGACACGTACCCGATAAGCGAAATGACCGCCGCCCCGATCGAATCCACGATCAAATCGGTCATGGTATCTCCCAACGCCGCTCGACCGACGAGCGCTTGTCCGTTCTCCAAAGAATGTTTTTGCATGTTCATTGCAAGCAATCCGTCCACCGCAAACTCGTAAATCTCCCATACCACGTCCACCGCAATGGCAAAACAAAACGCAAACACCGCCACAAACGCGGGACTTAAATTAAACGGTACGCGATCAGTCTTGTTGAGAAACGTCAGCACCGAAAACCCAAGCGCCCCCAACGCGATCCCGCTGAACGTGTGCAGGATCGTATCCCAATACGGGATAAGGAAATAAAACCCGCGCACCTCACCGAGATAGATCGAACAGTATAAAAACACCGCGTATAACACCATCATAAACGAGGGGATCTCCACACCCCACTTGCGGTGCAACCAGTCGGGGAGCATCATGGCAAAAATGCCGAGGATGGATTGCAACAGCATTAGCACGTAATCACTTTTGATGCGCGCATATCCCTCGGTCGGAACGGCAGGCGCCAACACCATTGCCACCGCCACTACGACCGTGGACACCACCATCGTGATAAACACAACAAGCGACACAACCTGCCGCGCAGATACCTTGTCTTTTAATTGCATATAATCACCTTCTTTATTTCCAGTATATGTCGCCTAAAAATCAGTTTGGTTAATAAATGGTAAACTTGCCGGTATCTCTCTTTATCATGACCAATGCGCGGCAAGAAAACCGACTCTTTATCCATCGCAATGCTCATGATGCGCTGTTTGCCAACTTGTTAGGCGAAGCCGACATCATTTGCCGCAAGGCAAACATCATTGAAAAAAGCCTCGTTCTTTCGAACGAGGCTTTTTTCATGGCACCCCCTGCGCGAATCGAACGCACAACTAACCCTTAGGAGGGGTTTGTTATATCCATTTAACTAAGGGGGCGTTTTGGATAACAGGATAATTATACCACCCATTTTTTCTTTGTCAATTCATTGCTTTTTTGGAAAAAGGGTGTTATACTGTAACATATTGCAGAAATTTGTTAAAGGGAGTCCTGTTGTATGAAAAAAGGCCTTTCACTTTTGCTTGTGCTGGTTATGCTGTGCGGATTGACGGCTTGTGCCGGCACCTCCGAAAAACCGGCAGGCGACACAACGACTGTCCCCCCCACCACGACGACAGTCAACAAAACGTTCAACCCTCTGACCGGCGAAAACGATATGACGGGAAACAGCAACCGCCCCGTTGCCGTCATGATCACCAACGAGCCCGGCATTATCGGCAAGCAATACGGTATCGATAAGGCCGACTTTTATATGGAAACAGAGGCCGAGGGCGGCGTCGCGCGTATGATGGCGGTGTTTGCCAGCGCCGATCGTATTCCCGATAAATTGGGCCCGATTCGCAGCGGTCGCACACCGTTTATCGCAACGGCGAACGCACTGGGGGCGGTGTACGTGTACTCCGGTGCTGCCCCGTATGTGTTGAACGTCATCAAAACCACTCCGAATTTTGACTCCATCACCAACACCGACGGCGTCACGCTGTGGCGCGATTCGTACCTGTCTGCCAACGCGAACGTGAGTTGGAATAACTTGATCACCGGCGGGGACAAGCTTGCCGCCAGAATAAAAAAGAACAAGTTCTCCGAGCAAGCGATCAAAAACGTTCCGTTCTCCTTCGGCAATAAAACCGGCGACATTACGGCAAAGACCGTACAGCTCAAATCCACCGCCAGCACGAACGTAACCTTTATTTACGATGCCCAAACCGGTCTATACGGCAAGAACAACGGCAAAGCCGCTTCCTGCAAGCCGCAAAAATCGCTCGAAGGCAACCAGATCAAGGTTTCCAATGTCTTGATTCTTCACGCGGAAAAATATGTAGAAGCTAAGGACAAAAAATACACCTGGTACAATTTCAAGGGCGAAGGAACCGGTTATCTAATCTCGAACGGCACTGCCCGCCAGATCAAATTCACTCGTTCGGCGGATAGCCTGAACGTTATGGAAATGGACGGCAGCGCGGCACAGTTTGCTACCGGCAAGACCTACATGTTCCTTACGGATAAAACCCTTAGCGGCAGCTTGGTTTTTAACTAATCAACATAAAACTGCGCCCGGGGCTGCCCGCGGGCGCGGCGCCGCCGCCGTTACGCCCGCCCCGCTTTTGTTTTAATGTTTCATGCCGCGAAGCGGTGTGATGGTGCCATCCGGTCGCTCGACGGTGGTGTTATCCAAGATCTGTTTCATATTCGAGCGAAATTCGCGGATATATTCCTCTCGCAACTGTTGCCGCTCGTGTTGCTCCTCGGCGGTCAACTCGCGCTCGCGTGATAAACGCGTCAGTTCGCTGATACGATCCATTTTTCGTTGCTGCATACTCATCACCCCAACGGTTCTTTGGCTATCTTCGCCGACTGACGCGGAAAGCGCGGCGGCGTCGGTTTCTCTTTATCAATCACAAACAAGCGTCGCCCCTGCTGCTCCACACCGTCATGCGGCTGACACGGAAGCGAAAGCGCTTTCACCGCGGACACCCGCCCACCGAGCAACTCGACAGCGCGGCTCGCCGCCTGCATCTCCGCATCGCTGTCCGGTCCTTTCATGGCAATAAAGCGCCCGCCCGTTTTCGCAAACGGCAAACAATATTCCGCCAGCACCGGCATCGCTGCCACGGCACGTGCGATCGCCACGTCGTACCGCTCCCGCAATTTCGGGTTGCGCCCGCCTTCCTCAGCGCGAGAATGAATCAACTGTGCGCAGATTCCCAGCGCATCACATACTTCTTTTAAGAAGATCAATCGTTTATTCAGGCTGTCCAGCAAGGTAAGCGAAACGTCCTCTCGCATGATAGCAAGCGGAATACCGGGGAATCCCGCCCCTGTTCCGACGTCGATTAACGAAAGATCGGTTTTGTCCTGCATAACCGAAAGCGCGGTCATGCTGTCGGCAAAATGTTTCAGCACGATATCGTGCGGCTCGGTGATGGCAGTCAGGTTCATCTTCTGATTCCATTCAACCAGAAGTTCGGCATACCGATCAAATTTTTGACAAGCCGCCTCGCTGACCGTGATACCGTATTCCGCCGCATAGGCGCGCAAAAGATCTGTATCAATCATGTGTTTGCCCCCAACCATACGATCAGCACCGACACGTCCGCCGGACTGACGCCGCTGATGCGGGATGCCTGCCCGATACTACGCGGACGGATCTTGCCGAGTTTTTCCTGCGCTTCCTTACGCAGACCGACAATCGTCGTATAATCGACATCCTCCGGCAACAATCGGTTTTCCAGTCGCCGCATTTCGTCAATATCCGCCTGCTGACGGCGAATATATCCCTCGTACTTAATTTCAACCTCCACCTGCTCGCGCACCAACGCATCCATCGGCGGGCGATCGGTGTCAACGGTCGTCAAGTTGTCATAATTGAGTTGCGGGCGGCGCAGTAATTCCTCTAACCGCACCCCGCTGACAACAGGTGTCGTTCCGTTTTTCTCCAAAATAGCGTTAAGCTCAGCCGTCGGAGAGAGAATGGTATCGTGCAATCGCGCGCGCTCCGCCGCCTTTTGCTGCTGACGGCGGCAAAACCGCTCCCATCTGCCGTCATCCACCAACCCGACCTCTCTGCCGAGCGGGGTTAAGCGCTCATCGGCATTATCCTGCCGCAAAACAAGGCGGTATTCCGACCGCGAAGTCATCATACGATACGGATCCATACATCCCTTGGTCACCAAATCGTCAATTAACGTACCGATATAACTCGACGCGCGATCGAGCAACAGCGGCTCGCGTCCTTGCAGTTTCAGCGCCGCGTTAACACCGGCAACCAATCCTTGCGCCGCCGCTTCCTCGTAACCGGAACTGCCGTTAAACTGTCCCGCGCCGTACAGCCCGGGAAATGCTTTACATTCCAACGTAGCAGACAACTGCAACGGATCACAGCAATCGTATTCGATCGCATATGCCGGCCGCATAACTACCACGTTTTCCAACCCGGGAATAGTGTGCAAAAAGTCAAGTTGTACGTCTACCGGCAAGGACGAGGAAAGTCCTTGCAAATACATCTCATCCGTGTTTAGGCCACACGGCTCAATAAACACTTGATGGCGTTCCTTATCCGCAAACCGCACCACTTTATCCTCAAAACTGGGACAATATCGCGGTCCTACACCGCTGATTTTGCCGCCATATAATGGAGAACGGTGCAGATTTTCCAAAATAACGCGCTTGGTTTCGGCGGTTGTCCAGGTAATATGACATGCCACTTGATTTTCGAGCATCCCCTCGGTTTCAAACGAGAACGGCACCACCGGTTCATCGCCGAGTTGCTCCTCCGTTTTGGAAAAATCAATACTGGAACGCAACACACGCGCAGGCGTTCCGGTCTTGAACCGCCGTAAAGACATCCCCATATCCACAAGCGACTGCGTCAGTTCGGAAGCAGGAAACAGCCCGTCAGGTCCGCCGTCATACGACACGTCACCGATAAACAACGTCCCGCGCAAATACGTACCGGTAGCGAGAATCACCGCTTTGGCGGTGTACTGCTCCTCTAACCGCGCGGTGAGCAACCAGTCGTCATCCTTCCGTTCAAGTGACACGATTTCCGCCTGCTTGAGAACCACGTTCGGCGTCGTTTCTAATTTTTGCTTCATATACGCGCCGTACACACGGCGGTCGATCTGTGCGCGCAAAGAATGTACCGCAGGACCTTTGCCGCGATTGAGCATGCGAGATTGTAAAAACGTGGCATCCGCCGCTTTTCCCATTTCACCGCCAAGCGCATCGATCTCGCGCACCAAGTGCCCCTTGGCGGTGCCGCCGATCGACGGATTACACGGCATATTGCCCACCGCGTCGAGGTTGATGGTAAAAATTGCGGTACGGCACCCGAGTCTTGCCGCCGCCAAAGCGGCTTCGATCCCCGCGTGCCCCGCACCAATAACGGCAATATCAAATTGTCCTGCCGAAAATTTCATACTGTTTTCTCCTGCTGCCCAGATTCTTCGTCTATTATACCGCCTTTTCCCCAAACTTTCAACAATGTATTTTTGTGGAAAAGTGGAAAGTTTGGTGGAAAACTTTTTTACCCTTTGCGGATGCTGACGCACCCTGCCGCATGCCGTCGAACCATCCACACTTTCCACCGATCCTTCCACAAATCGCCGTTTTTATATTGAAATGCCGTTATTTTTGTGATAGCATAACAAAAAAGACGTAAAAAGGAGGGGTTATGTGCCGGCATTAACAGATCTGAATACCGTTCGCGATATTTTATCGCGGCACGGCTTTTCGTTTTCCAAAGCACTCGGGCAAAATTTTCTGATAAACCCCTCGGTTTGTCCGCGCATGGCACAGTTGTGCCACCCCGAACTTGACGGCGACTTTGCGGTTTTGGAGATCGGCCCCGGCATCGGTGTGCTGACAAAAGAACTCGCACAAGTGGCAAAACGCGTCATCAGCATTGAATTGGATACCCGCCTGCTTCCCATTTTGCAGGAAACGCTGGCGAACTATCCAAACGTCACCGTCATCAATGGTGATGCGATGAAACTCGACCTTGCCGCCGTGTTGAAAGAACACGCAGAGGGTTTGCCGGTGGTGGTGTGCGCCAACCTGCCGTATTATATCACCTCTCCGTTATTGATGCGACTACTGGAAAGCCGCTTACCCATCGAAGCCATCACCGTATTGGTGCAAAAAGAAGCCGCCGTACGGCTGTGCGCCAAACCCGCTACTCGCGAATGTGGGGCGGTCACCTTGGCGGTGCGGTATTTTGCCGAGCCGGAAATTCTTTTTTCGGTATCCCGCGGCAGCTTTTTGCCCGCACCGAAGGTGGACAGCAGCGTCATTCGCCTGCGGCTGCACGATTCTCCGCCGTGTGAGATTGTCGACGAAGCGTTGTTTTTTCGCTTGGTACACGCCGCCTTCCAGCAACGGCGCAAAACGCTGTCCAACTCCCTTTGTAATGCAGGATATTCCAAAGATCAGATAGGCAAAGCGCTCTCCGCCGTCGGCTTGTCACCCACCGCGCGCGCCGAGGAGCTGACTCTCGAACAATTTGCCATGTTAACGAAAGCGTTTATGAACATATAAAAACCCGCCCCGGAACAGGGCGGATTTTTCTTGTAAAAATCAGTTAAAACCACCGTCGCACACAATGGTTTGAGCAGTGATATAGCTGGATTCGTCGGAAGCAAGGAAGCAATATACTTGTGCAGCTTCGCGCGGATCTCCAAAACGGCGCAACGGAATCCCGGCGAGCTTTTTCTGGCGAATCTCCTCGGGAACCGCGTCATACATGGGAGTTAAGATAGAACCGGGACAAACGGCGTTCACGTTGATACCGTACTTACCGAGCTCTTTTGCCTGTACGCGCGCCATTCCCATCACCGCCGCCTTGGACGCGGCATAGTTAGACTGCCCAAAATTACCGTTGAAAGCGGAAACCGATGCGCAATGGACGATCTTTCCGTATTTTTGTTCCATCATATACGGAATAACCGCCTTGGTCATATAGAAATTGCCGCGCAAATTGACATTAATAACCGCATCAAACTGTTCTTCCGTCATCTTATAGAATTGTGCATCTTTCGTGATACCGGCATTGTTGACGAGAATATCAATACGTCCAAAATCCTTGGCAACCTGCGCGACCATGGCATCTACTTGTGCCTTGTCAGCGATGTTGCAGGCATAGCCACGCACCTCGCCTTTGGCGGAAAGCGTATCGGCTGCTTCGGCAATCTTTTCGGCATTAATGTCACAGATCGCAACGCGTGCGCCCTCTTCAAGAAAAAGCTCTGCTGCGGCGTAACCGATTCCCACCGCCGCGCCGGTAATGATGGCCACCTTATTGCTCAGTTTCATAGTTATTAACTCCTTTCAAACGCTCCTTGTCTTTACTATCACAATAGCACGGTCCGTGGTTTGGAACAATTATTCGTTTTACGTGAACTGTTTACTGCAAAGTTTATTATTTCATAAAACAAAATGATTTTTTCAAAAATTCCCCGTTTTGTTATGCTTTTAGTTAACGATTTGGCGTAAATCGGGTCTTTTCGAGTAAACTGTTTTGACAAGGCTCCCACTTCGTCCGGCACTCAAAGGGTCGTCGGCTTGCTTTTTTTGCGATCCTAAGGTAAAATGCAAGTAAACGGTAAAGAAAGTGAGGACAGCATCATGAAGCTTCTTCAACTGTACTATTTCCGCGCTCTTGCGGAAAAGGAACACCTATATCGGACGGCTACGGAATTATACATTTCCCCCTCCGCGCTCTCGACTACCATAAGCCGATTGGAGAAAGAACTTGGTGTGCAGCTTTTTGACCGTGTAGGAAGAAATATCCGTCTTAACGATAACGGAAAAAAATTCTATGCCCACGTCGTGAGAATTCTTGACGAGTTAGATCAAGCCTGCGCCGAACTGAAAAACGCGGATCGCATACTTGAGAAAAAGCTAACCGTCGTAACCTCAACCCACATCCTGTGGGAAGATCCGTTTTCGGAATATATACGCTGTAACCCTTATGTGCAGTTTAATCACCACACCATCAGCGTTGACCGCATCACCAGCACCGACCTTGGATCGGACTGTGATTTTATCATCACTGCACTCGCGGATATCCCCACTGAAAACTACGAATATGCCATTCTCATTCCCAACGACCGTCCGATGCTGGCAATCTATGACGGACATCCCTTTACGGGGAGAAAACAGATCTCACTAAACGAAGCGAGAAACGAGCCCTTTATTGCGCTTTCCAACAACTTTTCTATGCGCAACTATTTTGACAACCTTTGCGAGATTGCGGGATTCAAGCCAAAGATCGTGGCAGAGGGCGACTATTCCTTGCGGGCAAAACTGATAAAAGACCGTATGGGCATCACCATTTCCACCGCTTTGGGATCTCAGTCTGTCCTTATGAAAGGCTTACAATTCATTGAGATAACCGAACCCGTTCACCCCAGGGTGCAAGCAATCTTTTGGAAAAAAGGGAAAGAGCTTTCGCCCCAAGCAAAAGCCTTTAAGTCGTTTCTTTTGGAATACTATAAAAAGTATTCCTCTTGATCGGAATATAGAAGCCCCCGACCTGCTGTGTAGGGTCGGGGGCTTCTATATTTATTTTATTTTCTTTTCACTCTGTGAAAGTCTGCCGTACAACGCCGTATTTTCCCGCACGATACCGGCAAGCCAGTCGTTGACACAGCCCTTCCCGATGCGCCACTGCCAGTTGTCGCCCAGCGTAGCGGGAGTATTGATCCGCGCTTCGCTGCCAAGACCGATGATATCTTGCATCATCAAAATGGCGGTGTCCGCCACCGACATCAATGCCGCGCGCATCATCGACCAGTTAAACCCTTCCTCGTCGTCCACGTGGAGATACCGTCTGGCCATTTGAACGTCCTCGACATCGGCGGTTTTCGTCCAGCCGAGAATGGTGTCGTTATCGTGCGTGCCGGTATACACCACACAGTTGCGTCCGTAGTTGTGCGGCAGATAATCGCTGTCCTCACGGCTGTCAAAGGCAAATTGCAGCACCTTCATTCCCGGGAATCCCGACTCCGCCAACAATTCACGAACAGCAGGGGTAAGGAAGCCAAGATCCTCTGCTATAATCGGGAGTTTGCCGCCCCGGGCGGCTTTAAGCGCTTCAAACAGATCCATACCGGGGCCCTTGATCCAATGTCCGTTCTTGGCGGTAAGTTCCCCGTACGGCACGGCAAAATACGATTCAAAACCACGGAAATGATCAATACGCACCATATCGTATAATTTTAGCGCAACCTGCAAGCGGCGTTTCCACCAGCCGTAGTCATCCTTTTGCATATACGACCAATCGTACAAGGGGTTGCCCCACAGTTGTCCGTCCTCGCAAAAAGCATCCGGCGGGACACCCGCCACCAGCTCCGGCCGCAACCGTTTATCCAGTTGAAACTGAACGGGATCTGCCCAAACGTCCGCGCTGTCGTATGCCACGTAGATCGGAATATCCCCGATGATGCGAATACCCGCGGTGTTGGCATACTCTTTAAGCGCCGTCCATTGTACCGCAAACTCATACTGAATAAACCGATAAAAGGAAAGCTCCTCTGCGTACGTACGGCGTGCGGCGGACAAGGCCGCCTCCTCACGCAAGCGAAGCGGCTCCTCCCACTGTGACCAGTTTTCGTCACCGTTTGCTTTTTTGAGTGCCATGAACAGCACGTAATCGTCCAACCACCAGGCGTTTTCCGCGCAAAACGCGTGGTAATCCTTGTCCGGCACAAAGCGGTCAAACGCTTTCTTCAAAAGCGGCAAGCGATTTTCGTACAACTTGCCGTAATCGATGCTGTGGGGATCGTCCCCAAAATCGCAAGCGGCAAGTTCTTCCGCAGTCAGCAGCCCGTTCTCTTTAAGCATATCAAGATCCACAAAATACGGATTGCCGGCAAACGAAGAAAACGATTGGTAAGGGGAATCCCCATAGCTCGTCGGACCGAGCGGCAACACCTGCCAATAGCTCTGCCCCGCTTTTACCAAGAAATCCACAAATTGATAGGCTTCCTTGCCGAGCGTCCCGATGCCGTAGGGGGCCGATAACGAAAAGATCGGCATCAGAATACCGCTTGCTCTCATACTCTCACTATCCTTTAACTGCACCGGACAGCACACCCTTGATGATATGCTTCTGGCAAATACTATAAATCACAACAATGGGGACAAGACACATCATGATCATTGCCATCGTCGCACCGTAATCCACCCGACCGAAACTACCCTGCAAAAACTGAATGTGGATCGGAATGGTCATATACTTCGTGCGATCCAACACCAGATACGGCAACAAATAATCGTTCCACACCCACATCGTCTGCAAGATCGCCACCGAAATATAGGTAGATTTCATAATCGGCACATCTACTAAAAAGAATGTCTGCAAGGCATTGCAGCCGTCAATATCCGCGGCCTGCTCGACCTCCAATGGAATACTTTTGATAAAACCCGAAAACAAAAACACCGCCAATCCCGCGCCAAAACCGAGATAAATGATCGGAATGGTCCAAGGGGTATTGAGCTTCAAATTATCCGCCGTTTTGGAAAGCGTAAACATGACCATTTGAAACGGCACGACCATGGAAAAAATACACAAGTAGTATATCATTTTGCAGAACAGGCTGTCAACACGATTGATATACCATGCCGCCATGGAGGTGCACAGCAGGATCAACGCCACCGAAAAAACGGTGATCACCACGCTGTAAAACGCAGACATATAAAACGGATAGTTGCCGTTGTTAATACCGGTAATATAATTTTGAAACCCCATAAACGTCTCCTCCGTCGGCAACTGAAACGGCGTCAGCGCAATGGCCGAGCTGCTTTTGAGGGAATTGACCAGCACGATTACGATCGGCAAGATCCAAACAACGGCAAGCAACGAGAAAATCACCGTCAACACCGTGTTGGCGGTACGCGTTGCGCGGCTTAACTCGGACGTCATTATTCCTGCACCTCCCGACTTCTTGTCAAATACAACTGGGACAACGCGATCACCACGACCACCACAAAGAAAATGACCGCCTTTGCCTGACCGACACCCATGTTGGATACGCTGTTGTAAAACGATTGATAGATGTTGAGTGCGAGCATCTCCGTCTGCCGAAACGGCGCACCGCCGGTCAGCGCCAAGTTTTGATCGAACAGCTTAAACGAGTTTGTCAGAGTTAAAAACGTACAGATCGTCACCGACGGCATGACACACGGCAGCGTAATATGACGCAAGATTTGCCACGCACCGGCACCATCGATCTTGGCGGCTTCCAGATATTCCGTCGGCACGTTTTGCAATCCGGCAATGTAAATGATCATCATATAGCCGATCTGTTGCCAACAAAGTAAGATCACCAATCCCCAAAATCCGTAAGTGGCATTGAGTGCCAACGTAGAACCCAAAAAGCGAATGATGATACCGTCCAAAATCATTTTCCAAATATATCCCAGCACGATTCCGCCAATAAGATTCGGCATGAAAAACACCGTGCGGAACAAGGTCGACCCTTTGATCCCCTTTGTCAGAACAAACGCAATCGCAAAGGCTATCAAATTGATTGCCAAAACCGATACGACGGTAAACGCAACCGTAAACCAAAACGACCGCAAAAAGGTGCTGTCCTGAAAGGCTTTTACGTAGTTATCAACTCCCACAAACGTGGTAAATTTCAATGTTTTGAACCGAAAAAACGACAGGTAAATGCCTTGAATAAACGGCCAAACAAAGCCGATGCAAAATGCCAAAACAGTCGGCAATAAAAAAAGCGGCGCAAACGTGCGCATAGAGCGCCGCTGACTGCGATTCATAACCGCGGCAGACGAGCGTTTTATTGTCTTTTTCATTTACAATGCTCCTTCATTTACGCCAAACAGGGCGGCCGCTCGGCAGCCGCCCTGTTTTCGCAATTGAAATTATTGATGTGATGCTTGATATTGTTTGGTCCAACCGTCCACGATCGCGGTTTTAACAGCGTTCCAATCACCGGTGCCGGCAGAGTATGCCGCCAACGCCGAAACGACTTCGGCACGCCACGCGTCGGTGTTCGGCGTGTACGGGAACATCCACTTGACACTGGTGGTATCCCCCTTGGCAAGCCGTTCGTCCAAAATCGCATACAAGCCGTTATCGGGTTTTTTCGCCGATTTGAACGGCGAGGTAAAGCCCATCTCACCACCGGCGAGTGCCATGGTACCGGTTTCGCTCGTTGCCAGCCATTCCATGAAATCAAGCGTTGCTTTTTGGTCTGCTTCGGACACCTGTGAATTGACTACCCAATAGTTTTCCGTGCCCGCGCACAACCCCTGCTTTGCATCCTCTACACCGAAATAGATCGGCAAAAATCCGATATTCTCTTTACCGATCGCCGTTGCGTTGGCATATTCCCAGGTACCGTTCTGATAAAACACCGCTTTGCCTTCCTTAAACTCGGCAACCGCATCGTCACCGGTCTTAGAGGTGAGGGTTTTGGGGTCGGTAGCGGAATTGTTGATATACAGATCCCACACCGCTTTCAGATTATCAAGATACGTGCCTTTAATCGTCGCGGGTTGTTCGGTGACGTTGTCCTTGGTAAATTCATAATACAACGGCAGGTTCGTCAAATGCCCCGAAAACCGCCAGCTGGACGAACCATCAAGACCCGACGAGGTAAACGCATCAAAGCCAAGCTCCTTGGAGCGCGAATGAATGTCCTCCGCAATCCGTTTAAGCGAAGCAAAATCTTTGATATCCTCAATTTTGTATCCCGCATCGGCAAGCAGCTTTTTGTTGGTGATCAAGCCATATGCTTCATACACGAACGCAATGCCGTAGACCTTGCCGTCCTGTTTGAGCGCAAAATCATCCGAAATGAGTTCCTTGTAGATCTTGGAATCCGAAATGTCCAGCGCATAATCCTTCCACGCAGATAATCCGACCGGTCCGTTGACTTGGAACATCGTGGGCGGATTCTCTTTGTCAATCTCCACGCCGAGCGTCTTTTCATAGTCACCGGATGCGGCGGTCACAACCTTGACCTCAATACCGGTTTCTTCCTTGTATTTGGCAGCAACCATCTGCCAGTCGTCGTTCGCTTCCGGCTTGAAGTTCAGATAATACACCTTTCCGACTTGAGGGTCATCGTCTGCCGGTTTTTTCGTACAGCCGGCAAACAAACACAACGTCATGCCAAAGACCAGTGTCATGCTCAACAATTTTTTCATATTAGGGTTCCTCCTTGCATATAATTTTGGGTTACTGTGGACAGTATAGCGCACTCCACGTGGCGGGATTTGTCATTTTTTGCTCGTCCGCTTCTTTTTCAAGTATGTGCGCTGTTGCCTGGGTGTATGCGCCCAAAATTCCGATTTTGAAAATATATAAAAAGAGAACGGGCGCTGCCGTTCTCTCATCCAAAATTATGCCGACTTCCACCGTCGCTGCCAATCTTTTCTAACACACAAACAATCTCTTCGATTTGTGTAAAACACTGTTCGTCGGTCAACGTGTCATCTTGTATTATTCCCTTAATTTTCTTAAGCGCACGATAACAGACGGTCTCTACGATTTCCCCCGCGCTTAGTTTCAGATTGGGAAAATGAATCTCTGCTTCCTCTTTTTGCAACACCCTTATTAAAATTTCTTTGTATAAGTCCACCACGCATCCTCCTTTTATGGGGATTATATCCCCTTAATAAAAAGGATTATAACCCCCATAATATGATTTGTCAAGAATGGGGGTTATGTTATGATACGGTTTGACCGATTATGGGAAACGATGCAGAAAAAAGGATTCAGCACCTATATGCTCCGTGAAAAAGGCGGTATTGACAGCAAAACCATTCGTCGCTTAAAAGCAAATGAAAATATTGAAACAAAAACGCTTGATCGTTTGTGCGCCGCATTAGATTGCGGTTTGGACGAGATCGCAGAATATGTGAAAGAATAAAAAGAAACGCCCCAGCTTGGTAGGGATACAGCGGGGGGGGGGGGTTTTTCTGATCA
>JAZOAK010000070.1:0-40897 GCA_045595445.1 Acutalibacteraceae bacterium
TATTCCGACATTCTGACAAGCAAACTCAAAGAGGGCTCACGTTTGCCGGACTCGTAATACGAGAGAGACTCGCGTGATATATGCAGGTCGGTTGCAACCTTTAATTGATTGAGATTTCGCTGTTTGCGAATTACACGTAAACCAATCATAAAAATCACCTTGCTTTTATTGTAACTGTTTGTTACAATAAAAATGTAACAATATGTTACGCAACAAAAGGTGAGTGGTTTGATAGGGGATACGTTCTTGAAAAGAGCAGATGCAATGAAGAAGGTGTTATGTGTAACCCTGCTGAGCGTTGTTTTGCTTTTGAGTAGTTGTGTAAGTGTGAATGTTGATGACGCTCGAAATACGGTAGGAAATATAACGTATACGGAAATGGTATGGATACCATGTACGGGGAAATGCTATCATCGAAACGAGAAATGCAGCGGAATGAAAAGCCCAAGCAAAGTCACGCTTGCGGAAGCGATTGAACACGGCTTCTTGCCGTGCAGTAATTGTTATTGAGATATAAAAGCGCCCATTGCTTGTCAGCAAAGGGCGCTTCGTTAGATGAAATTTATTTATCCAAATATCGACAGGCGGCCATCGCGGCAATCGCACCGTCCGAAGCGGCGGTAACAACCTGGCGAATGTTTTTGCGGCGGCAATCACCCGCCACAAAGATACCGTCCACATCGCCCAGACACTGTTCATCGGCGGCAAAATAACCGCGCTCGTCCAGTTTAGCAAGCTTGGCAAACGCATCGTTTTCGGGAACTAAACCGACCGCCAAAAATGCGCCGTCAACTGTGATCGTTTGCTCGGCACCGGTTTCTTCGCTGCGCACCGTAAGACCGGTAAGCGCACCGTTTTCTTGTACGTAGCCGGTAACGAGGGTACTGAACAGCACTTCCACGTTCTCCTTTGCCATCAGTGCTTCGGCGAGTTTTGCTTCACCCGTAAAGGTGGGCAGGTTTTGCACCACAGTCACTTTGCGGCACACCTCGGACAGCAAGAGTGCTTCTTGTAACGCTGAGTTTCCTCCACCGATCATAGCGGTATCCTGTCCTGCGTAAAACGCGCCGTCGCATACCGCACAGAACGAGATGCCGTTGCCGATGAGATCTTCCTCGCCGTCGAGTCCCAGCATACGGTGTTTCACACCTACCGCCAAAATAACGGCTTTACCCTCAAAGGTGTTGCCGTCCTCGGTGGAAACGGTGAACACGTCACCGGTTTTAGCAACAGCCGTTACGGTCTCGATCTCGGCGTCCGCACCAAGAGCAAGTGCTTGCTCGGTCAGCTTTTCGGCGAATTCACTGCCGCCGATTTGTCCGAAGCCGGGAATGTTCTCCACTTTCGGGGAAAATGCGATCTGACCGCCGAAGCCGCCTTTTTCGATCACCAGTACGGTTTTTCCCGCACGCAGTGCGTAAATGGCAGCGGTAAGACCGGCGGGGCCGCCGCCGATTACGATAATATCATACATGGTTTGGCACATCCTTCGTGAAAAGAGGTCGGGCGATGCCCGACCTCTTTTATTGTTGTGACTTACAGGGTAGCGAGATATTTTTTGATCTCGGGAACGCTGTAATAGGTCTGGAAGTTTTCGCCGTCGGTGATGACCAGCGTGGGCGCACCCTTGATACCGTATTGACGGCACAGATCAACGTTCTCCTCCGCGATCTTCTTCTCGTACGCGACACCGGCTTTTTGCAGCAGCTGCTCGGCAACTTTGCAGTTGGGGCAGGTCACGCGGCCGACCAGAATGGCTTTGGCGTTGGCAGCTTCCACAGCGGGAGCGGTTTCACAGGCGCACTCACAAGCTTCGACAGGTGCTTTTTCGCGGAGAACAGAGTTCTCAATGTTGTACACCTTACGATCCTTGTACTCCTGCGACTTACCGTCGTTCCAGTTCTTAACGGGACGGTAGTAACCGGTGATACGGCTGTATACTTCCGTTTCTTTACCGCACAGCGGGCATTTGTAAAGTTCACCCGCGAGATAGCCGTGATCCGCACAGACCGAGTAGGTCGGGGACATGGTGTAGTACGGCAGTTTATGGTTTTCCGCGATCTTGCGAACGAGATCGGCGGCCGCTTTCCAGTCGGGCAGCTTTTCGCCGAGGAACGCGTGGAACACCGTACCGGAGGTGTAGCGCGTCTGCAACTCATCCTGAATCTCCAAAGCTGTGAAGATATCCTCGGTGTAACCGACCGGCAGGTGAGACGAGTTGGTGTAATACGGCGTACCGTTCTCGTTAGCGGTGATAATCTCGGGGAACTGCGCCTTGTCGTGTTTCGCAAAACGATAGGTGGTGGACTCGGCGGGGGTGGCTTCGAGGTTATACAAGTCACCGTAGGCTTCCTGATAATCGGACAGACGCTCACGCATATGATCGAGAACCTCTTTCGCGAACTCCTGAACCTTCTTATCGGTCAGGTCGGCACGCAGCCATTTCGCGTTTAAGCCCACTTCATTCATACCGATCAAACCGATGGTGGAGAAGTGGTTGGCAAACGTACCGAGGTAACGCTTGGTGTAGGGATACAGACCGTTTTCCATCAACTTGGTGATGACGGTACGTTTCGTTTTGAGCGAACGAGCCGCAATATCCATCAACTTGTCAAGGCGAGCGTAGAAGTCTGCCTCGTCTGCCGCCAGATATGCGATGCGGGGCAGGTTGATGGTGACAACACCGATGGAACCGGTGGATTCACCGGAACCCAAGAAGCCGCCGGATTTCTTGCGCAGCTCGCGCAGATCCAAACGCAGACGGCAGCACATACTGCGCACGTCGGAGGGCTCCATGTCGGAGTTGATGTAGTTGGAGAAATAAGGAGTGCCGTATTTGGCGGTCATTTCAAACAACAGCTTGTTGTTCTCGGTCTCACTCCAGTCAAAATCGCGGGTGATGGAATACGTCGGGACCGGATACTGGAAGCCGCGGCCGTTGGCGTCGCCTTCGATCATGATCTCAATGAACGCCTTGTTGACCATATCCATTTCCTTCTTGCAGTCGCCGTAGGTGAAATCCATCTCCTTGCCGCCGACAATCGCGGGCAGATCCTTTAAGTCTGCCGGAACGGTCCAGTCGAGCGTGATGTTGGAGAACGGAGCCTGCGTACCCCAACGGGAGGGGGTGTTGACGCCGTATACAAAGGATTGGATGCACTGTTTAACTTCCTTCTGACTCAGGTTGTCTACCTTGACGAACGGAGCCAAATAGGTATCAAACGAGGAGAATGCCTGCGCGCCTGCCCATTCGTTCTGCATAATACCGAGGAAGTTGACCATCTGATTGCACAGGGTGGACAAGTGGCTTGCGGGCGCAGAAGTAATCTTGCCGGGCACGCCGCCAAGGCCTTCCTGAATGAGCTGCTTTAAGCTCCAACCGGCGCAATAACCGGTGAGCATAGACAGGTCATGCAAATGCAACGCCGCGCTACGATGTGCTTCCGCGATCTCATCGTCGTAGATCTCGGACAACCAGTAGTTGGCGGTGATGGCGCCGGAGTTGGATAAAATCAAACCGCCGACCGAATAGGTAACGGTGGAGTTTTCCTTTACGCGCCAGTCGTTGATCTGCAAATAGTTATCCACCAGATCTTTATAGTTGAGCAATGCCGAGTTGACGTTGCGGATCTTCTCACGTTGTTTACGGTACAGGATATAGGCTTTGGCAACGTCGGAATATCCTGCCTCGGACAACACCTGTTCAACACAGTCCTGAATTTCCTCAACCGAAATGACACCGTCTTTGATCTTGGGCTCAAAAGCCGAGGTCACTTGCAGTGCCAGCATGTTGATAACGGTGGGATGATAGTTTTTCTCCAATGCGTCAAATGCCTTGGTCATGGCGGCGCTAATCTTGGAAATGTCAAATTCCACGGTACCGCCGTCGCGTTTTACTACCTGGTACATACTCAAATCCTCCTCTTTATATATTACTTATTTCATAAACCTTTGATAAATCCGCCTCCAAAGGGCGAGTGTCTACACTATACCACATGTAGCGGTATATGTCAATATCTTGTTGCAATATTTTTTCAAAAACACAATATATTGTGGTTATCCCTCTCCGCGCACGGATATTTCCAATACGTAGGGAGCAAGAATATCACGCAAAGCAGCGAGTTTTTCGGTTGACGGCGCGTGTAACCCCTCGCATAAGACACTGTCGCGGTCAACGTAACGTTGCAAAAAGAAGCGCTTGGCTTTTTTCTCCGGAGAAAGATGGGCAAGCCATTCTCCCAGCTGTGCAACCGAGTGTTCGTTGTGCAATTCGTCGACAACTGTCGTACGCAACTCATAATCGACCGCATCGCTCAGCAAAAATGAAAGGCTGTCTTCAATGGCGTCCATATTTACGGAGTCAAACCCAACGGTGGCACCGTATGCGGCGGGGCTGTTTTTGACGTCCATCGCCACATAATCCAAAAGGCCTTGATTCACCAATGCTTTCAGCACCGCGGGGCGGCTGCCGTTGGTATCCAGCTTGACCGCGTAGCCAAGGGTTTTGATCTCACGGATCAGTGCCTCCAAATCCGGATGAAGTGTCGGTTCACCGCCGCTGATGCACACCGCGTCCAATAAACCTTGCCGCTTTTTCAAAAACGCTAACAGTTCGTCGGTCGGGATGGTTTCGGGTGCGGCATCCAAGAGGTCGCGGTTGTGACAGAACGGACAGCGAAAATTACAGCCTTGCAAAAAGACGGTACAAGCGACTTTCCCGGGATAATCCAGAAGCGTCATTTTTTGAAGCCCTGCAATCACCATTCCGTTTCCCTCCTTTTTTCGCGTGCCTTCACATCATACTATATCTGGTACGGCTTGTCAACAGAAAAAACACAAGATATTGTGTTTATTTTCTCGTTTATCCCATATTTTGGGTGATAAAGTGCCCAAAGCGACACAAAAAACACAATTCAGACAGCGAGATTCCCGCAAAAATTCACGGACAAGCCTCTATACTTAAACGTAATAAGGAGGACGAGAAAATGGTGGTACGAATTGAGTCAGCGGCGAATGAGATCACGGCGCGGCTGTCGGGGGAACTGGATCATCACACGGCGCGCGTGATGCGCGAGCAGATCGACGCGGCGGTGGGGCGCTCTCCGGCGAAATTGTTGCGGTTGGATTTTTCGGGTGTTGGGTTTATGGACAGTTCAGGGATCGGTCTTGTTATGGGACGGTATCGACTGATGCAATCCCGTGGCGGGCGATTACTGGTCGTGGGGGTATCCGAGCGGCTGCTTCGCGTGATGCGCTTAGCGGGTCTGCAACGGTTACCCGTTTGGGAGGACAACACAAACAATGAAACAAAGAAAGAGGCGTAAAGAGATGAAAAAACCGATAAACGAAATGAAAATGACGTTCCCCAGCCGCTCCGCGAACGAAGGCTTTGCGCGGTCAGCGGTCGCATCGTTTTTATCGCAGTTAGATCCCGCGGTAGACGAATTGGCGGATGTGCGAACGGCGGTGTCGGAGGCGGTGACGAATTGTATTGTGCACGCGTATCGGGACACCATCGGCATGATCACCATTCAAATGCGATTGTTTGCCGACGGACGAGTGGTGATCAAGATCCGCGACCGCGGTTGCGGAATTGCAGATGTCGAACAAGCGATGGAACCCTTGTTCACTACCGGTGGTGACGATCGTTCGGGGCTCGGTTTTTCGGTGATGGAAAGCTTTACCGATCGACTGCGCGTATCCTCCAAAGCGGGTCGCGGAACGGTGGTAACGATGGAAAAATATATCGCGGTAAAAGAACGGCAGGCGACTTCGGCGTGAGTGAGCGCGAAGAGAAGATCTGTAATAACATAGGATTAGTACATACCTGCGCCCGCCGTTTTATCGGGCGTGGCATCGAATACGACGACCTGTACCAAGCGGGTAGCATGGGACTTGTCAAAGCGGTGGACGGATTTGACGAAAGTCGCGGACTCAAATTTTCCACGTATGCCGTTCCGGTGATCTTGGGGGAGATACGCCGTTTGTTTCGTGATGGCGGTACGGTCAAAGTCAGTCGTACGCTCAAAGAACTCGCGATGCGTGTATCGCGTGAGCGGGATGCCTTTTGCTTGCGCGAGGGCAAAGAACCCAGCGTGACCGAACTGGCCGGAGCGCTCGGCATTGAACGCGAGCAGGTGGCAGAGGCGTTGGGGGTATTGCTTCCCACGCTGTCGTTGACACGCAGCGGCGAGGAAAGCGACGGCGACGAGGTGGAAATTCCCGTCGACTCGCCGGAGGAGGGTATCACCGACCGTCTGGCATTGCGCCAACTGCTCATGGAACTGCCGCCGCACGATCGTTCGCTCATCGAGTATCGCTATTTCAAGCGACAGACACAACAGGCGACGGCTGAAAAACTCGGCATGACCCAAGTGCAGGTATCGCGGCGCGAACGTGCCATTTTACGGCAATTACGCGAAGAATTGATCGGATAATAGACAAAAAGCCAAAAATAAAAACATTTGTTCGTTTTTTCTCTTGATTTTTGAAATGTGATGCGGTATAATGAGGACAATGACCGCGTACCGCGCGGGGAGAAGTGAGGAAACGAGCATGGCTGACATAAAGAAAAAGGCGGCTCCTGCCGCACCGGCTGTCAACAAACAGAAGGCGTTGGAGGCAGCGCTATCACAGATTGAAAAGGCATACGGTAAGGGCGCTGTCATGCGGCTTGGCGAAAATGCCAATATGAACGTGGAGGTCATCCCGACCGGTTCGCTGACGCTGGATTTGGCGCTCGGCGTAGGCGGGTTGCCGCGCGGCCGTATCGTAGAGATTTACGGACCGGAAGCATCCGGTAAAACGACGCTTGCTTTGCACGCGGTGGCACAAGCGCAAAAGCAGGGCGGCGAAGCGGCGTATATTGACGTGGAGCATGCCTTGGATCCTGTGTATGCCAAAGCACTTGGCGTGGACGTGGATTCCTTGCTGGTTTCTCAGCCGGATACCGGTGAGCAAGCACTGGAAATTGCGGAAGCGTTGATTCGTTCGGGCGCTATTGATATGGTGGTTATCGACTCGGTGGCAGCACTCGTACCGCGCCAGGAAATTGAGGGTGAGATGGGCGATGCCCACGTGGGTCTGCAAGCGCGACTCATGTCGCAGGCAATGCGTAAATTGGCGGCGGCGGTCGGTAAGGCGGGCTGCGTTGCCATCTTCATCAACCAGCTGCGTATGAAAGTCGGTGTGATGTACGGTAACCCCGAGGTCACTGCCGGCGGTAACGCGCTGAAATATTATGCCTCGGTGCGCCTTGACGTGCGCCGCACCGAAACGCTCAAAGTGGGCGGTGAGCCGATTGGCTCGCACACCCGCGTGCGTGTGGTAAAAAACAAGGTTGCGCCTCCGTTCAAAGAGGCGGAGTTTGACGTGCTGTACGGCAAGGGCATTTCGCGCATGGGCGAATTGTTGGATCTGGCGATCAAACTGGAAATCATCCAAAAATCCGGCTCGTGGTTCTCTTACAAAGAGGAGCGGTTGGGTCAAGGCCGCGATAATATCAAAGAGTTGCTGCTGGCAAATCCGGAACTCAGTGCCGAGATCGAGCAAAAGGTGATGGAGGCGATCAACAGCGGCAATGCCGACGAGGTTTCCGAGCCGACACCTGCTGCACCCGCCGTCGAGATCCCGATTGGGGTAGCCGCACAGTACACGGCGAGCACCGCGCGTTCCGCCATTGATATTTCGGTGGACGACGAATGATTATTATCGGTGTCCGTCCTGCCCGCCAAAGTCGTGTAAAGCTGTTAACCGACATGGGCGAGGAGTTTGTCATTGATAAAAAAACATGGGAGGAATCGGCATTTTCGGTGGATTCCTCCCTGTCAGAGGATCAACTTGAAGAGTTGATGCGAGTATCCGATCACCGCCGTGCGCAAAGCAGGGCGGTGTATTTGCTGTCTAAGCGCGATCTGTCTCGCCGCGAATTAGAGCAAAAGTTGTGCCGTGAGAAAGGGCGCTACGTGCCGGAAAACAAAGAACTGGCACAGCAAACGGCGGCACGTATGGAAGAACTCGGCTACGTTAACGATGCCGCGTATGCTGAGCGTTTGGCGGAGCGGTACAGCCGTGAAAAACTGTATCCGCGGCGGCGCATCGTGCAAAAATTGATTGAAAAAGGCATTGCCCGCACCCTTGCGGAGGAGGCGGTGGCGGTACTTGAAACCGCGGACGAGGATCTGGCACTTGAATTTTTGCTAAAAAAGCGCTATACTGTTCCGAGTGAGCAACACGAAGCAGATCGCATTGCCGCCGCTCTCGCGCGGTATGGGTTTGCCGGTGAGGATATCCGTCGCGCCATGCACCGATGGATGGAGGAAACACAAGATGAGTAAAATCGGAATGGTATCGCTCGGATGCCCGAAAAATCAGATGGATGCCGAGCTGATGCTTGCAAAGCTGCGGGATGCAGGCTTTGAGCTGACAACGGAAAGCGGTCTGGCCGACGTGGTGATCGTCAACACCTGCGGGTTTATTGAGGATGCGAAATGGGAAGCGATTGAGAATATTTTGGAGTTTGCCCAACTGAAAAAAGAGGGGCAGATTAAGAAGGTTATCGTAACGGGTTGCCTTGCACAGCGGTACAAGGACGAACTTTGTCGCGAATTGCCCGAGTGTGACGCGGTTCTGGGACTTGGCGCGAACGCCGATATCGTAGAGGTTGTGCGCGACGTGTTGGCGGATAAGACCACCGCGCGGTTCCCTGACCTTTCGTGTTGGAGTTTGGATGGGGAACGTTTGCAGTCGACACCGGATTTCTTTGCGTATCTGCGTGTAGGTGACGGTTGCAACAACTGCTGCACGTATTGTGCCATTCCGCATATTCGCGGTCGTTTGCGCAGTCGTGACATGGATACGGTCGTTGAGGAAGCGCGAAAACTCGCCGAAAACGGTGTTAAAGAATTGGTGCTTGTTGCACAGGATACCACGTTATACGGTGCGGAAGTCGATGGTACATCCAAACTTCCGCAACTGCTTAATCGTTTGTGTGAAATTGAAGGGTTGCATTGGATCCGTTTGTTGTACTGTTACCCTGAGCATATCACCGAGGAATTGTTGGACGTGGTCGCAGGGCAAGAGAAAATTGCTAAGTATCTTGACATTCCGATTCAGCACGCAAGCGGGCGTGTACTGAAAGCGATGAACCGACCGGGCGACCGCGAGAGTTTAACGGCGCTGATGGCGCATATCCGCGAGCGGGTGCCGGGTATGGTACTGCGTACTACGGTGATGACGGGTTTTCCGAACGAAACCGAAGAGGATTTTGAACAACTGTGTGAATTTATCAAGGACGTTCGTTTCGAACGGCTGGGTTGTTTTGCGTTTTCCGCCGAAGAGGGAACGGTTGCCGCCACGATGCAACCGCAAGTACCCGAGGAGGTGCGTGAGAAGCGCCGCGATATCGTGATGGAGTTACAAACGCGCATTTCGGAAGACTATCAGGCATCACAGGTTGGCAAAACGGTGGAGGTACTGGTTGAGTCGTTTGATCGGTACGCGGAATGTTGGTTCGGTCGTACCTATGGGGATGCACCGGATATCGACGGAAAAGTATTTTTTACGACGCGCGAGCGTGTTGCGCCCGGTGACATCGTTCGGGTGAACATCACCGAATACATGGACTGGGATCTTGTGGGGGAACGGATATGAATTTACCAAACAAATTAACCGTAGCGCGCATCGTGTTGGCGCCGTTGTTTTTGTTGTTCGCGGTGTGGGAGTTTCCATTCCACTATGCGGTATCGTTAGTGGTTTTTATTGCCGCCGCGCTGACGGATATGTTCGATGGCAAAATCGCGCGCGCCCGTGGACTCATTACCAATCTCGGCAAATTTTTAGACCCGCTTGCGGACAAAATGTTGACCACCGCTGCTTTTTTGGTGTTCATGGTGACGGGGCAGATGAACGTATGGGCGCTGATGATCGTGCTGACGCGTGAATTTATGGTGACCTCGGTGCGCTTGCTTGCCGCCAAGGACGGTACGGTGATCGCCGCGAGTTTTTGGGGGAAACTCAAAACGGTGGCGCAATTTATCGCCATTATCTACACGCTGACCGCGTTGGAGTTTTCTACCTGGCAGAGCGGTGTGTTATCGGCGTTTGCGTTGCCTCAGACGGTGTTTTCCGTTCCGCTGATCGTCGGTGAGGTCTTGCTTTGGATCTCGGTGGTGTTGACCGCGGCATCCGGTGCGGAATACGTTTATGCCAACCGTCATTTTTTCAAGGGTGAAAAATAACAGTAGACTTTTCTGAAAAATCTGCTATACTAAAACTAATGAACTGCATTGAGCGGGAAAAGTAACCGAACGGTACTGTGCCAGAGAGAGGATGTCATCGGCTGAAAGCATCCTTAACAGAGCGGCGGCGAACATGCACCCGTGAGCAGGCAAGGGGAACAGGCTATACGCGTCAGTATCCTTGTCCGGTGAGCCGCCGTTATCGGCTTTTGAGTGAAACACGAAGTGGAACCGTGCCTTGCACCTTCGTCGCGATGTATCGCGGCGGAGGTTTTTTGTTTTGGGAGGGAACAGTATGTTCGAACGGTTAAAAGAGGATATCGCGGTGGTGCGGGAAAAAGATCCGGCCGCGCGGTCAACGTTGGAAATTCTATTATTATATAACGGATTAAAGGCAGTGCGCGCGCATCGCCGCGCGAACTGGTGTTACCATCACGGACTTAAATTCTGGGCGCGCTTTATTTCACAGCATGCCCTGCGCCGTACCGGTATTGAAATTCACCCTGCCGCAACGTTGGGACGGCGGTTGTTTATCGACCACGGTACCGGTGTCGTGATCGGCGAAACCGCCATCATCGGTGACGATTGTACCTTATATCAGGGTGTAACACTCGGTGGTACCGGTAAAGATAAAGGCAAGCGCCACCCCACGTTGGGCAACCACGTGATGGTGGGTGCCGGTGCCAAGGTGCTCGGTCCCATTGAAATCGGTGACCACGTGCGGATCGCCGCAGGTGCGGTGGTGTTGCAGGATATTCCGTCGGATTCTACTGCGGTCGGCGTGCCGGCACGGGTGGTACGCCGACACGGCGAAAAGATCGTCGAGCTGGATCAGGTGCACGTTCCCGATCCGGTGGCGCAGGAAATTCAGCGCTTAGAGCAGCGCATTGACGAGTTAATACAAAACGGAGGGAACTAATATGAAAGTTTACAATACCATGGCGAGGGAAAAAGAAGAACTCGTCACCATTGAACCGGGTGTGGTACGCATTTATGCCTGCGGTCCGACCGTATACAACTACATTCACATCGGCAATGCGCGTCCGCTTTGCGTGTTTGACGTGTTGCGTCGCTATCTTGAATGGCGGGGATATACTGTCAAATTCGTGCAAAACTTCACCGATATTGACGATAAGATTATTCGTCGCGCGAACGAAGAAAATGTTGCGTACGACGTGATCGCCGAGCGGTATATCGAGGAGTTTTGGAAAGATGCCAAGGGGCTTGGCGTGCGCGAAGCAACGGTGCATCCGCGTGCGACTGAAAACATAAACGAGATCATTGACATTGTTCGCACGCTGGAAGAGAAAGGCTATGCCTACAAGGCTAAAAACGGTGACGTGTATTTCCGCACCCGCAAAGACGAGGGCTACGGCAAGTTGTCGCATCAGCCGATTGACGATCTGGAATCCGGTGCGCGTATCGGCATCGGTGAAGAAAAAGAGGATGCGCTGGACTTTGCGCTTTGGAAAGCAGCAAAACCCGGTGAGCCGTATTGGGAATCGCCGTGGAGCGAGGGACGTCCCGGATGGCACATTGAATGTTCGGCGATGGCACGCCGCTATCTCGGTGAATCCATTGATATTCACTGCGGCGGACAGGACTTGATCTTCCCGCATCACGAAAATGAGGTCGCGCAGAGTGAATGCTGCAACGGCGTGCCGTTTGCGCGATATTGGATGCACAACGGCTATATCAACGTGGACAACAAAAAGATGTCTAAATCATTGGGCAATTTCTTTACGGTGCGTGACGTGGCGGAAAAATTTGGGTATGAGCCAATTCGGTTCTTCTTGATTTCGTCATCCTATCGCAGCCCCATCAACTATAACAACGAGAGTATTGAGCAGGCCAAGGCTGCGTTGGAGCGCTTGTATAACTGTTTGAACGCGTTGGAATTTGCGCTGAAAAACGCGCCCGCCGGTGAAGCAGATGCGGCGGTGCTTCAATTCTGCGACAAGCGTCGCGAGCAGTTTATCAAAGCGATGGATGACGATCTGAACACCGCCGACGGTATTTCCGCCGTGTTTGAATTGGTGAAGGATTGCAACCTCATGATTGCCGACGGTCAGCCGACCGAGGGCAGTTGCAAAGCAGCGCTTTCGCTGTTCCGCGAACTCACCGATGTCTTGGGTTTGCTGTATAACCGCAAGACGGATGGTGACGATACCGAAATTGAAGCGTTGGTGGAACAGCGTCGTGCCGCACGTGCGGAAAAGAATTGGGCAGAATCCGATCGTATTCGTGACGAACTCAAAGCAATGGGCGTTGTGGTGGAGGATACACCGCAGGGCATGAAATGGCATCGCGTATGAAAAAACAGTTTGCAAAAGCGTTGATCTATGCCGCGATGACGATCGGCTTTTTGGTTTTCGTCTTGGTATATCATGGCGGTATGCATAAAACGGATCAGATCGATGTATCCTATTTCCAGGCACAGCGGTTCTTATTTCTTGCCGGTGCAGGCTTGCTCGGCGTTGGAATATCGTTACGACGGCACTTGCCGGCGGACGCGTTGTTTTTATCGTTGCTTGGCGGTGCACTGTTGATCGCGTTTCTGGTGATGTTTTTGCTCTTTGGCGGGTTGTCGGGAGCCTTTGATGCGACGGGTTACGCGGCAGCCAATGCACAACTGTTGCTTCTTAACGGCGCAACGATCGCGTGTTTTGTGCGGTGCGCGGTGCTCGCTGCGGGCTTGCGTGATGCCACACCTGCACAGCGATGGACGGCGCGGTTGATCTGCACAGCGCTTGCCGTGACGATGGTGTGCCTGATGATTACGGGATCCGGTACTCGCTTCGTGCAGTACGAAGAAACTGAGGCGGAGGGATACCGTTATTCCGAGTATTAGGGGATACGATATGTTCGGAAAAGTAGAATCCATTACGATGCAGTTGTCCGGTATACACGACAGTACTACGCAAAAGGCGGCAGCACAGGTGCTTAAAAGCATTCACGGTGTTCGGTCGGTGTCGGTCGATCGGCATCGTGCCGTGGCGGACGTTACCTTTTTGCCGGAAAAGACGACCGTGCCCGCGTTGACGCAGGCATTGGCAGAAGCCGGATTTTTGGTGATATGACAAGAAGAGCCTCTCTCGATTGACCGAGAGAGGCTCTTCTTTTACAGTTGCGCGTAGGAGTTTCGCAGGGTTTCGCACGAGGCGTGAAAAAGTTGCCGTTCTTCTTCGCTTAACGCCATCTCGTGAATACGACGCACGCCGTTGCGGCAAATGACGCAGGGAACGCCCACGAACACGTCGTGCTCACCGTATTCGCCCAGCAACTTGGCGGATACGGTTATGACGCTGTTTTCATCTCCTAAGATGGCTTTCGTGATGCGTGTCAGCGACATGCCGATACCGTAATACGTGGCGTTTTTGGCACGGATGATCTTTTGTGCGGCATCACGCACCTCGTTTTCGATGCGGTGCAGGTCGTCCCACTTGCCGTACCCGCGCGGCGGTTCCGAACAGATATCCTCGAGCGGTCGCGTGGCGACGGTCGCCCTTGACCACGGGACAAATTCACTGTCACCGTGTTCGCCGATGACGTATGCGTGAACATTGCGCGGATCCACCATCAACAATTCTCCCAGCAAATACCGCAAACGTGCGGTATCCAATGCCGTGCCGCTTCCGATGACGCGACGCGGGTTAAAGCCGGACAGCGAGCAGGTGATCTGCGTCATGATATCCACCGGATTCGTTGCCACTAAAAAGATGCCATCAAATCCCGAACGCACCACGGGACCGACGATGGACTCAAACACTTCGGCATTTCGACGCAACAGATCCAACCGCGATTCCCCCGGTTGTTGCGCCACACCGGCACAGATTGCCACGATATCGGCATCCTGGCAGTCGTGGTAGTCACCGGCATAGATGCGCATGGTGGACATGGCGAAGGCGAGACCGTGGTTGAGGTCCATTGCTTCTCCCTCTGCGCGCTCACGATTGCGGTCGATGAGCACCAATTCATCACAAATCCCTTGGTTGAGCATCGCATAGGCATAACTCATTCCGACCATGCCTGCGCCGACAAGTACGATTTTTCGATTGTCTCGAGCCATAAAAAATTCCTCCCGCACAGTAGTATGTGTAGGAGGAACGAAAATAGTCAATTTGCCTGTACCGACAACGTATATTCTCGCGGTGTCATACCGGTTGCTTGCTTGAAGTGTCGAGAAAAATACTGTACGGACGTGTATCCGAGATGATCGGCAATCTGGGTAATATTGCCGTTGCTTTCTCGGAGAAGGGTCTTGGCGCGATCAATTTTTAAGTTGCGATAATACTCCATCACACCTTGCCCGGTAACGGCCTTAAAGATGGTTTTGAGGTTGGTGGCGCTTTGGGCGAAATACAGACAGATGGTGGAGAACGAAAGGTTGTCGTTCAAGTGATCCTCCATATACTGAATGATGCGATTAACCAAGTCGTTGTCCGAACGGGTCTTGATAGAAGAGGACGGCTTTGCAGACGCGTTTTCACATTCCGCGTGACGAATCATATCGATCAGAAGCGTTTCCAGATACAGCGAGATCAGTTGTTCGCTACCAAACGGAGCGTCTTCGTTGCGGGGCATTTGCAGCGTATACGGATCTCCCAACGGACCATCAAAAGCGCGCCGACCTTCTTCGACGATGCGCGCAAGCAAGTCGCGCTGACGCGCGGTGATATAGGTGATTTTGTTTTCGAAAAATGCCATAGCGGCCGATTGGCACACAAAGGTGACGATCACGACGTTCGGTGCAATAATGCCGTTTGCATACAAATTATGAAATTCATTGGGTTTGTGAAACAGGATCTGCCCTTGTTCGAGTTCAAAGGCTTGGTTGTCGGCAACGGCTTCCAACCGCCCCTTGTCGACGTATACCAGTTCCCAAAAATCATGCTTTTCACCCTCGAACATATAATCTTTGGCGTGTTCAAAATAGTGTACGGTGACGATGGCATCCACCGTAATCTCGCGGTGCAGAACGGTAGGAACGTAATTCGGCATAGTCGACGACTCCTTTCTTGAAGATCCAAACCTTTTTAACGGTATACCCGTGTTACGCGCTTGCTGACTCCGCAAAAAACCTCGTACGAAATCGAGCCGCAGGCAACGGCAAGGTCTTCGACGGGCAACTCCTCCGTTCCGAAAAGGACGGCGGGTGTTCCCACGGTAATCTGCGGAATATCCGTAATGTCAACAAGGCACTGGTCCATGCACACGCGCCCGACACTCGGTGCTAACGTTCCGTTAACTGAAACGTAAAATTTGCCCGATGCAGATCGCGGCAAGCCGTCCGCGTACCCGATCGGCAAGGTGGCAAGCGTGGTTTCGCGATCGCAGGTGAACGTATGTCCGTAACTGACAGCGGTTCCTGCAGGTACGGTTTTGATTTGTGCGATGACGGATTTGAGCGTCATGGCGGGGTGAAGCGGTGCAGCCAAACCGTTAACCGCGGCACCGCCGTATAACGAGATACCGATCCGCACCATGTCGAGGTGCATTTCGGGGAACCGCAACGCAGCGGCGCTTGCGCAACAGTGGCGCAGCGGGAACGTGATACCGCGTGCTTTCAGCGTATCCAACAAATCGGTGAATCGCTTGAATTGCAGACGCGTGATCGCATCGTTTTGCGGATCGTCCGCTACGGCAAAATGAGTAAAGATACCCTCCGCGTGCAAATGCTTCAACGTACAGGTGCGAGTGATTGCTTCCACGGGGGCATTGCCTTGACAGAAAAACCCGACACGTGACATGCCGGTATCAATTTTCAAGTGAACGTTGACCGTGACGCCTGCCTTTGCCGCCGCTTGTTCCAACGCATCTGCATAGGAAGCATCCAACACCGTTTGCGTGATATGATGATCGGTGAGCGTTTTGGCATATTCGGGTGGGGTATAGGCAAAGATCAGAATGGGTGCGGTAATACCGTTTTGACGAAGTTCCAACGCTTCGTCCAAGTTGGACACACCGAAGAAATCCGCATCTGCCAACGTTTGCGCAACACGGACGGCGCCGTGTCCGTAGGCATCGGCCTTCACGACCGCCATGCAACGGCAGGCGGGGGACAGGCGTTCTTTGAACATATGATAATTGGCGTGGATGGCATTCAAATCCACTTCCGCCCACGTACGTCGTAAAAAGTCGGACACGATGAAAGCCTCCTTTTCAAAACTACAACTTACTCCAGTATCCAGTATAGCGGTTTTTTGATAAATAATCAAGTGTCAATTCGGCATCATATGGACATACTATTCGCAGGAGGTGACAGTATGTCCGACAAGAAAAAAGAGTTGGAAACGCCGTTTATGATGCCGATCGGCGGCTCGCCCGAAACGGCGGAGGAGATGGTGAACAAGTACGGCACGTATGAAATACAACCCACCGCCGACAGCGATCACGTGTTTCCCGCCATCGCGCAAGGCTTGCCGAAGAATTTTGATGAACCCATCGACAAACCGCGTATAAAGAAGATACGGGAAGGGAATGTTAACGACAAAGAAATTCTCTAACGAGGTGTCCGTATGGATTGGTGGATGATCGTCAAGGCGTTCGTGGTGGGTGGCTTGATCTGTGTGGTGGGTCAACTGCTTATTGATCTCACAAAACTGACCCCTGCGCGTATTTTAGTGCTGTTTGTCGTAGCGGGGGTAGCACTGACAGGAATCGGACTGTATGAACCGCTTATCGATTTTGCGGGCGCAGGGGCAAGTGTTCCGCTCACCGGTTTTGGGTTTTCACTCGCAAAGGGCGTGCAGGAGGGGATCGCCGAGAAAGGCTGGCTCGGGATCTTCACCGGCGGACTCACCGGCACTGCGGGCGGCATCGCCTTTGCGGTAACGTTGGCATTTTTGTGTGGGATATTCTTTAAGTCAAAAGATAAATCCTGATTAAAGTAACGAACGGCGCGGTATGCAACTTGCATACCGCGCCGCTTTTACGGTTCGTAGTGTTCGAAAATGGGGAGGTAGCCTTCTTGTAAGGCTGTGTTGTGCTGTTCTATATCGGTGAGAGTCCACACGACGCCTTGTACCCGCCACAACTTGCGGGCGAGGGTGACGCTTAAACACTGGCGGTCGGTGAACTTATACGCCACGAAATCGGGGCGGGTGAGGAGGTTCCCAAGCAGGTACGTCAACATCAATTTGGTGATACCCGACAGTTTTTCTTCGCTCCCGATAAAGTTTTGCGAGAGTTGGCCGCGCACGACGTCGGGGTAGCGTTTTTTGAGGTGCCACAGACAACGCGGGTCAAAGGATTCAATGCAATAGTCACCCTCGTAGGTTTTCAGCACGTCCATGGTGGCATCTACCAAGGCACCGTGATTTCCCGCGGCTTTGAGTTCGATCACAAGCGGGACTTTACCGTCGATGAGGGATAGTACCTCGCCGAACGTCGGGATCACTTCGTCGGTCCCATTTAAGTGAAACTGTGAAAGATCGGCAGCCGTGAGATCCTCGATCTTGCCATCCTTTCCGGTCATACGAACGAGCGTATGGTCATGAAACACGGCGAGTGTACCGTCTTTTAAGAGATGAATATCCAGTTCGATGCCGTAGCCTTTTTCTTTCGCCGCGTGAAACGCAGACAGCGAGTTTTCAGGGCGCACGTCGTTGTGCAGACCGCGGTGAGCGAATACGTGACCTTGCAATTTGGCGGTGCGACCCGTGCGCCCACCGACGGCAACGACGTACAGAACAGCCACAATAACAGCGAGGATAAGCAACGCAATTAAACACTCAATCATCGATATCCAGTGCCTCCAGCCCCGATTTGGCTTGTATTTTTGCATCGCCGTGTTTGACGAAGAACATCGTCACAAACGCGAGAGCTACGCAGATGGCGGCATAGGGGAACAGCGCGGTAAAGCTGATTTTATCCATTAAGAAACCCGACAACACGGGGGTGGCGATCTGCGCCGCCATGGAAGCGGTGTAGTAATAGCCGGTATATTTACCGATATCACTGCCTGAGCACATCTCCACGACCATCGGGAAGGAGTTCACGTTGATGGTTGCCCACGCGATACCTGCTAACATGAACATGGCGTTCATCAGCATGGAGGGGCTGTCGGCACGCAAGAACGCGGCGACACCGAACGCGGTAGCAAGCATCACGACACCGCCGAGAATGGTCCTTTTACGACCGATCTTCGAGGCAACGATACCCGCGGGGAGATAGGCGACGATCGCCGCCGCCTGTGCGAGCAGCATGGTGGTGCTGTAATCCTTTGCCAGTACTTTCGGTGCGTAAATCGAGTATTTGGAGGTGACGGCGTTATAGCCGAAATACCACAGTGCGATGGAGGCAAGGATGAGAATCAAAGAAATGGTTTCGCTCTTGGTAAGGCCGCGTTTTTTCGACGTATCCTCCACAGCTTCCTCAATACCGAGCCGCACGCTGTCCTCCTGCATTTGCTTGGACCACGCTTTTTCACGCACGGTAAGCAGGAAGATGATAAGCGCTGCGAGCATCACACCCGCGATAACAGCGTAGTACGTGGCATACGGCATCAAGGCATTGCGTTTTTTGGAGATAGCAAACACGATGCCAAGCACGAGCACCAAAATACCGCCGGCGGTACCCATCAGATTGATGATAGCGTTACCCTTGCTGCGCAACGGTTTGATGGTGACATCCGGCATGAGCGCGACCGCAGGAGAGCGGAACAAGGACATCGAAATGAGCAAGAACAGAAGCAACGCTATGAAGAAAATAAGAGAAGACGGGTTTTGCGCGGTGATCTCGGCAACGCGTGCCTCACGAGCGGGCTCCACGTAGTTGGTGTAGTCTTCGTTGGCAACCTTTTTGCCGTCTTTTTCCACTTCGCACGTAATATCGGTGAACTCTTCAAGCGTGAACTTGTCCGACAATACGAACGCAGCTCCCTCGGGCGTTTTTAAGACTTTGTCGCCCTGCGTTTCGTAAATAACAGTAAGGGCGGCTTTATCGTCGATTGTGGCGACCTCGCGAATCTGCTTCAATTGCAATCCGTCCACAAACGATAACGCGACCAATAGTACAGCGGCGAGCACCGCACCGACGGTAATGAAGGGTGTGCGTTTGCCGAAGCGGGAGCGACTCTTGTCGCTGAGTGCGCCGAACAACGGCAGCATAAACACCGCCAGCACGTTATCGAGTGCCATGATCAGACCCGACCACGTTTGAGACATACCGAACTTGTTGGTCAACAGAACCGGAATCGTGGCATCGTATGCCTGCCAAAACGCACTGATGAGAAAGAAGGCAAAGCCGACCAAGATCGTACGTTTGTAATTGAGCTTCTGCATAGGGGAATCCCTCCTTTTGCGTAATACCTATTTGTATTATAACGGATATTTTTGGGAAAATCCACCCTTTTTAGGAGAAGTTATTTGTAAAACATCTTGTAAGCTGGGAAATTTCATCATATAATAAAAGAAAGGAGGTTGTGCGATGAAGCTGACGTTTTTGGGTGCCACGCATGAGGTTACCGGCAGTTGTACGTTACTGACTGTCGGCGGCAAAAAGATATTGATCGACTGCGGCATGGAGCAGGGACGGGATCTGTTTGAGAATCAAGAGATACCGGTTTCACCCGCGCTGATCGATGCAGTGCTGTTGACGCACGCGCATATCGATCATTCGGGCAAGATTCCGATGCTGTACGCCAACGGATTCCGCGGCCAGGTGTATGCCACTCATGCTACCACCGAGCTGTGTCAGATCATGCTGCGAGATTCGGCGCACATTCAGGAGTTTGAAGCGCAGTGGCGCAACCGCAAGGCACAACGCGCGGGGCATCCGCCGTACGTACCGCTGTATACCATGCAGGACGTCGAGGGTGTATTACCGCACTTCGTGCCGTGTGATTACGACACTGTCTACACGCCGTTTGACGAAGTGTCGGTGACCTTTACCGATGCGGGACACCTGCTCGGTTCCTCCTCCATCACGGTGACCGCCCGAGAAAACGGTGAAGAAAAGCGCATTGTCTTTTCGGGTGATATCGGCAACATCAATAAGCCTATTTTGCGTGATCCGCAACTGCTGAAAACGGCAGATTACGTGGTGGTGGAATCCACTTACGGCGATCGCAGTCACGATGAAGAAAAGCCCGATTACGTTCGCGATTTGGCGGCGGTGATCCAGCGTACTTTTGACCGTGGCGGTAACGTGGTGATTCCGTCGTTTGCGGTGGGACGTACACAGGAAATGTTGTACTTTATCCGTCAAATCAAGGAACAGAATTTGGTACAAGGCCACGGCGAGTTCGCGGTAGTGGTGGATAGTCCTCTCGCGGTGGAAGCCACCCGCATCTTCGGGCCGACTGCCATGGAGTGCTACGACGAGGAAACTCGCGCACTGGTGGAAAGCGGCAAGAACCCTATTGGGTTTGCGGGGCTTTCTGTTTCGGTAACGGCGGATGATTCGCGTGCGATCAATGCCGATAAACGACCGAAAGTTATTTTGTCTGCCAGCGGTATGTGCGAGGCAGGGCGTATCCGCCATCACCTTAAACACAATTTATGGCGCGCGGAAAGCACTATTTTGTTTGTTGGATATCAATCGGTAAACACCATCGGTCGATTGTTACTGGACGGCGCAAAAGAAGTGAAACTGTTCGGTGAGACCATCGAGGTAAACGCCGAGATCACAAAACTCAACAGCATCAGCAGTCACGCAGACGATAAGGGCTTGCTGCGTTGGGTTGCTTCGTTTGATCCGAAACCGACCAGAGTGTTCGTCAACCACGGTGACGAGGGCGCGTGTGAAACGTTAGCCGCCCGCTTGACGAGCAAGCAGCAACAGCAAGCGACCGCACCGTACAGCGGTGATGCGTGGGAGTTGTTAGAGGACACCCAAGTCGAGCAGGGCAGCCGACGGCGCATCGAACGCAAGGCGGGGGATACCCGCCGCGAGAACACCGTGTTCGGCAAGCTTGCCGCCGCGGGACAACGGCTCTTACGCGTGATTGAAAACAGCCGCGGACGCGCCAACAAAGACCTTGCTAAATTCACGGCGCAAATTCACGCGCTGTGCGATAAATGGGAGAAATAAAAAGGAGAGGAACACCATGATTACACTGAAAAACGACGCGATGACCGTCACCATCAAGGAGCAGGGTGCCGAGATGACTTCGGTACTTGCAGCAAACGGCACGGAATATCTGTGGCACGGCGATCCCGCTTTTTGGGGTAAGCACGCACCGGTGCTGTTCCCGATCTGCAGCGGCTTGATAAACGGTGAGTTCCATTATGAGGGCAAGACCTACACCCTCCCGAAGCACGGCTACGCGTGGACGAAACTTTTTACCGTTGAGAGCGCGACGGATACCGAGGCAACCTTCTTATTGTGCGATGACGAGGAAAGCCGTAAATGCTTCCCGTTCGCTTATGAACTGCGCATCACCTACCGCTTGAACGGCAACACCATTGAGGTGGACTATGACGTAACCAATCCCGCGGATAAACCGCTGTATATGTCGATTGGTGCGCACGAGGCGTATGCTTGTCCGGAGGGCGTCGGCGAATATGAGATCGTATTTCCCGAAGCGGAAACCCTGTATACCTCGAGAAACATCAGCACAACCAACGATAAACAGCTTATTCTTGACAACAGTAAGGTGCTTGCGCTGAACGAGGAGCTCTTTTTCAACGATTCGCTCAATTTCCGTGACGGCAGCAAATCGAATTCGCTGATTTTCCGCAACAAAAAAACGGGTCGCGGTGTAGAAGTTGTGTACGAGGGATTTGACCACCTGCTGCTGTGGCAGGCACGCCGTGCACCGTTTTTGTGCGTGGAGCCGTGGTGCGGTTTCCCCGACGTGATGGGCCACGATGGTGATATTACCAAGAAATTTGGTATTCAGTGTGTCGAAGCGGGCGAGACCTTCCATCGCGTACATACGATCACGTTGCTGTAAAAAAGGTTGACAAACCGACAAAATGTGATACAATGATTATTGAAAATTGAACAGGTCCTTATCAAGAGTGGCGGAGGGACAGGCCCTGTGAAGCCCGGCAACCTGCAAGCGCAAGGTGCTAAATCCTGCGGTTTTGACCGACAGATGAGGTGGAGATACGCCCCGTATTCTGTACGGGGCGCTTTTTTCGCAAAGAAAAGGAGAAAGAACGTATGGCAAGACATTTTTTTACATCCGAATCCGTAACCGAGGGGCATCCCGATAAAGTCTGTGATCAGATTTCCGATGCGGTACTGGACGCGATCATCGGGCAGGATCCCGCGGCACACGTTGCGTGTGAGACGGTGACTACCACCGGTATGGTGATGGTGATGGGCGAGATTACTACGAGTGCCTCGGTGGATATTCCGAAGATTGTACGCGGCGTCGTCAACGATATCGGGTACAACAACGCGGCGGTCGGCTTTAACGGCAACACCTGCGCGGTCATGACTGTGCTCGACGAGCAGTCACCGGATATTGCTATGGGTGTCAACGAGGCGATCGAGGTGCGCGGTGACGAAACGGGCGATGCGTACGACCGCATCGGCGCGGGCGACCAAGGGCTCATGTTCGGCTTTGCGTGTGACGAAACCCCCGAACTCATGCCGCTTCCCATCTCGCTCGCACATCGTTTAGCAAAGGAATTAACGGCTCTGCGCAAAAACGGCACGTTGCCGTATCTGCGTCCCGACGGCAAAACGCAGGTGACGGTGGAATACGACGGTAATCGACCGATTCGTGTGGACACGGTTGTTGTATCAACTCAACACGATCCTGACGTGACGTTGGACACCATTCGTGCCGATATCACGGACAAGCTTATCAAAGCAGTGGTACCGACCGAGTTGATGGATGAAAACACCAAGATTTTTGTTAACCCCACCGGTCGCTTCGTGGTAGGCGGTCCGCAGGGTGACAGTGGTCTGACCGGTCGCAAGATCATCGTGGATACCTATGGCGGCTATGCTTGCCATGGCGGCGGCGCTTTCTCGGGCAAGGATCCCACGAAAGTGGATCGCTCCGCTTCGTATATGGCGCGCTATGCGGCGAAAAACGTTGTCGCGGCGGGATTGGCAACACAGTGCGAGGTACAGCTCGCGTATGCTATCGGTGTGGCAAACCCCGTTTCGGTGCGGGTGGATACCCGCGGCACCGGCACGGTTTCCGACGAGGTACTTGCCGCGGCAGTGAGCCGTGTGTTTGATTTCCGTCCCGCGGCGATCATTGACACGCTTGAACTGCGCAAACCGCAGTATCGCGCGTTGGCGGCATACGGTCATATCGGGCGTGAAGATCTTGACGTTGTGTGGGAGCGTACCGACCGCGTCGAGGCGCTCAAAGCAGCAGTTTTATAAAAAATATTGACATTATCAGCGGATAATGGGATAATAGATAGAGGTTGTATGAGAGTTATTACCGGAACAGCGCGAGGCTGTCGCTTGGAAACGCTCGAGGGGTTGGACACACGTCCCACGGTCGAGCGGGTCAAAGAAGCACTGTTCTCCGCCATCTGTTTTGAAATTGAGGGGCGGCGCGTGCTGGATCTATTTGCCGGTTCGGGGCAAATGGGAATTGAAGCACTCAGCCGCGGCGCCAAATCGTGCGTGTTTGTGGATCGCAGTCACCAAGCGGTGGAGGTGATCCGCCGTAACCTGCGGGCAACCAAGCTGGAAGCGGGTGCCGAAGTGGTAAACCGTGATTCGTTGGAGTATTTAGCGCACGCGACAGGGCCGTTTGACCTGGTGTTTTTGGATCCGCCGTACGCGGCAGAGTTGCTCGTACCGTGCTTGGAACGACTTTCCGGTAAGGTGGCGGCAGGCGGCACGGTGGTGTGCGAAAGCGATCGCGAAACCGAGTTACCCGAAACCGTCGGAGTGTTTTCGTTGTATCGTTCCTATCGGTATGGGCGGGTGACCGTTCGGTTGTATCGCGAAAAAGAATAGAGGGCGTCTATGAAACTGGCAATTTGTCCGGGTAGTTTTGATCCGGTGACCTGTGGTCATTTGAACATCATTGCCCGTGCGGCGGCGATGTTCGATAAAGTGATCGTCGTCGTCATGGTCAATAACAATAAACATCCGTTATTTACGCAGGAGGAACGCGTGGAATTGCTCCGGCGAGCCACCGCGGATTTTCCGAACGTGGAAGTGGATGCGTATAGCGGAATGCTTGCGGAATATGCCCGAGAAAAGCAAGCGACCGTTATCGTCAAGGGTTTGCGCGCCATGTCGGATTTTGAATACGAATTTCAGATGGCGCTTACCAACCGCAAATTAAATCCCACGGTGGAAACCGTTTTCTTGACAACGAACGCTGAGTATATGTATCTGTCTTCCAGTTTGGTCAAGCAGGTGGCGGCGCTCGGCGGTGATATTCGTGAATTTGTGCCGGCGTGCATTGTTAAAGATATTTTAGAAAAATACGGAAGGAACGAAGAAACATGACTATCGAAAATTTACTGGACCAAATTGATGAAATGATCGACAAAGCCTGGGGTTTACCGTTGTCCGGTGGTAAATGCTTGGTTGAGGCAGATAAGCTGCGCGATATCATTGACGATATTCGCGGCAACATGCCCAGCGAGATCCGTCAAGCGAAATCCATCGTCGCGGATCGCACCGACATCATCGACACCGCGAAGAAGGAAGCGGAGGACATCGTCCGTGCCGCTGAGGAGCGCGCACGTGCCATGGTGATGCAGGAAGAAGTTGTCAAGCAGGCTGCGCAGAAAGCGAACGAAATCGCCACGCAGACCCAGCTCAAATGCCGCGAGATGCGCAAGGGTGCGCAGGACTTTGTGGATGATCTGCTCAAACGCACAGAGGAAGATCTGGCAAAGCATGCCTCCGAGGTGCATCAGATGCGCCAGATGTTGCGCAAACCCGCCGCTCGCGAGGAGTAACAGAGCGCAAAAGAGACCGATGTCCTTACATCGGTCTCTTTTTTTGTAAAAACTAATAAATTCTGGGACAAGCCCTTGCGTTTCGGGCAAATTCGGGGTATAATACAAGATGCATTAAAATCCGAAAGGAGTAACAATATGAACTATTCCCATGAAGTTGAACAAATGTGTATAGTGAAGAAGGGCCCGCATCACGGCCCGGCTCCCATTCCCGAAGAGGGCAAATGGGTAAAAGCTACACAGATCGCTGACATTTCCGGCCTCACCCACGGCGTGGGTTGGTGTGCACCGCAGCAGGGCACCTGCAAACTGACGCTGAATGTCAAAGACGGTATCGTTGAAGAAGCGCTGGTGGAAACCATCGGTTGTTCCGGCATGACGCACTCGGCGGCAATGGCTGCGGAGATTCTGCCCGGCAAGACGCTGCTCGAATGCCTTAACACCGACCTTGTGTGCGATGCGATCAACGTCGCCATGCGCGAGTTGTTCTTGCAGATCGTGTACGGTCGTACCCAGTCCGCTTTCTCCGAGGACGGTTTGTCCATCGGTGCCGGTCTGGAAGACCTCGGCAAGGGCCTGCGTTCGCAGGTGGGTACCATGTATTCCACCAAAGCGAAGGGTGTTCGTTTCTTGGAAATGGCAGAGGGCTACGTCACCAAGATCGCGCTCGACGAAGAGGGCGAGGTTATCGGTTATCAGTTCGTCCGCCTCGGCAAAATGCTGGAAGACATCCGTCACGGCATGGAGCCGAACGAAGCCTACAACAAAAACATCGGTCAGTACGGTCGCTTCGATTCTGCGGCGAAGTACATTGACCCCCGTGAAGAATAAGAGGAGGTTGCAGACATGGCGAACGATGTAAAATTCGAAGGCAAAGACAGACGTCTTGCCAAAATTGAAAAGTTTTTGGCCGAGAACGACCTCGGTTCGATGGAAGCGTGCCGCGATCTCTGCCTGAGCAAGGGTATTGACGTGGAATCCATCGTCAAGGGCGTGCAGCCCATCGCGTTTGAAAATGCAGTGTGGGCGTACACGTTGGGTGTTGCGCTGGCTCTCAAACGCGGCGTGAAAGAAGCAGCAGAGGCTTCCGCTGTAATCGGTGAAGGTTTGCAGGCATTCTGCGTTCCCGGTTCGGTTGCTGAGCAGCGCAGCGTTGGTTTGGGTCACGGTAATCTCGGCAAAATGCTGTTGTCGGAAGAAACCGATTGCTTTGCGTTCCTCGCAGGTCACGAATCCTTTGCGGCGGCAGAAGGTGCGATCGGTATCGCGCGTACCGCGAACAAGGCTCGTAAACAGCCGCTTCGCGTTATCTTAAACGGGCTTGGCAAAGACGCGGCGTATATCATCAGCCGCATCAACGGCTTCACCTATGTGGAGACCGAGTATGATTTCTACACCGACGAGCTGAAGATCGTCCGTGAAAAAGCGTTCTCTGACGGCGAGCGCGCCAAGGTCAAATGCTACGGTGCCAACGACGTTTCCGAAGGCGTTGCGATTATGAAGCACGAAAAGGTTGAGGTTTCCATCACCGGTAACTCCACCAACCCGACTCGCTTCCAGCACCCGGTAGCCGGCACCTATAAGAAATGGACCATGGAGAACGGCAAAAAATACTTCTCCGTGGCATCCGGCGGCGGTACGGGTCGTACCCTGCATCCCGATAACGTGGCGGCAGGTCCTGCGTCCTATGGCTTGACCGATACGATGGGTCGTATGCACGGTGATGCGCAGTTTGCGGGTTCCTCTTCCGTTCCGGCTCACGTGGAAATGATGGGTCTGATCGGTGCAGGTAACAATCCGATGGTCGGTATGACCGTTGCTTGCGCGGTTGCCGTTTCCGAAGCGCTTAATAAGTAAGAATTTATAAGGGTTTTGACACTCTTGTGAATTTTCCATCACAAAAATTTGGCTAAAAATAAGTTGGACACATCACAAACGTATTTCCGCTTGTGATGTGTCCAATGTTTTTTTATTTTTAAGGAGAATTTTTGAGATATCACAGAATCAACGCAATTACCGCCACTATCAATACGGCAATCGAAATTCCCAATCCTAACCATGCCAATATTTTGATTTTTTTGAGCTCGGCATCATGCTGTTTATCAACATTTTGCTGCCTTCGTATTTCACTATCTTGCTCTACGTCCTTTTTTACACCCGCGGCAGGATATGCGGCGATCTCGTAAAGCTTATCTACGAGAAGCGTTCCCGCCACAGCGATGCCTGTTCGTTCGTTCATATCTGCCACACTCCTCTATCAAGACGTTGATGACAGAGTCATTCAAACGATCGCGCCGTTTTCCAAAAGGCGTGCGCGAAGCGCTTGTACGTCGATCGTTTTCGGCGTTTTATTCTCCTTGACTGCCATTGCCGCGGCAACGCCTGCCGCCTCACCCAAAGCCATACACTGCGCCGTCGGACGTGTCGCACCCGACGCTCCGCGCGAGGCAGAAATCGGACGCCCCGCGACGAGCAGGTTTTCCACGTTCAAGGGGAGCATCACGCGATATGGAATGTGGAATCTCCAATGGTTGAGATCCACGTTTTTCACCTCCTTGGGAAGCGGGTGAATGTCGAGAGGATGACCGCCACAGGCAACCGAATCCTCAAAATCCTTGCCCGACAGCACGTCAATTACCGACAGGCGGTACTCTCCCACGATATGGCGCGTTTCTCTCACGCCCACGTCGGGGATATAGGTGATGCGCACGTTTTCAAAGCCGGGAACGTGCTCCTTCAAAACGCCCGTCAAAATCCGCGTTCCTCTTTGCAGATTGTACTGTGCGATACTGACCTTGCGGCTATCCAAGCCGTTGGCGTTTTCCGCGTCGGCACAGCAGGGTCCCAAGAGGATCGCCTCGTCTCGTTCGGGAAGATTGTAAACCTGGACGCAGCGGTCGTCTCGGTTAGGGGAAAGCTCCTTGAGATTGAAGCGGAACACACACATCTCGCCTCTTTGGTAGCTTTCGATGACGTTTTCAAGGGACATAACTCCGAATTGATGCGTCACAAAGCGGTCTGGATTTTTCTGCAAATAGTCGAACAAACGCGCAAAATCAAGGTTACGGACGCGATACATCGTACCAAAACACTGCATCTCGCCGGTCTCCTTTGCAAAACCCGCGGCTACTTCCTCCTCGGTGGCACCCACAACAAACGGAGCACCCGCCAGTGCCGCTACGTCCGCATCCCCTGTGGCATCAACGACCACACGCGCGCCGATCTCGCAAAAGCCGTTTTTATTACAAACGACCACACCCGTAACGGAATCGCCGTTTTTGTTGACCAATACCACACGCGTATCGTAAAGCACCTCGACGTCTGCCTCCGCGAGCATTTGCATCAGCACCCATTGCGCCTCTGCCTTATCGGTAAACACGTAGCTGCCCGCTTCGCCGTGCGTGCCAAGCGCCATGCCGCTATCGATCATGCGCTTGACATATTCGTGCGCCAATCCCCGCACGACCTGTACCCGTTCGGGGGAGCGTCCCAGCTCGTCCAATACCTCACGCTTGTAAACGTCCACGTCGCGGCAGTGCTCGGAGAACTTGGTGATCCCCGCCTCTCCCACGGTCAGCATGCCGCCGACGGTAAAGGAGCGCTCAATGAGAAGGGTTTTCGCGCCCTCGCGTGCGGCGGCGATCGCTGCAAAGCAGCCTGCCGTACCGCCTCCGCAAACCACGACGTCGTATGCTCCAAAGGGCTGTGCTTCAATTTGATATTTCATCATTCTTACCTCGTTTTCAAGATTCGAAAGCGGATTTCCACACTGCAACAAATCGCGCAAGACTCTCCTCCGCGCTCTTGCCCTCGTAGGGGCGCATTTCAAAGGAAACGGTCGCATCTGCGCGGTCAAGGTAGCCGATTTCTTTTAGCATGTGGATAAAGCGCCCCCCGTCCGCCTCGGTATAAAGCCCATCCGGATGATTCCACGCAGTGTGCTTGTCCCCGTAAAAAGGGCTGTCGGTTTTCATAACACCGTTTCCAAGGTGAACGTGGTTGAGTACGCCCTTGGATTTTTCCAAAGCACTCTCAAGCGTTTCATGCATGATCGGCACGTGACACATGTCAAGCAGAAGCCCGATGCGCTCGAAACCGTTTTGCTTGACGCGACCAATAAATTCCACCGTTTCCGAAACGGGACCGAACAAGAATTTCTTGTCGATATCGCGGTCGGTCGGTTCAAGCGAAAGATGCACGTCGTCGGGAAGCTGTGATGCCACACGCAGGGTCAACTCCAGCACGCACTCCTTTGCCGCCTCGCGGTCGGTGGGAAGATCGGGGCCCAAGGCAAAAATGATCTTCTTCGAGCCAACCTCCAGCGCGTAGCCGACCTCGCGCATGAGTAGCGAATATGCACGCTCGCGCTCCGCCTTTTCGGGCGACGCGGGAAAGGATTGCTCCTCGCCAAAGCGGTCGCCTACGTTGTAATTGATAACCTTTCCGCTATCCTTGAGAATTTTGATCTCTTCAGCGGAACTCTTCCCGCGCCAGATCCAGCAATCCAAGGCATCGACCAGCGGGTTTGCCGCAAGCCTTTTCAGCGTTGCGGTGTGTGCCACTGCATTCGTAATGGCCTCGGCACACAAAAACTGATGATTGACACCTAAAATTACCGACAAGCCGCCACCATCTCCTTTTCATAAATCAGATATTGCGACCACGTGGGGAGCAACTGCTCACCGCGCATCACAACGGTGTTTTCGTTCTCAAAAATTTCGGGGTGCAATTCGCGCATCTTGGAAAGGTAGGGGCAATCCGAAAATTGAATGCGGATCTCGTACGGTGCTTTCACTGTGAAAGGGGCAACCGTTGTAAGCGCCGCTTTTTTTGCCGCCTCGCGCAAACGCACGGCACTTTCCGAAGGAGCAAGGCAGAGCGCGGCATCAGCGCCCAGAGAGGTCTTGACGGGGCAGGTGACAACACCTGTGCCAAGCGCCTCCGCCTCACGGCATCCAAGATCATCCCCCGACACGAATTTGAGCGGCACCCCCGCCTCGGCGGCAAGCGCCGCCTCCATGCCGATCTCGCCCACAAGGATTCCGTTGAGGTAAATTGCGTCGTATTCGCGCAGATAGCTGTGTGCCAAAAGGGCATTTTTAACGTGCTGCATCGTGTGAAGCCCCATTAAATATAGCCCGTCAATGCCCGCGCCGCCCACGCCGCGCCAAAGGTCGCCGCGGATCGGCTTTCCCATGATTACAGGCTCGTCGATCTGCGTCACGTCCACGTTTCTGCCGTCGGTGTGCATGTCGTAAACGATCGCCTCACCGCCCGCCTCGCGGATCCCCGCCAGCACCGCCTTGAGATCGTTCATCAGCATTCTGCGACCGAGCTCACTGTTTTCCGCCTGTGGGAAGGTCGTCACTCCCGTCACGCCCTCAATGTCCGTCATTACCAAAAATTTCATACCCGACTCCTCTGTTCCATAATGATAAGGTCATTATAGCAAGAGTCGGGCATGGATACAATAATATGTCCGATATTAGCAATAAAGGTTGTCCTATCTTTGCACACCCTCCGCATCGCGGAATTGCATCGGCGTCATGCCGGTTTTGTGAACAAAGAACTTATTAAAATAATCCGCGCCGGAAAAGCCGAGCGCCTGTGCGATCCGATGCTGTGTGTAATCGGTTTCAAGAAGCATTTTTTTACACTGCTCCAGCTTTTTGAGGTGAATAAACTCCAAAAGTCCCATTCCCTCGTGCCTTTGAAAGAGTCTTCCCAATTGCTTGGCGCTGATGTGACAATACGCGGCAACCTCCTCGCACGTGAAAAGGATGTCATAGTTGTCCTCCACGTGTTTTTTGGCTTTGAGAACCCGATCGTCATACCACTCCTCACGATGCCCTGACGTCGGTGTCTGAAGCGAAATCACGTGATAAACCAAGGTGTGCAACGTGTGTTTCATCAAAAAATCGCGGTTTTCAAGCCTTTTTGCGGCATAATGGAAAACAAGACCCAACGAAAGCATCATTTCCTCTCCGATCGGAAGTGCTTTATATTCGGCAGCCTTCAGTGCCGCACAGATCGGCTCCGCTCCACTTTCCACCGCCAACGTTAGCTTTTCAAACTCCGCACTGCAGCTGACCACACGGTGCGGACAAGAGGGGGAGATCGTAATAAATTCTCCGTCCTGCACCGTTACAAACCGCTCCCGAACACCGTACACAATGCTCCCCTTTAATATAAAATGTATCTCGAAAAAGGAATGCTGATGACGTCTGAAATTTAATACATCCCTATTTTTGGCCTCGTTTGCCGAGATCCACTGCACCGAAAAAGCATCCCCCGAAAGCTGCGCACGGGAAATCGCACACCGATTGATAACGTCGGCGTTCCATTGAATCTCCATCTCCTCACCTCGCTTTCCAACCGCTTCCATTATACATCCTTTTCTTACTTTTTCCAATAGCATGTCCGATTTTTGCATAAATCTAAAAGAAAAAATCGGACGCAGGAGATACCTTTTGAAAATGATAGAGTATCTTTTGCGGTTAACCAAACGAATCAATTTCGTAGCCTATAACCAAATGCAAACATCTTTTGAACTTTTCCAAAAGCCCATTCGCGAACACGTCAAAATGTAGTATAATGCATTCAGTAAACTCTAAAACGATGTGTTCAGCGAACAGGATTTTGCAAAGCTTATATGACAAAAAAGTCTTACATTGCAAGACTTTTTGGAAAATGTCGAAAAAGAGTCTTCTCTTTCCTATGCACCGGCTGCACGGAAATGATGGGTCTGATCGGTGCAGGTAACAATCCGATGGTCGGTATGACCGTTGCTTGCGCAGTTGCCGTTTCCGAAGCGCTGAAATAAATTGTTTTAACACCGCCGCAGTATTCCTGCGGCGGTTTTTCTTGCATGTAAAAAAGCACCCGCGTAAAGCGGGTGCTTTTTTGACCATTTCTCCCGGTTTTGTCAAAGTATGAGAATGTCAATATATTATAATTTTTTGTCAATCTAATTACTTTACAAATCGGGGGACGGTATACTACAATTAGGTTATTATATAAAAATATGCAAAACCAATAGTTTTCTGTTCCACCTTTTTCTCTGTGGGGAACAGAACGTGATTAACACCGTGTGATTTCTCCGTGTCGCTTATCGTGCTGACATACCAAATATCACATAAATCTAATAGGAGGAAAAGGTTATGTTAAAACGCATTTTCAAAGCGAAAGCGCTTCTCAGCATCGCGCTGGTGTTGTGCCTCGTCGCCGCTATGTTGCCGACGGGTGTTTTCACCGTTTTTGCCGCTGAACGCGCAACCAGTACTTGGGGCGGTGCAGGGGATGTCGCCGAATCGTTTGCCGGCGGTACCGGTAAAAAGGACGATTCCATTCTGATATCTACAGCTGCCCAGTTGGCGTTGTTGGCAGAAAACGTCAACGGAGGCACTTCTTATGCAGGTCAGTATATCAAATTAACGGCTGATATTGATTTGGACGGAAAGGACTGGACACCGATTGGTGGCGGTACTGCCAAAAAAAGTTTTCAAGGCATTTTTGACGGTGATGGCCATACCATTCGCAATTTATCGGTGACCGGTACGACCAACTTGAATTTCGGTTTGTTTGGTCAAATCACTAACGCTACTATCAAAAATCTGCACTTGACGGATGCGGTGGTGACGGCAGGCGATACCACCGGCAACTTGGTCGTTGGCGGTCTTGTTGGTAAGATGATTAGCGGTAGCGTATTGTCCGGCTGTTCTTTTAACGGTACGGTAACCACGAGCGGCACGGACAATAACCGCTATGTGGGCGCTTTGGTTGGTTGGTACGTTACGTCCAGCGGTCAACAGGGCGGAGAGATTGTCAACTGTTTTTCCACCGGTACGATTACCCTCAACCAAAAAGCGCGCGTTGGCGGTCTGGTTGGCATTGCCTACGATACCACCAACGGTGGCAATACCGAATTAACCATTAAAAACAGTTATTGTGCTATGAATATTACCGGCGCAACGGTAAGCGGTGTTCAGGCGGCTGGCTTGGTGGCTAATCTTTCGTCATCCGCGATTGGTTTGACGATTGAGAACAGCTTTTTTGCCGGTACAATTGATGTAGCTTACCCGTTCACCTATACTGCGAGAGACAATATTACGATCAAATCCGACGTGTACGTCAAAGAGGGTTGGTGCACCAAAACCGGCACGATCACGCCCGGCGGTGCCGGCGTGGATACGCTCACCGATCGCACAAAAACGGCAGAAGAGTTTAAGAACGGTACGGTAACCGGATTGCTCAACGGCAACCTTAGTATCTGGATGACCGGTCGCGAGTATCCTATTCACAAGCGGGCGTTGCCGACACTGTCGACTTTGACGGTAAACAACCAAAAGATCGAACTTGCTAAAGGATTTACCGAGTATGATGCGGCACAAGTGGAGCATAACGTAGGAACCGCTCAGATATCAGCAAAAACCGCATTAGCCGGTGTAACCGTTACGGTAAACGGTGCGGAAGAAGACGGGACTGTTGCGCTTGGCATTCCCGGTACGACGACCAAGATCACAATTGACGTTGTTGATGACATGGTCAGCAACACTTATACGGTAAACGTGTATCGCAAACCCGCGCCGTGGAACGGTACGGACATTGAACCTTTTGCGGGCGGTACCGGCACACAAGAGGATCCGTATTTGATTGCCAATGCTGCGCAGTTGAACTTTATGGCAAAAACCGCTTCCGATCTTAACGGTGTAACGATTGGTGATAAGCATTATCCGTACAACAACTACTCCAACAAAGTGGAAGCAACGAGTTTTAACGGAAGAAAATATATTAAAATCATTGCGGATATCGATTTGAACAACAAACCGTGGACAGCAATCGCTGCCGCTTCCGCCAACGGAACCAGTTCAAAGGACAGCGACGGCGTATACACGTTTACGGCGGCTTCTGCCTTTAAGGGTAACCTGAACGGTGATAACCACACGATCAGCAACATGAACTGCACGGTGGGATCCGGCAAGTATTACGGATTTTTTGCTATGGTATCCGGTTCGGTTATTGAAAACCTGCATTTTAAATCGGCAACCGTCAATAACGGATCGACCGGTTCTGTATACATGGGCGGCATTACGGCGAAAGCATATAGCACGGTTACGTTCAAAAACTGTTCGTTTGACGGTGATGTGAAAAGGACGGTAACATCGGGCGGAACTGCGGTGTTTGCCGGTGGTCTTGTTGGTATGGTTCAGATGGGGTCCGGCAACCAATTAACGCTTGAAAATTGTTGGTCAACAGGCACTGTCAGCCAATACGCCAACAATGCCATTGGTGCTCTTGTTGGCAACACTTACAATACGAATATCAATGTTGTGATCAAGTCTTCTTGGTCTTCCATGAAGGTGGAGAACACACGTGAGGAAAAATTAGCCGGCGGTTTGGTTGGCGGGCTTAGTGATGGAGCGGTTTTAACCATTACGGATTCGTATTTTAACGGTTTGGTAAACCTCCCGTATCCCATTTGTTCAGATGCGGACGGTGTAACGCTTCAAAACGTACATTACGCTTCCGATTATTATGCGGGAACGGATGCGAGTGCCGTTACCGGTGGCGCGTTGACCAACGCAACCGCGCAAACCGACGCCACGTTCGCCGATGGTACGGTAACGAAGTTACTCAACGGTGATAAAGCCCCCGTTTGGGCAACCTCAACTGCCGGGTATCCGGTACTGACCGATTTGGTGGCAACTGCTAATAACGCGTTGTCTCCGGTGGGTACGTCCATTCGCTCAAAAGGCGATTCGCAAGGTATTCGCTTCAAGTTTGCAATTAGCAACGAGGCAAAGACCGCAATGCTCAAAGAAGCCGGTGTCGTGGTGGCACAGCTGACGGATGCAAACGGTGATATTAAAGCGGCACTCAAAGATGAAAACCTGACCATGCATAATCTGCAAAAAGGTGATGCAGGTTATTACAAATACGTAGCCGAGAAAGCATACGAAAAGGGTAGCAGCAAATGCGCGTTTGTGAATTACACAGATGATAAGGATTGGTTTGCGGCTGCGTTGGTAAACTTCAACACGCCGGAAAAACTCACCAATAAGTATATTGCCCGTTCTTATGCCATCTTTACCGATGCACGAGGCCAAGAGATTCTTGTGTACAGCGATGTTATGGGCGACAAGAAATACCACGTTTCGGTAGAAGACGTTGCAAAAGAGTATTACAACAATGAATCGCTGCGGGCACAACTGACCGAAGAGGAACTCTCGTACATCAGATCACTCGTACTGGGTGCAAACTGGTACGTAAATGCCGATTGGAACGATGACGGCGTGCTCAAAATCCTGGCGATCGGCAACAGTTTCTCGGATGATAGTATGAATCACGTCTATGCCATAGCACAAGCCGCCGGTGTGCAAGAGATTTATCTCGGCAATTTGTACTATGCCGGTTGCACGATAGAGCAGCATTTGTCGTATGCCAAAAACAGTGAAGCCAAATACGAGTATCGTGTCAACACAAATGGCAATTGGGTAACAACAACAGAGTATAAATTGGCCGATGCCGTTAAAGATGAGAATTGGGATTTCATTTCGTTCCAACAAGGATCTGCACATAGCGGACGGCCACAAACGTACGAAAAACTGGATGATTTGATGGATTTCGTGACGCCGTTGTGCACCAACCCCAAGGTGAAGTTTGCATGGCACATGACATGGGCGTATCAGCATGATTGCACGCAGTCTGCTTTTGGAAACTATTATGAAAACGATCAGATGACGATGTATAATGCCATTATTTCTACCGTGCAGGAAAAAATTGTTACGAACGATCGCATTGTTAAGATCATTCCCAACGGTACGGCGATCCAAAATGCGCGCACATCGTATATCGGTGACGATTTCACGCGTGATGGATATCACTTGCACAAACCAAAAGGCCGTTTCATTGCAGGACTTTCCACAGTAGAAACGCTCATTGGTATTGACTGGGATAAGTTTGACGTCTCGTCTCTTTTGGATATCTATCCCGAAGATGAACAGTATTTTGACATGGCGATCGAAAGCGTCAAAAACGCGGTTGCCAAACCGTTTGAGGTAACACGGTCCACCTATACGGAAACAGCAGAATAAGGGAGGTAACTGACAATGAAAAAAGCATATACAGAACCAAGCATTACGGTTATCTCGCTCGTTTCGACTGTTAACATCGCGCTCATAGCTTCTGACGGTGATATTTTAATCGATTCCGATGTGTTCGATGAAGAGTAAGGGTGACAACCATGACAAAATTGGCTAAAGCCATCGTGCTTTACGTCGCGGTGGGCGTGCTTGTTTGTGGTTTGCTTGTGATCAACTTCCTGAGACCGGAGAAGACGGACGATGGGCAAGCAAAAGAAACGACTACGACGTCATCCCATGAGTCATTGCAGGATAAGGATAACGGTGATGTTGACGGAATCGTGTCTACTCACTCGTCTCAAGGAAGCGATGCGACAAAAACCGGTGCTACGGAGAGCAGTTCAACCATAGCAGGCGATAATACGGCGAAGGGAACCACCACAACTCCTACGCGTGGAGAGCATGACGAGGGTTGGTTACCGGACGTCGGTACAAAAGTCCCAATTGAATGATAGAAAAAACCGCCGCAGGAAACCCCTGCGGCGGTTGCTTTTTGTAAAAACCCTTAAAATATATTTGCCAAATACCAAACAACAAAACTGCCAAAACGGTTTTCATTGACAGGTTTTGTATGTGGTGTTACAATTTGACTGGATAAAATGTAAGTATTGGTAAGGAGTAGGGGATATGAGCCAGCTTCAAACAAGCAATAAGCGTGTCGGAGAAATGGAGTTTCTTCGGTTTCTCTTTTCCGTTATCATCGTGTTACATCATTCCCGCAATTTTGTCGGGAATGCCACTTCGTTGTTTCTAAACGGCGCCTTTGCGGTGGAGTTTTTCTTTATATTGTCGGGATTCCTGATGATGAAAAGTATGAGCAAGCTGCAAGGTGATCCTGAAAATCTTGGTGGGGAAACGGCACGGTTTATCAAAAAGAAATATCTGTCGCTTTGTCCGGATATGATCGTTTCGTGGATCATCGGAGCCGTTGCCACCGCTGTGGTTGGCAAGTACACGGTCGGTGCGATCGGCAATATGCTTCGTGACGGTATATGGGAGATGGGGTTGTTGACGATGACGGGTATCCGTATGTCCACCATCAACAATGCCGTATGGTATCTGTCGTCGATGCTTTTATGTATGGCGGTCCTGTATCCTTTATTGCGCAAGTATAAAAATATGGCAAAATTCGTGGTGATTCCGACCATTACGCTGTTGATATTCGGTTACTTTATCGTAAAAACCGATAGTATACGCTTGCCGTTCGGATGGGCGGGCGTTACGTACCGCGGTAATCTGCGCGCCTTTGCGGATCTGGGCGTTGGCATTATCCTGTATCAGATCACGGAAGCGTTTAAGGCGAAACGATTAACGGTGTTTTCAAAGGTGTTTTTGACGCTCGTCAAGTATGCGGGTGTGGTTTCGTTGGTTGCGTATATGTATGTTGTCAGAAAACCCACCGTTCAGTACGATCTGTTCTATATTTTCGTAATTATGTTGGTCATCGGTCTGGTGTTTAGTAATCAGACGTATGGTGCGCGACTGTTTGATAATCGCGTGGTAGGTTTCTTAGGCAAATTCAGCTTGCCATTATATTTATCGCATTATTATTGGTCGCGTCTGCTCAAAGTACTATCGGCATCGGTTGGTGCAACGCAGGCGATGCTCCTTTATTTGTTACTCAGTGTGGTGACCGCCGCAGTGGTCATGTTTCTATCGGCGCTGATTAAAAAATATAAACCGTTTTCCCGGATAAAAGGCTTGTTTGTAAAACCGGTATAATTTCAAATCGCTCATAATATGCACAACCGCCGCAGTGTTCCTGCGGCGGTTACTATATTTCAAGTTCACTTGTGGTGTTGAAAAGGAAAGGAAAATGTGATACAGTAACATGTGTGGAGAAAGGAGGAGGTTACGGATGGCAGAGAGAAAACGAATTGATTCATTTGACATCTTAAAATGTATTGCAATTTTCTTAGTGGTTTTTTGCCATTATACGGCGTTGTCGAATACGGTTTATGAAAATTTCGCAATGACGATTTGTTTTGTCGGGGTACCGTTGTTTTTTATGGTAAACGGCGCATTGCTGATGCATAAGCCGTTCAACTTAAAAAAACATCTGTTGAAAACACTTTCGATCTATGGCGTGTGTGTATTTTGGCGCCTCTTTTATTTGCTGTTCGATGCTTTCAAAGCGGGTGTCGTCGAGCAGATTTTGGATGCAAAAACGCAAACCTTATCCTATCTTTTTTTGTGGACAGGCTCTACGTTTACATCGCCGGCGCACATGTGGTTTATGAAGTCTTTGTTGACGATCTATTTGATTTTTCCGCTATTACATATATGCTTTCAAAAGGGAAAAGAAGGGAAAAGTACCCTGTACTTTTTGCTGATTCTCTTGTTTGTTGGTGTGAATGTTATAACGGAGACGGATATCGCCATTTCTATGCTGAAACGCTTTTCGTCGTTTGATACAACGCTTTCCGCGGCACCCCTCGGTACGTTTTTGCCCTACGCACAAGCAGGTATGTTGTTTTATTTTATACTGGGTGCTGTGTTGTGGGAATATTTATCCGGAACGGATGAACGTCCGCCTCACACCATCACTTGCAAGCATCGTGCTATTGCGGCGGTATGCTTTTTGGCATCGTGGTTTATCATGACGTGGACCAAATCGTTAGACGATGGGACATGGGGATGGAACGGTGTTTTATATTCCAACGGATATGCGCGCATTCCCACTTTTTTGGCTACGGTTTCGTTGTTTGTTCTTTGCTCTCAGCTTGAAATACGCAGTGTCTTTGTTCGCCGCATCTGTACCACGGTATCGTCGTGTACGCTTGGTATTTATTATTTACATTGGAGTTTGGCACCGTTTGTAGTAAAATGGTTTATTCCCGGCGGATTGTGGCAAAACACCGCGAAAACGGCTATTGTTTTAACAGCATCGTGCCTGATTTCGTGGGCGTTGGGACACGTTCCGATTGTCAGAAAGCTGGTGAAATAGTATGTCGACTGAAAAGCAACGCATCAAGTGGGTGGATGTCGCACGAGTGTTGGCGATTGTTGCGGTGGTCATCTGTCACGTGATCGAAACAGAATACTATTCCGTGCGTATTAAAGGAGCAGCGGTTTCCGATTTGTCGTGGTATTTTCAAAATCTTTCCTTCACCTTTGGTCGGTTGGGTGTTCCGCTCTTTTTAATGCTGACAGGGACCTTGATGTTGGGTAGGGAATATGATTTTAAGAATTTTTATCGGCGTTCCTTTTTGCCGTTGCTACTAACGACGGAAATATGGATTGTTATCAATTACGTATTTTCTTGTTACCAATACGCCGGGGAATTCAGCATTAAGCAACTGGCTTATATGATGACTTTTATGCGACCGTCGTCGCTCAATCACATGTGGTATATGCCGATGATCCTGGGAATATATCTGGTCATTCCCTTATTGGCAAAAGCGTTGCGCGGTGTTGCGTTTTCTGACATTTGGCTCCCCTTGTTAGCGGGCGGGGCAGTGTTTTTCCTGGTCCCGCTGTTCAACGCCGTTGCCGGTGAACTCTTGCCCGGATGGCCGGATGCGAACGTTGTTTTTGGAACGAGTTTTTTAGGGGGAACCTACGGTCTTATACTCGTGATTGGTTATTATGTCGGTAAACAACAGGTGTTACAGCGATGCCGTGTGTGGTGGCTCGTGGTAATAGCGGGGATATCTGTGTTGTTGAATATGCTGGGTGCGCGTCTTTTGTATACTCGCCAGATGTTCCATTCCGATGTTTTCGGGTGGTATACCTCCCCCTTTATTCTTGTGACGGCTATTTGTTGTTTTGAACTGTTGCGAAGAGTGTCACCGAAGAAACTTTGGGCGCCGATCGTCTTGATTTCAAAGGGGAGTTTTGGCATTTATTTGTTACACAACATTGTTCTTATTCTCTTTGACAATGCTGCGGCCGAAACCGTATGGTTTACTTCGTGCAACGTGGTTGTTCGTGCGGCAATTCGTTTTACAGTAGCCTTTGGAATACCGGTGCTCATTGTTGGTGTGTTTGATAAAATACCAATCAAACCGCTGAAAAAATATTTACTGTTCATGAAATAACGGAAACCCGAAAAAAGCCCGCCGCGCTTCATGTGAAGCGCGGCGGTACGTTTATGTTGTCAGTTGTGCTTTGATGGCATCAAACGTTTCATTGCTGATGACGTGCTCGATCTTGCAGGCATCCTCCGACGCAACCTCGGGGTCAACCCCCAACTTCACAAAAAAGCCGGTCAACACGCGATGACGTTCGTAGGTGCGTTCGGCAACGGCGACACCGATTTCCGTCAGTTGCAAATAGCCGTTGTCATCCACCGTCAAAAATCCGCCGTTTTTGAGAAGTCCGACGGCGCGGCTGACGCTCGGCTTGGAATACCCCATTTCCTCCGCTACGTCGATGCTGCGGACGGCGGCTTTTTGTTTGGACAGCAGATAAATGGTTTCAAGATACATTTCTCCCGATTCTTGTAAATTCACAAAGCCACCTCCTTTCTAATGTTACAAGTACAGTATACCATACTTTAAACGCTTTGCAAGAGAAAAAGCGCCCCTTAAAAAAGGGGCGCTGATAGGTTTATCGTTTAATGCGGAGTTTGAGTTGCTTGACGTTTACCTGGAAGCCTTTTCCCGAAAATACTTCGGAATACTGGACCAACAGGAAGTTGCCGTTTTCGTCTTTTAACTTGAGGTTTTCTGAG
>JAZOAK010000071.1:0-11620 GCA_045595445.1 Acutalibacteraceae bacterium
CACCGACACCCTTTTGGGTGTCGGTGATTTTTTGGTGGACCCGAAGGGGATCGAACCCTCGAACCTCACGGATGCGAACCGTGCGCTCTCCCAGCTGAGCTACGAGCCCATAGCGGAATTTATCTTAACGCAAATTCCGTCAGTTGTCAAGAGGTTGTTGAAATTTTTTAATATTCGCGCAGGATCTGCTCGTAACGAGCGTGTGCGCGCCCTACCGCATCTTTCCACGACAGATAGAGCGTATTTGCCGCGTTTTCACCGCAGGTGCGCAGCGCCGCGCGATTCGCACAGATATCCATTATCTTAGCGGCATATGCGGCGGGATCCTCGTCTGCCAGATAACCGTTTTGCCCGTGTAGGATTCCCTCGGCGGCGCAACTGCCTGTGAGCAACAGAGAGGGGCAATCGCAGGCGGCGGCTTCCTTGACCACAATGCCGCAGGTGTCGTACGTAGAGGGGAACAAAAACAGATCGCTCAGGCTGTAATACGCGCGCAGTTCCTCGCGGTCGTGAATCGCACCGGTAAACGTGACCTGCTGCTGCAAGTCGTGCTCGTTCGCATAGGTTTGCATATCCGGTGCGTCGTAGCCCTCGCCGACAAAAAACGCGTGAAATTCCATGCCGTTTTGCCGCAGAATTTCCAAAGCATCCAAAATCAAACGCGTGTTTTTGTACCACATCATACGGCCGACAAACAAAAAGACAAGCTTGTCCTCGTACACGTGATACCGCTCTCTGAGGGCGTTCACCGTCGTTTCGGGTGCTTTGCCGCGCGCAAAATCCGTGCCGTTTTCCATCACGCGGCAGCTGCCTTCATAGCCGATGTCACGCAAAAATTTCTCGCTGGCGGCGGTGACGACCCATACTTCATCGGCGGAGTTGACGTTATCGAGCAAAAATGCCATTGCCACTTTGCGCATGGCGGCGGTGGATACGCGTTTTTGGATATCCAGATCAAAGCGGGTGTGATACGTCAGTACCACCGGAACGCGCGGCCGATGATTGACCGCGTTCACCAGTACCGATGAAGCAAACGGTGAATGGACGTGCATCAGGTCTATTTTTTTGGAACGCAGGCGGACCAGCGTTGGCGGATCAAACGGCACACCTACGCGGTACCCGACCTTTTCGCCGACGGATACCGAAGGATAGCGCAACACGTCAAACGGATACTGATCGACCACGCCCTGATAACCGGGGGTGACGACCGTGACATCACAGTTCAGATCGTGCAGGTGTGTCGCATAATTTTTAACGGTTTGGGAAACGCCGTCGATAAGCGGGGGGAAGGAGTCGTTGAACAACCCGACTGAAAAACTACCCATAACGTGCCTCCTTTGAACGGTATTAGTATACTCCTTTTAACAGTGCGATTCAAGATTTCAGAAAAATTTTTACAATCGTCGCATAAAAATGCAAAAAAGACTTTTCATCGGTGAAAGGATGCGGTATACTATACCATGTATAGTTATATATATTGGGAGGGTCTTACACGATGGAAAGACAGTTCACCGTAACCTTAGAAAAAATCATCAACGAGTTATCTTTGGAAACAGTGTATATGCCGCAGGATGGCGAGAAACGCACGGTTTGCAGTGCGGAGGTCAATCGCCCGGGGCTGGCGCTGAACGGTTATTTTGAATATTTTGACAATGCCCGTATTCAAATTCTCGGCAAGGGTGAGTTCGGGTTCTTGGAGGGCTTGTCCGCACAGGATGCGGCGCAGCATATTGACACGTTTGTTGCGACCAAACCGCCGATGATCGTTGTGGCGCGCAAGTTGGAAGTGCCGTCCGAATTGGTGGAGGCATGCCGTAAGCACGAGGTTCCGTTGCTGCACAGCGCCGATACCACATCGGGTGTGACGGCGGCCATGATCTCGTTCTTGAACGTGCAGTTGGCGCCCCGCATCACACGCCACGGCGTGTTGGTGGAAGCGTACGGTGAGGGTATTTTGCTTGTCGGTGACAGCGGCGTCGGTAAAAGCGAAACGGCGATCGAGCTTGTTAAGCGCGGACACCGTTTGATCGCAGACGATGCGGTGGAAATTCGTCGTGTGTCTTCCAAGACGTTGGTGGGGTCTGCACCGGATAACATTCGTCACTTTATTGAATTGCGCGGTATCGGTATTGTGAACGCCCGCCGTATTTTCGGTATGGGTTCGGTTAAGGTTACCGAAAAGATCGACATGGTCGTTCAGTTAGAGCAGTGGAATAACGAAAAGGTATACGATCGCATGGGCCTTGAAAATCAGTATATGGATATTCTGGGGATCACCGTTCCGATGCTGACGATCCCTGTGAAACCGGGTCGCAATCTGGCGATTATCATTGAGGTTGCCGCGATGAATAACCGTCAAAAGAAAATGGGATACAATGCGGCACAGGAACTCATGCAAAATCTCGGCATGGCTGATGACGAAGCCACACGCAGCGAGTATACGGCGTTCTAAAAGAAGGAAATCACTATGAATCACATTCATCCGATCGCGGATTTTCACACGCATACGTTGTTTTCGCCGCACGCGTACAGCACCGTTACGGAAAACGCTGCCGCTGCTGCTCGGTGCGGGTTGTTGGCGTTGGCATGTACCGATCATGCCGAGGCGACACCCGATACCGGACACCACTGGCATTTTACCAACATGAAGATCCTGCCGCCCGTCATCGAGGGCGTGCGGGTACTGCGCGGTATGGAAGCGAACGTGTTGGATTTCACCGGTCGAATTGACGCTTCGCCTGCGTTGCGCGGGCAGATGGAGTTGGTGATCGCTTCCATGCACGCGGGCACGATGCCCGAGGGGAACGTGGACGAGATCACACAGGCGTGGGCGGCCGTTGCTGCCGATCCGGATATTGATATTATCGGGCATTCCGGTACACCGCGGTATGCGTTCCGGTTTGAAACGGTCGTGCCGTTGTTCGGCCAATACGGCAAGGTGGTGGAGATCAACGAGGGAAGTTTTTCCATTCGTCCCGGCTCCTATGAAAACTGCAAACGTATTGCAAAACTGTGCAAACAGCACGACGTGCGCATTGCGGTTAATTCCGATGCGCATTTTCACACGAATATCGGACAATTTAAGAACGCGATCGCGTTGCTTGACGAAATTGATTTCCCGCCGGAACTCATCGTTAACAACAGCCGCGAGTCGCTCACGGCGTTTTTTGAGGAGAAAGGTATTGCTTGGTAAGGAGAAACGAGAATGGTAACGATCGGCATTGATTTGGGTGGAACTAACATCGTCGCGGGTGTGGTGGATGAGAATTATCACATTCTCGCTTGTGCAAAATGCAAAACAAACGCGAAACGGCCCGCTGCGGAGATTTTGGACGATATGGCGCGCGTCAGTCGCGAAGCGACGGCAAAAGCGGGGTTGAGCATGGACGACGTCGCGTATGTGGGTATCGGTGCGCCCGGCACCTGCAATGCAGAAAGCGGTCAGGTGGAATATGCCAACAACCTGCCGTTTGATAACATCCCGATTAAGAGAATGATGCACGAGCGTTTGGGAAAACCCATTTATCTTGAAAACGATGCCAATGCCGCCGCGTGGGGTGAGGTCAAAGCGGGTGCCGCGAAGGGCGCTTCGAGTTGCGTTTGCGTGACGCTCGGTACGGGTGTTGGCGGCGGGATCGTGTTGGATGGGAAGATTTACAGCGGATTTAACTATGCCGGTGCGGAAATCGGACATTCCGTTATTGTGAAAGACGGCGCTCCGTGTACCTGCGGTCGCAAAGGTTGTTGGGAAGCATACGCCTCGGCGACGGCACTCATCGCGCAGACGCGCGAGGCGATGAAAGCGCACCCCGACAGTAAAATGTGGGAGTTGGCGGGTTCGCTTGAAAGGGCTAACGGTTTGACGGCATTCGACGCCATGCGCGCGGGCGATGCCGCGGGAAAAGCCGTGGTGGATGCCTATATTGAGTACGTGGCGGTGGGTGTGATCAACATGATCAACATTTTCCAGCCTGAGGTGGTATGCATCGGCGGCGGTGTCAGCAAAGAGGGCGAAACGCTGCTGGGCCCGATGCGAGAAAAGATTGAGCGCGAGCGGTACAGCCGTTACAGCGCGCGGCAATCGAAATTGTGCGTCGCCGCGCTCGGCAACGATGCCGGGGTCATCGGGGCGGCGTGTTTAGGGGTAGAGATGGTATGAGCGGGTCCGATATTGCCAAAGCCTTACGGGCGTTTGGGTGTACGGTAAAAGAGTCAGAGCCGATGTGCGCGCATACCTCGTTTAAGATTGGTGGGGAGGCAGAGTATTTTGTCAGTACCGCCGATCTCATTCAGGCGGCGCTCATTCTTCGCTATTGTGATGAGAAACAGATACCGTTGCTCGTGGTGGGGAACGGTTCTAATCTACTGGTCAGCGACAACGGTATCGACGGTGTGGTGTTGCACGTGGATGCCGCTGCGATCGACGTGAGCGGCACGCGCATGACCGTGCAGGCAGGGGCGTCCTTGAAGCGAGCGTGTTTGACCGCGTGTGAGCGCGGGTTATCCGGTTTGGAATTTGCTTACGGGATTCCCGGAACGATGGGCGGCGGCGTGTATATGAATGCCGGTGCGTACGGCGGGCAGTTGTCAGACGTGGTGCAGTCGGCAACCGCGCTGACGGCGAGAGGCGAGGTCGTGGAATTGACGGCCGAGCAGTTTAAATTTGGGTATCGGCACAGCGTCTTGATGGAGCAGCCGCTCACCGTTTGGTCGGTGACGCTGGAACTGAAACCGGACGATCCCGCGGTCATCCGTTCCCGAATGGAAGAACATATGGCGGCGCGCAAGCGCAAGCAACCGTTGGAATACCCCAGCGGCGGCAGCTTTTTTAAGCGTCCCGAGGGGCATTTTGCCGGTGCACTGATCGAACAGTGCGGATTAAAAGGATTGACTGTGGGCGGTGCGCAGGTCAGCGAAAAGCACGCGGGGTTTGTCATCAACCGCGGCGGTGCCACCTGTGCGGACGTCATGGAGTTGTGCCGACAGGTACAGGAGAAAGTAAACAAGACGTTTGACGTCTGCTTGGAACGCGAGGTGCAGTTGGTCGGACGTTGAGAGGTGAAACAGGATGTCGTTTTCATCGGATATTAAAACTGAATTGGCGGCGGTGAGCGGCGATGCGTGTTGTGAACTGGCGCAGGCATACGGCATGGCGGAATTTGGTCGTGCGTTTTCGGCATCCGCCGTTTCGTTGCAGACGGAAAACAAGGCGGTCGCAGAGCGGTATGCCGCGTTGATACACGCGGTGTGCGGTGTTACGGCGCAAGTAGAAGCCCCGCCGCCCGACAAAGCCGGTCTGTATACGGTGTCCGTCGGTGCCGAGAACCGAGGACGGGTGCTGTCTCGCTTCGGTCACGGAGGAAACGAGGTCGCTTTGCGGCTTAACCGCGCTAACTTGGATTGTGATGCGTGCGCTGCCGCCTTTTTGCGCGGGGTGTTTTTGGTTTGCGGTGCGGTGACCAATCCGCAGGTGGATTATCATTTGGAATTTAGTGTTCCGCATCTCAATTTAAGTCGTGATCTGATTGCGTTGCTCGGTGAGCAGGGCTTGTCCGCCAAAACGGTGCGGCGCAAGGGAAACTATATTGTGTATTTCAAAGAAAGCGAGCAGATCGAGGATTGCCTGACAGGTATCGGTGCGATGAATGCGTCGCTTGAACTGATGAACGTTAAAATCGTCAAAAGTATTCGCAACAACGTCAACCGTGCCGCCAATTGCGAAACGGCGAACTTGGATAAGACGTTGGTTGCCTCTTTGCCGCAGATCGAGGCGGTACGCAAGATCGAGAGAACGATGGGGCTTGATGCCTTGCCGGAGGATTTGCGCGAATTGTGTCGGTTGCGGGTGGAAAATCCCGATTACTCGTTGCGCGAACTTGGCGAGGCGCTTCAGCCGAAGATCAGCCGCTCGGGTGTCAACCATCGTTTGCAAAGAGTGTTGGAAATTGCAGATAATCTAAAATAAGGAGTTTTCATCTGTGTCCTTTGTTCACCTTCACGTGCATAGTGAGTATAGTCTGTTGGACGGTGCCTGCCGTCTGAACGGACTGCTTCGCCGTGTCAAGGAACTGGGACAAACCGCCGTGGCGGTGACCGACCACGGCGTGATGTACGGTCTGGTGGAATTTTATAAAGCCGCGAAAAAAGAGGGAATCAAGCCTATCTTGGGATGTGAGGCATACGTGGCGACGCGCACCCGCCAGGATAAGGTACACGGTGCGGACAGCGAGCATCATCACTTGGTGTTGCTCTGCGAAAACGAGGTTGGGTATGCGAATTTGGTGCGCATGATCTCGGCGGCATGGACCGAGGGTTTTTACGGTAAGCCCCGCGTCGATCGGGAATTGCTTTCCCAATACCACGAGGGGTTGATCGCACTTTCTGCGTGTTTGGCGGGGGAGATCCCGTCGGCGTTGCGCCGCGGCGATTACGATGCCGCGAAACGCATCGCACTGGAATATCGCGGTATTTTCGGTGAGAAGAATTTCTTTTTGGAAATTCAGGATCACGGCATGGCGGAGCAAGCCGCCATCAACGGTGATCTGGTGCGTTTATCACGCGAGACGGGGATCCCGCTTGTGTGTACCAACGACGCGCACTATTTAACGCGTGAGGATGCCGCCATGCAGAAGGTGCTCCTCTGCATTCAGACGAATACGACGGTGGACGAGCCGAATCCGATTTCGTTCCCCACCGATGAATTTTATATCAAATCCGAAAACGAGATGCGGGCGCTGTTTCCGTCTTTGCAAGAGGCGTTTGACAACACGGCGCGCATCGCGGACCGTTGTCAGGTGGAACTGGAATTCGGCAAGACGAAGTTGCCGCATTTTGAAGCACCCGGCGGGGACAGTTATGCCTATTTCCGTACCGAGTGCTACAAAGGACTGCATCGTCTGTACGGACAAACTCCCGATCCTGCGGTGGTACAGCGGTTGGAGTACGAGTTGGATACCATTCACCGCATGGGGTACGTGGATTATTACTTGATCGTCAACGATTTCGTGCAGTATGCCAAAGCGCATGACATTCCGGTCGGTCCCGGTCGTGGATCGGGTGCGGGCAGTTTGTGTGCGTATTGTATTGGGATTACCGGTATTGATCCGATCAAGTACGGCCTATTGTTTGAGCGGTTTTTGAATCCCGAACGTGTAAGCATGCCCGACTTTGACATCGATTTTTGTAACGAAAGACGTCAGCAGGTCATTGATTACGTTATTCGCAAGTACGGCGAGGATCACGTGGCGCAGATCGTCACGTTCGGAACGCTTGCGGCGCGCGCGGCGATCCGTGACGTGGCACGCGCGATGGGGTTGCCGTATGCAGTGGGCGACACCGTTGCCAAACGGGTGCCGTGGGAGTTGAACATGACGCTCGACAAGGCGCTCGTGCAGTCCAAGGAACTTAAAGAGTTATATGACGGCGATGATCAAATTCGTCGTTTGGTGGATATGGCGCGCAAGGTCGAGGGAATGCCGCGCCACGCGTCGACGCATGCGGCAGGAGTTGTTATCACGGCAAAGCCGGTGTCGGAATACGTGCCGCTGTGCTTGAACGGGGATATGGTTGCCACGCAGTATACCATGACCCTTTTGGAAGAACTCGGGTTGCTCAAAATGGACTTTTTGGGGCTCAGAAACCTGACCATCATTGACGATGCCGTGCGCATGATCCGTGAGCGGGAACCGCAGTTTTCCGTGCAGAATATCCCGTTGGATGCGCCCGCGGTGTATAAGATGATGTCGGCGGGTAACAGCGACGGTGTGTTCCAGTTTGAATCCGCCGGTATGAAGCGGGTGCTAACCCAGTTAAAACCCGACCATTTTGAAGATCTGATTGCCGTGATTTCGCTGTTCCGTCCCGGTCCGATGGACTCCATTCCGCGGTACATTGAAAATCGGCACAATCCCGCACGCGTGACCTATGCACATCCGCGCTTAAAGCCGATCTTGGAGGTCACCTACGGGTGTATCGTGTACCAAGAGCAGGTGATGCAGATTTTTCGCGATCTGGCGGGGTATTCGCTCGGTCGCGCGGATCTGGTGCGCCGTGCCATGTCCAAGAAAAAGCACGACGTCATGCAAAAAGAACGCGAGATCTTTATTTACGGCTTGACGGATGAAAAGGGCAACGTTACGGTGGAAGGCTGTGTTCGCCGCGGGGTGCCCGAATCTGTTGCCAACGATATTTTTGATGAGATGGCATCCTTTGCCTCCTATGCGTTTAACAAATCGCATGCCGCAGCGTATGCCTTGGTAGCGTATCAGACGGCGTATTTGAAGGCATACTATCCAAAGGAATATCTGGCGGCGCTGCTTACCAGTGTGTGGGACAGCGGCAAGGTTGCCGGGTATATTGCCGAATGTGAACGACTGCGTATTCGCGTGTTGCCGCCGTCGGTCAATGAGAGTATCGCAGACTTTACGGTGGTAGACAACCACATTCGTTTCGGTCTGCTGGCGGTGAAAAACATCGGCCGCGGGTTCATTGACGAGATGGTGCGCGAGCGCGAAGAAAACGGACCGTTTGAAAGTTTTTATGCGTTTTGTCGGCGCATGACGCCATACCGCGAATTTAATCGCCGCGCGTTGGAAAGTCTGATTCGCTGCGGTGCGTTGGACGGGCTTTCCGCCAACCGCCGACAAATGCTGGAAGCATCTGCCTACATTTTGGAGCAGATGGAAGACGTCAACCGCCGTAACGTATCGGGACAGATGGGCTTTTTTGACGATCCCGAAATGGCGGAGATCGGTGAGCCGAAATTGCCGAACGTGCCGGAGTTTCCGTTTTCGGAACTGCTGGCGATGGAAAAGGAAGTGGCGGGATTATATCTCACCGGCAACCCGATGAAGCCGTATGAAGCGGTGCATCGCTATGTAAAAGCGGCGCGCATCGACCGGATTTTGGATGCCTTTGCGGATGAAGCGGAGTCCGCTTACCGCGACGGACAAGCCGTCACGTTGCTCGGTATGCTTGATCGTGTACAGACCAAGGCGACCAAAAACAACGCGCAAATGGCATACGCTACGTTGGAGGACGCATACGGATCGTTGGAGCTGGTACTGTTCCCGCGGGTGCTTGAAAGTTGCCGTTCGCTGCTGCGTAGCGGGCAGGTCGTGGTGGTGCGCGGGAAGCTGAACGCGCGTGAGGATGAAGCGCCGAAAGTATTGGTGTCGGACGTATCCATAGCGCCATCCCCCGATACCGTTCCGGCGCCCGCGGAAAAGCCGCGTACGGTGGCAAACCCCGGCTTGTATCTTAAAATTCCGTCACTTGACGGCGAGCTGTGGCGCCGCGTGCAAAAGGTGCTGCGCGTGTTCGAGGGACAAACTCCGGTGTATCTGCGCGTGGCGGATACCGGTAAACTGATCCGCACCCCTGTCGAGTTGTGGGTGTCGCCGGAAGACGTCCTTATCGCCGAACTTGAACGAGTACTGGGAAAAGAAAATGTTGCAAAATTGTGTTGAAATGTTGCATAATCTGCCGATTTTTGAAAACTTTACTTGCGCTTGGACGTAAGGCTGTGTATAATGGTAACAATTTGATCCCATATAAGGAGTAAACGAGTATGGCTATTAAACGAATTGCGGTTTTAACCAGTGGCGGCGACGCGCCCGGCATGAACGCCGCCGTGCGTGCGGTTACGCGTACGGCGCTTGGTCGCGGCGTGGAAGTGGTTGGTGTCCGTCACGGATATAACGGATTGCTGACCGGCGACGTTATGGAAATGAACCTCCGTAGCGTGTCGGATATTATTCACCGCGGCGGTACCGTGTTGTATACCGCGCGCAGTTTGGAGTTCAAAACTCCGGAAGGTGTCAAGAAAGCCGCTGACAGGTGCCGCGAAATGGGCATTGACGGACTGGTGGTTATCGGCGGTGACGGTTCGTTCCGCGGTGCGCAGGATCTAACTCGCGCGGGTATTCCCTGCATCGGCTTGCCCGGCACCATTGATAACGACATCAACTGCTGTGAGCAGACCATTGGTTATGATACCGCGCTGAACACCTGTATGGAAATGGTGGATAAACTGCGTGATACGGCACAGTCGCACGACCGTTGCAGCGTTATTGAGGTTATGGGTCGTCATGCCGGATATTTGGCGCTCAACGTCGGTATCGCGGTTGGTGCGACGAGTATTCTCGTTCCCGAGGTGCCGTTTGATTTTGACCGCGACGTGATTGCTCGCATGAAGAAAACGTCGTCTACCGGTAAGAAGCACTTTATCATCATCGTTGCCGAAGGTATCGGCGGCGTTGTCGAGTTGGCGAAGAAGATCGAAGAGGAGACCGGTGTGGAGTCCCGCGCGACCATCCTCGGTCACGTGCAGCGTGGCGGTAGTCCCACGGTGCGCGATCGCGTGCTTGCCAGCCGCATGGGCAACCGCGCGGTGGAATTGCTGCTTGCCGGCAAGAGCAACCGTGTCGTGACCATTCAGAGCGACCGCATTACGGATTACGATATTGAGCAAGCCTTGTCAATGAAGAAGCCGTTTGACTTGGATCTGTACCGTACGGCGCACGAAATATCGATCTAAAAAATTTTTCGCGGAGGGTATTGACTTTTCGCGGAAGACTTGGTATACTCATCGGGTAAGAAAACAAAGCAGAGCGTTTGCCCGCTCTCACCTGCAGATTTCGTTCTCGACAGGTTGATACGATCTTCTTCCGAAAAATCGGAGGCAGTGTCATTTCACGCGGGCAGGATTCTGTCCGCGTTTTTTCACGCAGAAAAGGTGGAGGTGTTTCCCCATAGCAACGAAGGAATTGCAGATCAACGAACAGATCCGTGACAACGAGGTCCGCGTTATCGGTGAGGACGGTGCCCAGCTGGGTGTGATGTCCGCACAAGAGGCGCTGACGTTGGCGGAAGAGCGTGGGTTTGACCTGGTCAAGATCGCTCCGACCGCCACGCCGCCCGTATGCCGCATTATGGACTACGGTAAGTATCGCTTTGAACAGGCGAAGAAGGAAAAGGAAGCACGGAAAAATCAACGGCTGGTTGAAACCAAGGAGATCCGGTTGTCGCTCAACATCGACGTGGCGGATTTCAACACCAAGGCAAAACACGCCATGCGTTTCTTGCAGGACGGCAACAAGGTGAAGGTTTCCATTCGTTTCCGTGGTCGTGAGATGGGGCATCCGGAGATCGGTCTGGACACCATGAATCGGTTCGCCGAGACCTGTTCCGAACTCGGTGCTGTTGAGAAACCTGCGAAAATGGAAGGTCGCAACATGCTGATGTTCTTAGCCCCCAAATCTGCAAAATAAAATCATCGTATTCAATTAAGGAGGATATTGTCATGCCCAAGATCAAAACTCACAGCGGCGCGAAAAAGCGTTTCAAGCTGACCAAGACCGGCAAGGTGCTGCGCGCACACGCCTACAAATCCCACATTCTGAACAAGAAGACGACCAAGCGTAAGAGAAATCTTCGCAAAACGGCGATCGCTGATGTGACCAATGTGGCTCAGGTTAAGCGCCTGATTCCTTACAAATAATTGAGAGTTCAGAAACGGAGGATATGAAACATGGCTCGTGTTAAAGGCGCAATGATGACGCGCAAAAGAAGAAAAAAAGTATTAAAGCTTGCCAAAGGTTATTTTGGCGCTAAGTCCAAG
>JAZOAK010000072.1:0-21028 GCA_045595445.1 Acutalibacteraceae bacterium
GCCGACGTAACCCACAATTCCACACATAGCCCATCCTCCTTATTATTTATGATGGGCATTTTTTGGGGTTTCATTCCACGAAAAACCGCAAAAACCTCTTGCCTACCCCTGCTCTATCCTATATAATATACGGTGTAAACAAGAAAGGACGCTAAAACGTATGAACGGAAAAACCAAAAAGATCGTTATGGCTGCACTTATGGCAGCACTCACTTGTGTCGCCACGATGATCATTAAGATCCCCTCTCCCCTAAACGGCTATATCAACTTGGGCGATTGCATCGTGCTGGTAGCCGGATGGATGTTGTCCCCGACCTACGGTTTTCTGGCCGCCGGTCTCGGCTCGGCATTGGCAGACGTCTTTTCGGGATATATGACCTATGCTCCCGCCACTTTCGTCATCAAAGGATTGATGGCACTCGTCGCGTTCTACGGTTTCAAGGTTCTGCGCAAAAAGTTCGGCAACCTCCTCTCCGGCATCCTCAGCGGACTTGCGGCAGAGCTTGTTATGGTTCTCGGTTATTTCGTGTTTGAAGGCTTTTTGTACGGATTTCTCCCGTCAGCCGTCAACATTCTGCCCAACGGCGTGCAAGGCATTGCCGGTCTGGTGATCGGTGTGTTGCTGGCAAAAGTATTTGAGAAAAGCAAGATTATGTTGGATTAAGGTGATAACGATGCAAATGTCGATTTATGAACAAACCACCGCCGCCATACAAGAACTGTGCGAAAAAGCAAAACTGACAGCAGGAAATCTCGTTGTTGTCGGTTGTTCCACCAGCGAAGTGGCGGGCGGCACCATCGGCACCAAATCCAGCCCCGAAATCGCCGCGGAGATCTTCCGTGCATTGCACGAGTATACCACCGCACACGGCTTACACCTTGCCATTCAGTGCTGTGAGCATCTTAACCGCGCCATCATCACCGAACGGCAGGCGGTGCCGTTCACAGAGCCGGTCAACGTGGTCCCGCAACCCAAAGCGGGCGGCTCACTGGCGGCACACGCGTACAAAACGTTTTGCGATCCCGTGGCGGTGGAAACGATCAAAGCCGACGCGGGTCTTGACATCGGCTTCACGCTGATCGGTATGCATTTGAAAGCGGTCGCCGTCCCCGTACGTTTAGTCAACAACACCATCGGCAGCGCCACGGTGCTCGCCGCCCGCACCCGCCCGAAATTCATCGGCGGCGCACGCCCCGTCTACGACGAAGAGTGTCTATAACCCCCATCCACAAGCAAAGAAGCGGAGTTGCCGTCCGGCAACTCCCCTTCTTTGTCGAGATCACATCCGCTTGCTCGAACGTTATCCAAACAACTTTTTGAAAATCAAATCCAGATCCTCTTTGCTGGTTGGCAAACTCTCCAACACGTGATGATCAATGGCATCAAGCATCGTTTGCTCTTTCTCTTTTAAGCGCTGATAAACTGCTTCATCCAACGACCACACGCCCTCTTCGGTTTGATAGTTCAACTGCATAAAGTGGTATTGCGTATATTGCCCCTCAGGCAACCCCAAACGGTGAATACGATCCTTAGACTGCAACAAGTGCACCAAATTGTAACTGTACTCAAAATAGATGGCATCGTGACACACCTTGTGTAAGGAAACCGATTCCGCCAACGTATGGGGATTGGTGAGCAAAACCTGAATGTTTCCTTGACGAAAATCATTAAGGATTTCTTCGCGCCGTTCAAGAGGCACCTCGCCATACACACAGCAGGTGCGAATACCTGCTTGTTCAAGTGCCGCTTGAAGACGCCGAATCGAATCCACAAACACACACCATACAATCACCGTTTTTCCCTTTGAAACCAAAGTCCTTGCTAATTCTAGACAATTATCAAACTTGGTAGACCGTTGGCACGCGTTTATCAATTCTTGGATTTCCTCGGTATAATCCGCAAAATCAATATCCTCCACATCCACCGAATCATCCAACAAATACTGAAAATCCTGCAAATTCAAGTTTTGCAACAACAATCGGGGATTACTTTCCAATTGGAGCAACCGGATCAACAACGCCAATCGGTTGTGTTTATACTTCAACCGAAGAATCTCCATCAGCCGATTTTCTGCCGGTGCGGCAGGAAATCGGTAAAGGGCATCCGCGTTCGCTCGGGGAACACCCAGTTGATCCTTGGACGTGCGGCAAAAAAACGGTTGCAGTTTGTCGTTGATTTCTCGGACGTCTTCCGGCGAGGCATTGTTCAACAGCATGGTGCTGAAATCAAAGAACGTATCGTATTCATCCGGAAAAAGGATATGCAACAAGTTATAGATATCCAAATAGGTGTTGGGGATGGGCGTTCCGGTCATAGCGACCACATACATGGCGCGTTTTGCCAATTCTAACGCGTGGCTCGCATATTCGCCGCCCACGCGTTTCACCTTATGAACTTCATCAAACACCAACAGCGAAGACGCCCCCACCATATCCCATAAAACGTCTTCCAAACCGGCAACCGCTTCGTAATTGATCAAAACCAAATTACACGATCCCGAGTCGTAACGCAACGCATTTTTCCTCTGTGTGGTGTTTTGGTAGTTGCCGTCATGGATATTAAACACGCGAAGGGGATCCTTCTCGCCAAAGCAAGCCGTAAACTCATCTATCCAGGAACCAAACGCATTTTTGGGACAAATAACGATGATCCGTTTTACCGACGCTTTCTTTTTCAGATACGCATACATCCCCAAAGCGGATGCCGTCTTGCCGGAGCCGGGTACTGAAAAATTGCAAGCTTTTTGCATGGCGCAAAGATAAAAGGAATCCCACATCTGTTGCTCCCGCAAAGGCCGAACCATCGCATCATCCACGACCGCTTTATACTGTTCATATCGGTCTGCCAGTTTACTTTCATGGTGTTTTAATTCCACACCGAGTCGAGAACGTTTCTCCACATACATTTCTCGGTCTTGCACGTACCGCTTTAACGATTCGGAAACGGTGAGATGGCAACACTCGCTCGAACACAAAGACATAATTTTTTTATAATCGACGTAGGTCAGTTCCGGCTTGAATCGAAGTGTATCCTCGTCAATCTGATGCACGTATCGTTTTAACACAAGTTTGTAAAACGCGCCGCTTGTGAACGAAACAATTTCCTCGCGAGGCAAGCGTAGAAGTAATTGATTGTCCGTATACTCTAAAACCCAAGACATTACAACTTCTCCTGCAACTCGGTCACAATGGCTATTAGCTTTTGCAGTTGCTTCTCCAAACGTCTTAATTCGCTATCGTTCATCTTTGCCAAAATATTTTGATCAATATCCTCCAAGAAGTTGGTCGCTTTTTCAGCCAACTGGATCGGCCGATTGCGCGTTTCATTCTTTTTGATTTTGGTCATGACCTTTTCCACGGAACGTTCCATTTGCTGGTGAACGCCTTCGTTTGCGCGGATCTGTTCACGAATAACCGCCGTGGACACTTTTCCGACAGGCGGCAACGCTTGAAGCGTTTGAGCAGCCAGTTCCTGTTGTTCCTGCAAAAACTCCTCTTGGTATTCCGTGCCGATCACCGCCTTGAAATTGCGGATAAAGCGCGTCATATCTCCGGCCGGCTGCATCAAAATATTATGGAACACGCTGTTTTTAAGATCGGCGCACTCATCTTCAGTGCGACATTTTTTGAGCAGTTTTTGCAACTCTTCCAACGGGAAATAAATTTGCAGTTCCCGAGCAATGTAAAACTGATTCGGAGCATTGATAAACTCCAAAAACTCAACCAACAACTGTGCTAAGGCTACTTTTGATTTGACCTCCCCTATCGGCTCATTGGTGCTCTTCGCATATTCTTCTTCGCTGAGTAATTTGGTTTCCACGACATCGTGGTAAATACCCACCAACCGATCAATGGGATTGTAATCCACCTTGCTCTCTTCGCCATGCTGGATGGACAACTCCAACATCTTAATTTGCTTGGCACTGGATTCAATGTTACGATCCAAAATAACCGCCTCAAAATGCTGAAACCGATCGTTCTTGGCAGAAAGACGGCGCAGACACGTGAAGCGGCGGTTACCGTCGATGATGCGGCCGTCGGCAAGAACGACACCCGCTTCGCGTTGATCAACAAGTTCAATATTCGTTTGCGTTTTCTTCAACGCTTCGGGGTTGCTTTCCACAATAAATTGTTCAATGACCGCGTTGTATGCTTCGCGATCCGACAGATCCGGTGCCTGTCCGTTTTGGGATTTGTATTGGCTGATCCACGTCGCAATTCGATCATTCTGGTCGTTGTAAAACAACGCGTCCAATCGAATTTTGTATACGGGATACGCTTTGGTAATGCCGTCAATTGTCAATTTGCGCGTTAACGTGGTTTTCTCTACCACGTGAAGCGCCACACCTTCCGATAATAAGTTCATACATTAAACCTCCTCATAATACGTTTCATAATCTACATAAACCGCATCCATGATCGCATCATAATACAGCGACGTATCGTGGATGGCCAACAGCACCTTGTCCCTGCTGAGCATGACACCGTACTGTTCGTGCAACAGTTGCACAAGGTCGTCCAGTTCCATTCGTTCTTCTCTTTCAATAATCCACTCAATAAAAGTGCTGATTTGAACGTCCTCCGTGCCGACACGAAGCAAACGCGTCCCTCCTGCTTTTTGCGAACGGAAACGCTCTCTGTCCTCTGTCAACAAAGAACTGTAAAACCACTCGTCAAAATACAAATCGTCCAATTCGTGTGTAAATCCGGCTTTTCTCAGTGAAAAAATCGTAAAAATGGTTCCTTGCGGCAAAAACGCATAGACCTTCTCGCAATACTCCTCAATTTGTTGCGGCGTAATGCCAATCGCTTTCAGCCGCCGAAAATTGATATATTTCTTCGGCTCAAACTCAATGATATCCCGCCGTTGACGCAAGCGCGACAATCGAGAAGTATATAACGTTATATTCGAGAAAGCGGAAGGAAATGATGCGGTGTCCACAACGTCTTCTGTCGTTAAAAGCGATTCAAAATACTCGGTCGCATTGGAATAGGTCTTGCGAACAACGTAATCCGTCAAGACATGGTATCCTAACGTTTTCAGATTATACGCGTTTATCAACCCGCGGTTTGCTTCGGGATATTCGTTTTCAAACAACCGACGCACATCACGCAAGGTATAAAAATCTTCCGTCAGCACCGTTCTCATGCGGGCAAACTGTTCTTGCGTCATGCTCTCACACGAAATGGTATACTCGCCGTGAGAAAGATACTCATCAATACAACGGAAATACGCCCCCTGTGCGGTTGTTGCTCTGACGCCGTATGTTTCTTCGTATTGTTCCGCTAACGCCGCATTGCTGATGGGCGCATATTGCAGCAACAACTCCAACACCTGATTATCGCGATCGGGAGTACCCAAACTTAAAATTGGCATTTTGGAAAACGTGACTTCGCAATCACCCCAATCCTCCCATATTTTACGCAACAAACTATGCAATTCATATTCATCGCGAACATCGTATTCCGCCATTAACTCCGGATGATCTCGGAACAATTTTAACGTGGAAAACTCTTTGTCCATATAGCGACACAGATCCAATTGCGCCACAAATTCCGAATACTCTCGCTCGTTAATGTTGTAATATCGAAAACTGTGACCGCGATTCCATAACGCATATTCCACTTTTTGAAGTTTGTTTTCATAGGTTCGCGTATCAATCCGCAACGTTTCGTCGTCTTGCAAATCGTTTTGTTCAAGAAATTCGGAATACGTTGCTATCGCGGTTTCAATCGGTGTTTTATCGCGACACGTTTGTTTGACAACAAACCGAAACAAATCCGCTCGCGTTTTGGGGATTCGTGTGCCGGATACCGTAATGTAGTTACGAAACACCACTTGTTCCACTTTCTTTTTGACGGCAACGGATAAGAACGCATCTTGTAACATATCTGTCAACGGTTGTCGTTGCACTCCGCGCGAACTGGCTACAATATCCAGATAATGATACGTCCGACTTGTTTCGGAAAAGATAAAACAAAACGTTTTTTCGTCAAGGTCATATCGCAAATAGACATCTTGATAAGCATCTTCTTCCAAACGCGGTTTGTTTGAAAACGCTCTCACCAATATCTGTCGCACCCGTTCACGCGACTTCAACCCAAAAGACAACGCAATTTGTTCCAGGCTCTCCCCTTGCAATCGTTTTTCAACGGCTTCTTTCCACCGTTCTTTGGTAATCGTTTCGACAAACTCATCAAGCGTCACATATCGCCTTACGTACACAGCGTCTTCACAACGGACTTCCCCGTCGTTTTCCAACGTCAGCAATACCTCCTCCACGATGGTGGTGTTGCCTAAATGGTCAGGCAATTGGCGATGAAACCGTTCCAACGTGACCCCTCGAAAATGCTCCTCACAAATTCGTAAAATTTTCCCCTTTAAGGCGTTCAATATCGTCTCGTTTTCATACATCAAATACGTCAGCGTTTCTCCCGCGCAAGAAGGATTTTGACGCGATATGTCAAGAAGAATTTGGTGAACATAATCCACAGGAATCGCATACGCCTCCGCCATAGCGAGCGCTGTCGCATGTAACGCTGCACCGGCACTATCACCCGCGCTCTCCTGTGCGAACTGATGGTGCGCTTGCCCCTTCAAAAAATCATACAGTTTTTGAATCTCAACCAGCGTTTTCACGCCAATATTGCGCTGAGCCTCCAATACCCCTTGCGGAAATGCCAACAACTGCCCAACGGTTTCAATTTGCAAGCGTTGCAAACAATGCCTGAGCCGATTGGAAATGATGAAATTGTCAAGGCTTTGGTCGTAAAACGAGGACGTCGTAGGTTGTGTCGTCTGCTCGCACACCTCACGGTTGCTGTTTTGAAGCGTATCGTGCAACGTATAGATTTCTCCTAACGTTTTCAACCCGACACTACGCTGGTTTTTCCATCCCTCACGGGGGAAATCAAGAAAATCCCCCACCGTATGTATGCCCAAACGTTGCAAGCAGTTTTTCAGACGATTTGAAATGGGCAAGGCAACAACTGCCTCCGCGCGTGAAACATCACACATGTTTTCATCCCCTACGTTTTTACTTCTCACCGAAAAGAAACGATCTCTTTTCAATTATTCATTCCGCTTCTCTTGCGATCATTCATCGCCATCCAAACAAATGGCACACCCATCTTCGAATGAATAAACGGCTATATCGGTGCCTGTGACGATACCGGTTTCTTCATCATAATTGACCGTATCGTACTCGCCGTTCCACGCCTCTGGATCCTCTGCTTCGCTCTCCCATGCGCTAAACGAATTTTCAATGGCGAGCGTTTCAATATCCGTAATTTCACCAATTTCCAACACTTGATCAAAGAAATTCTCAATTCCTTCGTCATCATTTTCAAAGCATTCGAGCAACGCGTCATAGAGATCTTGTATGGTTGAATACTCATAAGCACCGATAATATCATCAAAACGGCGATCTTCGCATTCCAAGACAATCTCTGCGCCGTCTTTTTTGGTAATTGTTATAACCAAAAAACTACTGCTGCTCGAATTGGTGACAAAGTCTGTTCTGATTTTCATATCGTTACTCCTTTACGTATCGTTTTCCGCTTTCGCAGAAAACGATTTCCGGCATTAGCGGGCAGCCGCCCATACAAAGTTCTTTCTTGTCACAGTTAGGACAAGCGCCGCGCATTTTATTTCTAAAACGCTCAAAGGCATCGCTGTTCCACGCTTCTGTAATAGTCATTTCACGCAGCGACACCGCATAGCGCTTCTCTTGATCAAAACTGCACGGTACCATAACCATATCGGCACCGATATAGCAACTGTATCGACCACCCTCACAAGTGTCCAGAGATTCCGGCAAGATGGATTTGCAAAAATGAATTGCACCGGGCACATTACAACTATCCATCCCCACCTTAAACGGATGGCGTTTATCCACCTCGGCAAAGAACTTTGCTACTCGCGGGTCACTTGCTTCAAGCATATTCGCTTTCGTACCTTGTCCTGCGGGTTTATGCAGCAGAAAAATTACTGCATTGATTCCTTTTGGGAAATCATTCTTTTGTAAACGTTCCGTTGCTTCGTCAATGCTATTTTTACCAAGCACATAATGAATGTTGGTTTTAACACCGGCATCCAGTAACAATTGAACGGCACGAAAGGTGTATTCGCTTCTGTACCAACTCACCGCTACCGCACCGCAATACTGTTTGCACAACTTTGCCGTTTCAGGTGTCATACCGTATCCTGACGTTGTGAAGTTTGGAACAAGCACATTCTCGCGACAAATTTTGAGTATTTCCTCAAAATGCTCGTGTTGGTCGGGATCGCCTCTGCCGCCGAGGGCAAATTGATTACAGTTACCCTTGGACTGCTCGGCTATCCGCTTAAAATCTTCAACCGTCATATTGGGCTGCTCTACCAGCATACCGCTTTGATAGCATCCAATACCCGCCTTGGCGCAAAGACCGGTTTTGCCGTGAATACAATGTCCCATAATTCCCACGTCAATTAAATGCGGATAGGAAGCCATAAACGGATCAACACCGGTATCTTTGCCATCTGCATCTAAAACACCCGTGCGAACGTATGCACCCGTTTCCGTATCAAACGCCGACTTGAAGTGATACGTTTTGTCATGGATTACGTATTGCAAAATTCATCACCTATGCGTTTAGCTTTTCTTGCAAACGATCTAACTCTTCTTGCGTGAAATTGTTGGGGTCAATACCACATTTGTGACAATGATGCTCGAACATACTACGGTCAATTTCGGTAAGACCGGTGGCAAGTAACGACTCTGCCACACGGTCGATATGTTCATCGCGGATACCGTTGTAACCGGCGTCGTCCATCGCCGCCAATTGCCAAGACTTAAACATCATGATCCCGCCTTTCGTTCGTTACCATCGTGTGTCGCGGTTTTTTTCTTTATTTTTTCACGTAAGGGATTTTCTCACTTTTCGCAAACGCTTCAACATAGCGGTTATTCGCATAAATCGTCACGTTTTTACAACCCCAAAAAGCGCCTTCTTTGATAAATTTTATACTTTTCGGTAGTGTGACGGAAGTTAGCGCAGAGCACCCCTTAAACGTGTCTGTTTCGATGATTTCCACACCTTCGGGGATGACAATTGCAGTCAGGGCAGAACAGCAATTAAAAGCATTGCTGTCGATGCTGGTAACGGTGGATGGGAACGTGACTTGTGTCAAATTTCGACACTTATCAAAGGCAAACATGCCGATTTTCTCAACGCCATCGGGAATCACGACCGATGTGATCGTTTTGCACCCCTCAAAAGCACTTCTTCCGATCTCGGTTATCGGTTTTTTGCCGAAAACAATTAACACGTCACCACCGGAGCCAACGTACTTGGTCAATTTGCCGCTTTTCACCACAAAGTCCTCCGGCTTGCCGGACGGCTCCCCCACCGTGATAACCGCTGGTGTCGATTTGGGCTTTGCCGGTTGCTTTTTCGGTGCCTCCGGTGTTTTTCCCTTGCTTGTTAAAAAGCGATTGATTTCCTCAACATAGTCATAAAGAGGTTCCGTATATATCTCATACGGGATTCCCTCATCCTCGGCAATATCAATAGCAAGAGATCCTTCAGGCAGTTTTAAAACTGCTTGGGGACATTTGTATAAGAAATCCGATTGTATCGAAACAAGACTTTTCGGTAAAATAATGGTTTTCAGGTTCGGGCACTGATTAAACGCACGTTCATCAATACCGAGAATCCCTTCCGGAATGATAACCGATTGCACAAAATCCAACTTCTTGAACGTATTTTCTGTTACATCAATTACTTTATACTGGTCTAAATAGCGTGGGAGCACTACTTCTTTTTGCGCACCGCGAAACTCACCGATCATCGCAACCTTGTCAAACCCTTCCCGATCTCCGACGGTTGTGTTGTAATTGCCGAGCGCGCACTTGAAAAGCTGACGCCATTCCGCCGTGGTCATTTTGTCGGCAAGGTTTTCCGAAGCAATCGGGATATGAGGATTGTTTTTGTTGGTCAACGAAATGAGAAGAAAGGTAGAATCCCCATCGGACCAACCAGAAAACTCGTAAATATCGATCCGCGCAATGCCATCGAACGATTGAATATTGCTGATGTTGTCGATAACAGCCTGTTTCTCTGCACATGTCTGCGCATCACACCCTGCAAACTGTGCATCGGTAAAAAAAGGACCTTCTGCCAGCAAATCCAACGCTTTGAGCAGCTCCGAACCATTGCAAACATTGCCCAAAGCGGTGGATAAGGGTGCCTTATCCACTCCCGGCAACGCGTTCAGCCCCGTTTCGAAACAAATCGGGTGTACCCGTTTGCGCCCATCTACCGCTGTGACGGTAATATTGTACGAATAATATATACCGGACATATTTTCCACCTTTCTTTACAAATCTTGTGTTGACAGCAGGATAAAACTCTAAGTCTGTAAACACTGCTTGTTCTTATAATCCTTTAAAGCGCTTGAAAGTGAATGCCCTTTTCTTTAGCATATCTTTCAAGGTTGCTGCCGGCCGGAGCAGAAACTACTGCGTGATCACATCCAAAGAATGCATTGTCGTGAATCCGGTCACAATCGCCTTCGATTGTTATCCTGTCAAGGTGTTTTCCGCCGGAAAAGCAGTTGTCCCCCATTTCCTCACAATGACCTTTTATGGTAATCGAAGACACTTTATCGCAGGCACCCTGTTGTATGCTTTTGCAATCACCATCAATGATTAACTGCTTGCAAGCACATAACGCGCACCATCCGATGTTGCCGCAATTTCCTTGAATATGAATTGTATTTAAAGCATCGCTTTTGTAATCTATGAAATCTTTCAAATCGCCACAATTACCTTGTATGGTAATATTGGTCAATTTTGCGCAATGGGAAAACGCATTGCATTCAATAACCCCACAGTTCCCACATATCGTAACACTTACTAAGTTATCGCAATCGGATAAAGCAAATGACCCTATGGTACTGCAATCACCTTTTACAATTACGGAAGACAGATTTTTACATCCCCGCAGCGACTTAATCCGAAACGAAGGAACGTTTTCACTAACCGTAACACTCTTTAAGAATGCACAATTGTTAAGTTTGACAGAATCTGTCCCGCCGTCAATTACCAAATCCTCCGGCACAGCACCGTCAGATGTTGTCAGAGCCAGAATAGTAGTATCCGCAAAAATATTATCGAACTCCCCGAGTGTCCCCTCAAAAATCACGTGCGACAACACGTTTGCGTTGTTGCCGGTTACCGTTTTTACGGTTTTGGGTAACCGAAGATCCTCCCATTCTTTGCAAACAGGAACAAAGTAAATGCCGGTTTTCTCTTTGTCTAAAACCATACCATCATAACGGATAAACGTTTTATTGGCAGGATCAATATCGATGCTTTGCAAATTATGACAATCCCCAAAAACACCATATCCCATCTTTTTTAATTTTGGCGGAAGTGTGAATGACATAAGTGATGAGCACTTTCCAAAAGCGTAGTTGCCCATGCTCTCAATGGTGCTTGGCAGCTGAACAGCTTTAAGAGCGTCACATTCTGCAAACACTTTGTCACTTAATCTTTTTACGCCTTGGGGAATTGTTACGTATTCGAGCTTTTTGCAATTTTTGAAACCATAATTGCCGATTTTTCTAACGCTATCCGAAAGATATACATATTCCAAATTCGTGCATCCTTCAAAAGCACTTGCTTTGATCTCGGTAACGGTATCCGACAACCAAACACTTTTCAAATTGATGCAATTCTTAAAACATTCCTTTCCGATGACGGAAATCGAATCAATATGTATCGAAGTAAGTTTTTTGTTTCCTCTGAACTCTTTATCGTTGCAAGAGGTGATCTTGGTTGCGGCATCGTCCAACTCTCTTTTAGCGGGAATGTCCGTAGCGAAAGAAGGATGGATTTTGACTACCTCACCATTCCGGTTGATAACGGTGTCGTCTGTAACCGTAAGGTAAGAATTGCCCTCACAAACCGTTACTTCTTTTAAGTTGCGGCAATTAAGGAACGTACTCGGGGCAATATATCTTACATTTTCAGAAACGCACAGCGATTGCATACCCGAAAAACCGATAAACGCATCCTCCATAACAGAATGTACCGAATCTGCAATGCGTACCTCGGTGTCACCGGCCAATAGTTTTCCTGCCGTTTGTCGGTTCAGGCAAGACAAATCATCAAGAACTCTTTGTTTCCGGTCTTTAGCGAACGTATACTTCGAATAGGTCAACGAGTCTGTTATCTCCACGGACTCGTCACAAACGCGCAAATTACTTATTCTACCGCTATATTCGGTATATCCTTCAGTTTGACAGATATATTTATCGAGTATGCAGTCATAGTAATACTTTTGAATATAACTATCGTGCGTACCGTATACATCGTTACCGATGATTTCCACACTCGAAATAAGGCAAGGATCGGGTATTTCCGACAATCTTTCAATAAACGTTTTCAACTTTTTTGAATGAAACCGACCTTTTGGAGAAATTAAATTGTCGGTCAACAGGGTTATAAACCCATCCATAGAATGGCATTGACATAACGCTTTCGGGCCAATTGTACAATTCAAGCCGACACCCGGCAAAGCATCGTCTGTAACACCTGCGTAAAGCTCTTCTTCATACCAAAAATAATTATAAACGTCTCTCTCAATATGTTTAACCTCAACCCTAATTGTTAAAACAAAGTCCTGAGAACCGCTTTCATATTTTACTGTTGTGTTCATATACATACCTCCGTTTATTCAGCCACAAAAGACAGTTTATTTTTCTTTGCGTACTTTTCTGCAAAACTACCGATTGGTGCGTAAATGGTAATATGCTGAAGGGGCTCCCCAAAAGAATGAAACGCGTCCTTGCCAATAGATGTGACCGAGACCGGTAAGTGAACTTCCCGCAGGTTATCGCAATCCGCGAATGCCCTGTCACCGATTTCTTTGACTCCGTTAGGAATGATCACACTTTCAAGCGCCTGACAACCTTCAAATGCACCCTCGCCAATTGTTTTGGTGTTGGCAGAAAGACGAACATCCGTCAGCTTTTGGCACCGGTAAAAAGCGCTATTCCCAATAGATTCAATGTGATTCGGCAGAATGATTTTGACGATATTCTCGTTGTTCCAAAAAGCACGGTCGCCGATAGCCGTCACATCATCCGAGATCATGGGCTCCTCATCGTTACCCGAGTAATCGCACAAAATCGTTCTGATAACAGCAAAGCCATCCTTGTCAGCCAGACTTTTACATTTCCAGAAAGCAGCGGTTTCGAGCTGTACATCATCGGGAATTTTAACTTCAGAAAGATTTTCGCACGCACGAAAGGCTCCCCACCTGACAACCGAACCACTCGGGAGCGCAACCGAGGTCAATTGAGAACACTCAGCAAAAGCGTTTGTTTTAATCTCACGAATCGACGGCGGAAGGGAAACAGATTGTAAGTTGCGACAATACGAAAACGCTCCATCCTCTATAAACTCGATGCCGTCAGAAATGGTAATGTGCGGAGCATCCCATCCGACAGCACTGTTGGACGATTGGGATATACCAAGTACCCGTTTTTTACCAACGGTAGCCGGGATGGTAATTTCGGATTCTGTGCCCTTATATCCCATCGCCAAAACGCCGCCTTCTATATCCTTGAAACTAAACAGCGCTTTCAACTCTGCCACTGAGGGGCCTGTGGCTTTTTTGGCAGGCTTTTTCGCGCAATACGTATCGGCATAGCTTTGCAAAAAGGCTTCGATATCCGGTGTAATATCCAGCAACCGGAAATACCCGTCTAACTCAATGCGGTTGATATTGGGAAAAAGCGAAAACAACTTTTCCACTGTCGCCACATCCTTACGTTTGATGGCATATTGCACCAGATCTTTGCGCGCAGTTTTCAGTTTCCCAAAAATCCCCACATCTTGTATGACGTGCATGGGCGCATATTTTACGATGGAATACAAAGCAACCTTATTTGTGTCATGGGAGGCCCTTGTCGATTCAAACAGAGCTTCGTAAACACTTCCGCTGTATGTCAGACCGTCACCGTCAAGAATAAACTTCCCAAGGTCTTTGCAGCAAAAAAACGCGTCTTTTTCAATGTGCTGAATGGTACTGGGAACAGCGATGCACTCCATACCCTCGCACCCGACAAACGCGTGTGAACCAATTTGAGCAATACCCGAGTCTGCGGTAATTTCACCGCCGTTGCAGCCGACTACAAGCGTTTTGTCCGTTGTACGAACCACACAGTTATTCACAGAAAAGTAGGTCGGGTTGTCTGCCGAAACAGTCACCTTCCGAAGAGATGAGCAAAATGAAAAAGCATTTTCACCGATTTGCGTAACACCGGCGCCGATAGATAAAGAACCCGCGTTCTTACACCAGTTGAACGCACATTCTTCAATAGTTTCAACCCCGTCCGGAATCGTGATAGCCGTCAAAGCCGCACAACCATGGAATGCGTTACGTCCAATGGTATTAAGAGCCGTCGGCAGTACGATTTGATCAAGACTCTCACATGCATAAAAGGCATCCTTATCAATCCATGTCACAGTCGTCGGTATGTTTACTTTATTTAGTTTTTTACAATTGCTGAAAACACCTGAACGAATAGAGGTTATACCTTCGGGTAACCGCACTTCTTTGAGTTCTGTACAATCAAAGAACACACCGGTATCAAGATACGCAACTCCGTCCGGCACAAACACCTTCTCAAGGCCCTCAACACCGGAAAACGCTTCTTCACCGATATACGTTACACTTCCATCCGTGGGAATAGTACTGTTTTTACAGCCGCGCACCAATTTGCCGTCTTGTGTTATTAAACAATTGTGACTGCTGTAATAGCGTGGGTTTCCTTCCTCGACATGAATGCTCTCCACCACCGGGCACAGGCGAAAGGAATCCCAATAAATCGCTTCCACACTTTTGGGGATCCGAATTTCTCTCAAGCGAGTACAACCATCAAAAGCCTGAGGGCAAATGCGAATGACACTGTCCGGGATCGTCACCCTGGTTACAATCGTGTTTTTGTAAAACGCAAAGTTTTTGATGATGGTCACTCCATCCGGAATAACAACCGTTTCGTCTTTGCCAATATAATCTTTCAACGCGCCGTCTTCTATAACAAAATCCTTGGTATTATTCATATTTATCTCTCCTGCCTTCTGCAATAACGGCCCCTTAGGGCAGCAGATCAAAATGTCGGATCTTTCGGCTCAGGGCATGCCAAATCGGCGAACTCCGGATTTTCAGTATAATCTGCCGGCTGCTTGTCGTACTCCTCTTGCAACGCTTTCTTACCCTCTTCGGTTATCTCAAAAAGAGCCTTTCCTTTGTCCACAGAGCGCGTTACATAGTACGGCACGTTTGAGCGCACCCACGTCGTGCGTAGTTGATTTGAACTCCAACTGGGAAAAACCTTTTCAAAATCATCCACCGTAGCGATTTTATTCATCTTGTTCAACGCATCCAGGGCCCGCCACCTCATCCGTTCATCTCGCTGTTGAATGGTTTCGTCTTTGGGCGGTTTTGCACGACTACCGACAGCAAACGGTGGCAAGCGCTTTTCAAACGCTTTCGGGAAACGCTTGGCAATGTACGCCTTCACCTGCTTTTCGTATACCTCCACTGCAGTAGACGCAATACTCTCCCACTCGTTTCTTTGTTTTTCCAATCGCTCAGTCGATCGGAGCGCGTCTATCTGCTCTTGCAAAGAAAGAATCGCTTGCTTTTGCGCTTTTTTATCCGCAAATTTGAACAGACCAAGCGAAGCCAATACCGCACGGTGTTCCTCTTGCTCGGTAATCAGCGCAGCGACCTGCTTTTCCACGCCTGCTTGGTATGCTTTTTCTTGCTTTGCGATCAAGGTGTCTACGTGTTTTTGAAACTTCCGAACTTTGTCTAAACAGTCTTTCACGAACGTTTCGTTGTCCCGTAACTGTTTCTCTCGGCGTTTCTTGTCTGCTTCCTGTTTTTCTGCTTTTCGCTTTTCTTCCGCTTTTGCCGCTTGTTCCGCCGCTTTCAATTCGGTAATCTTCTCATCGCACAATGAACACAGTTCCGCGGAATCCTCATAGTCGCCCAGTTCGTTAAAAATCGCACGAACTTTTTGAAAACCGGAAACGGTTTTCGTGCGCTTAAATTGGGCTTTGGCTTTTTTGTACTTTTCTTCGTTTTCGTCTTCTTCGTCGTCGTCTTCTTCATCGTCGTCACCGAGGAAGAAATTCGCTAATAATACCAAGCCAAATATTTGTTCTAATTTTTCGGAAACCTCATCGCTCAGTTTTCCGTCAACGTACGCAAAACAAAGAATAAGTTTCAGCAACGGCTCACCGACTGCGACGCCGCCTACCATGGGAAATTGTTGTAAGACGGCATACTCCTTTTCTCCGATAGGTTTACAAATAAAGTCGTATACCCCACTCATGTCCGAACACAGTTCTCGAAAGAAACCGTCAATCAACGCCTTTTCTTTCGCGTTAAGCGTTTCTTTCCCTTCCGTACCAACCGCCGCGGCAAGCAGTAAGGTTTGTAAAATCCTTTTGGGGTCCGTCATTTGCGTAGCCGGAATAAATTCGCGCATCGCCACTTGTGCCGCTGCTAAAATTTCGGCAGGTGTTGCCCGCTTTATCGGCTCCGCCAAACCGTTAAATAAATTCCCGTTGTGTGACATACAAATACCTTCCTTTCATGGTTAGAGCATTTGGTTTCCTATGGTTATTATCATACAACCAAAGCTGTCCAATAAAACGGACTCAACAATCTTTCGACGTTGCTTTTGGGAGATTGTTCTCCCCCGGTTTATTCTTCCGCACTTAAACTTTCAAACATTGCCCTGACCGATGGCGCATTTTTAGTCAGCTTTTTAATACTGACATCTTCAATTTTGTTGTTTGCAGCACTAAGATGTTTTTCCGATGTGGTAAGCGCCTTCTTGATTTTTTCTAATTGCTGAATGGTGTTATCAATGCCCTTAATAGCATCGGCAAACCGTTCGCTGGCATCTTTGAAATTCTTCGAAAATCCCGATTTGAACGCAGCCAAATTTTCTTCAAAATTAACAAGATCCAATTGCTGATTTCGAACGATCTGCAATTCCTGTTTATACTGCAAGGAGTTAAGCGCTGCGTTTTTAAGCAGGGTAATCATGGGAATAAAAAACTGAGGTCTGATAACGTACATCTTAGGATATCGATATGAAACGTCGACGATGCCGTTGTTATACAGTTCATTATCCCCTTCCAGCATGGACACCAAAACGGCATACTCGCACTTCTTTTCATTGCGATCTTTATCAAGTTCCTTAAAGAAATCTTCATTCTTATGCTTTGTCTTTGTTTCATCCGCCTCGTTTTTCATTTCAAACATAATGGAAATGTATTCTGTTCCGTCAACGAAATCTCTGAATATAAAGTCACCTTTGCTCCCCGTCCGAGCATCGTTATCTTTTTCAAAATACGCATTGGGAAAAGCGGTCATTCTAAGAGAATTAAACTGATTAAAACAGTGCTGCTCCAAACTTTCACCAATCATTTTGGTAGACTGACGCGCTTTGAAATCTTTATAATACTCAATCTGTTCTTCTTTAACCCTAAGTTCCGTTTCATATTTACTGGTAAGTCGTACAATTTCATCGTTTTTTTCTGTTAACTCTTTCTCTTTTGCATTAACCGCTTCCATAACCGCTATTGTCTGTTTAGAATCAGCGGCATGCAGTTGTGCTTTGAGGTCTGAGATTTCTCGTTCCTTGTCGGCAATTTGCCTATCTTTTTCAGACAATGCTTTTTCTTGCTTTTTCTCTTGATTTAGGCGGGCTATTTCTAAATCGTTTTCTTTTCTGGCATTAAGCTCTGATTCGCGCCGTTTGAGTTCAGCGTCAAACTCTTTATCTCTGATTTGGCTTACAATCTGGATATATTTAGACTCATCAATAGAAAATATCTCGCCACAATTTGGACATTTAATTTCCTGCATAACAATAACACCCCTCATTGTAGATATAGACAGTAACAGTTTATCATATATACAGCGGGAACGCAAATAATTTCACGGAAGAAACCACCGTGACGTTTTCCAAACGGCCTTTCGAATCCTGTCATCTCGCTCGATGCAACAAATAAAAAATCCGACACACCTTTTGGTGTATCGGATTTTTTGGTCGAGATGACAGGTCACTGTACAGTGCGGCAGTCTGTGCTCGTCTGCGCGTTTCGGTACGCTTTTCAACCTGCGGGCGCCGTTTGCGGTGCCCGAAATTTGCTACCTCGCTATCGCTCGGCAAATTTCGACCGCGGCACAGAGCTTTTTGCTCGCTGTATCGTCCACCGGACGCGCTCGCAAACGCTCACCACGTCCCTCACTGCGTTCGGGACGCACCCCACAAGCACAATTCCCCATCGTTTCGCAAGATGAATTGTCAAACTAAGTGCAACACTTTTTGAGAGAAAACTCAAACAAATCAACTGGTTTTTGAAACCGTAAAACCTTTTTGGGCCTGGCGTTGATCAACGCCAGGTTCTTTTTTAATGTAGTCGGACTAACTCTCGAAAGATTCCTACCTTTAGGATAAAACTCCCGAAGCAAACCATTCAAATTCTCGTTCGTTCCTTTTTGCCAAGCACAATAAGGATCCGCAAAATACACGTTGCAATTTAGTTGCTTTTCAATCAATTGCCAATTGGCAAACTCAGTTCCTCTGTCACAGGTAATTGACTTGACTGCGCCATCGGGAAACTCTGACAACGCTGCAATGATTGCTTTTGCCATTGTATCCGCTTGTCGATTGGGCATTTTAACGGCTATGTAATATCGTGTTTTCCGTTCTGCCAAGGTGGCAAAACATGCTTTTGTTTTACCTCTGCCGGACACAACCGTATCCGCTTCCCAATGGCCGAATTCTTGTCGATTGTATACACTCTTGTCCCGCTTCCGAATAGATTTGCCAAGGTTGAACTTTCCTCGCGTTTCCTTCTTTCCGTGGCTTTTCCCTTTGCGGCGAAGCACCTTCAAATTCACATCAATGTACTTCTCGTATATCCAGCGGTAAATGGTCCTAACCGATGGCATGTCCAGCTCGCAAGGGGTGTTTGCAATTTGTTCCGGCGACCATGTGAGCAACAACTTCTCTTTGATATATTCCAGTTTAGCAGGATCTTGAAACATACCTCGGTGACAAAAATGACGGCGTAACAAATATTTCTTTTGTGCTGTGTAAGGGTAGTAGGTGGGAATATCGTACATGTGCGTTCGATTGCGTTTCAGTTCCCGTGATACAGTGCTTACACTTCTCCCAATGAGCTCGGCTATCTTTCGATAACTGTATCCTTTTAAGTAATATTCTCGTAGACAACAACGTTCTTCTATGCTAAGATGGTGGTAGTTCATATGGATCTCCTCTCGTGGTTTATTGTGTGACAACTTTATTCTACCAGAGATCTGTATGAACTTCTATTTTATTTCGTTAAAGTGTTGCACTTGATAGTAAACCCCCCCCAGACAGAAAAGAAGCCGCAACCCTTTGGTTTTGCTTCTTCTTTGTTGTATTCAAATAACGGCGTAGTGCTCGGGAGTAGAGTTTGACAGCGGTGTCTGTTCTTTGATTATACGATATCGGTTGCCGTTTCGTTGTAGGTTTGCTCGCCGACGATCGCAATGAGTTCCGCCTTGGTTTGCGGCTCGTCAAAGGTCGAATACCGTATGTGCAGAATATCGCCCTCGCGAATGACTTTTTCGCCGTGTTGATCCACCTGCGCCTTCCGTTTCGGATCGTGCTTCACCGATAACACGAACAGATTAGCGGGCCAGAAAATATCGCGAATCTGTTTTCCCACAGCAAACGAATCTTCCTGCACGGTGACAAAGGTGTCGATCACCTGAGCGGTTTTGGATTCGTTCAGGTTCTCGATTTTGCGCTCCAATACCGTTTCGTTAATGGAATGGACACCAAAGACTTCCGTGATGGCATACGCTGTGGCAGCCGTAGCGATGATCGGTAAGAGATTAGGCGAGCAGGATAACGCCTCGATCGAGAAAACGATGGCGGTCAGCGGCATTTTCATCATACCGGCAATGCAGGCAGTGATTCCCAATACCAGTACCAGCGTATACTGTTCTACCGGCAGTCCGGTCAGCGTCAGGAACTTGGCAAGTGCGGCGGAGACCAGCGCGCCGAGGGCTAATAACGGTACGAAGATACCACCGGTGATGCCGTTCGTGTTGGCGCTGAGCGTGAGTGTGGTGCGCACGATCAAGATGGTCAGCAACATGGCAAGCGTCGGTGCGCCGTCGAGCAGAGAAACAATGAGCTCGTGACCGGTCGAAATGAACGAAAACGAACAAAGGCCCGCAACGAGTGTCAGAACGAAAATGAGAAAGGTTTTGAAACTGCGGGACAGTTTTTTCAAAACCGTATGGAACAGAGAGTCGAGGAAACGGAAATAACGCAAAAACAGCACCGAAAACAGACCGACCGCAACACCCACGAGCAGCGGTAACCAGATGCTCCGTGTTGATAGAGTAGGCAGCTGTAAAGTCGGGAAGAGCGAAAGGCTCACACCGAAAAGCGGTGCGATGATTTCCGAAGTAATGCGCGCAAATAACACCGAAAAAGCAGAGGTCAGCAGGATGGTCGGCGATATGCGCTGATGCGCTTCTTCAATGGCAAACAAAATGCCCGAAACGGGCGCACCCGTGGCGACCGAAAAACCGGCGCAGGCACCGCCCGTCATCGCGTAGCGATCCCACGCGCGGTGCTTTTTTGAAAACAACGACACGGTACCTCTGCCGACGGCGGTACCCATTTGTACCGAAGGTCCCTCGTTGCCGAGTGGTACGCCGATCAAAAACGAAAGGAGGGACAAGACAAAGGTGCCGATCAGATTTTTCAGCCAATGAAACGCGACGATGCCCCGCAAGATGCCGATTGAGGTCGGAATACCGCCGCCGCGAAGGTTGGGCGTTTTATGATAGCAGTAAACGAACAACGCGGCGATACCGAACAATGCCGCGATAACGAGAGGCAACCAGATCCAATGTCCTCTTAAAAAGGCGTATCCCGCTT
>JAZOAK010000073.1:0-2928 GCA_045595445.1 Acutalibacteraceae bacterium
CCGATAGCATCTATTTCATCAATGAACACGATACAAGGTGCTTTTTCCTTTGCCTGCTTGAAGAGATCACGAACCTTGGAAGCGCCCATACCGACGAACATCTCCACAAATTCCGAACCGCTCATAGAGAAGAACGGTACGTTTGCTTCACCGGCAACTGCTTTAGCAAGCATAGTCTTACCAGTACCGGGAGGGCCTACAAGCAAAATACCTTTGGGCATCTGCGCACCGATCTCGGTATATTTCTTGGGATCATGCAAGTAATCCACGACTTCTCTCAGGCTTTCTTCGGCTTCGTCAACACCTTCCACGTCATCAAACTTGATGCCGTTCGAGGATTTTACGTAAATCTTTGCGTTGCTCTTGCCCATATTGAACATCATAGAGCCTGCGCCGCCGCCAGCTTTTTCCATCATCTTCTTGGACATATACTGTCCGATGGCAATGAACACAACGACCGGAAGCACCCAGGAGAGCAGAAAACTCAAAAGAATATTGGGTTCTTCAACGACTTGTCCGGAGAAATTTGCACCTGCGGCATACAGACGGTCGGTAAGCGTCGCGTCTGCGACCATAGCCGTCGAAAAGACCAGTTTTTCTTCCTTATCGGTAAAGATGATTTGATTGTCCGCTTCGCTGATTTGCACTTGACCGATATTCTTTTCTTCGATCATGCTCATAAAAGTGCCGTAATCAACTTCTTTGATTTTCTGACCGACAATCCACGGCATAACAATCGAGTTAAACAGAATAATTACGAGCAGTACGATACCGTAATAAAAAATCAGCGGTTTTTTCGGTTTCTTAACTTCATTCACTTCGAATACACACTCCTACGCATCATTTTGTCGGGATCTTTCCATCCAGTTCCCATCTTCTATGGTACTTATCATACAAAAGAAACTGCAACTGTTTCTCAACTCAATCTCAATTTTTGTTGAAGTTTGTCGAAGCGGTCACACTTCCTTTAAGGTGTTATAAATACACTCAGAGGCGTTTTGCAAACGGCACGTTGCAATGGCGTTTGCCAGTGAATTGTATCTGTTTTCGTCCTGAACAAGCGAAATACAAAGCTCGGTCAACTCCTTTAGGTCGTCGCTTTTTACGGCACAGCCAAGTTTTGCATAAAAAGCACTGTTATAATCCTCACAGCCTGCAACCGCATGAATGAAGATCATCGGTACCTTTTTCGTGGCCGCTTCGGTAACGCTGATTCCGCCTGCTTTCGTCAAGTACAGGTCGGCACTATCGAGTATAACTGACATATCTTTTACATAGCCGCATATATGAAGGTTATCACGGTTGCCGTATTTTCGTTCAAGCTGGGCTTTCAGTTTATCGTTGGTTCCGCAAACAACGGTCAGATCAAAGCCTTCTTTCAACATTTCCGTCAGTATGCCAGCCAGCTTTTCTATCGGGCCGCATCCCATACTGCCGCACATCATAACCATGTGCTTATGGTCGGGCGTTATTCCGAGTCTGCACTTCGCCTCGTTCTTTGCTGTAGACTTATAAAACATTTGTCGGATCGGAATACCGCAGGCGACGATCTTTTCTCTCGGAATATTGACGCATTCAAACTCGCTTACGAGTGCTTCATTCGGAATAAAGTAGTAGTTTAAGTTACTTTCCTGAACGCTTGGACTGCAGGTATAATCGGTAGCAACGAAGGCTGTTTTCAGTGGTATATGATGCCGCTTTTGCATTTCGGTCAGCATAAGGGAAGCAAAGGGATGTACGCAGATAACGGTGTCGTATGTTCCTCTTACGATAAACTTATAAAGCCCGTCCGAGCCTTTGGCAAAAAAATTATATAGGCACGACTTTTCCTTAAAGTACGACGGATGCTTTTCGGTAAATCCATATCCGAAGTTAAACAACCACGGAATATTTCTGTACACGAAAACGTGACCCCACGACAAAAATCGGGAGGTCTTTTCGGAAATAAAACGCAAGGAATCTTCTATTACACAGGTTTCGCCTTTGGCATCAAACACTTCTTTTACGGCTTTGGCACAGGAGTTATGTCCTTCGCCGGTATTACAGCTTAATATCAACACACGCACGATGACTTTTCACCTTCCTCTTGCTTTTGGCTTTCCTCTTGTATTCTTTGTGTGAGTTTTATCAGTCTCGGACGGTTGTACCGCTGTATGATAATAAACGGAAGATTGAGGAACACGATGTAAAGGATAACGATTATAACGCCACCGATTCCGGGATAGAGCTTAAGACACCGCAAGCCCGTCACACACAGTACCGAATGGATCATCTCTGCTACACAGGTCTCCTGGAGCATTCGCGGCATCCGTTCTCTGAAGTTTCCCGAAAGATTCTTCGGAGGCATAACTTTAGGCAAAATCTTGCTCATATCCGGTATTTTGTTTTGCCATTTGCGAATCTTCAACTTGTCGTAGATTCGTCCGTCCTGTTCAAATTTATAGCTGCGGTACGGAAACAGATCCGCTCGGAACCAGTTTTTCGGAAGCAACCTTCCTGCAAAAAATGCGATTACTCCCGTAATAATCAAATACCAAAAACATCTCCAAAACCCCACTTTTATATCCTCCACAAAGCATCCAAAGGATTTATTGATCGAAAGATCCTTTCTTGATTGCCGTAAAATTCTGAATGGCGTACATAATAAATGACATCAGCATAATACCGATACAAATTCCAACTAAAATAAGCGATAAGGTGCGAGGAATGTTAAACCAAACAATGTGGATCGCCATCATCGCATATAGAGAAACCGTTGTCAGCTTTCCGTGCCAAACGGCACCTTTGACGGTATTTGTTTTCTTGATCGAAACAAGCGCCGTGATTCCCGTAAACACCTCTTTCACTACAAGAAGAACAAAGGGAATCATCATATATTTGAAACGGGAAACAAGGCAGAACAGCATAGCCATCTGTGTCAGTTTGTCT
>JAZOAK010000074.1:0-13985 GCA_045595445.1 Acutalibacteraceae bacterium
ACGGCTGGGCATCCCCTGTGAGTGCTGTGTATTTGTGGGGGACCACCCCGTAAACGACCTGGAGGGGGCCCGCAACGCGGGATTTATCCCCCTGCGTAAGCGTCCCGATCTGGACCCCGACCATCCCTTCCATCAGATGGAAATGCCTGCTGACATACCGGTACTGGAGCATATCGGGGACATCCTCACGTGGCTGGAACATACCACCACTTGACCTTTTTCAGAAAATCCATTAAAATGTAGGTAACTGTGACATTAGGAGGACAAGCTATGAAGGTATCACCGTCGATTCTCACCTGCGATTTCGCCTACGGAGCGGAGGAGATGCAGTTTGTGGAGCGCAGCGGCGCCGATATGGTGCATCTGGACGTGATGGACGGTGTGTTCGTTCCGAATTTAAGTTTCGGTCCACCCGTCATTGCGCGTCTGCGCCCGATCTCAGATATGTTTTTTGACGTGCATCTCATGATGGAGTATCCGGATCGTCTGATTGAGGCGTTTGCCAAAGCCGGCGCAGATCTCATCAATTTCCACGTAGAAAGCGCCGCGCCGATTGCCGAAACGTTGGACAAGATCCGCGCACTCGGCAAAAAAGCGGCACTGACCATTAAACCGAAAACGCCTGCAAGCGCGGTATTTCCGTACCTGGATAAAGTCGATATGATTCTCGTGATGACCGTCGAGCCGGGTTTTGGCGGACAATCCTTCATGGCGGATATGATGCCGAAAGTGCGCGAATTGCGCTCGGAGATCGACCGACGTGGCTTATCCGTTCAACTGCAAGTGGACGGCGGCATTGGAGCCGCTACGGCACCCGTCGCCGCCAAAGCGGGCGCGGATATTGCCGTGGTAGGCAGCGCCCTCTTTAACGCCGACGACGCTAAGGCGTTGGTGGCAGAGATCCATACGCTGCACACAGACGCTGCAACGCATTCCCAACCGTGATCGGTTGACCGTGTTCTTCTATGTAGGCAGCGGCAACGTACCCCTCGCCCGTACGACGACCAAATTCTTGCAATAGGCGATGGCAACCGCTTACCGTACCGAGCCCCGTATAGAGGATCAGCACATACTCCTCCCCCTGCCGATACAACGAAGCACGCGGCAAACACGCTTGCCTTTTGGCGGATAACCGTTCTCCAAACTGCAACACTGCTTCTGCCGAATCCAGCGCATACACCTGCGGCAAAGCCACTATTGGTACGGGGCGATCGGGGGCGCTGAACAAAAACAAACAACCGCCCTCAATCGGCAGCGCTTCTACCAGTACGCTGCCGTAACTGCAAAACGGTTGGCGCTGTCTGGCAATGCCGAGCAACCGCCGTATGGCGCGGGTGGTTTCGGGCGTTCCCGCTTTCATGCGGTCCAACCGCAACCCCCATCGGCACAACTCGTCATCGGTCATCCATATTCGTAAATCACCGCTGCTCAGCGGTTCTATTTTCATCGCAAGCTCCTCCTTTACAAAGGACCGTATACCACTATCATATTAACGGTACAGGCTCTTTGCAAGAGGTTAAATTTTGGAATTACTTTGAATTTTCAGAAAGGGTGTGGCAATATGTTTTCTCGACATGGGATTCGGCTGTTGTTCTGTAAAGAACCCGCCATCTCACAGCCGACGGCGGAGTTGACACAGATCTCTCAGGTCATTCTCCCCTTTTCCTTTGCCACCGAAGCAGCGGTCGTTCCTGCCGTTTCTTTATACGACACCGTTAATAAAGGCACCCCGCTTGCGGTCATTGAAGACGATCCGCTGGCAACGGTGTGTTCCAGCGTGATGGGTGCGGTCAGCGGTGAACGCACCATTCAGCACCCGCTGTACGGCACGTTACACTGTGCCGTCATTGACTGCGTACCGGAAGTCCCTGCGCCCGAGGTGCCGGTGTTGCTTCCCGAAACCATCACACCCGAATTGATTCTTGAAACTGCGGAACGGTTAGATGTCATCGACGAATTGGACGGTGTTCCGCTGATTTTGAAATTGCGCGAGTGGCAAGCATCCGGCTGCGACTTTTTGGCCGCCGACGGCATTGAGATCGAGCCCTATGCTTCCAGTGCTTGGGCAGTTCTGCGCGACCATGCCGAGCACGTATTGGAAGGTCTTCGACTTGCCGCGCTGTGCGTCGGTGCGCCGCGATATCATATTGCCGTTTGTCTTTCGGGTCAGCGGCGGCGCTCGATCGCTTTACGCATCGGCAAAGACTATCTCTATCAAACCGACTCCTATTATCCCAAAGCCGAGCCGGTGCGTTACAGTAACCGCAGCGGTCACGATACGGTAAAACGCGGCTCACGCGTATACCGCATCGGCGTACAAGCGTGCCTCGCGCTGTATCGCGCGTTATATCTGGGCGAAACACACAACCGCTGTACCATCACAGTCGCCGGAGATGCTGTTCCCCATCCGCAAAACGTTTCCGTTCCCTTTGGTACAACGGTGCAACAGGTACTCGAACATTGCGGGTTGGTCCAACCACCGGATTATCTCGTGTTAGGTGAACAAATGACCGGTACGGCGGCTCTCACCTCCGATATACCGATTTTGCCCGGCATGACCTGTATTTTGGCATTTACCGCCAAAGCGATTCGCCCCCTCGCCACGCGGACGTGTATCGGTTGCGGGCGATGTGTGCAAGCCTGCCATGCAGGGTTGTTACCGTTTGAAATCAACCGTCGATATCAAAACATGCACTACGAACGTCTTGATTCGCTATCTCCCCAACTGTGCGACGGTTGTAACGCGTGTTCGTATATCTGTCCTTGCGGTATTGATCTTGCCGCTGTTATTCAAGAGGCAAAAACGGTGGATAATGCCATTTCCGTCGACTGGGAGGAGGATACCCATGCTTAAAGCGACTGCCGCCCCGCATCTGCGCGAGGCACAACGGCCTGCTTATCAATCGTTCGGTGTGTTACTGTGTTTGATTCCTCTGACCGCGTTTTCCTGCTTACATTACGGCATCCGCCCCCTCTTGTTGGTGTTGGTAGGTGCGTTTAGTGCCATGATCACCGAATTTATTTGCGGTCTCTTCCGACACGGCCGACCCTCCATGTCGGATGCCACCTCTTTGGTAACAGGTGCGCTGATCGGTGCCATGATGTCACCGTTGGCTCCGTTTTGGGTACCCACTATCGGCTCCGCGTTTGCCATCGGCGTTACCAAAATGCCGTTTGGTGGTACGGGCCGCAATATTTTCAACCCCGCGGCAACCGGTATGGCATTTTGCGCCGTGTGTTTCCCCACCCGCCTGTTCGTCTATCCCGATCCGACGCTAACGGATTCGTTACCGCTCATAGATACCTCCGCTATCATCACGGCGGCTTCCCCTACCGCTCAGCTAAATAGCGGCGGTACGACCTCGTACGACTGGCTATCGTTGCTCAGTGGCGATTTCCCCGGTCCGATCGGATCCACGGGAGTACTTATTTTGCTCGCTTGTGCACTGTATCTGTTCATGCGCCGCTCTGCCTCCCCGCTGATCCTCATCCCTTATCTGTTGGTTTGCGCTATCTTCGCGGCCGTGTTCCCTCGTGCCTCTATTGATGCTTCACTCAGCGTGCCGCTGGAACTGTGCACCGGTCTTTTGTTGTTCTCGGGTGTATTTTTGCTCAACGACCCCGTTACCGCGCCGCGCTTTTGGCTTGCACGCATTTTGTACGGTGTAATCGCCGCCATCTTAACCATGTTGCTCAGACATTTCGGCCGCTTTGAATGTTGCGAATTTTTTGCCGTTATGTTGGTAAATTCGTTTTCTCTGCTGCTCGATCGCGGATGCTGGCACTTGGTGTCATGGATCCGCGCTAAGAGAACGGAGGTGCCGTTATCATGAAACCTGCTTCTCGCGCCTTTTTATCCACTCTGTGGAATGCGTTTCTCCCTCAAAACGTGGTGTTGGTGCAAGCGCTCGGTATGTGTCCCATTTTGGCAGTCGGGTTTAACTTGCACTACGGTGTGGCGCTGTCGGCATGTGTCGTTGTGACACTGGTATTGACCGATCTGCTGTTTGCGCTACTTTCAAAGCATATCGCCAGCCGTCTGCAACCGGTTGTGTACGTGCTGCTTTCCTCGATCTTACTGCTCGGTGCTGCCGCCCTGCTGCGCGTAGTGATATCCGCTGAGATCTATGCGCATCTATATCTGTTCTTGCCGCTGATGGCGGTGAACACGCTGTATACGTATCGTTCCGCCATCGCGCCGTCGGCGCCGCGTGCCGGTCTTGCCGTAACGTTAGCAGACTCGCTCGGGTGTGCGCTTGGTTTCAGTTTGGTACTGTGCCTTGCCTCCGCCCTGCGCGAAATGGCGATCTACGGCACCTTGTGGAACCTGCCGCTCGGGTATGAGGTGCGTTTTCCGGAAGCCGCCCATCCCTTTATCGGCTTTATTCTGCTCGGTTTTATGGCCGCTGTATTGCAATGGTGCAAAAACTTGTCGCGCCGCAAGGATACACAGGAGGTGGGGACGTTATGAATATAGCTTTGAACACCCTTCTTGTTTTCTTGATCGCCGCCACCATGCAGAATTTGGTGCTCACCGCCGGTTTTGATTCCTCGGTGATGCTCAAAATCACCCGCAACCCTCGCCAGTTGTTTCGCTTTGGCGTTTTGGTCTTGTGCTTTTCGGTGACCACGACTGCGATCTTTTACCCCATCGATCGTCTGCTTGCTGCCACGTGGTGGGTGCGGATGCTGCGCCCGCTCATTATCGTGTGCATCGTCTGTTTGTTGTACCTGCTTGCTATCGTATTCCTCAGCCGTTTTGATACGCTGTACCGCCGTGTGCGGCACCTGTTACCGCTCGCGGTGTTCAACAACTTGGTTGTCGGTGTGGCGCTATTGCTCAATTTGCAAGTGTCCGTATCCTTTTTGCCCGCTTTGGGACTCGCCGCCGGTGCCGCGTTCGGTTTTGGCTTTTTGTCCGTCATGACCGCCGAGGCAATCGAACGCATGGATAATCCGGAAATCCCCTCGTCGTTCCGCGGTCTTCCCGCAACGCTTATCTATCTCGGGTTGCTCGCGTTGGCGCTTATGGGTTTCTCACCACTATTTCAATTTACCTAAGAGGATCGTATTATGGCTTTACCTATTGCCGCTTTTTTTGATCTGGACGGCACGCTGGCGTTGCATAATCAGCCACCTGCCGCCGTGGACGTGAAAGCGATGCGCGCGTTCCGTGCGCGCGGCAACTATTTGTTTTTATGTACCGGTCGTTCCGCCGGCTATCTGTATCCTGCTATTCTGGACATCGGGTTCGACGGCATGATTACGGGCGCCGGTACGCACGTGTTGCTCGGTGAACAATTGCTGTATCGCACCGGTGTGCCTGATACGGTGTTGCTTCCCATCCAACGGTTGTTTGAACAATCAACCGCCACACTCATTATGGAAACCGAACGCAACATGATACAACTTGCCTCTCCCGCTGCCCAAAAAATAGTGGCGGCATACCCGCGTATTCACACCTGCGCCGAGTGGCAAGAAACGTTCTCGGACGAGGTCACCTCAAAACTCACCGTATACGGTGAAATGCCCGCGACTGTCCTGCCAATAGTGCAAGAAGCGCTGGACATCATACAGCATCCGACCTATGCGGAACTCGTCCCGAAAGGCTGTTCGAAATCGAACGGTATTGAGCGTATACTGACAGCGCTGGACCTCCCCCGCGAGCAAAGTATCGCTTTTGGGGATAGCATGAATGACTACGATATGCTGCAATACGTCGGTGTCGGTATCGCTATGGGCAACGCTGATGAGCGCGTAAAAGCCATCGCCGACCGCATCACCACCCCCTACGATCAGGGCGGCATCGCGCAGGTACTTAATGAATATTTGTAAATGAAACGAGGGTGGACTTCGAAAAGTCCACCCTCGTTTTTCAAACCTCTGTAATCGTACCGCCGCCGACCACCGTATCACCGTCGTAAAACACGACCGCTTGCCCGACCGTGATCGCGCGTTGCGGATCCGAAAAGGTTACTTTCACCCGTAAAGCACCGTACGGCTCAATTACCGCCTCTGCTTCCCGCTGCGAGTACCGCGTTTTGGCGGTAACCGTCATCGGTACTGTCAGTGTCGGGATCGATATCCAATTGAGGCGATCCGCAACCAACGTGTTTGTGAACAGATCCTCGCTTTTGCCGAGCGTGACGGTATTGCGAGCAGCATCCTTGCGCACCACGAACCGCGGCTCACCGAACGCCACACCAAGCCCTTTGCGCTGGCCGATGGTATATCCCAACATACCGGTATGTTTGCCGATTGTCTGTCCGTCCATATTCACAAAATCGCCCGGCTCGCGCCGAATACCCATTGTGTTCTCCAAGAAAGTCGCGTAATCGCCGTCGGGGATAAAACAAATATCCTGACTGTCCGGCTTGTTCGCCGATTCCCAGCCTTGCTCCGCCGCAAGAACACGTAAATCGGCTTTGAAATGATCGCCCAGAGGGAACAGAACGTGGGATAATTGCTGTTGTGTCAGCGAATACAAAACGTAACTCTGATCCTTTGACGCGTCTGCCGCTTTTTTAAGCAAAAAGCGGCTGTTTCCCGCTTGTTCGATACGCGCGTAATGTCCTGTTGCCACCGCGTCAAAACCTTCTTCTAAGGCGCGTGTGAGCAGTCTGCCGAACTTCACTTCGCGGTTGCATACAATACACGGATTCGGAGTGGCGCCCGCCGCATACGTATCGGCAAAATTGCGGATAACGGTATCGTAAAACCACTGCCGTTCATCCAGCACCCGATGCACGATACCAAGCCGTTTTGCCGTCAGCCGCGCATCCTCCACGTCGCGGGAAGAACCGCACGCACTACCCTCGGTGAGTAATAAGGTCACACCTTCGACCTCATAGCCTTGCTGTTTAAGCAGCCATACCGCTGCAGAACTGTCAACGCCGCCACTCATGCCGACCAAGACTTTTTTCACGATTCTCACCTCTTTTAAGTAGTATCTGTTGGTATTAAATCAAGAACAAATTATAGTAATCCAAATCCTTTTAAATAAAGCAGGTTTTGAATGATCCATTGTCCTTTCCACCAATTCTTGCTTATTGCCCATTCAGCGGGATAATTACCGCCCCAAGTCCAGCCAATATTCCAAGAGCCATCAACAAGTTGCGTTTTCATAATATGCTCACACTCATAATCAGCGATTTCTTTGTTAGCCGGATAATACTCACTCTCTTTTGAGTTAATGAAACAAGATGGTTGACATACATAACCGCTCCATTTTGAAGTGTCGGTAACGATAAGTTTATTTATAGATTGATGCAATTTCTTCTTCAGTTCTTCAAAAGGAATATCGTTTATTGCATTTCCTCTTTCAAAAAGTTCCGCCATTCGCATATAGCACGCACACGTGTGCATATCATTTATCTCCTCAGGCAAAAGTGCGGCAATCGCTTCGTTGGCAACACGCACGCCTAACTTGAAAATATCGCTTTCTTTATCTGCATATCGAGCAATAAAACCCGCTATTTGAGCAGTTCCGTTGTAATCGGTATGGCAAGCACTAACGCTCTCTGTATGCCACCAAGGAGCGTGTGGATAATCGTTGTTGCTTGGTACGGTAATATCCCACGTTTTGCCGTTAAAGCATTCTCCGCTCGCATACCACTTTAAAAGACCTTTAATAACCGGGTGTTGATTATCTTCAAAATCAATTTCCCGTATCATTTCACTTGCCGTATTCGAGTGTAACGGTATAGAATTTGGATTCCAACAGTCTGCTTCAACAGCGTGACCAAAACCGCCGTCTTCGTTTTGATAGTAAGACAATACTTGCATAACCGTTTCTTTACTACCATTTTCAAAATGATATTGAAAGCGAGCCAAATCCAGTGGTCGTGCATTACGGTACATAAAAGCTCTCGCTTTTTCAAAAACCATGTTCATTAGCAATAATTCCTCTTTATTATTTCGTTTTACTTGTATGACAAAAGCAATATCTTTTACATTAAGAATCATATCATATCGTCGTTGATGGTGCAAGGGATAATGAAATATGGCTTCGCCATATGAAATAATCCTTGCAGATTATGAAATATTTTTGCCATAGCAAAAATGTGAAATAAAATTCGCCTTTCAACATTTGCGAAGCAAATATTTCATACGCGTAACGTATTTCATATTGCGTAGCAATATTTCACTCGCCGTAAGGCGAATTTCATTGAAAAAGAAAAGACAAGTCTTCCGACTTGTCTTTTCTTTTTCTGGAGCTACCGATCCGATTCGAACGGACGACCTGCTCATTACGAGTGAGCTGCTCTACCTGCTGAGCCACGGTAGCATATTGACAGCCCTTGTATTATAGCAAACAACATTCACTCCGTCAAGAGATTTTTCGAAGTTTTCTCTTTTCGCTTGTATCCCCCTTTATTTTATGGTATGATACCTGTATCTAATGTCAAACGAGGTGTTCCGTTATGGGATTCTTAAAAACCCTGTTCGGTGATTATAGCAAGCGCGAGCTCAAACGCATTCAACCGATTTGCGATCGCGTGCTTGCCTTGGAAGAAACGTATCGTGCTATGGATGAGGCAACGCTGAAAAGCCAGACCGCCATATTGCGCGATCGCTTGGCAAGCGGAGAAAGTACCGACGACATTCTGCCGGAGGCCTTTGCCGTCTGCCGCGAAGCGTGCGACCGCGTGCTCGGTATGCGTCCGTTCCCCGTTCAGATCATCGGTGGTATCATTCTACATCAAGGTCGTATCGCGGAAATGAAGACCGGTGAAGGTAAAACGTTGGTCGCTACGCTCCCCGCCTACCTGAACGCTCTGACGGGCAAAGGTGTGCACATCGTCACGGTCAACGATTATCTCGCGCGCCGCGACAGTGAATGGATGGGTAAAGTGTATCGGTATTTGGGACTCACGGTCGGTCTGATCGTGCACGATCTGGACAACGATGCCCGCCGCGCAGCCTATGCTGCCGATATCACCTACGGTACCAACAACGAACTCGGTTTCGATTACCTGCGTGATAACATGGTGATTTACAAAGAACGCAAGGTGCAGCGTGAGCATCATTACGCTATCGTCGACGAAGTGGACTCGATCTTGGTAGATGAAGCGCGTACCCCCCTTATCATCTCCGGTCAGGGTGATAAATCCACCGATCTGTATAACCAGGCGGATAAATTCGCCCGCACCCTGCGTGTGTTCAAAATCAAAGAGATGGACGCCAAAGCGGAGCAGGATACGGTAGACGGTGATTATATTGTGGATGAAAAAGCCCGCACCGCCACCTTAACACAAAGTGGTGTAAAAAAAGCGGAGCAGTATTTCCACGTTGAGAATCTCATGGATCCCGACAACGTTACCCTCTTGCACCATATCAATCAAGCCATTAAGGCGCGGGGGGTCATGTCCCGCGATATTGATTACGTGGTGAAAGACGGTCAGGTCATTATCGTTGATGAATTTACCGGTCGTTTGATGTTCGGCAGACGCTACAACGAGGGCTTGCATCAAGCCATCGAAGCAAAAGAAAACGTAAAGGTCGAGCGTGAAAGCAAAACGCTTGCCACCATCACATTCCAAAATTATTTCCGGTTATATAACAAGCTGTCCGGCATGACCGGTACGGCAATGACCGAGGAAACGGAATTTCAACAGATCTACCATCTCGACGTAGTGGAGATTCCCACTAACAAGCCGATGGTACGTAACGATCTTCCCGACGTAGTCTACAAAACTGAAAACGGCAAATTCAATGCCGTTATCGATCAGATCATTGAGTGCCACAAGAAAGAACAACCGGTGCTGGTCGGTACCATTTCGATCGAAAAATCCGAAAAACTCTCGCGTATGCTGAAAAACCGCGGCATCCCGCACGAAGTGCTTAACGCAAAGCACCACGAAAAGGAAGCCGAGATCGTTGCCCAGGCGGGCAAGTCGGGTGCCGTCACCATTGCCACCAACATGGCGGGACGCGGTACGGATATTCGCTTAGGCGGTAACGCGGAGTTTTTGGCAAAAGCCGAAATGCGCCGTATGGGTATTCCGGAACAGCTCATCATTGAGTCCACCGCGTTTGGTGAAACCGACGATGCGGAGATCTTGTCTGCTCGGGAAACGTTCCAACAGTTGGAACAAAAATACCGCGAGGAGATCCGTCCCGAGGAAGAGGCGGTCAAGGCGGCCGGCGGTTTATACATCATCGGTACCGAGCGCCACGAATCCCGCCGTATTGATAACCAGTTGCGCGGTCGTGCCGGTCGTCAAGGCGACCCCGGTACCACTCGTTTCTATCTCTCGCTGGAAGACGATCTCATGCGTCTGTTCGGCGGTGAGCGCATGAATACCATTATGGAAATGCTCGGTGTCGATGAAACGATGCCGATTGAAAATCGGATGCTGTCCAACGCGATCGAGTCAGCACAAAGCCGCGTGGAGGAACGCAACTTCGGTATCCGCCGCAGCGTGTTGCAATATGACGACGTGATGAACCGTCAGCGCGAACTCATCTACGATCAGCGCAACAAGGTACTGGACGGCGAGGATGTGCGCCATTCCATTATGGGTATGATCCGCGAATCCATTGAGGCAACCGTCAACCGTTACACTGTCAGCGATACCGATCGCGATGAATGGAACCTCGACGGCTTGCGTGAGTACTATATGGGTTGGCTTGTCGAATCCGATGCCTTGCGCTATACTGCGCAAGAATTGGAAGATTTGGAACGCGCCGATCTAACCGAAAAACTGATCGATTGCGCCGAAACGGTCTATGAGAACAAGGAAGCCGAATACGGCGAGTCCTTAATGCGCGAATTGGAGCGCGTCGTATTGCTCAAAACCGTTGACCGCTATTGGATGGATCATATTGATAACATGGATGAGTTGCGCAAGGGCATCCATCTGCGCGCCTATGGTCAGCACGATCCCGTCGTCTTGTACCGCAAAGAGGGCTTTGATATGTTTGACGGCATGATTGCCGCCATCCGCGAGGATACCGCCCGATTGATGCTGACGGCACAGATCCGCCGCGAAGAAGGTCCCAAACGTGAGGAGGTTGCGAAACCCGTTGCCACCTCCGCCGACGGCACCGACGCACCGCGTACCGTACGCAAAACCCGGTCTGAAAAGGTCGGACGTAACGATCCCTGTCCCTGCGGCAGCGGTAAAAAGTATAAAAAATGCTGCGGCGCGGGCAGCGCAGACGAGTAAGAAAGAAGGCTGTTTTTCGTGAAATTAGGAATTGTTGGATTACCGAACGTCGGCAAGTCCACTTTGTTTAATGCGATCACCAATGCGGGCGCACAAAGTGCCAATTTTCCGTTCTGCACCATTGATCCCAACGTAGGTGTGGTTGCCGTACCGGATAAGCGGTTAGACGCGCTGTGTGAAATGTATACCGAGGGCAGTAAAGTGCCCCCCATCGTACCGGCAGTGATCGAATTTGTCGACATTGCGGGACTTGTCAAGGGTGCCAGCAAGGGTGAAGGACTTGGTAATAAATTCCTTGCCAACATCCGCGAATGTGACGCCATCGTGCACGTGGTACGTTGCTTTGAAAACGATGATATTATCCACGTCGAAGGTAATATCGATCCGCTTCGCGACATTGAAACCATTGATCTGGAGCTTATTTTCTCGGATATAGAAATGGTGGAGCGTCGTATCGCTCGCGTGACGAAAGACTTAAAGGGCGATAAGAGTCTGCAAAAAGAGCTGGATTTCTTAAAGCGTCTGCAAGCATTGTTGGAAAGCGGCAAACCCGCTCGCGCGCTAGATTGCAGCGAGGACGAACTCGTTATGATGGGTAATATGGCACTCTTAACCTCAAAGCCCATCATTTATGCCGCGAATTTGAGTGAAAGTGATTTTTCCGGCGGCGAATCCAAAAACAACCCGTATTATAAACAAGTCGAAAACCTTGCCGCCGAGCAAGGTGCCGAGGTCCTCCCCATCTGTGCACAGATGGAGGCGGATATCGTGGATATGGACGACGAAGAAAAGTTGATGTTCCTCTCGGAGCTGGGATTGGAACATTCGGGCCTTGATCGTCTCATTCAAAAAAGTTATCATCTGCTCGGTCTGATCTCTTTTCTCACGGCGGGTGAAAAGGAAGTCCGTGCCTGGACCATTCGCGACGGATGGAAAGCTCCGCAAGCGGCTGGCCGTATCCACACCGATTTTGAACGCGGATTCATCCGCGCACAAGTCATTGCTTTTGACGATCTGATGGCGTGCGGCTCCCTCGCCAATGCCAGAAGCAAAGGTGCCTTGCGTACCGAAGGAAAAGAGTACGTAATGAAAGACGGCGACGTCGTCGAATTTTTGTTTAACGTATAAAAAAAGCGCCTGCTGAAATCAGCAGGCGCTTACTATTTCTTTACAGATCTAATTTGAGGTCGTTTTCCTTAATCCAACCGATTTTGCGAAGCGGTAAACTGAGAAGCCATGTCAACACCGCCGGCAATACGATCGCGATCAGCACAAGACCGACCCAATCCATCGCCGTTACAGCGGCTTTCGCACCGCTTGCCACGTCGTTCATCCAGCCGGTGATCACACCGATCGGACCGACCAGACCGCAAGTACCCATACCGGACGACACGGCAGCACCGTTCATTTCGAGCTTAAACAAGCAAGTGGCGATCGGCCCGGTGATAGCAGATGCGACCGTCGGCGCGATCCAAATACGCGGGTTGCGCACAATATTACCCATCTGCAACATACTGGTGCCAAGGCCCTGAGCAACTAAACCACCGACCTTGTTTTCACGGTAACTCATCACCGCAAAGCCAACCATCTGCGCACAACAACCGGCAACCGCCGCACCACCGGCGAGACCCGTGAGTCCCAGCGCCGCACAAATGGCAGCGCTGCTGATCGGTAACGTGAGTGCCACACCGATGACAACGGAGATGATAATACCCATAAAGAACGGTTGCAGCTCGGTTGCGAGCATGATAAGCTTACCGACCCAGCTTGCCGCCGTGCCAATCGGCGCCGCAATTAATGCCGCTATACCGATACCGCCGAGCACCGTCACGACCGGGGTTACCAAAATGTCGATCTTGGTTTCCTTACTCACGATCTTACCAAGCTCTGCTGCCACAATGGCAACAAAGAACACAGCCAGCGGGCCACCCGCTCCGCCGAGCGCGTTGGTGGCAAAGCCAACAGGGATCAGCGAAAACAAAACAAGCGGAGGCGCATTGAGTGCGCGACCGATGGCCACCGCCATACCGGGCCCTACCATCAGCGAGCATAACCCGCCGATCGTTTTGGGATCACCGCCAACCGTCACAATGGCTTCTTTCAGAAACCCGATGCCGAGTTGCGTGCCCAGCGTATCCAAAATTGTCCCTACCAATAAGGTGCAGAACAGCCCCTGCGCCATGGCGCTCATCGCGTCAATGAAGTACCGCTTACCGGAAAACACAACGTCTTTGCGTTTCAAAAAAGCGGCGATTGCTTGTAACCCTTTCATTTTCGCATCCCCTTTTGGATTTTTTCCTATTTTATAACAAAATACTGTAATATGCAACCCTTTATGCATAAAAAACTTGACATCTCTTGACTTGACATCACCTCTTTTTGTATAGTATAATACCTTTCGCATCCGGGTGTGGCGCAGCTGGGAGCGCGGGTGGTTTGGGAGCGTGCCTAGCACGAAATGCCGTGATTTCACGAAAGTCCCAAAAAGCCTTTAACGGTGCGGACTTTCCGCACTTTATAAAAACGTAAAACGGCGTGGAATTTGAGTTTGACCACAGTTTGTCCCACTTCCACGCAAAAACCGAGAAAAATTGAATAATATCCGGGTGTGGCGCAGCTGGGAGCGCGGGTGGTTTGGGACCATCAGGCCGCAGGTTCGATCCCTGTCACTCGGACCAAATTTGCGGATTCGTCCGCATACGAAAGCCGCAAAGTAGGGATACTTTGCGGCTTTTTAGCAACTATGGAGGATCACAATGACAAATGAAGATGTATTAAATTTAGTACGACGTTGCAGATTAAAATCTGGAAAAG
>JAZOAK010000075.1:0-4480 GCA_045595445.1 Acutalibacteraceae bacterium
ATCCGTGTATCGAACATTCTGCCGGGTGATACGGTTGTCGTGTACGGCGCCGGTATCGTCGGTCAGCTCACCGCTCGTTTCGCAAAAGTGTCGGGCGCGCTGAAAGTATTTGTGGTCGACTTGTCCGAGTATCGCCTGAACTTGTTGCCGGATGATCCGTCCTTCATCAAAGTCAACCCGTCTAACGTGGAAGACGTTCCCGCCTTCGTCAAAGAAAACAACGGCGGTGACCTGGCCCGTGTGGTATTTGAGACCACCGGTAACCAGCACGTCATTCCGAGCGAGCTGAAATGCGTCACCAAGCGTGGCAAGCTCATCATCACCAGCAGCCCGAAGGGCAAATCGATGATCGACTTTGACTTTGTCAGCTGCCAGGGCATCGAAATCATCGGTGCGCATAACCATTCGGCTCATCCGCCGGTCCCGACTCCGGAAAACCCCTGGTCAGTTGCCAGCGAGCGTCCGTACTTCCTCAAAATGTTGGAAATGGGGCAGATTTCTGTGAAAGAACTCGTTTCCCACTTCTACAACTACAAAGATGCTACCGATGCCTACAACATGTTGATGGCAGACCGCGGAAGTGCAATGGCGGCACACCTGGTTTGGGAAGACTAATAGCATAACCTTTCATTTATGCGACAGCACCGAGGTGCTGTCGCATAAATTGAATATAAGGGACGTTGAATGCACCATATAAAATTCAAGGAGAACGAAAATGAAGAGAACAACACGTTTATTCAGCTTTCTTGCTGTAATTTTCTTGCTTTGCGCATCCTTGCTGGCAGGTTGCGGCTCCGAACCGTCGGATACGGACAGCACGACTGCTGTCGGCGCGACTACTGTCGACGATAATGCGACCACCACCGATTCTGCTGAATCCACCAAATCAACAACTTCGGGCGATTCGTCTGCCACCAAAAAACCGTCAAAATCGACAAGCACACAAAGCTCCAACGTGGCGGGCACCCCCGACTCGACCGCATCGGTGTCCGGTATTCAGGTAAATGGTACCGCCGTCAGCGGATTTGTGAACAGCACCACAAGCTACGTTCACTTCCTGCCCGCCGGTACCACCGCTGTCCCCAAGGTAACCGCCACCAAAACAGGCGGCACCGGCAATATAACAATTACGCAGGCAACAAACGTCAACGGCACGGCAAAAGTTTCGCTCAACGACGTTACCTACACCATCCAATTCGTGGTAAAACGCGCAGAGAGCGAAATACTGAACAACACCTATTATCAATTAAAAACGGCGAACAAACTCAACGTCGCCTACTTGGGCGGTTCCGTTACGGCAGGCTATAACGCTGAAATAAGCGGCACGGAACCTGATTGCTGGCGCACGAAAACTACCGAATGGCTCAAAACGCAGTACCCCTCCGCCACCATCGTCGAAACCAACGCGGGAATCGGCGGTACCGGCTCCATGTACGGCGCCTATCGCGTGATTCAGGACCTCAAACTCGAAACCCAAAAACCCGACTTGGTATTCATTGAATTTGCGTCAAACGATGAAGGTGATAACTACGTCAACAAAACCCCCGACGTGTATATGGAATCCATTATCCGCACGATCTATCAGTATGCACCACAAGCGGATATTGTAATGGTATTCATCACCGGCTATAACACCAAAGATACCGAGTTTGCTTCCAAAGCAGCGCACAAACAGATCGCGGACATCTATCAGATCCCGTACATCGACGTCGGCGCCCGCCTGTGGAAAGAAATGGTAGCGGAGAACGGTGGCAACGCACCCAAACAAAGCTCAGCCGTTTGGAAAAAATATTTCAGCGACTCCGTCCATCCCGCAAAAGCGGGCTATGCGAAGTACGCCCAGTATGTCAAGGAGTACCTCGAAGGTGTGTTATCCCAAAAGGTAACGGTCCCCGCATCCCTCAAAAACGCACAGAAGCCGAGTGCTTCGGTCACAAACCTCCCCGTCGCTCCGTACGTCGACAACTTCAAAGGTATGACTCTTCCCTCGGGCCTGACGCCCGACGGCAACGGCTATCTCGTAACCAAAAAAGGCGGCACGTTCACCATCAAATTCACCGGCACAGAACTAATAGCGTGGATTTATGGTAAAAACACCTCAGAGGACGCGGCCGGATTTATGAGAATTTGGATCGACGGCGGCAAATCCCAAAAGATCGCGCTCAACGGCAGCAACCACAAACTGTTGCCGATCGCAAGCGGCTTATCGAATGGGGAACACACGGTTAAGATTCGAATCGAACAGACGTCCACCGGCGGTATCGATTTAGACTTCCGCTATTTCCTCATTTCGGGTGACCCGCAAATGCGCGGTATCACTCTGGCATAATATAATAGGATTATAATAAGAAAGCCGCTCGGTATCATCATAGTACCGAGCGGCTTCCACATCCCTCCGCACCCGTTGCCTCCCTCTGATGAGGGAGGTGGCAAAACCGCAGGTTTTGACGGAGGGAGAGCTCCCCCCCCAAAAAAACCGAATCAACCCAAACCCAACACCGAAGGGCGGGGAATACCTCCCTCAAAAAAATCAGACAACATTTTACAACCAAGAGACAACATATTACGTTGCAAAATCCGAAATCGGGTGATATACTTAGAATGACCATACGTGTCAGTATATCCTTTTTTACAAATCAACGGGGTATACTCGCGTTTTTGAAGTACACAAATCATAGGAGGAGAAAGGTTATGTCAAAACTATTTTCCAAACCCAAAGCTTTGCTCGGCATCGTACTGGTGCTGTGCATGGTCATCTCCATGCTGCCTTTAGGGCTTCTGTCGGTATCGGCCGACGTATGGGATGGCACGGTTCCCGAGACTTATGAGTTCGAAGGCGAGGGAACAAGTACGTCTCCGTATTTAATCGGCGAAGGAGCGGCGTTAGCGTATATCGCCGATCAGGTCAACAAAGGAATGGAGACCTACGCCGGTGAATATTTCAAACTGACGGAAGACATCGATCTGAGCGGTCACGAGTGGGACCCGATCGGTACCGGCAGTTCCGCGTATTTCGGCGGTAATCTTGATGGCGACGGACATACCATCAAACTGTACGTTAACGCGACTGAGGGAAAGGCCGCTTTGTTCGGCCATACCCAAGGCGATATGACGATCGAGAACGTTTCGATGGATGCCGAGGTTATCTCGACAGCGACGTACGTTGCCGGTTTTATTGCTCAGCACGAAAGAGGCAATCTGACCTTTAAGAACTGTACGTTCACGGGTTCGATCAGCGGCTCGGCTTCGGCGGGCCACGATACGATGGCGGCAGCAGCCTTCGTTGGATACTATCTCGACGCCAACGCGCTTACCTTTGAAAACTGCGTTGCGTTTGCAACCATCACCACTCAGCGTGGCGACTTGGGCTACACGGAAAAAGGTATCGGCGGCTTTATCGGCCTGGTCGGTAACAGCGCCCAAGTGTCTATCACCGGTTCTCAATTCTCCGGTAACATCACCGGCGGTGACGGTGTCGGCGGCTTGATTGGCGGTATCGTCAAAGGCTACACGGCGGAAGTCCCCACCCGTGTATTCATCTCCACCAGCTATACGGCAGGTACCATCACGGGTACCGGCGGTTCTACCGGTGGCTTAGTCGGCTTCCTCCGTGTCGATCAGGCGTCAAACGCCGATAAAAAGACGGAGCTGACCATTGAAGATTGCTACAGCGTAGCAACGGTTACTTCGACCGGTGCCGCCAGCGGCTTGGTCGGTCAGAACTATGCTTGGCAAGACTATCCTGCGAACAACACGGTAGTCATCAAGAATTCCTTCTTTGCGGGTTCTGCAAAGACTCCCATTATCGGTCAAAGCATCACCAACGCCGTTGTTCAGGAACCCATGAACGTGACGGTGACGAATACCTACTATCAGGCAGGCTCGGCGACAACGACCAGCACGCTCACGCCTGCGGCTGACTATGAAATGAGCGCAGCGGCGTTCAAGGACGGCACGGTTAAGAACCTGCTCAACGGTGAACGCGACGTTTGGAAACAAGGCTCGAAATATCCGATGCTGGAAGAAGAAAAATCGCCGTTGTCCGCTTTGACGATCACGGCTAACGGTACGCCCGCGTCTGTCGATATGAACAAGTACGTGACGTCCTATGCGCAAACGGTAAAATCCGACGTCACGAGCATCACCGTGGCGGCAACGCCTGTAAAAGCGGGCGTGGCTGTTTCGATGTCCGCTGTCGATAGCAACGGAACGGCAGTCACGGTGGAAAACGACGGTACGGTTGCCTTGGCAGCAGGTCGCACCACCACCGTTACCATTGTAGCGGGTTTTGACACGTTTACCGTAAGCATCTATCGCGAACCCGAAGCATGGGACGGCACGTCGATGGAACCGTTTGAAAACTATACGGCTGAAAACGCAACCTCCCTAACGGTATACGAGATTGCGAACGCAGAGCAATTATACTTCCTTGCTAACTTAATCAATAATGGTACTATTGCAAGTGCAAACGACAGCACAT
>JAZOAK010000076.1:0-1723 GCA_045595445.1 Acutalibacteraceae bacterium
CGTCGATGGAACCGTTTGAAAACTATACGGCTGAAAACGCAACCTCCCTAACGGTATACGAGATTGCGAACGCAGAGCAATTATACTTCCTTGCTAACTTAATCAATAATGGTACTATTGCAAGTGCAAACGACAGCACATACACCACATATCGCCAAATCGATCTTGATGCTGACGGTGATGGCACGGCAGAGCACTACATGATCAAAAGACAAAGCTTTAGAGGCTTATTTTACGGTTCTACTATCAAACTGACGGCTGACATTGATTTGGGTGGAAAAGCCTTCACACCGATTGGAAGCACCGCCTCGGGTCGAGCTATTGCCTTCACCCTTTTCGATGGCAATAACCACGAGATTAAAAACCTGAATATCAATAACACAAGTGGTAATGCCGGTCTGTTCGGATGTACAACTTATGATGTCAAAATTGCAAATCTGACGGTGCGTGGCTCGGTCAAGTCCACATCCAATCCGGTCGGTGGTATCATAGGTAGAATGCGGTACGGTGGCACGTTGGAAAACTGCGCCTTTATTGGTGATATCACCGGTGGTAACGTTCTTGTTGGTGGATTAGTCGGTTATGGCGAGTCGGATTCTGCTAATATCTATTCGATCTACACCTTTACAAACTGCTACACCGCCGGCACGATAACAGCAGCCGGCCGTAGCTCGAGCACCCTTGCCGGCGTTGGCGGCTTGATGGGCGATGTTCCGTATAAAGCATCTGCTGACAATGGTACCACCCAGCACGGCGGTACGGTAAACTTCAATAACTGTTACAGCACCATGAACATTAAGGCGGCAAGCGGCACGACGTACTATATAGAAAATGGAGATGGCGTTGCCGGTCTTCTGGGTCAGTTTAGCACTGACACACCTTATGCCGTATTCAATAACTGTTACTTCGCAGGTAGCGTCTGCTCCCCTTATCCGATTGCTCCGAAATGGACCGGTTCTTTGAAGAGCGAAGATCAAAGTTCAACCTCCACGGTAAATAAAATAACCGTTAATAGCGATATTTATTATAAGAAGGATTGCCACACCGGCACGGCAATCGGCGCCGGTATTAGCGAGGGCTTTGGCGCTGGTATGGCCCACGCGTACACTGCAGAGCAGTTCGCCGACGGTACGGTGGCAACACAGCTTGGTAGCGGCTGGACCACCTATGACGGAGTTCCCGTCTACGGCTCCGCTCCCACCTTCGACATCGGCGGTGACCTGCAATTCGATTCGGCAACGAAAGAATACGCCGTAACATCGAGCGGCAAGGTGGAGTTCGACATCACGAACACCGCTGACGGTACGATCGTTGTTGTGTCTGCTGATAAAGCAGAGAAACTGTCTGCGGTCGGCAACAAGTATACGGTAACCACCAACGAAAAAGAAACGGTTGTCCTTACCATCACGGCAAGAAACGGCAAGATTGTAACCGTGTACACCATCACGGTCACCGACCCGCGTTGGGACGGTGTGGCAACCGACAAACTCGGCGGCACCGGTACCGAAGAGGATCCGTATACCATTGCCAATGCGGAACAGCTTGCGTATTTGTCCAAAAACGCATCAACCTACGCGCAAAAAACGGACGCGATCTACAAGCTTACCGCAGACATTGATCTGAACAACAAAACATGGACTCCCATCAGCACGTTTGTCGGTACGCTGGATGGCCAAGGCTATACGATCAAAAACCTGTATTACCATTACGAAGGCACGGAAAA
>JAZOAK010000077.1:0-11459 GCA_045595445.1 Acutalibacteraceae bacterium
TTTTGAGCTAAAATGCGCGTATTTGGGAAATAAACTTGAATTAACGGACAAAAACTGCTATTATTATCAGGATAAGGCGTCGCAATATGCGTGCCTTGCCTTGGATGCACAGCCCGGTGAGACGATTGCGGACGTTTGTGCCGCGCCAGGCGGAAAAAGCTTTACGGTCGCACAGCACATGGGAAATGTCGGTCGCGTTCTGTCGTGTGACGTGTATCCCAATAAATGCGATATCATTGAGCGCCGTGCAGCACAGCTCGGCATCACAATCTTGCAAACCGCAGTGCGTGATGCATCAACGCCGTGTCCCGAACCGCTCAAAGGCGCGTTTGATCGTGTAATCTGTGACGCACCCTGCTCAGGGCTCGGCGTGATACGCCGCAAACCCGAGATCCGCTATAAATCAATGGATGCGTTGAAAGAGTTGCCCGATTTGCAGTATGCCATTTTAGAACGCAGTGCCGAGATGGTAAAAGCGGGCGGTGTACTGCAATACTCGACCTGCACGTTGAATCCGGCGGAGAATGAGCAGATCGCGGAGCGGTTTTTAGCGGAGCATACAGAGTTTTCTCCGCGCGTCTTGCCGCTTACAACTTGTTTTGAGGCGGCAGGGTTGAGCCCTTCGCATACCATCACGCTATTCCCGCATATTCATAAGACCGACGGTTTCTTTATCGCCGGTTTTGAGAAAAAATGAGGTGTCTGTCCGATGACAGAGGATGTTAAGTCCCTTACAACCGAACAGATCACAGAGCGTATCGTTGCGATGGGGTATCCCGCGTTTCGCGGAAAACAGATCGCACAGTGGCTGGCAAACGGCTGTACCTCGTTTGAGGATATGACCAATCTGCCGCTCTCATTGCGCGAGGAACTGAAAACACGGTTCACCATACCCGGTGTTACGATCTTGCAAAAATGGCAGTCGCAGCTTGATGAAACCACGAAGTATCTGTTTGAGTTGTCCGACGGCGAAACGGTGGAATCGGTGCTGATGAGTTATCATCACGGTTGGTCACAATGCTTGTCCACACAGGTTGGTTGCCGCATGGGATGCTCGTTCTGTGCGACCGGCATGGGTGGTTTGTCCCGTAATCTGACGGCGGCGGAAATGCTTTCCCAGATCGAAACGGCACAGCGCGACCGCGGTATCCGCGTATCGTCGGTTGTGCTGATGGGAATGGGCGAGCCGCTGGATAACTATGACAACGTCTTACGGTTTTTAAGACTGTTGTCCGAGCCCGGTGATGTGCATATCGGGATGCGTCACGTATCCTTATCCACTTGTGGCTTGGTCGATAATATTTATCGGTTAATGGAGGAAAACCTGCAACTGACATTGTCGGTATCCTTACATGCGCCGAATAACGAGATTCGTTCACGGCTGATGCCGATCAACCGTCGGTATCCGGTGGAGGATTTGCTGGAAGCGTGTCGCCGTTATGCGGATACCACCGGTCGTCGGATTTCCTTTGAATATGCGATGATCCACGGTGTTAACGACAGTGATGCGTGCGCTGAGGAACTTGCAAAACGACTGCGCGGAATGCTTTGCCACGTGAATTTGATTCCGGCAAACGAGGTCAAAGGCAAAGAACATCGTCGCAGTACGGTACAACGCTTAAAACAGTTTTCCCACATTTTGGAGCAGCGTGGGTTGACCGTCACGGTTCGACGCACGTTGGGGGCGGACATTAATGCCTCCTGCGGTCAGCTCCGCCGTCAGAAGAGAGAGGAGGAATCGCCATGCGGACTTTAGGTGCATCTCATGCGGGTCGTGTACGTCCCAGTAACCAGGATGCGTATGTCTGTGGTATGCTTACCGCGAACACAGCCTTTGCCGTTGTCTGTGACGGTATGGGCGGCGCAAACGGTGGCAACGTTGCCAGTGCGATTGCAATGCGGTGTATTGCCGATCATATCGTGGATGAATACCGCGAAAGTGCTACACCCGCCGTGGTGCGGCGCTTGTTGGAATCGGCGATTTCGGCTGCTAATCAAGAGGTTTTTGAAGCAGCCATGGAGGATGAGTCGTTGCGAGGCATGGGCACCACGGTCGTGGCCGTTATTGCCAACGATCGTGACGTGTGTATTGCCCACGTCGGTGACAGCCGCGCGTATCTGGTGACGCACACGGAGATTGAACAGATCACCCGTGACCATTCGGTCGTTCAGGACATGGTGGAAAAAGGACAGATCACCGCGGATCAGGCGCGGTTCCATCCGCAAAAGCATTTTCTTACCCGCGCGCTTGGTGTGGAAGACGATGCCCGTTGCGATTTCACCGTTCTTCCGTTCCCGGAGGACGGCACCGTGCTGATTTGCACAGACGGTCTTTCCAATATGGTTGAACCGGATACCCTGCAATCGTTGATTCGTACGTTCCCATTTGAAGAGATTCCTCAAAAGCTCATCAACACGGCGAATTTAGCGGGCGGCAGTGACAATATCACGGTTGTTGCGATTACAAGACAGGAAAAGGTACAGGAGGCTTGATGATGGATAAATATATCGGAAAGCGTTTAGACGGGCGCTATGAGATCAAAGAGATCATTGGTGTCGGTGGCATGGCGTATGTGTATAAGGCCTATGATAACATCGATAACCGTATCGTTGCCGTCAAGATTCTCAAAGAGGAATATCTCCAAAACGAGGAGTTTACTCGTCGTTTTAAGAACGAGTCTAAGGCAATTGCCATCTTGTCGCATCCCAATATTGTTAAGGTGTACGACGTCAGTTTCGGGGATAGAATGCAGTATATCGTCATGGAATATATTGACGGTATCACCTTAAAAGAGTACATTGAGGATCAAGATCAGTTCAAGTGGAAAGAAGCGGTACATTTCACGGTGCAGATCTTGCGCGCGTTGCAGCATGCGCATGATAAAGGCATCGTTCACCGCGACATTAAGCCACAGAACATAATGTTGCTTCCGGATGGTACCATCAAGGTTGCCGATTTCGGTATTGCACGCTTCTCTCGCCAGGATATACGCGCTACGCGCTCCACCGACAAGGCGATCGGTTCGGTACATTATATCAGTCCCGAACAGGCGCGCGGTGAGATCACCGATGAAAAGGCGGACATTTACTCTGTCGGTGTGATGCTGTACGAGATGCTGACCGGTAAACTTCCGTTTGATGCGGACAGTGCGGTTTCGGTAGCTATTATGCAGATGCAGTCAGAGGCGCAGCCGCCTCGTCAAGTCAATGCGGCGATCCCCGAGGGATTAGAGGATATTACCGTTAAAGCCATGCAAAAGGATACCTCCAAGCGCTATCAGTCTGCGGCGGAAATGCTTTATGACTTTGACGAATTTAAGAAAAACCCCAGTATTCATTTTGAGTATAAGTACTTTGTGGACGAAAGTCCCACACGGTATATGGATACCATCAGCAAGGTGCGTGGTGAACCCGTAAAATCGTCGGGTCGTGCGCGTGCTGTTGAGGCGGATGAGGACGAAACCGAAGGTAAGAAACCGTTCCCCGTCATCCCGGTGCTGTGTGCCGTGATTGGCGCGTTCTTGCTTATTGCGGTCATTTTTGTCTTTACCGTGTTGGGCGATAAGTTCTTCAACAACGATTCCGAGCAGATCGAAGTGCCGCAATTTGTCGGTATGACGTTGGACGAAATTTCCAGCAACCCCGAATATATGCAATGGTTTAACTTTGAGACGGCAAAAGAGCAGTACAGCGATGAACCTGTCGGCACCGTCATTGACCAATCGCTGGAAGAAGGCATTATGGTCAAAAAAGGTGTGAAATCCATTACCTTGACCGTCAGTAAAGGTCCGAATCTGGTCCAAATTCCCAATGTGGTCGGCCAGCACCGTGATGCGGCACAGGCGGCATTGGAAAATGCCGGTTTTGTCGTCAAGTACACGTTGGACGTCAGCAATGAAGTGGCAGTTGATTTCGTTATTTCATTGTCCCCTGCGGAGTATCCGGATAAGATGAATTACGGTTCCGAGATCACCATGGTGGTCAGCAGTGGCGAAATTCCCGCAGATCCGGTGGCAATGCCGGATGTCACCAACCTTTCCAAGGATCAGGCGATTGTCTTGTTACAGGGTGCCGGTTTCACGGTAGCGGAAACCGATATCACCTACGTGGATGATTCGAGTGTTCCCGCCAATACGGTTGTTTGGCAAAGCATTGCGGCTGACACCCCGACCGTGCCCGGCACAGCGGTAAAACTGCGTGTGAGCACCGGTTTTGCACAGGTGAAAGTGCAGGTCCAGTTGCCCTTGCAGATGACAACGCCGATTGATATGCAAGTTTTTGTCAACGGTGAGTTGAAAGAAACCTTTACCGGACTGCTTCCGAACGAGGTTAAGGTCAAAAATGTGACGGTAAGTGAAAAATCGGAGTCGTATGCCGTGACCATCCGTATTGCGGATAACGGCAAAGGCAATTACACTGCATATGCAAAATATACCGTCAACGGCAAAACGGGTGATGTTACCATTATCGAACAACCCAATTTCAATGCCTTGGCACCTTCCACCGATATCACGGTAGCAGGATGATGGCAGTAACACAACAAAGCGGGTTGATCCTGCAAAGCATCGGCGGTTTCTATTACGTAGAACCCCCCGACGCGGTTTATGAATGTAAAGCGCGGGGGGCGTTCCGTAAAGAGGGGATCACGCCGCTTTCCGGCGACCGTGTTACCATTACCGCACAGACGGACGGTACCGGTATCTTAGAAGAGATCCTACCGCGCCGCAACGTGTTGGTGCGACCGCCTGTCGCCAATTTGGACTGCTTGGCTATTGTTGCTTCGGTTACGGAACCGAAACCGAATCTGCAACTGCTGGATAAGTTGATCGCTATCGCGGAAGATGTCGCTATTGAACCCATCGTAGTGATTACAAAATCCGATTTAGATGATACCGAAATGGTGCAGGCCGTTTATCGCAATGCCGGATTTCCGGTGTTTGTGGTGACCAATACGGATCCGTCAACGGCGACGGCTCTGGCAACATTTTTGCAGGGGAAGATCACCGCGTTTACCGGCAATTCCGGTGTTGGGAAATCCAGTTTGCTCAATTTGATCGATCCCGCGCTCTGCCGTGAGACGGGGGAGATCAGCAAAAAACTGGGGCGCGGGCGGCATACCACGCGATCGGTTGAACTACTGCCCTTGTCGGGTGGTGGTTATTTGGCAGACACGCCGGGGTTTTCCATGTTGGACATTGAACGCACGCAACCGATCGATAAGGATGATTTGTTCAATTGTTTTCGTGAGTTTGAACCCTATTTTGGGAAATGCCGTTTTTCGGGTTGTTCCCACGTGCATGAGCCGAACTGCGCGATCCGAGAAGCGGTAGAGGCAGGGGAGATCGCTTCCTCACGTTATGAAAGCTACGTGGCGATGTATAGCGAAGCGCAAGTGCGAAAGCCATGGGAAAACACATAACTTTTTTGACCGACAGTACAGGGAGTATGGCTGTCGGTCTTTTTTGTCACCATTTTCGTCTTTTCGAATACGCTGATAATACAACCGTCGTTAAGGAGTGGAGTGTCGTGAGAAAGAGAAACAGTTGTGTCGGCGGATATTTTGCCGCATTCGGGTTCGGCATGTTGGCAGCGCTGATTTTTCCCATTCGCTTTATTCTGATCGTAGCGGCGGTGGCCTTGGTGTTGGCGGGCCTTTCGTTGGTTCGCTGTTAATTTTTATGAGGGAGGAACACTTCATGCAGATCGTGATCGTTAAGAGTCCCAAATTCTTTGGCAGCATTCTGAGAAAGGTCTTCAAAATTCCAAAAACCGATTATCCGGCATCCTAAAAAAACGAGGCGCACTCGCAAAGAGTGCGCCTCGTTTTTTAGGTATATTTTGTTGCGTGTGGGAATATAGTGAGATTAGAACAAGCCGTACAAAGGAGAGAGATGGATGGAACTTCAAACGACCATGCGACGGATCGGACTGACCGGAACAATCTTCGATGATTTTGATGAGCGTCCCGTGGATTGTGATTTTATGCTTCCGGACTTTTTGCCGGATATTGCGGCCGTCTTAAAATGTACCATGAAACCGGTGGTGCAATCGCATCAGATCAGCGGAGATCGCGTGATGGCTGACGGAACGGTATACTTGCACGTGTTGTACCTGGACGAAGATCGTCGCTGCGTACGTAGTTTTGAAAACTCACAGCCATTTACGTCCGTATTTACCGTGAAAGATCTTTCTGCCGGGGACCATGTTGCATTGAGTGCAAAACCCAACTACGTGAACTGCCGAGCGACCGGTCCGCGCCGCGTGGATATTCACGGAGCGTTTAGCGTGAAATTGGTCGTCACCGGTTGTATGGATGTCGAGGTCGTACAAACTGCCGAGGCACAAAATCTGTATACAAAAGGTTGTCAGATATCTTGCACCACCGAGGGAAGCAGCGCAGAAAAGGCGTTCACGATCAACGAGGTGTTGGAACTGGATTCTGCCATCCCTGCTGAAATGATCGTTCGCAATGAAGCCCATATTTGTATCAGCGATTGCAAGCAACTGCCGGGAAAGGCTGTTATCAAGGGGGACTTGTTACTCAAAACGGTGTATGCCACCGATATGGTAGCAGGTACGCTCTGTCAGGCAAAACACAGTATCCCGTTCAGTCAGATCTTGGACGTTGAGGCGTTAAGTGAAGAGATGCTTTGTGAATGTCATGCCGAAATTGTGTCGTGCGAGGTCCGGCTGTCTCAAAATCCGAACGGAGAGAATCGCCTGTTATCCGTCAGCGTGAAATCGGTCTTGTCCTTGCAATGCTTTCTTCAAGAAATGTGTGAGTTGTTGACCGACGCGTTCCACACCGTTTATCCGCTTGCGATGACAACACAGCGCATTATGCCATCCTGTATTACCAATCTCTCCCGAGAAACCGTTACCGTACAAGAAGCACTATCCTTGCCGGATGGCGGTGTTGCTGACATTCTCGACGTGTGGAGCGATGTAGTTGCAGTTTCTTGTCAAAACGGCGCGTTAGAAGGACAGTTATTGGTACAACTGATCGGTCGTGATGAAAATGACAAGGTAGCCTATTATGAACGACCATTGGACGTGAGTGTTTCGCTTAGCAGTGCGTGTGATCAAACCACGGTTTGTGCCGACGTGTTGGATACGGAATACACCTTGGTCGGTGATCGTCTGGAACTGCGGATTCAACTGCTTGTTTGCTGCCGTACAAGTGTGACGGAGAGCTATCTTGCCATTACCGCTTTACAAGCGGACGAAAGTGCTCCGCATCCTTGCGCACAAGGAATGGAGAATTGTCAAGTGAAGGTCTGTTTTGCAAACGTCGGTGACTCCGTATGGGAGATTGCCAAGGCGGAACACGCTTCACCAATCGCCTTAATGAAGGAAAATAACTTAAACGAGGAGATTGTATCCAATCGCACCATGCTCTTAATTCCGTTATGCTGATAATAAAAAGACCGCCCGAGGGCGGTCTTTTTTATGCGAAAAGCGCGGTAAACGCCATGCAAGCCAACATTCCGATTACGGTCGGCAGGGCAAAGGCTAAAAGTGTCCATTTTAGACTGCCGGTTTCCTTTTTCACCGTCATCAGAGTAGTTGAACACGGCCAGTGTAAGAGTGTAAATAAGAGCATACTCACTGCGGTTTGCCAGGTCCATCCGTTATTCACAAAAAGTTCGTGCATCGCACCGAGGCTTTGGAGTTCCGTCAGGCTTCCCTTTGCCATGTAGATCATAATCATAATCGGCACGACGATCTCGTTTGCAGGAAACCCCAAAATGAAGGCGATCAGGATAACGCCGTCAAGTCCCATCAACCGTGCGAAAGGTTCGAGAAACATCGCACAATGTTGCAAAAGACTGACATCACCGACGGTGACGTTCGCCAGTATCCAAATGAGCAAACCCGCAGGTGCCGCGACAGCGGCGGCGCGTCCCAAGACGAACAGGGTGCGGTCGAGTAGTGATCGCACGATGACCCGCCCAATCTGTGGTTTGCGGTACGGCGGCATTTCTAACGTGAAGGATGATGGGACCCCTTTGAGTATCGTGCAGGAGAGTAATTTGGTAACTCCAAAAGTGACAAGGATTCCCAGTAGGATCAAAATGGTGAGCAATAGGGCGGCAAATACCGAATCAAGGACGTTTCCTGACGTCCCGATGAAAAACATGGTCAATACCGCGATGAGGGTAGGAAAACGACCGTTACAAGGCACAAAATTGTTGGTGAGTATCGCGAGCAATCGTTCGCGTGGGGAATCGATAATTCGCGCACCGACAACGCCCGCGGCATTGCAACCGAATCCCATGGACATGGTAAGCGCTTGCTTTCCGCACGCGCGACAGCGCCGAAACACATGATCCAGATTATACGCAATGCGCGGCAGGTATCCCACGTCTTCCAGTAGCGTGAAGAGGGGGAAGAAGATCGCCATCGGTGGTAACATGACAGATACCACCCACGCAAGCACGCGATACGCACCGAGTACGACCGCACCGTGTAACCATTCAGGTGCCCCGAACAGATAAAACAGATCGGACAGCCGATCTTGTACCCAAAACAAAGCGGTCGACAACCACTGTGACGGAACGTTTGCACCGCTGATCGTCAGCCAAAATATTGCGGCGAGTAAGGCGAGCATTAGCGGATAGCCGAAGCGCCGACCGGTGAGTAAGCGGTCGATGCGTCTGTCAGCGGCATCGTATTCCGATTGGCGACGTGTCACAACACCTTGACAAAGTCGTTCGGCGGTCTTAACAATGGTTGCCGCCAGTTGATCTTTGAGTGCAGCGTGTGTCAGACCCGCTGCTTCAAGATCGCAAAGCGCATCTTTTAAGGCCGCTTGTACGGTATTGTCTTGCAATAAATCACAGTTGAGATATCGTGTGATCTCCGTCGTCAACGAGTCGTTTCGCTCCAATAACTTTAAGGCGATGAAACGACTGCTCAAACCGCCGCACGGATAGGTGCCTAATAAAGGTACTAACCGTGCCAGTGCGCTTTCCACCGCAACGGGGTAGACAGGAGTGCAAGATGCTGCAAACGGTGTTCGTAACGTTTCTTCTATGGTGACAAGCAACTGCCGCAACTCTTTTTTGCGACGGGCAACTATTCCGATTACCGGCAAACCCAACCGTTGCGACAGCAACGGAAGATCAATTTCAATTCCCTTGCGTTTTGCCTCATCCAGCAAATTGACACAAACGATTACGCGTCTGCCGGTTTCAACGGCTTGCAACACCAAATTCAGATTGCGTTCCAGGCAAGTAGCATCACAGACCACCACGATCGCATCCGGCTCGCCGAAACAAATAAAATTGCGTGCAACTTCTTCCTCGGCGGAATGTGCCATCAGCGAATACGTGCCCGGAACGTCCACCAAAAGATATTCGTGTTCTTTGAAACGGCAACGACCGATTGCGTTGGTTACTGTTTTTCCGGGCCAGTTGCCGGTGTGTTGGTGCAGACCGGTCAACCCATTGAATACGGTGCTTTTTCCCACGTTGGGATTGCCCGCCAAAGCGATTACCTTATCATAGTCGGTGGTGCGTTGTACGCGGAGTCCTTGATCTGCCGCGTGAGCGCCTACCGAACGGTTCGTTAGACCCATTTTATAACCTCCTGACTTCAATGCGTCGGCAATCCTCGCTGCGCAAAGCGATGACAGCACCGCGAATACAAAACGCGATCGGGTCACCGCTGGGTGCTTTGCCGACACATTCCACCGTCGTCTGCTCTACCAGACCGATATCTAATAAGCGGCGGCGCATTCCGCCGGTCATATGTAAGGCGTTTACGATCGCGCGTTGCCCGACGTCGAGTTCGTGTAAGCCCATTCGCGTATCCATCTCAAATCGCTCCTTACAGAAAGTCCTATTGTCATGCTATGCGACGATAAAAAAGATGGTGACGCGGAGGTTGACTATTCGGGTAGGCTGTTGTAAAATAAAACAGAACAATAACGCAAAGGATGGATGAGAATGCCACCCAGAAAACATGTACGACAACAAAGACGAAAACAAGCCGCACGCCGTGCGTTGATCGTGCTGGCACTGTTGTTGGTGCTGGCAGTGATTGCCGGTGGTGTTGCGCTGCTTGTCAATACGATCGGCAACCATTCCGGCGGCGAAGAAGGCGGCGAGTCCACCACGACTGATCCGCGCGGTCCTGCCGTTACCGCTACTGCCACCTTAGGCAGTTCGGGTGATATTCTGATCCATAACCCCGTGCGCAAAGCGGCTTACGACGCGGCGACGGGTACGTTTGATTTTACCGACTCGTTTGCCTTTTTACAGCCGTATGTTTCCAAACTGGATTATGCGGTTGTGAACGCTGAGTTTTCGGTCAGTGCCAACGGCTCGTATTCTTCCTTGCCGTTCCGTGTCCCTGCTACCGTCGTGAAAGCGCTCAAAGACTGCGGATATGATATGGGACTTACTGCCAACAACCATATTGGAGACGGCGGCGTTGCCGGTATTAAAAAGACAATGGAAACGCTCGCTGAATATGGAATGGATTATACCGGCAGCCGTCAAAATGCCGAGGATGATCGGTATACTATCAAGGACGTTAACGGTATCAAAATCGGTATTGTTAACTACACCTATGGAGCATACTGGCACACCAACGGATTTTCCACCGACAATTTGCCGGCATTTTACCAAGATGCCGAGGGGCTAATCACTGAAATGCGTACAAAGGGTGCGGAATTGATCTATCTCTATATTCACTGGGGACAAGAATATTCGCTCTCTCCCAATGAATCTCAACAGGCAATCGCTCAAAAAATGTGCGATCTCGGTGTGGACGTCATTATCGGCGGTCATCCGCACAAGATTCAACCGGTCAATCTCATTAAAAGCACCGTGGGTAATCACCAAACGATTTGCCTGTATTCCAGCGGCAACCTGCTCTGCGGTCAACAGATCGAATGTATGGCGGGCGGCACACAAGCGAACAGCCCCGGTTGTTTCCAGGATTCCTGGCATTTTGCCGGCTGTGACTATCCCGATGTTTCCGACAGAACCAAGGATACGCACCGTTTGGAGCATGGCACCAACTGTAACGACAACGGGCACACCGAGGATGGCGTTGTGTTTAATGTCACCGCTACCAAGTACGAGGACGGTACGGTAATGATCTCGTCGGTTGACGTATTACCTGTCTGGTGCATGGGCAGAGGGTTTATTCGTGCCGGTTATCCCACCAACAGTTCGTTTGAGGAATACATTCTCATTCCGCTGGATAAGAGTGTGGATTGGGCAAGCGCCTATAACCTGACCGAGGCAGAAGTCACCGAGGCGGGGTATTCGTATAATCGCACGATGGCGTTGCTCGGCGCAGGCGTTAAGGAGATCAACGCGGCTTGCAAAACGAAAATCGACGCGTACGTTGATCAGTTCAAGCAAACTCAATTGACCACCACAACTGCACAATAAAAGCAAAGCGCAGGTCTGTCCCGCCGAGAGCCGGGGGCGCTTGGGTTATTT
>JAZOAK010000078.1:0-45036 GCA_045595445.1 Acutalibacteraceae bacterium
CCACCCCAATCGGGGTGGTCTTTGTTTTTGCCGAAGGGGATCGAAGCGGTCCGTTAAGAAAACGGTCCGGTGGACTGTTTTTAGGACCGAGGGATTCCACCGCCCTCATTCGCTGTACCGAAACTCATAAACGAGATCAAAACTACCGCACTGTACAAATAACCCTTCGGGTCCACTCCGAAGGAGCCCGAAGGGGATCGAAGCGGTCCGTTAAGAAAACAGTCCGGTGGACTGTTTTTAGGACCGAGGGATTGCACCGCCCTCATTCGCTGTACCGAAACTCAAAGACGAGCACCCCACTACCGCACTGTGCAAAACCACTTCGGGTCCACCAAAAACAAAAGCACACCGCTCGGTGTGCTTTTTGTTTTTGCCCGAAGGGGATCGAAAGCCCGTGAAGAAAACGCCACAGTGTGGCGTTTTTAGGGCGTAGCGTTCCACCGCCCTCATTCGCTGTACCGAAACTCATAAACGAGATCAAAACTACCGCACTGTACAAACGACCCTTCGGGTCCACCAAAAGCAAGGCAAGGCCTTGCTTTTGGTATTTCTCTTCTCTGTATCGGTGTCGGATTTTTATTAAAATCCTTCTTCACCATTCCCATTGTTCAACGCTTCTGTCACAATTTTCGTTGCTAAACAAAACCCATCACAAAACGCCTGCTCTGCAACTGCAAGTGTATATTCACTTACACAATCTGTGTACGCTTCAAAAATTTTTGCAGGAACTTTATCAAGCAATTTTTCAAGTTTTTCTAAATTTTGTTGCATCAAAGCTTCAAGTTGTTTTATATCGGAGTTGTTCTCGCCTAAATAACGGATAGGGTCAAGATTCCCACTCCAAAGCGCTGCTATTGTTTTCATCACATTCCATCACCCTTATACAAAGTATTGTTCTGATAAACACTATAACACCGCACGGTGTTATTTGTCAACACCGAATGGTGTTTTATTGTATACTGTTTTTGCAGTCTACACAGGGATGTGAATCTATGTTCATTTATCAACATATCCGCGACCTAAGAGAAGACCATGAAAAAACACAGAAGGAGATCGCCACCTTGTTAAATATGCAACCTACCGTTTATCAACGGTACGAGCGCGGCGAGCGAGAACTCCCTTTGTGGGCAGCTATCAAATTAGCGGATTATTACAAGGTAACCCTTGACTATTTGGTAGGCCGCGATTTTCAATGATTTTTGTGTGTAAAACACCGGTGCACCCGGTGTTTTATTTGTTCTTCAATACGGGACAGTCGCGGGCGAGTCCTCTGCAAGATACCCCAAAATTTGTGGGACTGTTTCCCCCAAAAATTCCCCCGCGTTCATACTTTCCTCACATTTGCGTTGTAGAATGATGTGGTATCCTAACGAAAGGAAGACTCGGATGAAAGCAAAAAAGCCGACACGGCTGTATCGATTTCTCAAATGGTGCTTGCAGGTATGCTACCCCAAAACCGCTGTCGTGGGCGCCGAAAATCTGCCGGACGAGCCGATCGTGATCGTGGGCAATCACACGCAGATGAACGGACCGATTGTCTGCGAATTTTATATGCCGTTTGAGCGATACACCTGGTGCGCGGGCGAAATGATGGATCTCAAAGAAGTTCCCGCCTATGCCTATACCGATTTTTGGTCGCAAAAGCCAAAATACAGCCGCCCATTTTATAAGCTGCTGTCATATCTTATCGCGCCGCTCGCGGTGTGTATTTTCAACAATGCCAACACCATCGGCGTGTATCACGACGCCCGCGTGGTATCCACTTTTAAGCAAACCGTCACACGCTTGCAAGAGGGTGCAAGCGTCGTGGTGTTTCCGGAATACGATGCTCCCCACAATCATATTATCAACGACTTTCACGATAAATTCATTGACGTCGCCAAGTTATACTATAAGAAAACCGGCAAAGAGTTGTTATTTGCCCCGCTATACATTGCTCCGCGGCTGAAAACCGCGTATCTCGGCAAACCGATCCGTTTTTCCCACGATGCGCCCTTGGATGAAGAGCGCCGTCGCATCTGCGAATATCTGATGAACGAGATCACCGCTATCGCGTGCAGCCTGCCGCAACACACGGTCGTCCCCTATCGCAACATTCCGCGCAAACACTATCCTTGTAACATTCAAAACGAGGTGTCCGAACATGAAAAAACCCGTCATTGATTACCGCCAATTTCGGTTATCCAAACTGAAAGGCCCCGAGTTCTCGCATCTGCTGTTACTGCTCGGTTGGGTCGGCTATTTTATACTGTATTTTTTAACCGAAAATCTGATTCCTGCCGAAAAATGCACACCCGTACATTCCGTTTTGGATGATCTCATTCCGTTTTGCGAATGGTTTGTAATTCCTTACGTGTTTTGGTACGTGCTGATCGTGATCTCGCTCGGGTATTTTCTTTTATACAATGTCGATAGCTTCAAACGGCTGCAAACGTTTATCATCGTCACCCAGATTGTCGCCATGGCGGCCTACATTCTGTTCCCCACCCGCCAAGACCTGCGGCCGACAGAGTTCGCACACGACAACCTGCTGACACAACTTGTCGGCGCGTTGTATACGTTCGACACCAACACCGGTGTCTGTCCGTCGCTTCACGTGGCGTATTCACTCGGCATCGCCTCCGTCTGGGTTAAAGAAAAGGGCGCTTCACCTTGGTGGAAAGCGTTCGTGGTAATCTCCGTAATCCTTATCTGTCTGTCCACCGCATTTATCAAGCAACATTCGGTAGTCGACATCGCCGCGGCGCTGCCTGTCGGCTTACTCGCCGAAGGCATCGTCTACGGTAAGGAGTATTGGTTTATCCGTTTTAGGAAAAAACAAACGGCATAATTTCCAAAACAGTCCTCTTGTTTTTGGCAAGAGGACTGTTGCTTTTTTATATACAGATGTGTTATAATAGGCAAGATTTCAATGCGGCACCGTAAAAGCCGTGCCGCAGAACGGAGGAACTATGGACAAGCAAGCAGAATTTAAGCCGTATATCCCCGCAGAACGAGTCACCCCCGAACTCACGGTCACATCCATTGTGATCGGTATTCTGTTGGCGGTTATCTTCGGCGCTGCAAACGCGTATTTGGGACTGCGCGTCGGTATGACGGTATCGGCATCCATTCCCGCAGCGGTCATCGCCATGGGCGTTATCCGCGTACTTATGCGTAAAAACTCGATTTTGGAAAGCAACATCGTACAGACCATCGGCTCTGCCGGTGAGTCGCTCGCGGCAGGTGCGATCTTCACCCTGCCCGCACTGTTTATCTGGGCGGCAGAAGGCAAGGGTGAAAACCCCGGCATTCTGGAAATCACGTTGATTGCCCTCATCGGCGGTCTGCTCGGCGTATTCTTCATGGTACCGCTGCGCAACGCGCTGATCGTCAAAGAGCACGGCATCCTCCCCTATCCCGAGGGCGCGGCATGTGCCGAAGTGCTGCTGGCGGGTGAGGAAGGCGGTTCCAATGCCTCCACCGTGTTCGCCGGTATGGGCTTTGCCGCTCTCTTTAAGTTCATCATTGACGGTTTGAAAGCGGTATCCGGTGAGATCACCCTTGCCGTCAAGGGCTTTGCCGGTGCCATCGGCACGCAGATCTATCCTGCTGTTATGAGCGTCGGTTACATCTGCGGCCCGCGCATTTCATCGTATATGTTCGCCGGCGGCTTGCTCAGCTGGGTGGTCATCATCCCGCTGATCGTGGTATTTGGTTCGAGCATTGTTATGTACCCCGGCACCGTTACCATTGGCGAGATGTTTGCCGATGGCGGCGCTTCGGCGATTTGGAGCTCATACATCCGTTATATCGGCGCGGGCGCTCTGGCCACCGGCGGTATCATCAGCCTTATCAAATCCCTGCCGCTCATCATCAAAACCTTCAGCGGCGCGATCAAGAGCATGGTCGGCGCGGGTGCCGCATCCGGCAAGCGCACGGAAAAAGACATCAGCCTGCTGATCGTCATCCCGGCGATCGTCGTGCTGACACTGCTTGTGTGGCTCATCCCCGCGATTCCCGTCAGCCTGCTCGGCGCGTTTATCGTGGTACTGTTCGGCTTCTTCTTTGCCACCGTATCGTCGCGTATGGTGGGTTTGGTCGGCAGCAGTAACAACCCTGTTTCCGGTATGGCAATCGCCACCTTGCTGTTCACCACCCTGATTCTCAAATTCACCGGCGCCACCGGTATTGCGGGTATGACCAGCGCCATCGCGATCGGGTCGATCATCTGCATCGTGTGCGCCATCGCGGGCGACACCTCGCAAGACTTGAAAACCGGTTTCCTGCTCGGTTCCACGCCGCGCAAACAGCAGATCGGTGAGATCATCGGTGTTGTGGCATCCGCCTTTGCCATCGGCGGCACGCTGTACCTGCTCGCAAGCGCCTGGGAATTTGGCTCGGCGGAACTGCCCGCCCCGCAGGCAGGGCTTATGAAGCTCATCACCGAGGGCGTTATGGAAGGTAACCTGCCGTGGAACCTCGTGTTTATCGGTGTCGCGATTGCGGTGCTGGTTGAAGTGCTCGGTATTCCGGTACTTCCCTTTGCGATCGGTGTATACCTGCCGGTACACCTCAATGCCTGCATCATGGTCGGCGGCTTACTCCGTCTGGTGCTGGATAAGCTGCGCTACAAGGATGAGGGGACCAAAACCGCCGTGGTCAACGACGGTGTGCTGTTCTGCTCGGGTATGATTGCGGGCGAAGGCCTCGTCGGTATCTTGCTCGCGGTATTCGCCGTGTTTGGCTTGGATAAAACGCTTAACCTGTCGGCACGCTTCGGTATCCCGCAGGTGGTGTCCGACATCGGCGGATTGGTACTGTTTGCGATCATCATTCTGACCGTTCTCAAATTCTCCGTGTGGAAGAAACGGAATCGTAAAGCATGAAACATAAACAAGTAATTCCTGAAAATTATCTGGAAAAAGTGCCCGCTCACAACTCCGCCATCGGTTGGACAGCCGATGACGCGGGAATCGTCACACTCGAGATTGAAAACAAGGGCGTTGTCAATCGCATCGCCCAAAAACTGCTCAAAAAGCCGAAGATCACCTACATTCATTTGGATGAAAACGGTAGCTTTGTCTGGCCGCTGATTGACGGTAAAAGCAGCATCCTCGAGTTGGGGAAAGCAGTTGACGAGCACTTCGGCGAAGCCGCCCATCCGTTGTATGAACGGCTCGCGAAATTTTTTCAGATATTGGATAGCTATGGGTTTGTCACCTGGGTGAAATAACAAAACACCGCTGAGCAATGCTCAGCGGTGTTTTTTATAACCCGAACGTAAACTCTCGCAAGGCTTCAACGTATCCCGCTCCGTCCAGCATATAACTGAGGCCGTGCCCCGCACGGGAGACGATCACCAGTTTCTTTTCAGCAGCGCATACCTCGTAATTTTCGCGGCTCATGTCGCAGGGGACGTACGCATCGTCGTCACCGTGAAAGAAAATGACCGGCAGTTTACAAATTTTCATTGCCTCAATCGGCGGTGTTTCCTCCACGTCAAAGCCACCGTAAAGCCTGCCACCGAGCCGCACAAACGGATACAGCAGCTCGGCAGGCAACTTCATATCGCAAATTACCTTTTTAATAATCGCGCGCGCCGAGGTATACCCGCAATCCGCAAGCACACCCTTAACGTTCGGCGGTAACGGCTTTGCTGCCGCCATCATCACGGTAGCGGCGCCCATGGAAATACCGGTCAGCACGATCTTCACGTCCGCACCGAAGCGACGAAGCATAAACTCCACCCACGACACGCAATCGCGGCTCTCATACACACCAAACGTAATAATACGCCCCTCGCTTTGACCGCTCGCCCGCTGATCGACAATCAGAGCACTGCGTCCAAGCGCAAAGCTGCGCTGCACCCCGCCGCACAAATCACGCTCTGCTGCGCCGCGATAACCGTGAAACATCAATTCAATGGGTGCACCCGGCGCATATTCGTAATATTTACCGCACAGTTTGAGTCCGTCAAAAGAAGTGATGCTGACTTCCTCAAAGGGAATTGACCTTACCTCTTTCATCCACTTGACCATCGTATCGCGATACGGCTCGTACACCCGCCCCGGCGGGATGTGAATTTCCTCATCGGACTTTTCCCGCTTCGGCACAAAAAACGCCATATAGAAGCACACAAACGAGATCAGCAATATCGCGGCAATAACACCAAGGGCGATCCATACAAACACCATCGTATCCTCTCCATTCGGTTTCATTGTACCACCAAGCGCCCGCCGATTCAAGAATTGGCAATTGAATTTCCTTGCTTTTTGTCAGATTATCCAGTAAACTCGTGTATAGAGGGATAAGGAGGGTTTTATGAATATCGATGTCAATTACAAAAACAAAAAGCGGTATAACACCGCCAAATATCCAATTCGTCAGCCAAAGCTGATCACTTATCTGATCTGGCTGTTGTGCAAGATCATTCTCATCGGCAAAACGTACAAGGTTGAAAAGATCAATATGGAAGGTCTAAAACCGCCGTATATGATGCTCAGCAACCATATGTACTTTATTGATTTTGAATTAGCGGCAATGGGTACGTTCCCGCACCGCGTCAGTAACGTTGTCAGTATCGACGGTTACTATCGCCGCCCATTTTTGCTGGAACTGATTGGCGCGATCTGCACGCGTAAATTCACCATGGATCTGCATCTCATCAAATCCATCAACCGCGTGCTCAAACGCGGCGATATTTTGTCGATGTATCCGGAAGCGCGGTACTCCCCCTGCGGCACGTTATCGTATCTGCCGGAATCGCTCGGCAAGCTCATTCGCATGAACAAAGTGCCGGTAGTCGCCGTGGTACATCGCGGGAATTATCTGCATTCGCCGTTCTGGAATTTTCGCAAAAAACGCAAGGTGCCGCTGCACACCACCATGACGCAGATTCTCACCGCCGAGCAGGTGAAATCTATGTCAGCGGAGGAGATCAATGCCGTGGTGCGTGAGGCGCTGGCGTATGACGATTACCGTTATCAAAAAGATAACGGCATTCGCATCACGGAGCCGTTTCGCGCCGAAGGCTTGCACAAGGTGCTGTACCAGTGCCCGCATTGTATGACCGAATCCAAAATGGCATCCAAAGGCACGGAAATTTTCTGTACCGAATGCGGCAAGCGCTGGAACTTAAACGAGGACGGCACCTTATCCGCGCTCTCGGGCGAAACCGAATTTTCCCACATCCCCGATTGGTTTGATTGGGAACGCGAGCAGGTGCACCGTCAGATCGCGAGCGGCAAGTACGTGTTCGAGGACGAGGTGGAGGTCTATTCGCTGCCCCGCTGTTGGCGTTTTATGAAACTCGGCAAAGCAAAACTCTCTCACGACCCCGAAAACGGTTTTGTGCTGACAGGGCAGTATAACGGCGAGGATTACCGTATCCAACGCACCCCCGTCATGACCAACAGCCTGCATATTGAATATGATTACTGTTATATCAAGCCGTTTGACTGTGTGGATATCTCCACCGAAAACGATTCGTTCTATTGCTATCCCACCAAGGAAAACGTGGTCACCAAGCTCGGCTTTGCAACCGAGTATCTGTATCAAACGGCTGTCAAACAAGCAAAAGAAACCGCAGCAAAATAAGAAACGCGCCCCCAACGGGGCGCTTTTTTAATACCCATATTTCCGCTTGTTGGCGGTCCAGCAAATAACCGCGGTCGCCGCGGCGGCAACCTCGGCCACCACGATGGAGAACCAAATGCCATCGAGTCCCCAGATAAGCGGCAACAGCAATACCGCCGCCACCTGAAAGACCACCGTGCGCAAAAACGAGATTAAGGCAGAAACAAGGCCGTTATTAAGCGCGGTGAAAAAAGAGGACCCAAAGATGGGAATACCGGAAAAGATAAACGAAAACGAAAAGATGATAAACCCTCTGAGCGTCATGTCCAACAGTTCTTGGTCATACCCAACGAACAGCAAGGACAACGGTTTTGCCAATGCTTCCGAAGCGACCAGCATCACCACCGAAGCAACGCCCACCAGGACAAGACTCTTTTTCAAAATGCTTTTCAACTCATCGGTATTGCCGGCTCCGTAGTGATAGCCGATCACAGGCGCCGTACCCACCGAGTATCCGATAAAGATGGCCACAAACGCAAAGCTCACGTACATCATCGTGCCGTATGCCGCCACACCGTTTTCACCGGCATAGCTCATCAGTTGAGCGTTATACAACATACTCACGACCGACATCGCCACGTTGGACAGAAACTCCGACGATCCGTTCCCCGCCGCTTTGAGCATGGCCGCACCGTCATAATGCGTTTTAGTCAGCTGTAACAGGCTGTCGTTGCGGCGCGCAAAATACAAAATCGGCACCACACCGCCAACCACCTGACTGATCGCCGTTGCCGCGGCGGCACCGGGCAATCCCAACGGAAAGACAGCAACCAGCAGCGCATCCAAGACCATATTGGTCACTCCCGCCGCCAGTGTGACGTAGAGCCCCAGTTGCGGCTTTTCCGCCACCACAAAAAAGCTTTGAAATTCAAACTGCAACATCTGTGCAGGAAGTACCAACAAGAGAATGCGCCCATACAGCACGCAATCGTTAAGCAGCGTGCCGGTGGCACCGAGCCACATCGCGATCGGACGGATAAATATAAATGCCACGATCGCAATCACCGTGCCGATCGCCGCCGATACGTAAACAAACAGCGAAAACAACCGTTTCGCCTTGGCAAGATCCCCCTCACCGATGGTTTTGGCGATCAACGCACTGCCACCCGTACCAAACATGAAGCCGATCGCCCCGAGCACCATTAACAACGGAAAAATGAAGTTGACGGCCGCAAAGGGCGTTTTACCGACATAATTGGATACAAAAAAGCCGTCCACCACACCGTACACCGAGGTAAAGATCATCATCACGATCGACGGCAAGGTAAACCGCAATAATTTGTTATAAGTAAAATGATCGGATAATTGAATACGCATAGGAACCTCTATAAAAAGTATCGTTCAATGTTCAGCTTGTTACGGAATACAAAGTGGCGTTCCAGAAGCTTTGTAAAGCGTCCGATCAAAAAGCCGTTGACCAAAGCGCACAGAACAGTGCCGAACTTGACTCCTTTGAAAACGCCAAAACCAAAAAAGCAAAAAGACAGCACAATCCCCAACACCGTACTGAAACAATCATACGCCGTCTTAACCTTATTGATATTCCATCCGAATTTGGCGGCAACCTCTTTTACGATCAGCTCGTATGCCTCCGGTGACAGGTAGGTGTGAAAAAACAGCGACACGGCAAAGGAGCATAGCACCGTTCCCAGCACGTACCACACCGCGCGGAAGAGAAAGGTGTCGTCGGGCAAGGCGGCGATCACCGTCATAGCACCGTCCAACAAGGTGCCGTACACCACCGCCGTGATAAAGGAAAACAGATACGACAGCTTGAATCGCCGCATTAACACAACCGTTAGTAACACCAACAACCCTTGAAACACGTATTCCGCCACACCGAAACTGAACCACGGTAACACTTGTGACACTTTCAGATGTAAAATGTACGCGGGCGCCACCACCATCGACATACCGAAATCCGCTTTTTCGGTAAAGGCGGCGGCGAACGCCATAATCACCATCGCCAGTACGTACGAAATTTCCGTATAAAATATGCGTTTCTTCATTCTTCAAAACCCCTTCGCATAACAAAGGGCATCATAGCACATTTTATACTACCCGTCAATCAATTCATTGACAAATACCATTACGTTTGGTATCATGATATAACAAGTAATATAACAAGTGTTTCACCGTGATTTTCCTTAGGAGATACCTTTCATGAAAGAAAAAGCAAAAGTTGACTATAAATGGTTCGTTCTCGGCGCCTGTTTTCTGATGGTGTTTGTCTGTTTGGGCTTTTGCAGCAGCAACAAAGGCCTTTACCTCACCGCAATCACCGAAGCAGTAGGCATCCCGCGCGGGTTGTTTTCATTTAATGACAGCAGCCGTTACGTTGCAACCGCCGTCGCGAACCTGTTTTTTGGCCTGTTGCTCGGGCGCCTCGGCACCCGAAAACTGGTCACTATCGGCTTTGCCGCCACCATCGCGTCCATGTTGCTTTACGCCTTCGCAACGGATATCGTCACCTTCTGCATCGGCGGCGCCTTGCTCGGTGTCGGTCTTGCGTTCACGACCACCACCATGGCAAGTTCCGTCATTCGCCGTTGGTTTGTGAAAGACATCGGCAAATACACCGGCATTGTGTTTGCGGCAAACGGCATCGGTGCCACCGTCGCGTCACTCATTGCCACCCCGCTCATCAACGAGCCGGGCAATCCCTTCGGCTACCGAAACTCGTATCTCTTAGTAGTCGCCATCTTGGTCGTATCGGGAATTGCGATCGTTGCCCTGCTCAAAGACCCAAGGGAACCGATCGCGACGCCTCCCTCCGCCGCAAAAGTTAAACAACAACAGGCTGTGTACATCGGTGTCCCGTTCTCACAAGTGCGACATAAACCGTTCTTTTACATCAGCGGCATCATCGTCTTGCTGACAGGGTTGTGTTTACAAGGCATTTCGGGTGCCTATGCCGCGCATTTACAGGACGTCGGCTTAACGCCGGAACTGATCGCCGTCGTCGTCAGCATCAGTTCTCTCGCCATGACCGCCAGCAAGATTTTAACCGGCTGGATGTACGACCGTTTTGGTCTGTCGGTCGTCATGACCATGTGCCAAGTAGCGGCGGTCGCCGCCTTTTTGTGTTTGGCATTAGCAGATTCTTCCGTTTACGGCATCGCATTAACCGTCGCGTTTGCCATTTTGTATGCGATAGCGCTTCCTCTCGAAACGCTCTTGGTGCCGTTGCTTGTCAACAACTTCTTCGGCATTATCGCCTATGATAAAACATTAGGTCTTTTCGCCGCTGTCAACTATGTAGGTTACGCGATCGGCGCGCCCCTCGTCAACCTCAGCTTTGATATATCGAGATCTTATAAACCGGTATTGCTCGTGTTCGCCGCACTCATGGTTATCATCACCGTGGCATTCCGCTTTGTGCTGCGATCCGTTACGAAATTCAAACAACAAAACAATCCCATCAAGGAGTGAAAAAATATGTGTAACATCGCAGGATACGCAGGAAACCAACAAGCAGCTCCCCTTTTGCTCGAAATGCTGCGCCGTCAACAGTACTTTGACGGTGCTATGAGCACCGGTGTCGCCACCATTCACGAGGGGAAACTGTACTACCGCAAGGCGATCGGCGACGTCGATACCTTGATCCGCGAAACCGACGTGTTGGATCTGCCCGGCACGATCGGCATCGCACACACCCGCCCCGCCGGCGGTGATCCGGAAAAGCCGTTCCATCCCTTCATTTCCATGGACGGTAAAACCGCTCTTGTCACCAACGGCAACACCCCCCGCTCAAAATACAGCCCTATGTGGGACGAGGCCGCCAATTTCTTAAAGGAGAACGGCGTTAAGTACCTGCACGAAACCGAAAACCCCAAAGGTGAAAGCCCCATGCTCGCCGGCACCGGCAACTATATCACCCCCGCCGAGGTTCGCGTGCATTTGGTAGACTACTATATGAAGCAAGGGGAAACCCCTGCCGAGGCCTTGGCGCTCACCAGCACCAAAATGTACGGTGATAACGTAACGGTGTTTGTCACCGAGAACGATCCCGATCACATCCATCTGTTGCGTACCACCCGTGCCATGACCGCCGTCATGGACAACGGCGCAAGTTATATTGCCACCACCCGCTTTGCCTATCCGGAAGACCTTGCCGCCAAAGCATTTGATCTGCCGCTGTTCCACAGCGTAGCGGTGTCGCAAAGCGGTATTACCATCAGCCCCTACAAGATCGACGTCGAACCTGTCAGCGAGCTAACCCCCGCTATCTATCGTAAAGGCTACGAATACCTTGAAACACTGCTCGCTTCCGACGAAGCGCCCGTGATCTTCGACAGCTTGGAGGGTAAGCTGGGTGACCTTGCCGATCTGTGGCCGGGTGGATACACCTATTCGCAAAAGGCGCGCTTGGCATACGATCTCGTATGGCAACTGCATACCGAAGGCCGACTCGGCTGGAAGACCGTCGATCAAGTTGTGGAAGACGGCTCCCGCAAGCGTTACGCGATATGGCTTGAAAAATAACAAAAAAGCACCCGCTTGGGTGCTTTTTTATTTTAACGTGTTTTTTCGCTCTTCACTCGGGGTGCTTTGAAACGTTTTTTTATACTGCGCAATAAAAAACGACGTATCGTTGTACCCGCAAGCGGTCGCGATCTCTTTCACAGTCATATCGGTATTAAAAAGCAAGTCTCTCGCGTGGTTCAAGCGCAAGCGGATCACCGCCTCGATCGGGGACTGTCCGAACCGCTTTTTGAATGCACGGCACAAATAACTTTTATCCATATACGACAGCGCCGCCAACTCGTCGAGCGACGGTTTCTCCCGATAATGCTTGTTAATATATTCAAACACCTCGTCGATCGCCGTCGTCGCGTTGTGCTCTTCATAGTACCGGTGACAAATATCCGCATTGAGTAAATACAAAATCTCGCGAAGCAACATGTGCGATGCTTCGGTGTTTTTGTCGGACTGCTCGGAGAGGGATGAGATGAGTTGCAACAACTCTTTGGAACGGCGCACCGGAAACACCGTCGGAAGGGCGGTGATCATACTGTTCTCGGAAATGGATTCAAGGACGGTGGCTTTGTTGCGGCTGTAATTCAAAATGGGTGTTTTCTTCGAAAAATCCAGCGTGATAATATAGCAGTTATACTCACCGAAGCTATATACCTCCTGCCCCGGTCGACGAAAGCACATATATCCCTCTTTTACCACGTGCGGCACGCCGTCAATATACAGCGTCCGTTCACCTTTTACGTAATAATCAAGCTCATGGTTACAAACCGTGCGCTTGATAACGGATGTGGCGGAAGGCGCTAAAAACCGTTTACACTCCAAAATATGAAAATCCATAACCCCACCTCGCAAACAGTATACAACAAAATGGTCGAAATGTCAAAATAGTCCTATGATTTGTCAATATACTCCCTTTACGAATGCTTTTTTAGCAAATATAATGTGGTTATACAGTATATGAAAAGGAGTATGAATCGTATGAGCTTTATGTTCCATCCCTTCCCCTATGCGGATCCGAACGCGGTGAACACCGTAGAGGTCCCCGCATCGGTAAAAGACAATCTGGTCAGCGGCATTTTGAATGTCAGCAAACAAATTGCGAAATTCTTTGAAAACGCCAACAGCATCGGTATTGACGCGTATCCCGGCGCCGAGTATGAGATGCTTATCAACGTGCTTAAACAGCAACTCGCCCGCACCGGCATTGAGTTTATCGACGCCGCGTCGGTCATGCTGCCAAGCGAAGTTATCACGAAAAAGGTCGAGCCGTTCCTGCCCGAGGACCGCGAGGTAGACCCCGTTTTGCTGTACGGCAGACGCTACCGTGAAGGCTATAAAGGGCTGCAAGATGCCGAAAAGGTCGAGCAACTGAAATCCCGCATCAAAAACGGCGGCAAGGTGCTCGTATACGGCAAGGGTGCCTTGTCGGAGGAACTGCAAGACGAATACGATCTGCGCATCTGGATCGATGTCACCCCCAGAACGTCGGTACTCAACTGCAAAAACGGTAAAAACCGCAACATCGGTCTGACCGAGGAACTCCCCTATGGGCTGATGATGCGCCGCAATTACTACGTGGATTTCGAAACCGCGATGGAGCAACGCTGGGGACTCATGAGAACCCAAAAACTGGATTACTATATCACCGCAGACGAACCGACACAGATGAAAATGTTGCCGTTCGGCAGCGTGATGGAACTGTTTGAGGAACTGAACAGACGGCCGTTCCGTTGCCGTCCCGTGTATCTCGAAGGCGTGTGGGGCGGATTCTATATTCACAAACTCAGAAATCTGCCGAAAGAAATGCGCAACTGCGCGTGGATCTTTGATATGATTCCGCTGGAAGTGTCGCTCGTCGCGATGCTGGACGAAGCGGGTGAGTTTGAAGTGCCGTTCTTCACCTTCGTACAGGCGATGGGCGAGAAATTGCTCGGCCACAAAGCGTACACCGAGTTCGGCGGCTACTTCCCTGTCCGTTTCAACTACGACGATACGTTCCATTCGTCGGGTAACATGTCCATCCAGTGCCACCCCCATGCCGACTACGTCATCAGCAATCATGGCGAATTTGGCCGTCAGGACGAAAGCTACTACGTTGTTCGCGCAAGCCATCAAGCAAAAACCTACCTCGGTTTTGCCGATAAAAACAGCGGCGACGAATTTATGGAACTGGCAGATCGCGCACAGACCACGCACGAGCTCATCGACTATCAGAAATACATCAACGCGGTGGACTCTGTCCCCGGTACGCAGGTAATGATCCCCGCCGGTACCATTCACGCGTCGGGACGCAACCAAGTCATTTTGGAGATCGGCAGTCTCACCGTCGGCTCCTATACTTACAAACTGTATGACTATCAGCGCACCGATCCGCAGACCGGTTTGCCCCGCCCGATTCACATGAAGATGGGTAAAGACGTTATCCGCAAGGAACGCGATGCCAAGTGGGTCGCCGAAAACCTCGTCAACCACGGCGGTCTGGTGCGTGAAAACGGCACGGCAAAAGAGATCATCGTCGGCGAACACGATCTGCTGTACTTCTCGCTGCGCAACCTCATTTTCGAGGACGAGATCGACGATAACACCGACGGTCTGTTCCACGTACTCGCACTGGTCGACGGCGAAAAGGTACGCGTAGAATCCATCGACAACCCCGACTTGTACTACGATCTCAACTCGCTGGATATTGCGGTCGTTCCCGCAAACTTCGGCAAATACCGCATCCGCAACCTCGGTGTCGGTGTGGTCACCGTTCACAAAACGCAGTTAAAGAGATGATCGCATGAAAATCTTGGCATTAGACGTCGGCGGAACCGCCGTAAAATACGGCGTGTTTTGCGGCGGTGAAGAACGTCTCGGACAGTTTGCCGTCAAAGACGAAGGCGGCAAAGACGGCATCGTTTCGCGCTTGTTGGACTTTTGCGACGAGATCCGGCCGGATTTTCTCGCCGTTTCCACTCCCGGTCCGTTTGACTACGCCACCGGCACCAGTTTGATGAAACACAAACTGCACACGCTTTTCGGCATCAGCTTAAAAGACCTGCTCGCGCAAACATTTCCGCAGATGCAGGTATGCTTCATGAACGATGCCACCGCCTTTGCGCTGGGTGTTCTGGAAGAAAAACCGGAACTAAGAACCCGCGACGTTGCGTGCGTGATGCTCGGCACCGGCTTGGGATATGCCAACGTTCGCTGTGGTGTCATTCAACTAAACGCATCCCAAACGCCGTCAAGCCCCTTGTGGAATATGCCGTTTTTAGACGGCATCTCGGAAGATTACGTCTCCACCCGCGCGCTGTTGCAAGCAGCAAGCGAGCAAGGCTATACGTTCTCCAACATCAAAGATATGGCAGACGAAGCCAAACGCGGCAACCAATCGCTTTTGAATGTGTTTTACGACTTCGGTCGCTATTTGGGACTCTGTCTTGAACAAAAACGCACCGACGATCACTTCGACGAAGTAGTCGTCGGCGGTCAGATCTCCAAATCGTTTGATTTGATGAAAGACGGCTTCGAAAGCGCCACCGCGCTGCCGCATTCGCTGGTGCGGGATACCGCCACCTGCGCCCTGTACGGCTTGTACGGGTATGCCAAAAACAATCAGTGAGGTGTGACTATGAAAAACGTACTGATCATCACGTCCGATATGTGTGACGATTCGGAACTTCTGTATCCGTATTACCGCGTGTTGGAAGAGGGCTACGGTGCAACCGTCGCCTCCTTTACCGAAAAGACCGTCAAGTGCAAATACCACTTTGAATGTGATGCCACCCACGCGGTCGCCGATCTTAACAGTACGGATTACGACGGTTTGATCCTCCCCGGCGGCTCCGCGCCCGAAAAACTCCGTCAAAATGCGGACGTTATCCGCTTAGTGCGCGAGATGTTCGAGCAGAAAAAGCCGATCGCCTCTATCTGCCACGGGCAACAGATCCTCATTTCCGCCAACGTGCTCGGCGGTGTGGAGGCCACCTGCTACCCCGGCATCAAGGATGATCTCATCAACGCCGGTGCCAACTACAAGGATCAACCCGTCGTGGTGTGCGGTAATCTCGTCACGTCAAGACGACCGCAAGATCTCCCCTATTTTATGAGAGAGTTTATCGCCCTTATAAAATAAGCAAGAACTCCCGCATCCACGATGCGGGAGTTCTTTTTCATTCACAGTACTGCTTATAAACGGTTTTTACACAACTCTTGACAAGTTCTACTTGTTCGGGGGTGATCGGCTGATCAAAATCGGAAAACGTATTGTCCGTAATTGGCCGACCGGTCAGAACAGCATACCAGAGAAGTCCCAACGCATACCGTCCGATTCCCCTATGCGCATGATACGGATCGCGATGCACGTTTTCTCCTGCCGCTACCAACTCTTGAAACACCGCACCGGACGGAATCAGCTTGTCCGCGCCGATCTCTTTTGCCGCAAGGTCATACGCCTCTTTCAAATCGCGAAACATCTCTCTGTGATCCGCATAACGAAAACTCGGAATCACTTGTTTTATATCGGGCCGATACGCCCACGTCTGATGAATAATCAGTTTCGTTTTCGGCACACAATGACGCACGTATTCCGCAAGAGCGTTCAAATACGGTTGATACGTTTCGTAATCAAACGAATTGCCGCTGTTTTGCTGCAACGTCACAACGTCCCAGTTTCGGCTAAGCAACGCGTCTTTGATCGACATCGTAAACCCCGTATCTTGGCCGTTGATTGCCAGTTCGTACAGGGGTAATTCGCTAAGCATGTTGCGGTAGTGCCTCTCCAACGAGCAACCACCGATCAACAGATTAAACGTTTGCACGTTTACGCCGTCCGCGTGTGCAATCCCGTTCACATAGCGTTGCGCGTCAAACGAAAAACTGTTTCCAATAGATAAAACTTGCATACCGCACCCCCCTTTTTCTCTTATCGCCCAGTATATCACGCCGCATGTACGTTTGCAACCTTTTTCATAAAAGACAAACGCCGTGTGGCGTTTGTCACACGGCGTTCACTATTGCTGTTTACACGTTGGTATAGTTATCAAAGTACCCCTGCACCAACACAACGGGCGTACCCTTGTCACCGGAACCACTGGTCAGATCGCACAGTGAGCCGATAAGATCGGTCAGCTGACGAGGTGTCGTGCCCTGCGATGCCATGTTGCCCACAAGGTTATCGTTTTTCTCTTTAATGCTCTTGGAGATCGCCTCTTTGAGCGCCTCACCCGACAGATCCTTGTAATCGTTATCCGCCAGATATTTGAGTTTAAGCTCGTTGGGCGTACCGATCAAACCGTCGGTAAACGCGGGCGATACAATCGGGTCGGCAAGTTCCCAGATCTTACCCTGCGGATCCTTAAACGCGCCGTCGCCGTATACCATCACTTCCACGTGCTTGCCGGTCGCTTTTAAGATGCGCGCCTGCACGTCCAGTACAAAATCCTTGCACTCACGCGGGAACAGTTTAACAGAATCCTCGGTCGATTTATTGGAACCGAGCAGACCGTATTTCTCGTTGCAACCGCTGCCGTTCACCGGTGCGGTCAGAATATCGTCCAACCCGCAAACCACCTTGGCGCCTGCGGCTTTGAGAATCCGCTTCGTACGCGCGCGGGTATGAATATCGCAGTTGAGCACGTGGTCCGTGTAGTTGAGAATGGTCTTCGCTTGGTTTGCGAATATAATCTCCACCTCAGCACCGCACTCGCGGATAAGATCACCGTAATATTGGACGTAATCCACGCCGGTGAACTCGTGCTTGTTCACGCCGAACAATTCACGGTATTTTTCTAAGCTCAGCACGTCCGAATACGGATTCACGCCGGCCTCGTCGATCTTATCAATGCTGATTAACTCGTTACCGACTTCGTCGGACGGATAGCTGAGCATCAAGACAATCTTTTTAGCGCCTTTCGCAATACCGCGCAAACAGATCGCAAAACGGTTACGAGACAAAATCGGGAAAATGACGCCCACCGTACCGCCGCCGAGTTTTGCACGCACATCTTGCGCGATCGCATCCACCGACGCGTAGTTTCCCTGCGCGCGGGCAACAATGGATTCGGTAATGGAAATCACGTCGCGATCACGCAGCTCAAAGCCCTCCGCTTCGGCAGCCTGCAACACGCTGTCTGCTACGATACTCGCCAGATCGTCGCCCTCACGGATGATGGGGCAGCGAATACCGCGCGACACCGTACCAACTTTTCTTTCCTTTTCCATACGAAAGCCTCTTCCCTTTTTGTGAATTTCAGAACCGTTATTTACTATACTCTATTTTTAACCAAATTGCAAGAAAAACTACGTTCAACCTGCAATTTTTTTGCAAGATCAAAACACCAACTGCACAAGCAGCATATAGCACACCGTGCCACCGGCAACCGATAAGAGCATTTGCCGCTTCCACAAATGCAACAGGACGACCACCGCGAGTGCAAAAAGCTCCGGCAATCCGTGTGCTCCGCCGAAAATATCCACGGATTTTAAGCAATACACCACCAACATACCAAACAACGCGGGCGGCAGCGCTTTCCCGAGATACTGCACAAAGGCGGGGGTCTGCCGTTTCGGTGAAAACGCCAAAAACGGAACAAAGCGCGTGATAAGCGTAGCGACAACACATAACCCCACCGTCAGCAACTGTTCGGTCAACGTCATGCATCATCACCCGCTTTCCCGATCGGTCGACGAAAAGCCGCAAGCAATACCAGCATACACAGCATAGTGGGAATAATAAACGACTCCGCCCCAAAAAGCAACAAGCATGCCACTGACGAAACCACACCGATCACCGACGCTGCATGGTGTTTCTCTTTAAGCCACTGCTCCAAAAAGATCACCGCAAACATCGCCGTCATCACGAACTCAATCCCCTCGGTATTAAACGTAATCATCTCGCCGAGCACACAGCCGAGCACCGTTCCCCCTACCCAATACACGTGATTGAATAGCGTAACGAACACGTAAAACCATCCTCGATCCACCTCTTTCGGGAGCGTAACGGAGGAGTTAATGGAAAACGTCTCGTCGATCAAACCGAAAATGAGATACGGCTTTTTCACGCCCATTCCTTTGTATTTTTCCAACATAGACAAGCCGTAAAACACGTGTCGCGCCTGAATCATCAGTGCCATACAAAACGCGGAGACGGGAGAAAACGCACTGAGCAACATCGTCACCATCACGAACTGCAGCGATCCGCCAAACACGGCTACGCTGATTAAAAGCGGCATCCAAAACGGAAAACCCGCCGCACTCATATACACGCCGTACGACATTCCCAAAAATCCGAATCCCGCCAGAATCGGCAGCGTTTTCGGGAAAGCGTACTGTAAGGCTTTTCTTTTACTCATAGTTTCACCGACTTTCCGACAACAGCCAGTATACACCTTCTGACAAAATAATGCAATTTTTTTACATAAACCGTTTTACTATTTTAAGAAAGTATGCTATACTACTCCTTGATTTCAAAAAAATGCAGGGATCGATATGGGAAACAACCAATACGTATACAACACACCACACAACAAACGAGCGTTCCAAATGGGTCTGCGTGACGGAATCCCGATTGCACTCGGTTATCTGGCCGTGTCCTTTTCGCTCGGCGTTGCCGTTCGGGATGCCGGTCTGTCGTGGTTTCAAGGCTTGGTGGCAAGCTGGTTTTGCACCACCTCCACCGGTGAATACGCGGTATTTTCCCTCATCGCGGCGGGCACGACGATTTTGGAGATTGCACTGGTCACGCTCATCATCAATGCGCGCTATCTGCTCATGAGCTGTGCCATGAGCCAACGGCTGGATCCGTCCATGCCGTTTTTGCACCGCTATCTCATCGCCTTTCATTTGACGGACGAATTGTTCGGCATCGCCGTTGCGCGTCGTGGCATGGTAAATCCCTATTACTCGTACGGTGCTTTCACCGTCGCCGTTCCCGGCTGGGCGCTTGGCACTGCACTCGGCACCGCGCTGGGCAGTATTCTCCCGCAAAGCCTCACCAGCGCTCTCGGTGTCGCGTTATACGGCATGTTTATTGCCATTTTTGTCCCCCCCGCTCGTAAAAATAAAGTTATTTTGGGCTTGGTGGCCGTGTGCTTTGCGGCAAGCTATGCCGCCGAGCATCTGCCGCTCATCTGCGATCTGTCAAGCGGTATGCGCATCATCCTGCTCACCGTTGTGTTATCCTCCGCGGCAGCACTGCTGTTCCCGCGAAAGGAGGCAGATACACCGTGAACTGGATCTATATCGCCATTATGGCACTCGCCACCTATGCGGTGCGTGTCCTGCCCATGACCCTCATTAAAAAACCGATCCGCAACCGCTTTTTTCGCTCGTTTTTGTATTACGTCCCCTATGTTACCTTGGCAATTATGACCTTCCCCGCCATCGCACAAGCCACCGAGTACCCCATCGCGGGCGCACTGGCGCTCCTCGTCGGCATCGTTATCGCATGGTTTGGTGCGAGTTTGTTCACGGTTGCCGTATCCTGTTGCGGGGTCGTTCTCATCACCGAATGGATTATACACTTACTGTAAAGGAGATTGTAACAATGGTCAAGCACGTCATTCTATGGAAACTCAAAGAGATGTCGGAAGCGGAACTCGCCGCTGTCAAAGCCGACATCAAAACCCATCTTGAAGCACTCGACGGTAAGATTCCCGGTTTGTTGGAGATCAACGTATATATCGACAAACTGGACTCTTCCAACGTCGATGTCATGCTGGACTCGTCCTTTGAAAGCGAAGCGGCGCTGAAAGGCTACGCTATTCACCCCGATCACGTAGCAGTCGCCGACACCTATGTCCGCCCCTTTACCGCCTCCCGCGCCTGCCTCGATTTCACGGTATAACCACAAAAAAAACAAGCCCCCTGCGGAAGCATCCGCAGGGGGCTTTTCTTTATGACATCAGTTGTGCGCTTTTTGTTTTATAAACATCACCGCACCGCCGCTCACCACGGCAAGCACCACCCACAACCAAGCAATGCTGTGCTCACCTGTCGGCGGGATATCCGTCGGCTCATCTTTCGGCTGTTCGGGCAATTCTACCACTTGGTTGAGTGCTTCAATCGCCGCGAGTGCCGCATTTAATTTTGCTTTGACCGCATCCGAAATCAACGCCTTCAAGTCATCGGTAAGCGCGTCGTACGCTGCCTTCGCCGCCTGAACGGCATCGGCATCCCCCTTGGAAAGCGTTTCCGGCAACGCATTGATCAGCGCCGCCACTTTATCGGCCTGTGCTTGTTTGATCGCCACACCGGTTTCAGCGGTTGCCGTAAACATATCGGAGGTAAGCACAACGCCGTCCGTGTACGTTACCACACAAGCGTACGTCACACCGTCCTCGTATGCGGTAAGCGCTTTGGCAGTTTGATCAGTCACCTTCTGGTCCAATGTCACTTCACCGGCAACGATCGAAAACTTACTCTCTTTGCCATCGGTTGCCAGACCCAGGTTATATATGTCATCGTGTGAAACGGTAAAGACCAAGGCTTTTCCCTTTTGCACCATCTCTGCCATGCCCATGTTTTGACCCGAAAAATACCACATATCCGGATCCATCGCATCGGAACAGAAAACCGTAATTACATCTCCCGCCTCCAGGGAGATCTCAAACAGATCATAACCCCATGAACCGACTCCGGCCGGTACCGGGTTTTCGTTGCTCCACACGCCGTCTGCATACACCGCGTCGCCCATCGTATCGACAACGTCCGCATCCGTGATGGGTTTGCCTGACTTAACCGTGTACCACTCATACGTCTTAACGTCCTTTGCAAACGCAACGTCTACGGACGGGTCCTTCGCCGTGGGTTGCTTGACGATGACCGGCTCCATCTTGACACGCATGGAGGTCAACACGATACCGTTTTCAAAGGTCGCCACGCAGGCGTACGATTCGTTTTTGTCGTACGCGGTCAACGTGGCAGCGGTTTGACCGTCTATCTTTTTGTCTAAAACGCCGGTCGTTACTTGGAACGTAAAGGTGCTGTTATCGCTGTCGGTTGCCAAATCAACCCCATACTCACCCGCTTTTGGTATCGTGTACACCAACGCACCGTTTTCCACTTCCGGAATCAACTCGTTAAAGATTCTTACCCAGCACTGCTCCGCTTCCAATGTGTCCGAGGAAGTAATTTTGAGCACATCGCCCGCTTGCAGCGGAATCGTAAATAAACTGTAGTAATAAATGCCGCTCCCGTCATCGTAGCTCGGGGCGCTCCACGTATCGGTGGCGGCAGTGTAAACACCGCCCCAATTTTGTCCGATATCGTCCTCTGTGACTCCTAAGGTATCGGTTTTTATCGTATACCACTGGTAAGCGGAAACTTCATCCGTTCTGTTAACCTTTAACGTGGGGTCTGCCGCCGTCGGGTGCTCGGTAATACCGTAATACGGTGCAACCGTCACCGCGAATCCGTCTGCTGTTTCGTTGTAATCCGACATCACCAACGTATAGGTTTTACCGGCGGTCAACGTGTATGCAGCATAGAAATCCCATTCGTCATAGTCGTCGTCATTGCCATCAAGAAGCTCCACGGGCTCCAGATTTTCATCTAAAAACGCACGCAAAAACGGATCTGCATCCACCACCGATGCAGACGAAAACACGTAGTCTCCCGTCTCGGTGGGTGTAAACGATAAATAACTCATATACTTGCCCGGAACAACCGTCCCCGACACATTGGGCGCAAGCGCCGACACAGCAGTCACCGCTTTCACCGTCACAACAACGCCCGTGGGCGAAGCCGAGCCATCCTGCACATTCAACGTATATTGTTCACCGGCAGTCAAGTGGTACACCAAAAAACTCTCGGGATTGCCGCGCCAGTCATTTTCCCCTGCAATTTGCCGCACATAGGTCTGTGAACTGTCAAACAGTTCAACCATAGGCTGTGCCGGGTAATTCGAATCGGCTTCTACCACGCGCCACTCATACAAACCGGTTTGCGCCGGTGTAAAGGTGGCTTCTACCATTGCGCTATCAGGAATCAGCGTTGTGGGTGTATCCGGCGTCAGAGCCGTTGCATCGGCGATCGCCACCATCGGCACCGCGCATAGCAGCACTGTCGCCGCAAGCAAAGCACATAATAACTTGTTCCGTTTCATAATCCATCCTCCCCTTGATAGGTTTCCATATTTATAGTACCGCAAAAAAACGACAATGTCAATAATTCTCGTTCTATTCTTTTCGACATTTTTGGTTAGAATAAACAAAGCCTCAAAGGGTTTACCTTTGAGGCTTTTTAATTTCTATTTCACTGATCAGCGTAAACACCAAGATCATCGCGCCACCGACAAGCTGCCACGGCGTAACAGGCTCCATGAGTACCGTCATCGACAACACGATCGCTGTCAGCGGATCAATGTAACTAAGCAACGCGATCTTATGTCCGGACAATTCTTTAACGGCGGAAAAATACAAACAATACGTAATGCCGGTATGCACGACACCGACGACCGCTAACATCCCTAAGCCGATAGCATCCAAACTGCCCACCGTAAAGCCGCCCGTACACAACACGTACGGAACGAGCACCACCGTCGCCGCGATAAACTGCCAAAAGGTGCGCGTGATCCCCGCCACGCTTTTGATGGCCTTGTTAAGCAAAATCACCGTCGCATATAAGGCGGCCGCTCCCAACCCGAACAAAACCCCCGTAAACTGTGCGGTTTTAAGATCGGCAACTCCAATCACCAGCACCAATCCGACCGTAGACAACACAAAGCATATAAGGCTTTTGACGGTCAGCTTTTCACGGAATAACAGCGGACTCAGTATCGTCACGATCACGGGCGCAAAATAATAGCTCAGCGTAGCGACCGAGATAGTGGTATACCGATACGCCTCAAACAGCAAGATCCAGTTGACTCCCATTGCCGCGCCGGATAACAAGAGGATCGGCAGTTCCTTGCGTATCGCTTGCACCTGAAACCCTTGGCGGGTGATAAGCAAGTATCCGGCAAGCAACACGGTCGCCGTCACCGCGCGGTATAGCGCAAGTTCACCGGAGGGCAGCGGAATATATCGTACAAATAACCCCAGCGTGCCGAACACCAACATCGACACGATCAACAGTAGGACAGGTTTTCTCTTCATGGTCGTCCCCTTTCATGCATGAGCAACAGCATCGCCAACGGATTGGCAAACGTATTCGCATTTATCATCAGTATGTAGACCATCGCGAAAAAGGTGGTCATACCCGCGATACGCTCGACCTTACTCGTCGTTTTTAATCTGTTATGCCGTTACACGCTTTGCCTTTCTATCTTTTAAGAACCACGGCAAATACGCCAATCCAAAAAGAACTGTAATGACCGCCGCCATCACCAATAAACGAAGCGCAAAATTTGGCGGCAAAACGTCCAGCACCGAGGGCGTATCCTCAGGTCGTGCCATAAACAAATAATTGGCGCCCGGCCCGATTAGGCGGTTTGCACCGTAGGCGATCACCGCGAGCACAAGTAGCGCAACGTACGATTTCACCGCCGATTTGATCGTCGGACGCAGTTTATGAACAAATATCATATAGAAAATACCGATATAGCCGATCGTATGCTCGATCCAGAACTGATAATACCGAAACCGCGTGACGCCGGTGTAGGTGATCACCGTCGGCGTAATAAGTGCAAAGATACTGCCGCAAAGCAACCAAAAATACGAAATATCAAACAACGTCTGGGACTTCCCGACCATCATATAACTGCAAAAAACGACCGCCCAACCGCAAACGGTGATCGGCAAATGATCCACCGGATTCGGTCCTAACGACGGAACGCCCACCAATCTCCAATAATAGGACATCTCGGAAAAAATCATCACAAACGCTAACACGTGTCGAATGGCAACCTCGTGCTTACTCTCTCGCAACTTGTCACGAAAGCGATAGGTAAGTAAGATCAAAACAAACGCCAACACGATCGGTGCAAAATGCGGTAACGTAAAATTCACAAATTCGGGCTCGGTACCCACCCCGAAAAAGTATTCAAAAAATGCTTTCATACAGACCACCCCTCCTGTATTTTCTTCCTCAATGAACACGTCCCAATCGTTGCCCGCTACCTTTATGACAAGCACCGTTTTCCGCATGACGTATTCTCTGCGTATTATACGATTTTCGACCCGCGTTGTCAATGTTCGCGCATTTGACAACTATCGCACATAGGATTATAATAAAATCAGACTAAAATAGTACGAGGTGCTTAAAAATGAAAAAACTGTTATGCTTACTGCTCGCGCTACTGCTACTCCTGACCGTTGTCGGTTGCGGCAACACCGCTCCGACTCCGGACGATACGACGATCGACGCTATTGAAGCGGGCACCGTCACGTTCACCGCGGACGAAGCCGTGTTTGAAAAAGGCACGAAGGTTACCGCCGAAACGGTCACCGCCGGCAAAACGTACGAGCGCGCCAAGACCGCCGTTGCTGCCGTTGCCAAAAAATTCACCGTATTTGAATTTAATGCCGTTAAAGATGAGGCAAAGGTACAACCGAACGGTACGCTCGCCGTCACCTTCCGTATTCCCGATGATTACAGCAATAACGTTAAAATTCTGTACGTCGCAGACGACGGCAGCACCGAGGAAATCACCGCTACCGTCAACGCAGGCGAACGCACCATCGTGGCGGAATTGACACATTTCAGCACTTACGTGCTGATTGATCTCGGTGTTGACACCGCCACCACGACCGACTCTGTCACAACCACCACCGAACCCGCCACCACAACGACCTCAAAGCCCATCATGACTTCCACAAGCGCTAAACCTACCACCACAACAACAAAAGCATCCTACTCGGCATTCAAATCGCACGATTGGATGTTCCGCGTTGTTGTGGAGGACAACGGCATGAAATTCTGCCATTCCTACACCATCACGTTCAGCGACAATGACCCCTGCATCGGCGAGGGCTTGGCAAGTCCGTACGAAGAGATGGTTCCGCCGGAAGATCGCGATCAAGAAAAACCGGATTTTGAATTTGGCGGCATCCAGTGGTACACCGGCGCCGGCGGCGCCGATCCGTTCACGTCTGTCGCGGAAGATGGCAACACCATCACGCTGACAATGGAGGGCGGTCAGGCGATTGTCCTCATCCGTACCGGTGAAGCAACCGCCAAGGTCGTGTCCAACACGCTCGACCTCACCATTAAAGCCGGCGACGTGTTCACCATCAAATAAAAAACATAAAATGAGCGGCAGGATGGATCATCCTGCCGCTTTTTTAATTCCAATAGTCCGTTTCGTGGGGCAACTCAATATCACCCTTACAAAACGTAATCTTGCCGCCCCTCTTCAATTTCTTTTCGTAATCCTTCAACGTGCGTACGGCATATTTGCCAAGATACAAGATCACGGGCATGTTGATGATCGTCATACCACCCATCATAACATCCGCAATTCCCCACAGCAGATCCGCACTCAGCCCCGCACCGATAAAAATCACCAGCGAAGCGATCGTATAATACACGTTCTTAACCGCTCGTGTCGGCTCTTTTCCCAACAAATAGGTAATGCTCTTATCCACGTAATACAGATTACCAAGCAGCGTAGTAAACGCAAACAACGCCATCGATACCGTAATAAAAATCGGACCCGCTTGCCCCAACGTAACACGCAACACGTTTTGAACATACGCTGCCGCTTGATCGCTCGTGGTCGGCGGGGTCACACCCGAAGACATACACATAAACGCCGTCGCCGAACACACGAGCAGCGTGTCAATAAACACCGACAACACCTGTACCAATCCCTGCTTCGCGGGATGCGACACCTCGGCAGAAGCCGACGCATTCGGTGCCGAGCCGACACCCGCTTCATTGGAAAACAACCCGCGCTTGATACCGTACATCACACACGAACCGCTAAATCCGCCGAAGATCGCTTTCGCGTCAAAGGCACCGTCAAAAATTTGCCAAAAAATTTCGGGCAACACCTTGATATTGATACACGTTATCACGATCGCGACCAGAATATATACAGCGCCCATGATCGGCACCAAAAAACTGGTCACCGATACGATCCGCTTACCGCCGCCGATCATACAATACCCCACCATCACCGCAATCACAAGTCCGATGATCCACGGCGTATACCTCTCGTTATAAAATGCGTACGCCGAAAAGGTCGCCTGTAAGTTATATGACGCGAGCATATTAAATCCAAACCCGTAGGTCAAGATCAAAAACACGGAAAACAAACCCGCCAAGCATTTGCATTTGGTTGCTGCTTCAATGTAATACGCAGGCCCTCCGTAACATCCGTCCTTGCCGCGCTTTTTGTAAAGTTGCGCCAACGTGCTTTCCACAAAAGCGGATGCGGCGCCGATCACGGCGATCACCCACATCCAAAACACACTGCCGAATCCGCCGACACAAAGCGCCGTTGCCACACCAATAATATTGCCCGTACCCACGCGCGACGCGGTGGATACCATCAACGCCTGAAACGAGGAGACCCCTTTTCCGTCCGCCTTTTCGGTAACTGCTTTGAACTGTTGTCCCAACAATCGAACTTGTGCAAAGCGCGTACGAACGGTAAAATACAAGCCGCCCGCAACGAGCAAAAGAATCAGCACGTAGCTGTAAAGTGCATCGTTTGTCACGTTGATCAGTTTTTCAAACATACGCTATCTCCTAAAATCATATATCACAGTAACAGTATACCACACCACTTGGCATTTGAAAAGATAAAAACGGCTTGGGAGTATCAACCCCAAGCCGTTTGCTGCTATTCTATTACGAGGTAAAACCCAATATTCTCAAAAGGGCAATTCCTCGTATTCTCCTTTTTTCTCAATATTTTTCTTTTTTCCTCATCTCTGCCCGTATCTTTTTCTTTCTCGCCCTATCTTTTTTCTCTCATTATCTCAGAGTCCGTGCAGAGTGCTCTGGCAGTATGAGAATGCAATAGAGTGTGCGGAATTTTCTCTTTTTCCCCCTCTTTTTCTTCATTCATTACTGTAATAAGCTTATGGGTTACCAGTGCACTTACTAACAGTGAAAAGGCTTGGAATATAAGGAAATAAAGGGATTTGAGATACTTGGGAATACAGAGAAAGAATGAGGAATACCCAGTGCATTACGAAGTGTTATCTGGGTTATCTCTGTTATTCTCACGAAGTGGAAAAAACAGAAAGACTGAGGGTTTGCAAGGTAAAAAAAGTCAAAAGAAAACGACCTCATGTAACACGGATTTGTGTGTTACACAAGGTCGTTGATTTCGCGATTTTCTTGGGTTCTCTCAGGATATCAATTTTTACCCTTTTGGAAGAAATTGAGAATGAGAGGGGTTACCCTGAAATATTTCAATTATTCCCACTCGATCGTGCCGATCGGTTTCGGTGTCAAATCATACAACACGCGGTTGATACCCTCAACCTCGTGCGTAATGCGGTCGGTAATGTGATGGAGCAACGCATATGGGATCTCCTCGATGGTCGCGCTCATCGCATCGGTGGTGTTTACCGCACGAATGATGGCGGGCCAGCCTTCGTAACGCTTGCCGTCTTTCACGCCGACGCTCTTGACATCGGGTACGGCAATGAAATACTGCCAGACCTTACCGGCAAGACCGTTCTTATCAAACTCCTCGCGCAGGATCGCATCCGCCTCACGCAGGGCGTGCAGACGGTCACGCGTGATCGCACCGAGGCAACGCACACCGAGACCCGGACCCGGGAACGGCTGGCGGTACACCATCGCGTGCGGCAGGCCGAGCGCCTCGCCCACTACGCGAACTTCATCTTTATACAACAATTTAACCGGCTCGACCAATTCCATTTCCATGTCTTCGGGCAAACCGCCGACGTTGTGATGGGCTTTGACGCCGTCCGACTCCAGAATATCGGGGTAAATGGTGCCCTGCGCCAAGAAGGAGATACCCTCCAGCTTGCTTGCTTCCTCGTCAAACACCTTGATGAACTCGCCGCCGATGATCTTGCGTTTCTTTTCCGGTTCGCTGACGCCGGCAAGCAGATCCAAGAAACGATCCGTCGCATCGATATAAATCAAGTTGGCATCCAATTCTTTGCCAAAGACCTCGATCACCTGCTCGCTCTCGCCTTTGCGCATAAGCCCGTGGTTTACGTGTACGCAAACGAGCTGCTTGCCGATGGCTTTGATCAACAACGCCGCCACGACCGACGAATCCACACCGCCGGACAATGCCAGCAACACCTTTTTATCACCAACCTGTGCGCGAACCGCTTCAACCTGCTCGTCAATAAAGCGTTTGGCCAGTTCGGGGGTAGCGATGCGTTCCATCGTTTCGGGTCGTTTGTTGTTGTCCATACAAGTTCCTCCTCGAAGGTTTTAGAATAAAAATTATTATAGTACTGTGCTCTTTTGGTGTCAAGAAAATTCGCCAAAAATGATCAGAAACCCGCGGCCGGCTCTGCCTTGACAGTTTCAATCAAAGCGCGGATATTCACCGCACCGTCTGTGCGCACGGTTTCAAATGCGAACACCGTTTTGTCCGACTCCTCACACCGTCCCATTTTGACGGTCAAACGCTCGCCGAGCGGTGCTTCGCTGACAAACTGGATCTGCACGTCTCTCACGCACACGCTATCGATCTCGGGAATGAAATCACACAGCATATCCGGATAATTCGTATTATTCATATGCGCGTTACAATCGGTATCGGCATAGCGGATTTCCCGCTCACCGACTACCGTCATCTGACAATCCGGTAACCGAAAACGAGTCGACATGGCAAGAGGCTCGTCGGTATAATACGAGAGTTCCACGTCACCTGCGCGGCACAGCTTCTTGGTGTTCAGATTTAAGAGTCCGAACACACAATACGCCTCCGCCACGACTTCATCGTCTTTCAGCAAGCGATAGCAACGATCAAACGACGCACCCTTTTCGGGGATTGCCCACGTTTCGACCGTGACGGCATCATACGCCTGCACGTCACCGTAAATACGCAAATGCGTGCGCCCGACCAAAAACGCATATCCCTGCGCGAGCAATTCGCTGTACGACGGCTTTTGCACGTACATGTTGCGATTTGCCGTTTCCATCATATACCGCAGCACCGCGGACGGCCGCACGCGGTTATTATGCGCGAGGTCGTGCGAGGAAATACGATACGTTTCCGTGAATTTCATACGCTTATCCCAACTGATTCATGCTCTGTTCAAGCAATGTGATCTTTTCTTGCAGCCGTGCCGCTTGATCGCGCGCCGTCTGTACCACCGCTTCGGGTGCTTTGTCGGTAAACGACGGGTTTGAAAGCCGCGCCAACACACCGTCAAGCTGTTTTTGTGCGGTCTCCTTTTCTTTGGTAAGTCGCGCTTTTTCGGCCTGCAAGTCCACAAGCTCCGCCATCGGGAACTTGATGGTGGCATCCGCCGTAACGATGCTGACCGCACCGTCCACCTCAAACGCTTCACCTACCGTCACCTCGGACGCGGACGCAAGTCGCAAAAAGAACGGCACACCCTTCTTGAAAGTATCGGCGAACGCGGTCTCCACAAAGATCTGCGCCTTGCGGGACGGCGGCACGTTCATCTCACCGCGGCGGTTACGGATCGCACCGATTGCCTCCATAATGCGCTCCATTTCTTTTTCTTCCGACAAGAAAGACAACGTCTCGTCATATACCGGCCACGAAGCGATCATTAGTGCGTCACCCTCGTGCGGCAACGATTGCCAGATCTCCTCCGTCACGAACGGCATAAACGGATGCAACAGTTTCAGCATGCCGGTCATCACGTACACAAGTACCTGCCGTGCCGCCGCCGCGTTTTCGCCCTGCAAACGACCCTTGCACAGCTCAATATACCAGTCGCAGAAATTATCCCAAATGAAATCATAGAGTTTCTGCACCGCAATACCAAGTTCATATTTATCCAGATTTTCCGTCACCGCGCGGACAAGCGTATTAAAGCGCGAAACAATCCACTTATCTTCAAGCGTCAGTTCTGCGGGCAACGACAGGTCTACCGGCTCATCTCCGATATTCATCAAAATAAACCGCGCCGCGTTCCAGAGCTTGTTCGCAAAGTTGCGGGACGACTCCACCTTATCACTCATAAAGCGCATATCGTTTCCGGGGCTGTTACCGGTTGCCAGCATAAAGCGCAACGCGTCCGCGCCGTATTGGTCGATGATTTCAAGCGGATCCACACCGTTGCCGAGCGATTTCGACATCTTGCGACCTTGTGCATCACGCACCAGACCGTGAATCAACACCGTATGGAACGGCGCCTTATCGGTATAGGCAAGTCCGGAGAAGATCATGCGACTAACCCAGAATCCGATAATATCGTATCCGGTCACCAACGTATCGGTGGGATAGAAATAGTTAAGATCCTCGCTGTCCTCATTCGGCCAACCGAGGGTCGAGAACGGCCACAGCGCCGAAGAGAACCAGGTGTCCAGCGTATCGGGATCCTGCGTGAGCGCGTGACTGCCGCATTTCGGGCAGACCGCGGGCGCTTCTTTTGCGACGATCGTCTCACCGCACTCCGCACAGTACCACGCGGGAATCTGGTGACCCCACCACAGCTGACGGGAGATACACCAATCACGCGTACCGCGCATCCAGTTCATATAGTTTTTGGTGAAACGTTCGGGAACGAACTTGATCTCGCCCTTTTCCACCGCCTCAATAGCAGGCTTTGCCAGCGGCTCCATCTTGACAAACCACTGCTTGGATACCATCGGCTCAATGGTCTGATGGCAACGATAGCAGGTGCCAACGTCGTGCTTGCGGGGCTCGGTCTCTTTCAGGTAACCCCCCGCTTCAAGATCCGCCAAAATCGCTTTGCGCGCTTCGAGCGCCGTCATGCCCGCGTACTTGCCGCAATCCAGCACTTCCGGCTCGTCAATCGCCGCACGGCCGGATGCCCGCAGTTCGTCCGCCGCCGCTTTGTCCGCAGCACCCGTCAGGTGACCGTCATAGGTAAACACACGGATCATCGGCAGATCGTGACGTTTACCAACTTCAAAGTCGTTCGGGTCGTGTGCGGGCGTGATCTTCACCACACCCGTACCCTTGGTCATATCCGCGTGCTCGTCGCACACGATCGGAATTTCCTTGTTGAGGAGCGGCAAGATCACGTGGCAGCCGTGCAGATGTCTATATCGCTCGTCCTCCGCATTGATCGCCACCGCCGTGTCACCCAGCATCGTTTCGGGACGCGTGGTCGCCAGTTCCAACTGCTCGCCGGTCTCCTTGACCGTATACAGCAGATGCCAAAAATGGCCGTCTTTTTCCTCGTACTCCACCTCGGCATCCGAAATGGATGTGTTGCAATGCGGGCACCAGTTGACCATACGGTTACCGCGATAAATGAGCCCCTGCTCATACAGACGTACGAACACCTCTTTGACCGCCTCAGAGCAGCCCTCGTCCATGGTAAAGCGCTCGCGTTCCCAGTCACAGCTGGATCCCAGCTTTTTCAGCTGATCGACAATACGGTTGCCGTATTGATTTTTCCATGCCCACGCGCGCTCCAAAAAACCGTCACGCCCGAGCATTTCTTTGGTAAGACCTTCCTTGCGCATGGCCTCCACCACTTTGGCTTCGGTCGCAATAGACGCGTGGTCCGTACCGGGCAACCACAAGGCCTCATACCCTTGCATACGCTTAAAGCGGATCAAAATATCCTGCAAGGTTTCATCCAAGGCATGTCCCATATGCAATTGACCCGTGACGTTCGGAGGCGGGATCACAATGGTATACGGTTCCTTTTCGGGATTCGGCTGGGCATGGAACCAGCCGCCCTTCGTCCAGAACTCGTAAATACGATCCTCCACTTCACGCGGATCATACGTTTTGGCTAATTCTTTGCGCTCTGCCATAGGGGTGTCCTCCAAATAACAACAATATATAATGCAGTATATCACACTTTTTCCCAATGTACAAGAAAAAAGCACTGTAAACACCCGCTTTTTTTACGGACGACTTGACTTTTTACGCCGTTGTTTTTATAATAAAATGGAAGTTCAAGAAATATTAAGGAGGACATAAAATGGATTTTTTAAGCACCGTTAAAGGTTCCGATTTGGAGAACTACTTCCCCAAGGGATGGGACATGAAACGAATCGACGAATGCTGCGAAAAGGGCGTCGCCCGCGAAGCGTTCTGGAACGACGAATTTCAGCCGATCGCCTGCGAGTCTTTGAGCGATTTTGACACCTTCATGGGTCACGAGATCGCCAACACCATCCGTAAGGCGCGCGAAGCCGGCGAGAAACTCGCCATGATCCTGCCTGTCGGCCCGATGGGTATGTATAAATGGGCTTCCTACTTCTTAAAAGAATGGAACGTCAAATGCGACCACGTTTACACCTTCAACATGGACGAGTGGTCGGACATCGACGGCAACACCCTGCCGTCCGACAACCCTGCTTCGTTTGAGTACAGCATGAAGCAAGCGTTCTTTGACAAACTCGGTGAGAACACCGTTCCGCCCGCACAGCGCAACTTCGCTACCAAAGCGAACCTGCCCACCTACCCCGAGAAGATCGCTGCTCTGAAAGCGGAAGGCGCGAAACTCGTGTTGGTATACGGCATCGGCCGCGCTTGCCACATCGCGTTCTGGGAGCCGACCTTTGCTGAGGATTATGCAACCGAAGCCGAGTGGAAAGCCGCTCCGTACCGCATCGGTGCGAAACTCACCCCGATGACCATCGAGCAGAATGCTATCACCAGCTTCAAGAGCCGCACCACGCTGGTTCCCTGCTTTGCGAACACCATGGGCCCCGGTCTCATGTTCCAGGCAGACTATGCCATCGGCGGCGCCGACGGCACCTTGGGCCGCGGCATGGGTTGGCAAGGCATGAGCTTCCTCATCACCTTGCACTACGGCCCGAACACGAGCTTCACCTCGTCCTACATTCCCACGCTGCCCGGCAGACTGTTCTATCTCAAAGAACTCGCCGGTCCGCTCACTCCGGAATGCAACTAATGCCTTAAAAGTAATCGCCCCTTCCGAAACGGAAGGGGCGATTTTTTGTTTGAATTACAGTTCTACAACGTCCGTTGCGGGACGGAACATCCATTTGCCGTTGGTAAAGTCGGGAATCTGCTGCACCGAACCACCCTCGCGGATGGATTGCTCGGACAAGACAGACACCGCCATCCACGCCGCAGCATCGTACACGTCAAGCGGCATCGGCGTGCCGTTCTTGACCGCTTCGATAAACGCGCGATGCGTGAAATAGTCCATACCGCCGTGACCCATCTCCTTGACCTCGTCGGAAATATCCTTCCAGATCGACGGCAGATAATCCGCCTCGTACTCGGTCGCGTTGTTCAAGAATTTCTCGTAGTTGCGATACGTATCCAGCTCGCACTCTTCCGGATGCACACCGTCAATAAACACGGAGTTCGTCTCCTGCTGATAGAAACCTTTCGTACCGCGAACCGTGAAACCACGGGTGTAGTAGCGCGGTAAAGTCGTATCCAAGGTGAGCAACATCGTTTCGCCGTTCTCACACTTGATAATCGTCTGCACGATATCGCCCTGCTTGAACTCGGCGTTCAAAACTTCGTCGGAATACTCCACTTTATCCTTCGTTTCCTCAATATACGCCTTTAAGCCTGCCGCCTTGGACGCCATCGAGGTCAACGACACCATACGGTTACCGCGGTTAATGTTGAACAGCTTCGCCATGGGGCCAAGCTCGTGCGTGGGATAGTTCTCACAGTTGCGGGTGCGGTAGTTACGGAAACGGTAATGGCGCTGTTGAATACCCTCCGCGACCTCTTTACGCAGATCGTGACCGTAAACGCCGGCGCAGTGTACCACTTCACCGAATAAACCATGGCGCATCATGGCCGTTGCCAGCAACTCATCCTTACCGTAGCAGCAGTTTTCCATAAACATATACGGTGTGCCCGTTTCCTCGTGCGTGCGCACCAACTGCCAGCAATTATTGATGGAATATTCGCTTCCCACTTCGCTGGCGACCGGAATGCCCGCGCGCATGGAAGCAATCGCGATTTCCGCGTGCATATCCCACGCGGTGTAGATGCTGATCGCATCCACGTTACCACAAGCAATCACCTCACGGTAATCGGTCGTCTTAAACGGCTCTGCCTGACCCGCTTCAACGATGGCTTTCGCCGCTTCCTCTACACGATCTTCATACGAATCGCATACCGCCGTGATCTGCACGTCACCCATTTTAAGGAGAATATCCTTGAGGATCTGCAAACCGCGCGCACCAAGACCGATAACACCAATTCTGACTGTATCCATACTTTCCGCTCCTTTGCTTTTTTCTTTATCATACCGCGTGTTTCAAAACGGTACAATGGAATTTTCTCTCACAAAAACTGTGTTTTTTTACCATCTTTACTTTTATATGTCGATATGATAAACTGTTTTTGGTGATACGTATGGGGAAATTTCTTTCAAAACAAGATATGCGTTTTTTTCTCTCCGAGGGAGATCTGCACATCATCAACCTCGGCTACAACGATTTTTCCAAGCCGGATTTGGCCCCGATTCATTCCGCGCGTCTGCAAGGGTATTACACCTTGCATTACGTCATCAGCGGAAAAGGAATGCTGACCTTCGGCGGAAACACTTACACGGTCGGCGCAGGTTCTCTGTTTTTTCTGCCGCCGGATCAACCGATTTTGTATTACCCCGACACAGACGATCCGTGGGAATACGTGTGGTTTGCGTTTAACGGTGAACGCGCCGCGCAGTACGGTGAACTGATGGGTTTCTCGGAACAGACGCCGGTGCTTGCCGCGCCGCATGCCATCCGCCTTTGTTTAGACCGATTATTTCTATCGCTCGAAGATACCGATGGGGATGAATATTATCTGGTGCTCTCCGCCTTTTATGAGATCGTGCACCGTTGCCGTCACGCGGTTTTGCCACGCAGTATGGCGAGCGCCAAGGAGATCATCGACGCCAACTTTACCCACAACAACTTTTCCATTGACACGCTGTGTCGAACGTTATATATCAGCCATTCGCATTTGTGCCGACAATTCAAGACGGCATACGGACTATCCGTCAAGCAATACCTTATCACCCGCCGCTTGGAGCACGCCAAACACCTCTTATCGACCAGCGAGTTGCCGGTAAAAACCGTTGCGCTGTCCTGCGGGTTTAACGATGAGTTGCATTTCATGAAAACCTTTAAGGCAGCCACCGGTATGACCGCCCTCGCTTATCGCAATCGTTCACGATAGAAAACGCGCCTCGACTATTCGTCGAGGCGCTTTGCTTATGAGTATTTCTTACGCAGCCTTGCGCTTCTGAATGGCACGGATCGCGAGGATCGCGGCAAACAACAGCACCAAGCAGATGGGCAGCACCACCCACGCGCTCTGCACGAAACCGCACAGCACGTAACCAACAAAGGATACGGCGGCAACGAGCAACGCATACGGCAACTGTGTGGACACGTGCGCAATGTGATTGCACTGTGCACCCGCAGATGCCATGATGGTGGTATCCGAGATGGGCGAGCAATGGTCACCACACACTGCACCCGCCATACAAGCGGAGATCGCGATCACGGTAATCGCACCGGACTCGGCACCGAACACGCTGAGCACGATCGGGATAAGGATACCGAACGTACCCCACGACGTACCCGTCGCAAAAGACAAACCAACCGCGATCAGGAAGATGATAGCGGGCAGGAACAGCGCGAACGAACCGGCAGACTGCTCCACGAGCTGCGAAATAAAGATCTTCGCGCCAAGGCTGTCGGTCATCGCCTTCAGCGTCCACGCACAGGTAAGAATCATGATCGCGGGTACCATCAGCTTAAAGCCTTCCGGTACGCAAGCCATACAGTTCTTAAACGAGATCACACCGCGCAGTGAGAAATAGATCACCGCAAACAGAAGTGCTACGACCGAACCGTACGCCAGACCCACGGATGCATCACAGTTAGAGAACGCCGTGATGAAGTTCTTATAGCCTTCCTCACCCGCGGTGAAGAAGCCACCGGAATAGATCATACCGACAATACAGGACGCGACCAAGAACAAGATCGGCACAACGAGATCCCACACACGGCCCTTGGGATTTCCCTGCATATTCTCAACGGCTTCCTCCACTTCAACCGTGAAAATGTCACCGTTTTTCGCGTTGTCTTCGTGCTTCTTCATCGGACCGAAATCGGTTTTTGTGAAAGCAAGGAAGAGCATCATCGCGATTGTGAGCAGTGCATAGAAGTTGTACGGAATCGCGCTGATAAACAACGCCATACCATTTTCGGCACCGCTGGCGGCCGCAAAACCGGAAACCGCCGCTGCCCACGACGAGATCGGAGCAATAATGCAAACCGGTGCCGCCGTCGCGTCGATGAGATACGACAGCTTCGCGCGCGAAATCTTCTGCTCGTCCGTCACGGGACGCATAACCGAACCCACTGTCAGGCAGTTAAAATAGTCATCAACAAAGATCAACACGCCGAGCGCGATCGTCGCGAGCTGCGCGCCGATACGGCTCTTGATATGCTTCGTTGCCCAACGACCAAACGCCGCGGAGCCACCTGCTTTGTTCATCATCGCCACCAAAGCGCCCAACATAACGAGGAACAGCAAAATACCCACGTTATAGCTGTCTGCCAAGCTGGCAACAAAGCCGTCGCTGATCACGTGTACGACCGTACCCTCAAAGTTAAAGCCGGAATAGATCAAGCCGCCCGCCAAAATACCGACAAACAGCGAGGAGTACACCTCTTTGGTGATGAGCGCCAACACAATGGCAATCACCGGCGGCAACAATGCCCAGATAGTAGCATATTGACCGACCGACTCACGCACCGTTTCAAGTGCTTTCTCCAAATGCGTGTCAAAATCGGGATCCGCATTCAGGTTGTCGGCATAACCGTCCACGTACGCCTGTGCCGACTCACCGTCCGACAGATCGTACTCCACGTCATCCAACGTGAACACCACGTCGCTCGAAGGCGTCGCGCCGACTGTCGTCGTGTCGCCGTCTGCCGAAACCGTCAGCGCAAAGGTCGTTACCAAAAACACGACCAAGCACATGATCGAAACCGTCAGCCAGCGGGGTCTTCTGGTTCTTCTCATAAATATGTCCCTCCTACAAAAAATAAATCGCGATCGCACCTTATGGAACGATCACGACAAACAGACGATTTGATCGATAGCGCTCCACGGTTGTGACAGTTGACAACATATTTTGCAGCCAACCAGCGTCGGTGCGGCAGGGCCCGCTCCCGAAACTTCGGCAAAACACCCTTTCGCACGCTCGCACCTGTGAGTTGTTCGCGCTACTGATGTATTTCGCACCTCTATCTACGATTTATGTTTTGACTATATCATATCTGCCGACACTTGTCAACAAAAAAGGCCCCCTTGTGTAAAGGGGGCCGGCATTTGCGAAGCAAATGACTGGGGGATTGTCAAAACAATCGCTCTTATTTATCGTACTTTTTCACGATCTCGCACAACTCGTCCATCTTCGCTTGGATGTCTGCCGCCAACTTAAACTGCGTGTGGCAACGATGGAGATTCTGTTCCGGATAATGAATTTTGAAGTACGTGTCACCTTCAAGATAATCGGTAAGGAAACGAATACCGCATTCGAGCGTCATCAGGTAACCGGAGAACGGCAACAACTCTTTTTCTTTTGCCGTCAAACTCTCGCCGCAGGCCTCCAAGAAGCCCTTGGTGTATTCCTCAAACAACGAAACGTCGCAATACACCTTCGAAAGATCGGTCTCGTCCTCCGCCGCAGGATTGGTACCGAAACGGATACTGTCGCCGAAATCATACAAAGCCGAACCGGGCATCACGGTATCCAGATCAATCACCGCCATGGGCTTGCCGGTCTGATCGTCCAGCAACACGTTGTTAAGCTTCGTATCGTTGTGCGTCACACGCAGCGGCAACTCACCGCTCGCCAGCAGAGAAACGACCAATTCGGTATCCGCTTTGCGCTCACGCACGAACGCGATCTCCTCTTTAAGCGACGCGGCGCGTCCCATTTTATCCGCCGCCACCGCCGCTTCAAAGTTTTTATAACGGTTCACGGTGTTGTGGAAATTCGGGATCGCTTCGCTAAGCGTTTCAGCAGGGAAATCCGCCAAACGGCGCTGGAACTGACCGAAGGCCACGGCAGAATAATAGAAGTGGATCGGATTTTCCACCGTCTGCAACGACAACGTGCGCTCCACAAAAACGTACATACGGTAATAGTTGCCCTCGTGCTCCAAATACGCTTTCCCGTCTTTGGTCGGGATGATCTGCAAGCACTCGCGCTCGGGATCACCGCCCGCCGCTACCACTTTTTCACGGATGGTCTCGGTCACGCGCTGAATGTTGCTCATGAGGCCCTTGACGTCGGGGAACACGTTGTGGTTGATACGTTGCAGAATATACCGCTTATCCGCAGCATACACGCAATAGGTATCGTTAATATGTCCGCAGCCGTACCGCTCCGCTTTGTTCGGCTCACGATCCAAGGCAAATTGTTTTGCCATTTCTACCATCATCTTCGACACCCCTTACATCTCGGCAGGATAAATACCGTTTGCGGTCATATCCGCAATGGCGTTTTGCACGTCAATCTTATCTTCGGCATACGTCATACCGTACCAGCGGTCGGGGGTACGCAGCACCGTCGTTTCCGCCTCGCCGTCGGCCATCATATCGTTGACCGCAAAGGGCAGGAAGAACTCGGCTTTGGCGGGGTTCGCTTTCGCCGTCGTGTCCAAAAACGCTTTGAAGCGCTCGTCTAAATGATCCAGCATCGCGGCAGGGAACGCCCACGCGTTCATCGAAACGGCACAACCGGCGGGCAGCACTTCCCACGTCTTGCCGTCGTCCTCACTGAACTGCGCTTTACCGTCCACCATCTCAATGTGGGTGCGCTCCACCAGACCGCACAGCTTGCCGTTCTCATCCACCGAGCAAACACCACGGGACACGTAGCCGTTCTCGGTCAACGTGTTTTCCAAAATATATGCCGACATAGCAAATGACATCGGGCCCTCCGCTTGCGGCTTGGACAAGAAATCTGCCAACAACTGATAGCTTTCACGACCGTAAAAATCATCCGCGTTGATCACCATGAACGGCTCGTTCACCACACCGCGGCAGCACAAAATCGCATGAGCGGTGCCCCACGGCTTAGTGCGGCCTTCCGGAACGGTGTATCCCTCGGGCAAGCGATCCAACTCTTGGTACACGTATTCCACCGGAATCTTCTCGGCAATACGGTTACCGAGCAGCTCCTTGAACTCTTTTTCGATCGCATGCTTGATAACAAACACGATCTTGCCGAATCCGGCTTGTATGGCATCGTACACCGAATAGTCGATCAACAGCTGTCCGTTCGGACCCACCGGCGTTAATTGTTTCAGCCCACCAAAGCGACTGCCCATACCGGCAGCCATAATCACGAGAGTCGGTTTCATAATACAATTCCTCTTTTCATAAAACTACTCGTTTATGGTACTCCGTCAAGCGTTTTTCTGCAATAGCCGTTTTGTCAAAAATCGTGCATTTTTCGTCACGGCAACATCTTAGCATTGAAAATCGCAACGAAGTACGGTATACTGTACTTATACTATACTGGGGGGAACCAAAAATGTCAATATTGATTACCGGCGGCTGCGGTTATATCGGCAGCCACACCTGCATCGAACTGCTCGCATCCGGCCACGACATCGTGGTGCTGGACAACTTCTACAACTCGGATATCGAGGCACTTAATCGCGTCAAAGAACTCTCCGGCAAAGATTTTCCGTTCTATGAGTGCGACATCCGCGACGCCGAGGGCCTGCGCCGCATTTTCCGTGAAAACAACATCGACGTCGTCATTCACTTTGCGGGCCTCAAAGCGGTCGGTGAATCGGTCGAAAAACCGCTCGAGTATTTCGATAACAACGTCAACGGCACGCTCGTCCTGTGCAGTGTCATGCGTGAGTTCGGTTGCAAACGCATGGTGTTCAGCTCATCTGCCACCGTGTACGGCATGAACAACCCCTCCCCTCTCAACGAAACGATGGAGGTCGGCGCCGTCACCAATCCGTACGGCCGCACCAAGTTTATGATCGAATGTATCCTGCAAGATCTCTGCGTATCCGATCCCGAATGGTCGGTCGTCCTGCTTCGGTATTTCAACCCCATCGGCGCGCACAAAAGCGGTCGCATCGGTGAAGATCCCAGCGGCATCCCGAACAATCTTATGCCGTACGTCACGCAGGTGGCAGTCGGCAAGCGCGAAAAACTGTCTGTTTTCGGTAACGATTACGACACGCCCGACGGCACCGGTGTGCGCGACTATATCCACGTCGTCGACCTCGCCCGCGGCCATGTGTGCGCTGTCAATTACGCGCTGAAAACCACCGGCATCGAGGCAGTCAACCTCGGCACCGGCACCGGTTACAGCGTCCTCGATCTCGTCAACACCTTCAAGAAAGTCAACAATATCGACGTTCCGTATGCGATCGTCGACCGCCGCCCCGGCGACATCGGCACCTGCTATTCCAACCCCGCCAAAGCAAAAGAACTGCTCGGTTGGGAAGCGGAATACGGTCTGGAAGACATGTGCCGCGACGCCTGGCGCTGGCAATCCCAAAACCCGAAAGGATATAAAAACTAACAAACCTGCAAAAAGGAGTCAACGCTTTGCGTCGACTCCTTTTTTATGCCTGCCTCTGACGAGGGGGGTGTCGGCGAATGCCGACGGAGGAAGAGAATAATCCGTCGCGCTCCGCGCGACACCGACCTGCCCCCCCCTGTAAAGGGAGGGGGACCGCCGCAGGCGGTGGAGGGATTTTCTTACCTTTTCCCTCTTACCTCTTACTTCAAAAAAAGACCTCGTCCGAAAAGGACGAGGTCTTTTTGATTGTTGTGACTTATTTCACGAGCTCGATGATGGCCATCTCCGCAGCATCACCGCGGCGGGCGCCGATCTTGATGATGCGGGTGTAACCGCCGTTGCGCTCCGCATAGGAAGGCGCGATCTCATCAAACAATTTCTTGCAAACGCTCTCTTTCGTCACAAAAGAGAACACCAGTCGCTTATTAGCCAGAGTCGGCTGTTTTGCGATCGTGATCATTTTTTCTGCCATGGCGCGAACTTCCTTAGCGCGGGTAACGGTCGTTTCGATACGGCCTTTTTCCAGCAGGAAGGTCACCATCGCTCTCAGCATCGCCATACGCGAAGCGGTAGGTCTGCCGAGCTTACGAGTTCCGGGCATGTGAATTCACTCCTTTTCAGAATTCTGCGGAATAGATTTCCTTATTCCTCTTCGTCGCGCAGACTAAAGCCCAACGACGCCAGTTTGTTGATAACTTCTTCCAAAGACTTGCGGCCGAGGTTGCGAACCTTCATCATATCGTCCTCGGTCTTGTTGGTCAGATCTTCCACCGTGTTGATACCGGCACGCTTCAAGCAGTTGAAGGAACGAACCGACAGATCGAGTTCTTCGATCGTCATTTCGAGAGCCTTCTCCTTGCCCTTGTCGTCTTTCTCGACCATGATGGAGTCGCCGGCATACATCTCGCCGGAGAGATCCACAAACAGTGCCAAGTGATCGGTGATGATCTTTGCTGCCAACGAAACAGCTTCCTGAGCAGAGATGGTACCGTTGGTCCAAACCTCCAAGCTCAGCTTGTCGTAGTCGGTGATCTGACCCACGCGGGTATTGCTGACCGCGTAGTTGACCTTGACCACGGGCGTGTAAATGGAGTCAACCGGAATCACACCGATGACCGGCTGCATGATCTGCTTGTTACGCTCAGCAGGAACGTAACCGCGGCCCTTATCCAGCGTGATTTCCATGTTCAGCTTGCCGTTTTCACCCACCGTCGCGATATGTGTTTCGGGACGCAGGATTTCGACCTCGCTGTCACATTTGATGGAGCCCGCCGTGACCTCACAGGGACCCACAGCCTCTACGTACACGGTCTTCGGTCCGTCGCCATTCAAGTTCAGAACCAGATCTTTGATGTTCAGGACGATCTCCGTCACATCTTCTTTTACACCTTCAATGGTGGAAAACTCATGAAGAACGCCGTCGATTTTAACGGAAGTGACCGCCACACCCGGCAACGAGGAAAGCAGTACACGACGCAGGCTGTTACCGAGAGTCGTGCCGTAGCCTCTTTCCAACGGTTCAACAACAAAGCGACCGTAGGTTCCGTCGGGAGCAAGGTCCAACGCTTCAATTCTGGGCTTCTCAATCTCTATCATTCAAAACCCTCCTTTTAATGTACGAAACAGCTACGCGCACAACGCGTACGCGTGCGTTTCGTGATGTGTCGTGCGAACTTGCAACACTGTGCAATGTCTCGGATTATTTCGAGTACAACTCGACGATAAGGGTTTCCTCGATCGGAAGATCAATATCCTCACGAGCAGGCACCGCGGCGATCTTCGCTTCCCATTCAGCGGTCTTCTCGAGCCACTTCGGAACGGGACGAGAGCTATTCGCCTCAGCGATAGCCTTCATTTTGTCAAGTGCGCGGCTGTTTTCTTTCACGGCAATCGCCTCGCCGACCTTGGTCAGGTAAGACGGAATGTTGACCTTGCGGCCGTTAACCGTGAAATGTCCCTGGGTAACCAGCTGACGAGCTTCCGCACGGGAGCTGGCATAGCCCAGACGATACACAACGTTGTCCAGACGGGACTCGAGCAAACGGAGCAGGTTTTCACCTGTCACGCCGGTCATCTTGGTCGCCATCTCAAAATAATGACGGAACTGACCCTCGAGCACACCGTAGTAACGTCTTGCGTACTGTTTCGTACGGAGCTGTTTGCCGTATTCCGAAGCTTTGCGGTTACGAGCCTGACCATGCTGGCCGGGTGCGTACGCGCGGCGGGCAACGGCGCATTTGCCGGTATAGCAGCGCTCGCCCTTCAAAAACAATTTCTGTCCTTCACGGCGGCAAAGTCTGCACACCGCACCGGTATATCTTGCCATTTTGGTTGCACCTCCTAAATTCTCGTGTTATACGCGTCTTCTCTTGGGAGGACGGCATCCGTTGTGGGGGACAGGCGTTACGTCTTTGATCATGGTAACGTCGAGTCCGGCGGTCTGTAAGGCACGGATCGCGGCTTCACGGCCGGCACCCGGACCTTTAACATACACTTCGACGGTTTTCAAACCGTGCTCCATTGCTGCCTTGGCAGCGGTTTCCGCAGCCGTTTGAGCAGCAAAGGGGGTGGATTTCCGCGAACCGCGGAAGCCCAACTCACCGGCGCTTGCCCAGGACAACGCATTGCCCTGCGTGTCGGTGATGGTAACAATGGTGTTATTGAATGTGGACTGGATATGTGCGGCGCCACGCTCAATATTTTTACGCTCTTTGCGACGGACAGTGCCCTTTTTCGCAGTTGTTTTTGCAGCAGCCATTCTCTATCCCTCCTGCTTACTTCTTCTTGTTGGCGATGGTCTTCTTCGGACCCTTACGGGTACGCGGATTGGTCTTGGAGCGCTGACCGCGCACCGGCAAACCTTTGCGGTGACGCAGACCGCGATAGCTGCCGATTTCGATCAAGCGTTTGATATCAAACGCGATGTCACGGCGCAGATCGCCTTCCACGACACAGTTGTGGTCAATGTACTCACGGAGTTTGGAAATATCATCCTCGGTCAGGTCCCGAACACGGGTATCCGGATTCACGCCGGATGCAGCGAGGATATCATTAGCCGTTTTACGGCCGATACCGTAGATATAGGTAAGACCGATCTCTACGCGTTTGTCTCTGGGCAGGTCAACACCAGCTATACGAGCCATAATAGTATCCTTCCTTTCGGTTTTGCCGTCGTGTGACAGCTTTCAGTCGTCGGGATCAGCCCTGACGCTGCTTATGCTTGGGGTTTTCGCAAATGACCATAATGCGGCCCTTGCGTTTGATGATCTTGCACTTTTCGCAGATTTTCTTTACAGAAGGTCTGACTTTCATGAAAATGCCTCCTTTGATAGTCGGTCAGGTCATAGACCTGCGTCCTTTATTTGGTTCTCCAGGTAATGCGCCC
>JAZOAK010000079.1:0-50092 GCA_045595445.1 Acutalibacteraceae bacterium
ATAAAAAAAAGCCACACAAAGTGGCTCTTTTTAATAGGTAAGACGATTTCTTCCCTTAGCTCTGCGGCGAGCCAGAACCTTACGGCCGTTGGCAGTTGCCATTCTCTTACGGAAGCCGTGTTCCATTTTACGATGTCTTTTCTTAGGCTGATATGTCCGAAGCATGGTATTTCCCCCTTTCGCCTTGCGAGAGTTTATTATATAACAGATATTTGATAAAAGTCAACAGTTTTTCCCGCTTTTTTCCGTACAGGCTCTTTTTTACGAAATTTTGATATATTTTTATACGCTGTTTTTGCCCCTTAAATCCGCTTTTTTGCCGATTGTTTTTTACCAAGCCATCCAAAGACTCGGCAGTGTGTAAAAAGTTGAAAAATATTTATTTTAGGCATTGTAAAGCTTAAAAAAATATGATACAATTAGGTGTGTATTTATACCTTTATATATTATATATATGATTAGTTAATGTTTTCGCCTCGATCAGTGGAAAAAAAGGAGTATTAAAAAATGGAATCCATTAAAGAAGCTTGGTCAGAAATATTGGCGTATTTGCAAAATCAATCGGATATCAGCCAAGTAGCCTACAACACGTGGATCAGCTGCATTGAGCCATGTTCCATTGAAGATAACGCGGTAGTTGTATTGGTACGTACAAATTTTCAGCGCGGTATCATCGCAGGTCAGTATGCAGACAGAATTAAAACCGCTGTACGCGAGGTATTGGGCATTCCGTTTGACTTGAAGATCTTATCGGAAGAGGACCAAAAAGAAAAGACAGAAGCAAAACCCGATCCGAATTTTCCGCAAGCAGAAAATTTTGTAGATCAAAATCCCGTCACGTCTGACTACTCCTTTGATAATTTTGTGGTCGGTCCTTCCAATAAACTCGCGCATGCCGCATCGCAAGCGGTTGCCAATAAACCGGCACGAGATTTTAACCCTTTATTTATTTACAGTGATTCCGGTCTTGGTAAAACTCACTTGATGTTTGCTATTTGTAATGAGCTTCGCAAACGTGATCCCTCCTTGCGGGTACTCTTTACCAAAGCTGAATTTATGACCACCGAACTTATTGAGGCGATCCGTAACGGTTCCACCGCGGAATTTCGTGCAAAATACCGTCACGTCGACGTTTTGTTAATTGATGATATTCAGTTCATTTCCGGTAAGCAGAGTACGCAGGAAGAATTTTTCCATACGTTTGATGAACTGCATCAAGCCGGAAAACAGATCGTCCTTACCTCTGACCGCCCGCCGCGCGAAATTGCTACTTTGGAAGAACGTCTGCGCACTCGTTTTGAAATGGGCCTTATGGCAGATATTCAGCCGCCGGATTTTGAAACGCGTATCGCCATCATAAAAGGAAAAGCACAACTGCTGAACATCAATATCAGCGATGACATTGTCAATTATTTAGCCACCCATTTGAAGAAAAATGTTCGTCAGTTAGAAGGTGCCGTTCGCCGTATTCACGCACAGTGTATGTTAGAAGGTGATAATCCCACCATTCTTACGGCACAAGCGGCAATTCGTGATATTAAAAATGATAGTCAGCCTGTCCCGATCACCGTTGAACGGGTCATCACGGAAGTGGCTCGCACGATGTCGGTCACGGCAGAGGATATTCGATCCAGCAAGCGTTCTTCCAACATTTCTTCTGCGCGTCAGGTTGCCATTTACGTTTTACGAAATGTAACCAGCCTGTCAACGGAAGATATTGGTAAAGAGTTTGGTGGACGCGATCATTCCACCATGGTATATGCCTTGCAAAAGGTTGAAAAACGCATGGCAACCGATACGTCCTTTAACGGTATGATCAAAGATATTATCAAAAACATTTCGGAAAATTAAGTGGAATGCCTGTGGATTTAAGTGGAAAGTTTTTCACATTTTTTTAACATTCCACACACACGTTTTAACACACTGTTGATTATTAAAATCTTTTCACATTTTTCCCCGCGTCCTTCCCCCGTCTTTACACCAACCAAAACACTTAAAACGGTGGAGAATACGTACTATTTCAAACCTTTCAACAATTCCACAGACACTACTATATACTACTACAAAAGAAAGATATATTTTTATAAAAGAAAGGAAGATTCTTATGCAAATCACTTGTGCAAGACAAGCCTTGGTCGATGCTGTGAACAACGTGCAAAGAGGTGTAGCTTCCAAATCCGCGTTGCCGGCATTGGAAGGTATTCTTTTGAAGGCATCCGCCACTTCCCTTTTCTTAGCCGGATACGATATGGAACTCGGCATTACCACAACCATTGAAGCAGACGTTAAAGAAGCCGGCGAATTGGTATTGACGGCAAAACTGTTTTCCGAAATTATTCGAAAATTACCGGAAGAAGAAATTACGATTACGTCTAACGAACGCAACAATACCGTTATTCGCAGCGGTAATTCGGAATTTACCATTATGGGTTTTTCTTCTGCCGATTATCCGGAACTGCCCACCATTAACGATGGTGCGGCACTTACCATGCAGCAAAATGTACTGAAAAGTATGATCCGTCAAACGCTGTTTGCGGTTGCACAGACCGATACTCGCCCGATCCATACCGGTGTGCAATTTGAAATTGCAGACAATTCGTTGCGTTTGGTTGCGGTGGACGGTTCGCGTTTAGCAATGCGTTGTGAAGAAATCAAGAGTAATGAAACCTTACAGTTTGTCGTACCGGGTAAAACGCTCGGTGAAGTTTTGAAACTTCTCAGTGACGAGGAAGAACCGCTGTACGTAACGGTCGGTTCGCGCCATATTATTATGGAAATCGGCGGGTATTCGGTATTTTCTCGTTTGCTGGAAGGTGACTTTTTGCCGTATCGCAAAGCCATTCCGATGCAGACCACCACAAGAATCCGTGTTAAGACTCGTGAAATGATTGATGCGGTTGACCGCGCTTCATTGGTTATCAGTGATCGTATAAAATCGCCGTTGATCTGCCGTTTTAAGGATGATCAAATTTATCTGTCTTGTATTACGGCACTCGGTAGCGTAAACGAGATTTTGTCGGTCGGTATGGAAGGCCGTCCCGAAGAAATGGGCTTTAACTGCCGTTTTCTGTTGGATGCCTTACGTAATACCGAAAGCGATGAAATTATAATTGAACTCAACGGTGCACAAGCGCCGATGAAGGTTCTCCCGTCCTCCGGTGAAAGTTTCTTATTCTTAGTATTACCGGTAAAATTAAAACGCGTATGATAACGAAAATTAAAACTGAATTTATCCGTTTGGATGCATTATTAAAACTTGCCGGTGTTGCCGATACGGGCGGGCAGGCAAAATGGATGATCCAAGACGGTACGGTGTCGGTAGGCGGTGAAATATGCCTTCAACGCGGAAAAAAAATCCGTCCGGGTGACACCGTAACGGTCGGCGATCGAACGATAACAGTCGAGTGAGGCATAAAAAGTATGCAGGTTTCCCGCTTATCCTTTGAGGGATTTCGTAATTTAAGACCCGGCTGTTTTGAACCGCATCCCGGTGTCAATGTCATTGTGGGCGAAAACGCACAGGGAAAAACAAATCTTTTGGAAGCTATTTGGTTATTTACCGGTACAAAAAGTTTTCGCTCTGCCAAGGATAGTGAATTGGTTTCTTTTGACTGTGAACAAAGTCATCTGGAAATGAATTTTGAAGCCGGCGGACGTGAACAACAGGCACAAATCATCATTCAAAATCGCCGCGTGGCAACGCTTAACGGAATTAAACAATCTTCCGCGGCAAAATTAGCAGGGGTATTTTGCGGTATTGTGTTCTCGCCGATGCATTTATCGTTAATAAAAGGCGGTCCTGCCGAACGACGCCGCTTAATTGACGCTGCTTATTGCCAGTTAAGACCGACATATGTTAAAACGCTATCCGAATATGCGCGTATTCTTGCACAGCGCAATGCGTTATGTAAAGCGCAGGATACCGGGGAAGCGGCTGCCGAGATGATGGATCTGTGGGATCGTCAATTGGCACAGGCGGGTTGCCGTATCTTACATGCCAGACAACGATATGTGCAGCATATGGCAACTACGGCTCGCAAAATTTATCAAGGCTTATCCTCCGGAAAAGAGGAATTTGACCTGCGATATGCTTCCACCGTCAAGATTTTGCCGGAAGAAACTCCCGCGGAAATGGCGGCAAAACTGTATGAAGAACTGCGCTTGCATCGCCGTCAGGATTTTGCCGCCGGATTTACCACCGTCGGTCCGCATCGGGACGACATGGAGGTTTACATTAACGGCATTTCCGCCCGCAGTTTCGGTTCACAAGGACAACAGCGCAGCGCCGTACTGGCCATCAAACTTGCCGAAGCGGCGCTGCTCGAGGAAGTGACGGGAGAAAAACCCATCGCCTTACTCGATGACGTGATGAGTGAGCTCGATCACTCCCGTCAGGAATATATTTTGAATCATATTAAGGACTGGCAGGTGTTTATTACCTGCTGTGATCCCGAACCGCTGAAAGCGTTAAAAGGCGGGCAAAAACTCTACGTAAAAAGCGGCGAACTTTCCACAAAGTAGTCACGGTTTGTGGAAAGTTTAAGGAGTGTTACGATGTACTTACATATCGGGCAAGAAACGGTTGTGCCGATGCGTGAAATCGTCGGGATTTTCGATATGGAAAACACCACGATTTCCAAAAACACGCGTGGGTTTCTCAACGAAGCCCAACGTAGCGGGCGGGTGGTCACCGTGGGTGACGATCTTCCAAAGAGTTTCGTGGTTTGTCAAAAAGGTGACGAGAAGCCAACCGTTTATATTTCGCAGATATCCTGCGCAACCTTGTTAAAACGAGCCGAATCTTTCCGGTCAATTTGAGTGAATGAGAGGTACCGAAATGGAAAAGGATCAACTGTTAGAAAATGAACTGACCCGCGCCGGCGGCGAAGCCTATGACGAAAGTCAAATACAGGTTTTAGAGGGTTTGGAAGCCGTTCGCAAGCGTGCCGGTATGTATATCGGTTCAACGGGACCGCGCGGTTTACATCATCTGGTATATGAGATCGTGGATAACTCCATCGACGAGGCGTTGGCCGGTTTTTGTACCCACATTGAAGTGGATATTTTACCGGGTAACGTTATTTCGGTGCGCGATAACGGCCGTGGTATTCCCGTTGGTATCAATGAAAAACTCGGGATCCCGACCGTTACGGTCGTGTTGACCGTGTTGCATGCGGGCGGTAAATTCGGCGGAAGCGGTTATAAAGTATCCGGCGGTTTACACGGCGTCGGTTCGTCGGTTGTTAATGCGCTCTCCGAGTGGTTAGAGGTTGAGATTTCTCGTGAGGGTAAGGTGTTTGCGCAGCGATTTGAACGTGGTGTGGTAACTTCCGACTTGACGGTGATCGGCACTTCTGATTGTGACGGTACGTTGATTCGCTTCAAAGCGGATGCTGAGATTTTCAGCGAGACCACCGAATACGAATACGAAGTGCTGCAAAAGCGGTTGCGTGAGCAAGCGTTTCTTAATGCGGGCCTCAAGATCACGCTTACTGACCTGCGTGACGAGGATAACGTCGTATCGCAGGAATATTGCTACGAGGGCGGTATTTCCTCCTTTGTGGAGTTCATGAACAAAACCCGCGGCTATCAAGCGTTGCACGAAAGCGTTGTGCACATGTCCCTGACCGATGGGGACTCCATTGCCGAGGTCGCGTTCCAGTATAACGACAGCTATAACGAAAACATCATTTCGTTTGCGAATAATATCCACACGGTGGACGGCGGTACGCACGAAAACTCCTTCAAAAACGGTATCACGCGTATTCTCAACGATTACGCCCGCCGCCACAATATGCTCAAGGAAGCGGATTCCAACCTGAAAGGTGACGACGTCCGTGAAGGCTTAACGGCGGTCATCAGCGTCAAGCTCAAAGATGCGCAGTTTGAAGGCCAAACCAAAGCAAAACTTGGTAATACCGCCATGGGCACGCTGGTCACACAACTGCTCAATGAAAAACTAACACCGTATCTGGAAGAAAATCCGGCGGTTGCCAAAGGAATTCTGGAAAAATCCATCAATGCCGCCCGCGTGCGTGAAGCAGCTCAAAAAGCTCGCGAACTCGCCCGTAAAAAGAGCGGGCTTGCTTCCACCCGTATGCCGGACAAGTTGGCGGATTGTATCTGGAACGATATGGAACGCACCGAACTGTACATCGTTGAGGGTGATTCCGCAGGCGGTTCTGCCATTGAGGGCCGCGACCGTAACTTCCAGGCGATCTTATCGCTTTGGGGTAAGATGCTCAATGTGGAAAAAGCACGCCTTGATAAAGTATACGGCAACGAAAAACTGATTCCGGTGATCGTGGCACTCGGCTGCGGTATCGGTGATGATTTTGATCTGTCCAAGCTGCGTTACGGAAAAGTCATTATCATGGCGGATGCGGACGTTGACGGTGCGCATATCCGCACCCTGCTACTGACGTTCTTCTTCCGTTACATGCGGCCGCTCATTGATGAGGGCCATGTCTATATTGCGCAGCCGCCGCTGTTCAAGGTGTCCAAGGGCAAGCAGATACGGTATGCGTTTTCCGATGAAGAACGTGATCGCTACATTGAAGAACTCGGTGGTAACACCGATATTCAGCGCTACAAAGGTCTTGGTGAAATGGATCCCGAACAGTTGTGGGAAACCACCATGGATCCGGCGTTCCGCACCATGCTGAAAGTGGAATTGTCCGATGCGATCGCGGCGGATGAAACCTTCACCATCCTGATGGGTGACAAGGTCGAACCGCGCCGTGAATTTATTGAAAAGAACGCGAAATACGTGTCCAATCTCGATATCTAAGGATGTTATCCATGAACGACTCTTTCACCGAAGTGGAATATTCTGTCGACTTAAGCCGTGAGGAATATGTCCGCTCACAGGAGATCCTCGCCGGTCGAGCGGGGGGAATGGCGCGCGGGATGCGCTTTATATCGCTGTTTATGCTGGCGGCATGCGTTATCATGGGGATACTGGATTTTTGGTATTCTAACGGCATCGATTGGTCGCTTATATCGCTGCTGGTGTTGCTGATCGGCTCGGAGCTGTGGATGATGCTGACCATGCCTGCACAGCTCAGACGGCGCAGCGAAGCGGCGTACGATTCGACCGTTTACGGCGGCTATGTGTTTTCCGGCACCGTCACGGTTGAGAACGATGCGATCCGCAAGCGCACCGCGACGGCAACGACGGTGATTCCGTATGCGCAATGCCGCGTGTACGCGGAAACCGCCGATATGATGATCTTTTGCGGCATGGATGGAAAATCCATTGTCATTCCTGCACGGTTTTTGAACGAGCGCACCGCCGAAGCCACACGGCAAGCGGCGCTTAAAAACGTCCCCCTCCCGCGGCAGATGCTTATGGGAAAACTGGTGCCGTGTCTTACCGAGGGGGAAACGGTTACCGCTCCCGATTCGGCAACGAGTGACGAGGTTTTACTGACGGTAGAGGTGGAATATACTGACAACGAGATTGTCGGTATTGCAGCAGAGTCTGCCGTGGAACGGTTTGCCGCATCACTTCCGAACAAATGTATCCTTATGACGATGCTCGCATCAGTCGGCTATTTTATGTTCGAAATCAAGCCTCTTCCCTTGTTTTTATCTGCTTTGTTGATCGCCTTTCTGGCATCGGTCATCAAAGCGCGTATTCGGATGCGGCGTACCATCACACATACCGAGCGTCGCGTTTGTAAACTGCGCGTGGAATTTACCGATTCTTACCTTTTGCTGATAGGCAAGGCGGATGGGATGCGACCGATGCGCTTGCCGTGGTCACACGTTACCCGCGCCGTGAATTGCCGTGATACGGTAGAAATCTATACCGGCAAGGATCGACAGTTGTCGATTCCCAAACGGTGTATCACCGATTTTGAAGAATTGCGTGAAATTGTAGACAACCACGTGTAAGAAGGAGGAACGCCCGTTGGACAAAACAGTTTCCGAATCGCCGCAACTGGTTATGGCGGGGCGTTTTCTCACGGGATACGAGGAGGAGCAGTGGCAACGCATACTGCGCGATCCGGTTCAGACACTGTTGCGCGTGGTTTTGGTCGTGTTGCTGGGTTTCTTTTCGATACAAGCGGCGTATGCCGCTGTTCAAATCGATTGGCGGATCCCTTCACTGGTATTTCCGTTGATTGCAGGGACTTTATGGTTTTTGATTGTGCGGATATTACGTGATCGTCGCCGCAAACGGCAGGCATTTGAAACGGCTTGTTGGGAGCAATGGCAAGATCATCACATGATCCGCGCGGGCTGCATGATCTGGTTATATGACGATCATGCCGTATACAGTACCATGCGCGGCAGCAGTATTCTGCCGTTTGCCGAAGTTATGTACTGTTGCGAGACGAGTAACGGTATTCGGTTCGGAAACGGCACCGTTGACGTTTGCTTTCGCAGCGCGGATATGACGGCAGCACAGTTGTTTGCCGTTCGCCGTTTTTTACAAGAGCATATCAACCCCTCAATTTATCGCGTCAAAGCGATGGCATTGCCGTTATTGAGCGAGCCGTTGCCGCACGTGCGCTTTGCGAATTTTGACACGGTCATTACCCGTGCAACCGTTATTCCGCCGGAGGACAAGCGAGAGTTTCATGAAGTATTGGGAATGGTTTTACCGCAGATGATCCTCTACGGCTTGACACCGGCACTTTTGACGGAGCTGACGCCGTGGCCGCTTCTCAACTGTCTTGTATTTTGCGGCGCGTTTATGCTTGCGGGTGCGCTGTTGACGTACTTCATCATGCATCTGAAACATCGCAAACGACAGGCTGTGCGACTTGCTTTCACAAAAGAGGGCATTGCCAAACAGCAAGGCGGCGCGGTATCTTTCACCTTGCGCCAATGCTATCAATTGATGGCAAACGAAGCGGGTGTAACCGTGCGGTATATGAATGGTGAACGCTTGGATATTCCGTGGTCGGCGGTTGAGGATCCCGACACGTTAAAACGAGAGATAGCCTAATTTGGTTCTGATAAAGGAGACAAAACAATGGAAGAGCAAATGACGGTACAGAACAACAAACTGATCAATGTCGATCTCGAAAAGGAAATGCGTAAGAGTTTCTTAGAGTATTCGATGTCGGTCATCGTGGCGCGCGCGCTGCCGGATGTGCGTGACGGTTTAAAACCCGTGCACCGCCGTATTTTGTATACGATGCATGAGGACGGGTTTACGCCGGACAAGGCACACCGTAAGTGTGCGACCACCGTCGGTGACGTGCTGGGCCACTATCATCCGCACGGCGATGCGTCCGTTTACGATGCCCTGGTGCGTATGGCGCAGAATTTTTCACTGCGGTATCCGCTCATTGACGGTCACGGTAACTTCGGTTCCATCGACGGTCACTCGGCTGCTGCCTATCGATATACCGAGGCGCGCATGAGCAAAATGGCGTTGGATATGCTGGCGGACATCGAGAAAGAAACGGTAGATTTCACGCCAAACTTTGATGATACCACCGAAGAACCGGTGGTCCTGCCGTCGCGTTTCCCGAACTTGCTTGTAAACGGTTCGGTCGGTATTGCGGTCGGTATGGCGACCAACATCCCGCCGCACAATCTACGTGAAGTTGTGGACGGTATATGCCTTCTGATCGACAACCCCGAAGCCGGTTTGCCGGAGATCATGGACTGCATCAAGGGCCCCGATTTCCCGACCGGTGGTACGATTATGGGATATTCCGGTATCCGTGCCGCTTATGCGACGGGCCGCGGCCGTATCATTGTGCGCGCTAAGGCCGAAATAGAGGAACACAACGACCGATTCCGCATCATTGTGTCCGAGATCCCGTACCAGGTGAATAAATTAAATCTTGTGAAATCCATCATTGAATTGGCGGACGAGAAACGCATCGAGGGTATCCGCGACGTCGTGGACCATTCCAGCCGTGAGGGTATGCGTATTGTCATTGATCTGAAAAAAGATGCGAATCCGCAGGTTGTGCTCAATCAGTTGTTTGCGTATACGCAGATGCAGGTCACTTTCGGTGCCATCATGCTTTCACTCGTGAACGGTGTACCGCGCATCCTTACCCTCAAGGAGATGCTCGAAGAATACATCAAATTCCAGTGCGAAGTGATTACCCGCCGCACGCGGTTTGATCTGCGCAAGGCAAAAGAGCGCGAGCACATTGTGGAAGCGCTCAAAGTGGCGGTGGATTTCATCGACGAGGTCATTGCGATCATTCGCGGGTCTTTGGACACCGCGGATGCCAAACAAAAACTCATGGAACGCTTCGGTTTTGACGATGTTCAGGCGGAAGCCATCGTGCAGATGCGCTTGCGTCAGTTGTCGGGATTAGAGCGACAGAAGATCGAAGATGAACTTGCCGCATTGCGTCAGAGAATTGCGGAGTTGCAGAGCATTCTTGAGGATGAGATGAAGGTCAAAGCCCTCGTGAAAGAGGAGTGCCTCAAACTGCGCGATAAGTACGGTGACGACCGACGCACCGAGATCTCAATGGTTTCGGGCGAAGTGGATATTGAAGATCTTATTCCGGTGGAGGAATGTGTGCTTACCATGTCTCAACGCGGCTATATTAAGCGTCAGCCGGTGGACGTGTATAAGGCACAGCGTCGCGGTGGTCGTGGCATCAAGGGCATGGCCACCCGCGAGGAAGACATTACTGAAACGATGTTCTTGTGTTCCAGCCACGATATTGTGATGTTCTTCACCTCGGCCGGCCGCGTCTATCGCCTGAAATGTTACGAGGTGCCGGAAGGCAGCCGTACCTCCAAGGGTATGAACATTATCAATCTGTTGCCGCTGACCGGTGATGAAAAGGTCACCGCGATGATCCGTGTCACGGAGTTTGAAGACGATAAATATCTGTGCATGGTCACGCGCCGCGGTGTTATTAAGCGTACCCGTCTCAACGCATACAGCAACGCTCGTAAGAGCGGCCTCATCGCGGTAGATCTCGACGAGGGCGACGAGCTCGCGTGGGTGCACGTTACCGACGGTTATCAAAAACTGCTCGTCGGTACGCGTAAGGGTATGGCGATCTGTTTCGATGAAAACGATGCCCGCGTGGTGGGTCGTACCGCCCGCGGAGTGAAAGCCATCACCCTCGGTGAAGACGACGAAGTTGTCGGCATGGCGATCCGTGATGACAACAATCTGTTGCTCACCGTCACCGAAACCGGCTACGGTCGACTCAGCGAATTTTCCGATTATCGCGTACAGTCCCGCGGCGGTAAGGGCCTTACTAACTATCATACCGAGGAATATGGTGACGTCGCCGCGATCCGTATGGTGAGCGTAGACGACGATATTATCTTGATTTCGTCCGGCGGTATCATCATCCGTTTGGCGGCCGAGGAGATCCGTCAGTGCCGCCGTCCGTCTAAGGGCGTGCGTGTCATGCGCGTGGAAGAAGGCACGCGTATCGTATCGCTGGCGAACGTGCCGCACGAGGACGAATCGGACGTTGAGGACAGCGAGGCGACGGAGTCGGCTGAGCAAGCACCCGCCGAGTCGCAAGGCGAGTGATGGAAAATATTATAGCGGCGATCTCCACGCCGATGGCACCCGCCGGATTGGGAGTTATTCGTCTTTCCGGTGCGGGTGCGATTGAAGTCGCCTCGTCGGTGTTCAAGCCCTTTGATGATCAGCGGCAGTTGACCACGCTTTCGGGATACCGCGCTGCCTATGGGCGGGTCGCGGATGCCGATGGCGATATTGACGACTGTATTGCGACGGTTTTTCGTGCCCCGCACAGTTATACGGGTGAAGACGTGGTGGAGCTTTCCTGCCACGGCGGCATCTATCTGTTACAACGCACCTTGCGTGCGTTGTTTGCCGCCGGTGCCAAGCCGGCGGAGGCAGGAGAGTTTACCCGCCGCGCGTTTCTCAACGGCAAGCTCGATCTCACCGGCGCCGAATCGGTGATGACGCTGATCGAAGCCAACGGCAGACTTGCCGCCAAAACCGCCTTAACGGTGCGCGACGGCGCGTTGTATCGGCGGCTGACGGCGGTCAAGGACGCGTTGATCGCGTTGCAAGCACAGTTTTCCGCGTTTGTGGATTATCCGGATGACGATATCCCGGAACTTAGGGTGGAAACGCTGGAAACAGAACTTAAAAACGCAAACGCACAGTTACAGAACCTGCTTTCCACCTACGATGCCGGTCGCGTACTGCGTGAAGGTATCGACACCGCGATCGTAGGCAGTCCGAACGTGGGGAAATCCACCGTGATGAACCTGCTCAGTGGTTGTGAACGCAGTATCGTTACCCCGATTGCCGGTACCACCCGCGACGTGGTGGAGGAAGTGGTGCGAATCGGGGAAGTCTGCTTGCGCTTGTCGGATACGGCTGGTATTCGCGAAACCGATGATACGGTGGAAGCACTCGGCGTTGAGCGCTCGCGCCGTCGTTTGGAATCTGCTGCGCTGGTCTTGGCGGTGTTTGATGCCTCTCGTCCCTTGTCGGCAGACGATCTTTCGCTCATCGAGCAGCTGCCTACACACGGCACCATCGCCTTAATAAACAAGCAAGATCTCGACAAGCAGATCGATGATACCGTCATCAAAGAAAAATTTGCACATACTGTGGAACTGCAAGCGGTGAGCGGCGCAGGGTTGGAAGATCTCACCGCCGCCATTCACGCGGTGACCGGTATCGATCGTTTGAACGATGCCGAACCGGTGCTTGCCACCGAGCGTCAACGCTACTGCGTATGCCGCGCGGCGGAAAGTGTCGCGGAAGCGCTTATGGCTTTGCAAAACGGCATGACGTTGGATGCGGTTTCGGTCAGCGTGGACGGCGCCATCGGTGCCGTATTGGAACTGACGGGGGAGCGCGCCACCGAAGCGGTGGTGGATGGCATTTTTGCTCGTTTCTGTGTCGGAAAATAAACAAAAAAGCCCTGTCTGTAAAAGACAGGGCTTTTCGGAAAACGACTTATTTAATAAGTGTACCCATGGCGTTCATACCCGCAGCAACGGCGTTGGATTCGTCGGTGTCGATGTGCATCGCCAGCGCGAAGTTGTTATTAACGCGAACAACCACGTCACCGAAAACCAGCGAACGGTCGTCGGATTCGATTTTCACCGAAACGACGTCTTTATCTTGAACGTCGAACGCGGCGGCATCTTCGGGGGTCATGTGAATGTGACGCTTGGCAACGATCACGCCTTCGGCAATTTCGACTTCGCCGCAGGGGCCGACCAGCTTGCAGCCGCCGGAATTGGCGGTGTCACCGGATTCACGGATCGGTGCGACAACACCGATGGAGCGTGCATCCGTCAAGGAAAGCTCTACCTGTGTGGACGGACGAACAGGACCTAAAATGCTGACGCCGGCGAGCGTCTTTTTCGGGCCGACAACGTCCACGCGCTCGGCACATGCATACTGGCCGGGCTGAGAAAGATCTTTTTTCACCGTCAGCTCGTAACCCTTTCCGAACAGAATGTCCAGATGCTCGCGGGACACGTGCAGGTGACGGGCCGATGTTTCAACCAAGATTTGTTTTGCCATATTTTAACAACTCCACTCGTAATAATTTCTGCTTAGAACTCTATCACATTACCCATCATTTGTCAAGGAAGGTTGCTATGGAACAGAACTGGAATGCCTTAAAAAGTCAATGTATGAACTGTCGCGCGTGCAGATTGAGCGAAACACGGCACAACGTGGTGTTCGGCGTGGGCAATCCGCAGGCGGAGGTGCTGTTTATCGGCGAAGGCCCCGGCGAAAACGAGGACCTGCAAGGGGAGCCGTTTGTCGGCAGAGCGGGCAAGTTGTTGGACGTGATGCTTGAAGCGGTGGGCTTGTCCCGCAAGCACAACATTTATATCGCCAACATGGTTAAATGCCGCCCGCCGCAAAACCGCGACCCCCTGCCGGAGGAGCAGGAAGCGTGTGCTCACTGGCTTTCGGAGCAGATGCGGCTGATGTCCCCGAAGATTGTGGTGTGCCTGGGTCGTATTGCGGCTTTTCATTTCATCTCACCAGATTTTAAGGTGACGCGTCAACACGGCGAGTTCATCGAAAAAGACGGCGTGCTGTATATGGGGATGTTCCATCCGGCGGCGATTTTGCGCAACCCCAACCAAAAGCCGGCGGCATTTGAAGATTTTGTGAAGTTGCGGGACAAGATCTTGGAGATCTGCCCCCACACCACCTTGAATTTTGATGACTGAAAACGGAGAAAACGATGAAACGATTGTTGCGCCGCGCTTCTGCGGTACTGTTGGGAATAGGCTTGTTACTCGCGGCATTTCCGGTTGCGGGTGCCGAGCTGCGCTATGACTATCCCGCCGACGAGGAGCCCATTGAATCCCCGTCTGCCGTGATGCTGTATATGGGTGTTAAAGCGGAGCAGGACGTTTATCTGTATGAAAAAGACGCCGATACGCGGTACGCGCCGGGCGCCTTGATGCGTGTGGCAATGATCGGGTATGCCATGCGTTTGATCGAAGAACAGCAGGTGAATATGGATACCGCGACCGGTACCTATACGTTGGAGTTGTTTAACAACTACGTATCGGGAACGGGACTGCACGTGGCGCTGATGAATTTCGGCGAAACGTGGAAGTTACGGGATTTGTTAACAGTTTGCACCATCCAGACCGCCGCCGATTGTGCGGTGGCGCTCGCGGCGGCACTCAGCGGTTCTCCCGATGCGTTTGTGGAGGGGCTCAACCTCTATGCGCAGGAGCTTGGCTGTACCAACTCTCATTTTACCAACGTGGTCGGTCTTAACGAGGACGGACAATATATGTCGGCAAGGGACGTGGCAGTGTTTTCCCGCGTGGCAATGCAGTATACGGACGTGCGAAATGCGTTGGAACTCAAACAGTATACCGTCACACCCGTTTCCGGCGGAAAAACGCGCAGTTGGCCAACAAGTTGTGACTTTATCCGTCAGTCGTCGGATGCGTTTTATACCTATGCACTCGGCGGCAAAACCGGTGGCACCTTAACCGAGATGTCGTTGATGGCGTTCGGCGGGAACAACGGCTATGAATACATGGCGGTCGTGATGGGCGCGCTGCGCAAAGACAAAGACGATAACATGACCAACATTGCGTATGCAGATGCACGTCGGTTGATCCGCTGGGGACTGTTGGATTTCCGCTATGAAACACTCGCACGCAAAAACGAGCCGGTCGGTCGCATCACCGTGCGCGACTGTGCCGAGCGGAGCAGTGTCAGTTTGGTGCCGGTGAGGGACCTTGCCGCCGTGCTCGGCGAAGCGGTTAACAGCGAGGACATCACCCGACGGGTGGTCACAATAGAAAACGAATGTGTTGCCCCGATAGAGGCGGGGCAGGAGCTCGGCGCGCTGGAATTATATCTCGGCGAAGACTTGGTCGGCTCGGTGCCGGTCGCAGCAGGTGAAAGCGCCCCGCGCAGTTTTCTGTATGCCGCGTGGTGCGACGTGCGCGATTTCTTGTTCTCGGGTTGGACGTTGGCAATTCTCATCATTTTGATTTTGGCAGTGGTGGGATACGTAATCCTCAACGTCAGTTACAACAAAAAACGCAGGCGAAAATGGCGCCGTTAATTATGTGAACCGCACGAAATTCGTGCGGTTCTTTTTGATTTTTGAGTTTATTCGTTAAATTTTCGTCAAACCCTTGAAAATCCCTAAAAAAAAGGGTAAAATAACTCTGATGTGGATCGTTTTTCCAATTGAAGAACGGTACCAATAAGAAAGGGGAATCCTCATGAATCTCTTGAACAAGAAAACCGTGGAAGATCTGCAAGTTAGGGCGAAGCGCGTGTTGGTGCGTTGCGACTTCAACGTGCCGCTGAAAAACGGCGTGATTACGGATGAAAACCGTATTGTGGCGGCTCTTCCCACGATCAAGTATCTGATGAATCAGGGTGCCAAGGTTATTCTGTGCTCCCACCTCGGCAAGCCGAAGGGCGAGCCGAAGCCGGAATATTCGCTGGCACCGGTTGCGGTGCGCCTGAGCGAAAAACTTAACTGCAAAGTTGTGTTCGCGGCGGACGATGAGGTCGTCGGCGCAAATGCCCGCAAAGCGGTTGACGCAATGAAAGACGGCGAGGTCGTTCTGTTGCAAAACACCCGCTATCGTGCAGAGGAAACCAAGAACGGTGAAGCGTTCTCCAAAGAGCTGGCTTCGTTGTGCGATCTGTTTGTTAACGACGCGTTCGGTGCGGCACACCGCGCTCACTGCTCCACCGTCGGTGTGGCATCCTACGTGGAAGAGTCCGCCAACGGTTACCTGATGGCAAAAGAGATCGAGTTCCTCGGCAACGCGGTGGAAAATCCGGTTCGCCCGTTCGTTACCATCTTGGGCGGTGCGAAAGTGGCGGACAAGCTGAACGTTATCGAGAACCTGCTGAACAAAGCCGATACCCTTATCATCGGCGGCGGTATGGCGTACACCTTCCTTGCGGCGAAGGGGTATTCGGTCGGCACTTCTCTGCTCGACAACGAGAAGATCGAGTATTGTCGTGAGATGCTCGCGCGTGCTGAGCAGAAAGGCGTGAAGCTGTTGCTTCCGGTCGATTGCAAGATTGCCAAAGCCTTCCCCGATCCGATCGACGGTCCGATCGACGTTGAAGTAGTTGCGGCGGATGCGATCCCGGCTGACATGATGAGCTTGGATATCGGTCCGAAAACGGCTGAATTGTTTGCAAACGAAGTGAAATCCGCTAAGACGGTCGTGTGGAACGGCCCGATGGGCGTGTTTGAGAACCCCATTTTGGCGGAAGGTACCATTGCGGTTGCCAAAGCACTTGCTGAAACGGATGCCACCACCATCATCGGCGGCGGCGACTCCGCGGCGGCTGTGAACACCTTGGGCTTCGGTGATAAGATGAGTCATATTTCCACCGGTGGCGGCGCTTCTTTGGAATTTTTAGAGGGCAAAGAGCTTCCCGGCATTGTGGCAATGAGTGATAAATAATCCGAGAAAGGATAGGAAGAATAGTATGGGTAAGTATGTTATTGCGGGTAACTGGAAAATGAACAAGACCCCCGCAGAAGCTGTGGAATTGATCGAGGCGATCAAACCATTGGTTGCAGACGCGACCTGTGACGTGGTTGTCGGTGTTCCGTTTGTGGATCTGCCGGCTGCCTTGGAAGCTGTTAAAGGCAGCAAGATCGGCGTTGCCGCTCAGAACTGTCACTGGGAGAAATCCGGTGCGTACACCGGCGAGATCTCCGCTGAAATGCTGAAAGCGATGAAGGTCGGTTACGTGATCTTAGGTCACAGCGAGCGCCGCACCTATTTCGGCGATACCGACGTTACCGTTCAGAAGCGTATGCGCGCCGCGTTGGATGCGGGTCTGACCGTGATCCTGTGCGTGGGCGAGTATCTGGAACAGCGTGAGCAGGGCATCACCGGCGAGATCGTTGCCATGCAGACGAAAGTCGCGCTCGGCGGTGTGTCTGAGGAAGAACTCGCACGCGTGATCATCGCGTATGAGCCGGTTTGGGCGATTGGTACCGGCCGCACCGCTACGGCTGAGCAGGCAAACGAGGTCTGCGCTCAGATCCGTGACGTGATTGCCGGCTTGTATAACGCGGATGCCGCAAAAGCGGTCACCATTCAGTACGGTGGTTCCATGAACGCGGCAAACGCGGCAGAGCTGCTTGCACAGTCCGACGTTGACGGCGGTTTGATCGGCGGCGCTTCGCTGAAGCCCGCAGACTTTGCTACCATCGTTGCGGCGGCGAAATAAGTTACGTTTTCAACAGTGGGCGCAAGGTTTGTTAAAAATCTTGCGCCCATGTAATGAGGGAGAATATGATGAAAAAACCATTAGTGTTGATTATTATGGACGGTTTCGGCTTGAACGACGCTGTGATGGGCAATGCCATCAAAGCCGCCGCTACCCCGAACCTTTCCAAGATCTTTGCTGAAAATCCGTTTACTGCTATCGGTGCTTCCGGTATGGACGTTGGTCTGCCGGACGGACAAATGGGTAACAGCGAGGTCGGTCATACCAACATCGGTGCCGGTCGTGTGGTCTATCAGGAATTGACCCGCATTACCAAATCGATTAAAGACGGCGATTTCTTCCGGAATGCCGCTCTCAAAAACGCGATGGAGAATGCAAAAGGCGACAAAGCGCTGCATCTTATCGGGCTTTTGTCCGACGGCGGTGTGCACAGCCACTTGACCCATCTGTATGGGTTGGTGGAGATGGCGAAAAAGTCCGGCGTTGATAACGTGTTCGTGCATTGCTTAATGGACGGTCGCGACGTGCCGCCGACATCGGGTAAAGAGTTCGTGGCGCAGTTGCAGGCACAGATGAAAGAGATCGGTGTCGGCAGTATCGCCACCGTGATGGGTCGTTACTATGCGATGGACCGTGATAATCGTTGGGAGCGCGTGGAAAAAGCGTATGCCGCGATGGTGTACGGCGAGGGTGTGAAAAATGCCGACGCCGTGGACGTGATGGCAAAATCGTATGACGAGGGTGTGACCGACGAGTTTGTCGTTCCCGCGGTATGCGATGAAAACGGCAAGATCAAAGCGGGCGACAGCGTGGTGTTCTTCAATTTCCGTCCCGACCGTGCGCGGGAGATCACCCGCACCTTTGTGGATCCGGAGTTTGTCGGTTTTGAACGTAAAAACGGGTTCTTCCCGCTTACCTACGTGTGCATGACGCAGTACGATGCGACCATGCCGAACGTCGACGTTGCGTTCCGTCCGCAGTCGCTTAACAACACGCTGGGTGAATATCTTGGTAAGAACGGCATGACGCAGTTGCGCATTGCGGAGACCGAGAAATACGCGCACGTAACCTTCTTCTTCAACGGCGGTGTAGAGCGCGAGTTTGAGGGCGAGGATCGCGTACTGATCAACTCTCCCAAGGTCGCGACCTACGACCTGCAACCCGAAATGAGCGCTTACCCTGTGTGTGATGCGGTGGTCGAGCGTATTCGTTCCGGTAAATACGACGTGATCATCCTGAACTACGCCAACTGCGACATGGTTGGACATACCGGTGTGTTTGATGCAGCAAAAGCGGCGGTGGAAGCGGTGGATACTTGCGTCGGCAAAACGGTGGATGCTGTGCTGGAAATGGGCGGCGTGGCACTCATCACCGCCGACCACGGCAACGCGGATAAGATGCTGGAAGACGACGGCGTTTCGCCGTTTACGGCACACACTACCTACCCCGTTCCGTTCTGTGTTGTTGGTCATCCGTGCGAGCTGCGCACCGACGGCGGTCGTCTGTGCGATATTGCTCCTACCATGCTCCAAATCCTCGGTTTGGAACAACCCGCCGAGATGGACGGACAGAGTTTGATAAAATAAAAAGAAACAAAAAAGCGCATCGCTCAATTGAGCGAGGCGCTCTTTAATCTGTTTATTCGGTTTCGATGGGTGGCAACGTGAGGAGATCGTCTGCCTCGGCGGCTTCGACGCCTTCCACGTTGCGCAGATTTTTGAGGATGATGCTGTTGCGGCGGCGGGCATCGTCCAGCACGTTGCCTGCCTCGTCCACTTTCCTTTTGGCTTTTTCCAAAAGACCCTCGAATTTGTCGTACTGAGTTTTCACCGCGCCCAGCACTTTCCACACCTCAGCGGCGCGCTTGTCGAGTGCCACCGTGCGGAAACCGATGCGTAGGGTGTTTAGGAATGCGGTGATGGTGGTGGGACCGCACACCATGATGCGGTGTTTGTTCTGTAATTCTTCCGCCAACCCCGGGCGACGTAACACTTCGGCGTACAAGCCCTCGGTCGGTAAGAACATGATGGCAAAGTCGGTGGTTTTCGGCACGTCGATATACAGATCAGCAATGGTTTTTGCCTCGTTGCGGATGGTGCGTTCAAGGGCTTTGGTTGCCGCATCCGCCGCGTCTTTATCGGCTTTTTCCGCCGCATCCACCAAGCGCGCGTAATCTTCTTGCGGGAACTTGGAGTCGATGGGCAACCAGATATAGGTGCCGTCCTCGTCGCGTGACGGGATCTTGACCGCAAATTCCACCTGCTCGCGGTTGCCGCGAATGGAGACGTTTTGTGCGTATTGCTCGGCGGTGAGTGTTTGTTCCAAAATGTTGCCGAGTTGAACTTCTGCCCAGGTGCCGCGCGCTTTTACGTTTGTGAGCACGCGTTGCAGATCGCTGACACCGCTGGCGAGTTCTTTCATCTCACCGAGCGATTTATACACGCTTTGTAGCTGTTCGCCAACCGTCTTAAAGCTGGAATCCAACCGTTTTGTCAACGTGCTTTGCAGCTTTTCATCCACGGTTTCTCGCATTTGATCGAGCTTTTTTTCATTGCTTTCCTGCAATCCGCGTACGGCGGTGGTGAGGGTTGCGTTTAATTTTTCTTGATGCTCACCGGAGACCCTTAGAGATTCCTTTTGCCCCTCGGTGATGGCCTGATTCATTTCCTTTAACGCGCCGCTGAGTTCCTGACGAGTGCTGCGCACCTCGTCGCGCAGGCGCCGTTCCGATTCCTCTAAGTGTTCGCGGGAATCGGTTTTTGGCTTACGGATGAGCAATAAAATTTGCAGGACAATTACCAACACCAACAGAGCTGCTATCACATACCATTCCATCGTTATTCAAGCTCCTGTAACTCTTCCTGTTCTTTTTTCTCCGGTTTGTTGTTCTTGCCATCCTTGATGACTTTGATATCGTCGCGGTGCAATGAAACGGGGGGCGAATCCGGAGCCTTTTCCAGACGCACTTTCAAGTTGCCCGAAAGGATATTGACTTCAACCACCGTGCCGCGCCCCTCGGGTGTGTTGACAAGAGCACCCTGCTTGGGCGTTACTTTGATGAGTGAAGAATAGGTATCCTGCTCATATTTTAAGCAGCACATCAATCTGCCGCAAGATCCCGAGATTTTGGTGGGGTTGAGAGATAAGCCCTGTTCTTTTGCCATCTTGATGGATACCGGTTGGAAATCGGGCAAGAATTGGGCACAACACAGCGGTCTGCCGCAGATGCCGAGTCCGCCGAGCATTTTGGCTTCGTCGCGCACGCCGATCTGCCGCAACTCGATGCGGGTGTGGAACAAGCCCGCGAGGTCTTTGACAAGGTTGCGGAAATCCACGCGTCCCTCGGCGGTAAAATAAAAGAGGATTTTGGAATTATCGAAGGCATATTCCGCGCTGATGAGCTTCATTTCCAGTTTGTGTGCCGCGATGCGTTCTTCACACAGTTTAAGCGCTTGCACTTCCTTTTCTGCATTTTCCTTAGCATGGCGCACGTCGTCCTCCGTTGCCGGACGCACGACGGCTTTGAGCGGCTGAATGATTTCGGAATCCTCCATGTCGCGATTCTCCATCACGACCTCACCGCATTCCAAACCGCGGGAGGTTTCCACGATGGCGTGATCGCCCTTGCGGAAGAGGTGCCCCGCGGAGGCGAAATAATACACTTTTCCCATGTTCTTAAAGCGAACACCGATAATATTGGTCATAGCGACTCCTTCCTATCGTCCTGCGGCACGTCTGAGACGCGCACAGAAAATGGTTAAAAATAACGTATGGTTCATGTTAAAGAACCGTGCCGTTTGCAGTTCTTCAATTACGGTAATCAATGCCAACAGTTGCCCCCGCGTCAGCGAGCGCGAAAGCGCTTTGGCTGTTTCCGAGGAAGTGCCCAAAAATGCCGTGTGACCGACTTTGGCGACCAGTGCATCGCGGAAAATGAGTTTGAGGCCGCTGAGCACCGCCGACACACGATCTTTTTGCTTTTCGAGCGGTGCCGTGGCGGTCAGCAACGACAACTCGGTGGGGGCGGTAACGGCAGAGGCGATGGACGGCAAGAGCTCTAAGATTTCCTTGTACGAGCCGTCTGATAATCCGTCGAGCGCCTGCCCGATGATGCCGCCCCACAGCGATGCGGCGCGGGAAAGTTCCTCGTCTGCCACGTTGGGTAAGCGACGGCGCAACACAGCGACCGCTTCTTCTGCGGATACGGCGCCGAGCGGTACGGCAAACACGCGCGAACGTACGGTTTCAAGCAACTGGGAACGTTGCTCGCAGGTCAGAATAAAGCGCACGTGCGGGGGTGGTTCTTCCAACACTTTGAGCAAGGAGTTTTGCGCCTGCTCGGTCATGTTTTGCACGTCACACAGAATAAAGACGCGCACCGATGCTTCGTTCGGTCGCACGTAGACTTCTTCCCGCAATTCGCGTACGACGTCAATATGAAATGAGCGCGCTTCTCCCCCACCGCCGATTTCGGTAATGTCGGGATGATTACCCGAAAAGGCTTTGTGACAAGCAGGGCAACCGCCGCAAGGCTTTTCACCCCCGGAACGACAGACCGCCGCCGCGGCGAGCTGCCGCGCCAAGGTGCGGCGACCGCTTCCCACAGGCCCTTCCAAAAGGATGGCGTGCGGAAATGCGCCGGCATCCAAGCGGGAGGAAAGCAGAGCTTTTGCCGCCGAATTGCCTGCAAAAACAGACCCGTCCGGTAACGTCCAGTTCATACGCTCTCCCCCTTCGTTCCATACTTAATATAAGTATACAGCACTTTTGCTCATCTGACAAGAATTTTCTTGACAACTTCGGTGGAAAGCCGTACCATTTTATTAAACAAACAGAAGGAGGGAGACTGTGAAGACGAGATACGGCAAAGTGCTGATTTTGCTTTGTGTTATTACGATCATTTCGTTGGGAATAACCGCCGTGCTCGGCGTAAAACCATCCCAAAATACCGACGACCTGTCGGTGGTGGCGAGTTTTTATCCGCTGTATACCGCGGCGCTGAACGTGGTCGGCGCGTGCGACGGTGTTACGGTTTCCTGCCTTACCGGACCTCAGACGGGCTGCCTGCACGATTATCAGCTTTCCCCTGCCGAACGCGCCGCACTTGGCGAGGCGGACGTGCTGATACAAAACGGCGGCGGGATGGAATCGTTCTTAGAAGCCGCACAAAAATCCTTACCGGGACTTACCGTGATTGATACATCCGCAGGACTTGACCTGCTGAGCTGTGAAGAACCTGATCACGACCATGACCACGGCCACGACCACAGTGTGAATGCGCATTTATGGGTGGACCCTGCTCTCTATGCCGAGCAAGTGAAGCGCGTGCGTGACGGATTGTGCGCGGCAGATCCCGCCCATGCGGCGGAATATACCGCCAACGCCGAAGCGTATTTGGAAAAAATTGCGGCGGTGGAGCAACAGTTGAGTGAAACCAGTCTCCCCTTTTCTCACGCCTTGCTTTTCCATGAGTCGGTGGCATATGCGGCAAGGGCGATTCATCTTGAAACGGTTGGCACCATTCCTCTTGGCGAGGAGGCGATCGCGTCTGCTGCCGAGTTGACGGAGATAGCAGATGCGCTGAAAGGGAAAGCGGTATTGCTTCTCTATGACAAACAATACCCCGTGCTGTATGAGTCTCTGGCGGGTTATGCCGACAAGGCGGCAATCGTGCGGTGGGATAGTGCCGTGAAACCGATAAGCGGGGTGGCGGCAAAGGATGCGTGGCTGGTTGCCATGCAACAAAACATCAACGCGTTAAAGGAGGCGGCGACATGAGTTCGTGCGGGTTGCACTGCTTGAAGATTTCACATATTGACGTGCAAGCGGATGGACACACCTTGCTGAAAGACGTTAACTTACACGTGCATTGCGGAGAGTTGACCGCTATCATCGGTCGCAACGGTGCGGGAAAAACGACGTTGCTCAAAGCGCTTTTGGGGGAGATCCCGCATGGCGGCAGTGTGGAGTTTTCCGGTCATAACGGCACTCCCGTTGTGGGCGGGAAACCACGCATCGGATACGTGCCGCAAGCACTTTCCATCGACCGAAATACACCCGCATCGGTGTATGATATGCTGTTGTCGTTGACGGAGGGGTATCCGGCGTTTTTCCCTAAACGTCGAAAAACGGTGGAAACGTTTCGTGCGCATCTTGCGCGTTTTCGCGCCGCAGAGTTGCTTGATCAGCCGATCGGACGGTTGTCCGGCGGTGAACTGCAACGGGTACTGCTTTCTGCCGCCACCCTGCCGACACCCGACTTGCTCATTTTGGACGAGCCGGTATCGGGCGTAGACAGTAGCGGCCTTGCCGAGTTTTACGATTTGTTGCAGCAGTTAAAAGAGCAGGAGGATATGGTGATCTTGCTCGTTTCTCATGATTTGGAGTTTGTGCGCCGACACGCGGATAAAGTCGTTTTGTTGGATAAAACGGTTCAAGCGTTTGCATCACCCGACGAGGTGTTTGCCACCGAGGCGTTTCACAAGGCGTTTGCGGGAGGTGATGCGCGATGATACAAGCCATCGGCGATCTGTTTACCTATGATTTTATGCGTCGCGCCTTACTGGCTGTGTTGCTGATGATGCCGTTGTTTTCGCTGCTCGGTACGCTGGTGGTCAACAACGGCATGGCGTTTTTCTCCGATGCGCTCGGTCACTCGGCGCTGACGGGTGCCGCGGTCGGGTTCTTGTTTGGATTGGCAGATCCCAGCCCCGCGATGTTGATCTTTGCCATCGTATTTGCGTTGTTAATGAATGCGGTTCGTCATTCGCGCCTGTCGTCCACCGATACGGTTATCAGTGTGTTCGCTTCTTGCGGATTGGCGCTGGGATTGGTGTTGCTTTCGAAAAACAGCAGCTTTTCGGGGTATCAAAGTTTGCTTATCGGAGATATTTTATCCATCACCGATACGCAATTGTGGATATTGGCAGGCACCTTACTTGCGGTTGTGATCGTTTGGGTGCTGTGCTTTAACGGCTTTTTCGCCGTGTCACTCAGCCCGTCGCTTGCCAAAAGCAAAGGCCTTTCAACGGTATGGCTCGACAATTTATTCGTCGTGGTCATGGCGGCGGTGGTGATGTTATCGGTACGGTTGGTGGGGTTGCTTCTTATCAACGCGATGTTGATCCTACCCGCGGCTGCGGCGCGTAACGTTGCCAAAGGGTTGCGCAGTTACGTGCTTTTAGCGCTGCTCTTTTCTCTGTTTTCCGGTTTGCTGGGGTTGCTCGTATCGTATCTGAACGCGTTTGCGACGGGGCCGACCATCGTGCTTGTCGGCGCTGCCGTGTTTTTCGGTACGTTTTTCATTGCTCGGCGCGAAAAGGGATAAAAAACCGCCCGCTGTCAAACAGCGGGCGGTTTTACTATTCTTCCGTGGTTTCTGTTTTTTTGATATGCACCAGTTCGATACGACGCTCGTCCATTTTGAGAACGGTTAACTCGACGTTTTCAAACAGAACGGTTGCGTGTTCCTCTTCGGTGGGAATGCGCCCCAGTTGATCGATGAGGAATCCGGCAAGCGTGTCGTAATCGCCCTCCGGGAACTCGACGCCAAGCAACTCGCCGACTTCGTCGATTGCCATGGAACCGTCTACCTCAAAGGTGTTTTCGCCGGTCTGCTTGACTTCTTCTTCCTCATTGTCGTATTCATCCTGAATACTGCCCACGATGGATTCGAGCAGATCTTCCATTGACACGATACCGGCAAGACCGCCGTATTCATCCACCGCCATGGCGAGTTGAATGTGTTTTTCGGTCATTTCCGCGAACAAGTCGTCACAACGTTTGGAACCGGGCACGAAATGTGCCTTGTGCATCAGCGAGCGTAAGGTGAGATCCGAAGGGATCGGTTTGCCTACGTACGGGAGCAGGTCTTTAATGTGCAGGATGCCGATCACGTGGTCGAGGTCTTCTTCGTAGATCGGCACGCGGGAAAACCCTTTTTCAATGCTGATCGCGAGAGCATCTTGTACAGAATCCTCCACGTCGACGGCTTCCACGTCGGTGCGAGGTGTCATAATATCCTCTGCGGTCATTTCACTAAATTCAAAGATGTTGTTAATCATATCCTTTTGGGATTCCTCAATAACACCTTTTTCTTCGCCGGCATCCACCAGCTCACGGATATCTTCTTCCGTGACATTGCGGCGGCGCGTGACCAGGCGGGACATCGCTTTCCAGAAATTAGACGGAGTGTTTGATAAATTACCGTCAGACGCAGGGTCAGACATGGTTTGAATTTTCCCCTTTCAAAATATGAATACATACACACTATACCGCACATACTGTGATTTGTCAAATTTTGTGCCAATAATAGGCGTTTTTTCCTCCAAAGTACGTTAAAAAATATCAGAAAATCCGTCGCTTACACTTTACACGAGCGAAAATCTATGTTATGATATGCGGTGGTATATAAAACCTTATGCATTATCCTAAAAGGGAGGAAATATTCATGGCAAGAAAGTTCAAAACCATGGACGGTAACAACGCCGCGGCACACGTATCCTATGCGTTTACCGAGGTAGCGGGTATCTACCCGATCACCCCGTCCAGCCCCATGGCCGACTACGTTGACCAATGGGCAGCCGCCGGTCTGAAAAACATTTTCGGCACGACGGTCAAGGTGTCGGAGATGCAGTCGGAGGCCGGTGCCGCCGGTACCGTACACGGCTCGCTCAACGCGGGTGCATTGACGACCACCTACACAGCTTCGCAGGGTCTTCTGTTGATGATCCCGAACATGTATAAGATCGCGGGTGAGTTGTTGCCCTCCGTCTTCCACGTGTCGGCTCGTTGCGTTGCTTCGCATGCGTTGAACATTTTCGGTGATCATTCCGATGTGTATGCTTGCCGTCAGACCGGTTTCGCGATGCTCGCGGAATCTAATCCGCAGGAAGTTATGGATCTCGGTGCGGTGGCTCACTTGGCGACCATCAAGGGCCGTGTGCCGTTCATCAACTTCTTTGACGGCTTCCGCACCTCTCACGAGATCCAGAAAATCCAGGTTTGGGATTTTGACGATCTCAAAGAGATGTGCGATATGGACGCGGTTGCCGCGTTCCGCAAACGCGCTCTCAATCCGGAGCATCCGGTTATGCGCGGTTCTCACGAAAACGGCGATATCTTCTTCCAGCATCGTGAGGCTTGCAACAAGTACTATGATGCGATTCCCGGTATCGTTGAAGAGTACATGGGCAAGGTCAACGCGAAGCTCGGTACCGATTATCAGCTGTTCAACTACTATGGCGCACCCGATGCTGAGCGCGTGATTATCGCGATGGGTTCGGTTTGCGACGTGGCGGAAGAAGTGATCGATTATTTGACCGCCGCCGGCGAAAAAGTCGGTTTGATCAAGGTGCGTTTGTACCGTCCGTTCTCCGCTGAGCATCTGGCGAAAGCCATCCCCGCTTCGGTGAAGAAGATTGCGGTTCTTGACAGAACCAAGGAGCCCGGCGCGCACGGCGAGCCGTTGTTCCTCGACGTTGTGGCGGCATTGACCGCACAGGGACGTACTGATATTAAAGTTATCGGTGGTCGTTACGGTCTGGGTTCCAAGGATACCCCGCCTTCCAGCCTGTTCGCGGTGTATAAGGAACTCGAAAAAGATGCTCCCAAGGCGCAGTTCACCATGGGTATCGTTGACGACGTGACCGGTCTGTCCCTGCCTGAGGAGGTTGCTCCCAACACGGCGGCAGAAGGTACCATTGAATGTAAGTTCTGGGGTCTGGGCGGCGACGGTACTGTCGGTGCCAACAAGAACTCCATTAAAATCATTGGTGACCACACCGACAAATATGTGCAGGCATACTTCCAGTATGACTCCAAGAAGACCGGCGGTATTACCATTTCGCACTTGCGTTTCGGTGATCAGCCGATCAAGAGCCCGTACTACATCAACAAGGCGGACTTCGTGGCTTGCCACAACCCGTCCTATGTTATCAAGGGCTACAAGATGGTTAACGACGTTAAACCCGGCGGTGTCTTCATGATCAACTGCCAGTGGACGCCGGAGGAGCTTGCCGAGCATCTCGATGCCGAGACCAAGCGCTACATTGCGAAAAACAACGTGCAGCTCTACACCATCAACGCGATCGATCTCGCGATGCAGATCGGCATGGGCAAACGCACCAACACCATTCTGCAGTCTGCGTTCTTCACGTTGGCAAACGTTATGCCGCAGGAAGATGCGATCCGTTATATGAAGGAAGCGGCAACCAAGTCCTATTCCAAGAAGGGTATGGACGTTGTCGAAATGAACCACAAGGCGATCGACGCCGGCGCTACCGCGTTTGTGAAGATCGACGTACCGGCTGACTGGGCGAATGCCGAGGATACGGCCGCTGCCGTGGTCGAGAACGGTCCCGCCAAGCTGGTCAAGATGGTTGACACCATCATGAAACCCGTTGGCAAGATGGACGGCGATTCCCTGCCGGTTTCCGCGTTTGTGGATCACGCTGACGGCACCTTCGAGCACGGTGCTTCCGCTTACGAGAAGCGCGCTGTTGCCGTTCTCGTTCCCGAATGGGATCCGACCACTTGTGCAAAATGTAACAAGTGCGCTTTCGTTTGCCCGCACGCGACCATTCGTCCCTTCGCGTTGAACGAGGAGGAAGTGGCGGCTGCTCCGGAAGCTACGAAGAAGGCTCCGAAGCCGGTTATCAAGACCAACTACACCTACACCATGGCGGTATCGCCGATGGATTGTATGGGTTGCGGCGTCTGCGTCGGCGTTTGCCCGACCAACTCCTTGAAGATGGTATCCCGCGAGTCGCAGGATGCGCAGCAGGAAGTGTTCGATTACTGTGTGGCTAAGGTTTCCGAGAAACCGGAAATCCAGGGCAACACCGTTATCAGCAGCCAGTACAAGCAGCCCTTGCTCGAGTTCTCCGGTTCCTGCGCAGGTTGCGCCGAAACCGCGTATGCTCGCTTGATCACCCAGTTGTTTGGTGACAGAATGTATATTTCGAACGCCACCGGTTGTTCTTCCATCTGGGGCGGCCCTGCGGCTACTTCGCCGTATACCGTCAACAAGGAAGGTCACGGTCCTGCATGGGCGAACTCCTTGTTCGAGGACAACGCCGAGCACGGCTTCGGTATGTACCTCGGCCAGAAAGCCATCCGCGCCAGCTTGATCGAGCAGGTTGAGGAAATGGCGAAATCCGAAAAAGCATCCGAGGAGTTCAAGGCAGCTGCTGAAGCTTACCTGAACACCGTCAACAACGGTGCTGAGAACACCAAGGCCACCAAGGCGTTGGTTGCCGAGCTCGAGAAAGCGGCGGCAGAGGGTTGCCCGACTGCTCCGGCTGTTCTGGAGAAGAAAGAGTATCTGTCCAAGAAGTCCGTCTGGGTATTCGGCGGTGACGGTTGGGCATACGATATCGGTTTCGGTGGTGTGGACCACGTCCTCGCTTCCGGCGAAGATATCAACATCATGGTCTTCGATACCGAGGTGTACTCCAACACCGGCGGTCAGGCCTCCAAGGCTTCCCAGATCGGTCAGGTTGCTCAGTTCGCGGCTGCCGGTAAGGCGATCGCCAAGAAGAGCCTTGCCGAGATCGCGATGTCCTATGGCTACGTGTACGTTGCTCAGATCGCGATGGGTGCTGATATGAATCAGACCATCAAAGCGATCGCGGAAGCCGAAGCGTATCCGGGCCCGTCCCTGATCATCGGCTATGCGCCCTGCGAGATGCACAGCATCAAGGGCGGCATGGTCAACTGCCAGGCCGAGATGAAGAAGGCTGTGGATTGCGGTTACTGGAACATGTTCCGCTTCAATCCTGCTGCTGACAAGAAGTTTGTTATCGACAGCAAGGAGCCGTCCACCAGCTATCGTGACTTCATCATGAACGAAGCGCGTTATTCCTCGCTGACTCGCTCCTTCCCCGAGCGTGCCGAGGCGCTGTTCACCGAAGCCGAAGCGGCTGCGATGAAACGTTACGATCACTTGCTCAAACTGCAAGCGCTCTACAACGAATAAGCATTTTCAGAACCCCACGTCAATTACTGACGTGGGGTTCTCTTTTTACATTAAGACCGCGACGAAAAATATTGCCTTTTTTCTCAGTTCATGATAAAATTATTTGTCTGTATTTTGTGTGTACAAGGAGAATTATCATGGGAAAGAATTATTATCAGCTTGCTCTTGACATTCAGGAGCAGATCAAAACCGTCGTTTTGGGAAAAGATGAGGTGATTAACAAGATTCTTGCCGCAACGTTGGCGGGCGGACACGTTTTGCTTGACGATATTCCCGGTGTCGGCAAAACAACGTTGGCGCTTGCGTTTTCCCGCGCGACGAGCATGGACTATCACCGCTTGCAATTCACGCCCGACGTTTTGCCTACCGACGTGACGGGCTTTACGATCTATGACAAGAAAACGGATGCGTTTCAGTATAAAGAGGGCGTTGCGTTCTGTAATCTGTTCCTTGCCGATGAGATCAACAGAACGTCGTCGAAAACGCAGTCGGCCCTTTTGGAGTTGATGGAAGAAGGTAAGATCACCGTCGACGGTGTGGTGCATCCGTTGCCCGATCCGTACGTCGTTATCGCTACGGAAAATCCGATCGGCTCCGTCGGCACGCAAATGCTGCCCGATTCACAGCTCGACCGTTTTATGCTGTGCGTTTCCATGGGGTACCCCTCTGTCGCGGACGAGGTGGCCATTTTGAAAAATCGGCAGGATAAAAACCCGCTGGAATCGGTACAGGCTGTTGCGGACAAAGACGATATCAAGGCGATGCGCGAGACAGTAAAACGTGTTTATATGCACGACAAGATATACAATTATATTGCCGCGATCGCAGATGAGACCCGCAAAAACGAAATGTTCAAGCTTGGGCTTAGTCCGCGCGGAACGCTTACCCTTGCCAGAGTGTCGCGTGCCGTCGCCTTCCTGCGTGGCAGAGATTTCGTAATTCCCGATGATATTGCGTACATATTCCGTGACGTGGCGGCTCACCGAATCGTGTTGAGTCCCAAAGCGAAAATTTCCGGCCTTTCGGTCGATGATATCTTGACAAGCGTGCTTGAAAAGGTTCCCGTACCGAAGATGGCATAAGGAAGCGAGCAAATGACAAAAGAAAAGCTTATCTATTTGGCGGTTGCGGTTGTTTCGGGTGTGTTTTTCATCCTTTACCGTGATATGCTCGCACTGGTTTTGTTTTTGGTTATTCTGGCGATACCGCTTCTCTTGTTTATTATTACCGTTTTCATGCGTTTGGGTATCCGCATCCACGTGGAAGCGGAGCGGACGGTGTATTCCAACGAGGAAACGGCAACGATATCGCTTGTGATAGCCAACTATTCCCTGCTGCCCGTTTCGCAAATAACCGTGCTTGCGAACTACAAAAACGCTTTCTTTAAGCATAATGACGTCGGTGAGTTTCAGTTTTTTGCGCCGCCGCTTTCGAAAAACCGCTATAAAATCGAGGTTCGATCACGTCATGCGGGAAAAGTCGACGTTTTCTTCAAAAAAGCGCGTGTGCTCGATTATTTTGGTGTGTTTTCCCTTCCCGTCCGAATGAAAAAACGGTTTTCGATTTCTTTTTTGCCGCGGATTCACTCCATTGAACCGACGCTGCGCAAAAACACCTATACCGCCAGCGAGACGAATCTGTATTCTCAGCATAAGTCGGGGGACGATCCGGCAGAAGTGTTTGCCATTCGTGAGTACGTTGACGGTGATAAACTCAGCCGTATTCATTGGAAATTAAGCTCAAAGCAAGACAGCTATATGGTCAAAGATTACAGCTTGCCGATAAACGAAGCGGTTTTGATCTTGCCCGAGCTTGTTTTTGACGAAGGCGACGAAGCCAACCTTGATCTTATTGACGCGGTTTTGGAGATCGCTTTTTCCCTTTCGCACACGTTAGTAGAGCGCAAAACACTGCATGCTATCGGCTATTACAATGCCGAGGCGGATAAGGTGTGCGTGCAAAAGATAGGCGATTTGGATGATCTCTATTCCGTGTTTGGTGAGATCTTCAACACGTCAACGTACTATAACAAGCCTGTGCTGGCGCGTATGGACCCCGAATTGCAACAGAACATGTCACACGTCGTTTATGTTTCCGCGAACGTGACGGCGGAACGCTGCAACGTGTTGTCTGCCGATAAAAACGAAGCATTGCTTCACACGGTGATCAACGTTGTGGGCGAGAATACCGTTTGCAGTGAGATCGGCGGAGAAGGGCTTAACTGTATTTCTGTGAAGAAAAACGCCATCGTTTCGTGCCTTAATGACGCGGTTTTATAGGAGTTGCCATGAGAAACAAACGTAATCTTTCCGCTAACAACGGTGTGTCGGTCTCCTATCGGGCTGACGTTAACGAGCGGGTAAGAGTACCGTTCTTTAACGAGATGGTGCTCACCCTCCTTACCATGCTGGCGTCTGTTGGCGCGATTATGACCTTTGCGACTATTTTGGATTTTACGGTGACACCGGGTATTATTATATCGTTTATTGCGGTGTTTTCGGTCGCGTATACGGTTTTGTATAAGCTCGTTAAAAAGTGGCGCGCCTTGGTTATGGTGGGCGCGGTGGTTTTGACGGGCCTTATCGTGCTGTTGTTCTTTAAGGATGTTTCAAAAGGCGCCGTTATTATTTTTGATCAATCAAGAGCCACTATCAGTAAGTTTATGTACTGGGAGGCGGTGAAGCCGACCTACAAATGGCAAGACGGTTTTGTGTATCTCGCCAACACGGTCACCGTTTTGCTGTCGTTGGTGCTGTGCTCGGCGATCAGTTATTTTACGGTGGTAAAGCAAAGCTTTATTGCGATTTTTCTCTTGACTTTTCCGTTTTTTGAGATTGGTGCAGCCTTTGGCGCTGTCCCCCACTACCTGTATTTTTCGCTCATGCTGGCATCTTGGGCGGCGGCGCTCACGGTTTCGAGAGCAGCAAATCCGAAGATAAAGATGCGCCGTTCCAACGGTGAAAAGCAAAAAGTGGCGGTTGGCGGCAACAAACAGAAATTTGCAGGAGTGGCAATCGTCGTCGCTGCCATGGTGGTCGTTTTGTTTAGCGGGGTAACGGCGTATCTCAGCGCGATCGGGTTTAGCCGCGCCGAAAACATTGACAAATTACGGCACGATACCAAGTATGCGTTTGCGGATTTTGTAGATTATATTACCGGCAAGGACCGCGACGGAAGCCTCAAAGAGGGAAAGCTCTATGAGGTTGGGAACCGCGTTGTTAAAAACAGGCATTATATTACCATGGAAACAACTATCGCGTCGACGAAAGAACCGATAAAGTTAAAGGGGTATACTGCCGCTGCTTATAAGGACAACTGTTGGAATCAGGCCGACTATGAACCGTATCAAGCCCTGTTTGACGAATTTGCCGAGTCCGGCTATCTGATGGGTGATGCTACGGGTCGCTTGATGACCAGTAACCCCAAATTTAAGGGCGACTTTTTCTCGGATGTTACGCTGAGTAATTTCCGACGTAAAAAAGCGTATACGTATGCGCCGTATTACGCCAGCTTCACGGCTGATTTTACATCGTTCTACGACAGTTACGTTGCCCCGCTTGACAACGCTCGCTACACCTACCCCGCGTATCTTTCGGAGAGTTATCTGTATATGGTTGCCGATTCTGTTGTGTATAAAACGGCGGATTTTCAAGCAGCGTTTACCAAATATAAGGAGTTTGTCAATCGTGAATACGTCAAGTCGGAGGTTACCGAAAAAGTTCAGGCGTTGGCGATGAGCTTTGAGGCTTCGAACAAATACGAATACTTAAATGCCCTGCGCCCGTATCTTGAACAAAACACGGAACACTCCTTCCTGTGCGGCAAGTGCCCCAAGGACGTCGATTTTGTAGAAAACTTCTTGTTTAATACCAACGTCGGATACAGCACGCACTATGCGACCGCTGCCACGGTGCTGTTGCAAGCAAGAGGATATCCCGCACGCTACGTTGAGGGGTATTACATTCCCGCCCAAGCGTTTAACAACGCGGATTCGGACCGTGTGCTGGAATACAAGACTATCGATATTACCGACTTGTATGCGCACGCGTGGGTCGAGGTGTTTGACGACACGTACGGCTGGATTCCGGTGGAAGTAACACCCGGCTATTGGAGCGGGGATTTCAGCGCCCCTCAGCCGCCGGAGCTTGATGAGCCCGAACCGGTAACGCCCGAAGAGCCTGAGGAAGACCAGCAAACGGATTTTGAAATCGTCGAAGATGAAGTTGAGAACGAAGTCCCTGAGGAACCGTTTGAACCCAAATCCATGGCGTGGTTGTGGGCGCTTGTGCCGATTGCGTTTGCTGCGATCGTTGTGGCGTTCTGCGTGCGTACTCTTGTTTTGGCGGTGGCAAAACGGCGGATATACACCTCGCGTAACGTCCACAAAAAGATGAAATACGCCTACAAATGGCTTGTTGCCTTGGCGAAATATCAAAACGTTGCGGTTGACAACATTTACGATCACGCAACATTTGCTGCGCAAATGGAAAGTACCAATCGGTATATTACAAAAAGCTCGTTTGAACATGTTTTAGAAGTACTCTTGAAACACACCTATTCCCCCTCCCCTGCTACGTTGGAGGAGGCAAACGAGGCCCTTGGCAATTTGCGCAACTACTCGCATGCCGTTTACGCGGGCTTGTCAAAGCCCAAAAAGTTCGCGTATAAATATCTGCGAAACTTGTACTAAATAGCCTGTAAAACCGCGCAGCGCTCGGGAGAGCGCTGTGCGGTTTTTCCTCAAAAGCGGCAAACTCCAAAAAAGAACAAATGTTCGTTGTTTCACGTGAAACGTTTTCCGGGAGGCGCAGAAAGGAAAGAGTGCGAACCGTTTCACGTGAAACGACGGCACGATGACAATGCTAACGTTGAAAAACGATGTTTCACATGAAACATTTTCAAAATTTGAGCAAAAATCTGCAAATTTCTCTTTTCTATCGGTAAAAAGTGTGATAGTATAGTGTTACGCAAACAAAAGGGGTGAGTTGCATGGGCAAGGTTGTGGCGGTTGTCAACCAAAAAGGCGGCGTCGGAAAAACGACCACGACGGTCAATTTAACGTCGGCGGTGGGTGCGCTTGGCAAGCGGTGCTTGTTGGTGGACTTGGATCCTCAAGGAAATGCCACCAGTGGCGTGGGCGTTGACAAGCGGCAAGAAATGCTCTCAACGTACGAGTTGTTAATCGGACACGCTGAACCGCAGTCGGCGGTGCGTAAAACGCCTTACAAAAACGTAGATCTATTGCCGTCAAGTATGCAGCTCGCGGGCGCGGAGATCGAAATGGTGGAGATCAGCCGTCGTGAAAGCCGCTTGAAAGCGGTGCTGGCGGAGTTGCGTGAGCAGTATGATTACATCTTTATTGATTGTCCGCCGTCGCTTGGACTCTTGACACTGAACGCGTTATGCGCTGCGGATACGCTGCTTGTGCCGATTCAGTGCGAATACTACGCGTTGGAAGGGTTGTCACAGCTCATGGCAACGGTGCGGCAGGTGAAACGCTTGTATAATTCCATGCTGGATTTAGAAGGCGTGTTGCTCACGATGTATGACGGTCGTCTTAATCTGACACAGCAGGTGGTTGCCGAAGTTAAGCGGTTTTTCCCGCGTAAGGTGTTTGCAACGCCGATTCCGCGTAGCGTGCGACTTTCGGAAGCGCCGAGTTTCGGTAAGCCGATCAATTATTACGACAAAAATTCCAAAGGCGCAAAGGCGTACGACGCATTGGCGCAGGAATTTATTATGAAACGGTAGGAGGGGGATCATGGCGAGTAAAATCGGAGGACTTGGCAAAGGCCTGGATGCGTTATTTGCCGAGAATGCGGTAGAGGAGCAGGGGAAAACCGTTGCGCTGCGCATTACGGACATCGAACCCAACCGCGCCCAGCCGCGCAAACAGTTTGACGAGGCGGCACTCGGTGATTTGGCGGCCTCTATTTCACAGCACGGCGTGTTGCAACCGTTGTTGGTCCGACCGCTTCCGAATGGGCGGTATTCGCTGGTGGCGGGTGAGCGCCGTTGGCGCGCTTCACGCATGGCGGGGCTTACGGAAGTGCCGGTGGTTATTCGGGAAATGACCGATCAAGCGGCGGCAGAGCTTGCGTTGATTGAAAATTTGCAGCGTGAAGATTTGAATCCGATGGAAGAAGCGATCGGGTATCGTACGCTGATGGATTCTTACGGCATGACGCAGGAGGAAGCGGCGCAGGCGGTTAACAAATCGCGCCCCGCGGTTGCTAACGCGCTGCGACTGTTAAATTTACCGGACGAATTGGCGGCGATGGTACACAGCGGTACCTTATCTGCCGGTCATGCGCGGACGTTGCTCAGTTTTGAGACCAAAGAGGAGCAATTGGCGGCGGCGAAGGCGGCCGTCGAGCAAGATTTGTCGGTGCGGGCGTTGGAAAAAATGGCAAAAGCAGCTCGCACAAAGCCGGCCGGCGAACGCAAAGTCGCCTTGCGCGACAGTTTTTACAGTGAAGCCGAGCTTTTATTGTCGGAAAAACTGGGGCGAAAGGTTCGCGTGCAAGTAAAAGGCGACGGTGGTACGTTGCAGCTGGAGTTTTACGGGAAAGATGATTTGACGGAGATCGCAAACCGTTTAGTACCGCAGGAATAAGAAAGAAGGAAAAATGATATGATCGATATTAAATTAGTGCGCAGCAATCCGGATTACGTGAAAGCGGCTGTTCGCAAACGCGAAATGGATCTGGACGCGGTGATTGACGAGATCTTGTTGATCGATGCCGAGCGCCGTGAACTGTCCGGCAAGACGGATGCGCTGAAAGCACAGCAAAATGCGGCTTCCAAGAAGATCCCGCAGATTAAGAAAGAGGGGGGAGACGTTTCCGCGATCATGGCGGAAATGAAAGAACTCTCTGCACAGGTTAAGGAAGCCGACGTGAAAATCGGCGAGCTGGAAGCAAAGCAAAAAGAACTGATTTACGCGATTCCAAACTTGCCCGATGAAGATTTGGTTGCGGGCGGCAAGGAAAACAACGCGGTTGTACGCGTTTTCAAGGAAAAACCGCAGTTTTCGTTCCCGATCAAAAATCACGTGGAACTGTGCGAGGATTTAGGGCTCATCGACTACGAGCGCGGTGCGAAACTGGCGGGTAACGGTTCCTGGGTTTACCGCGGCTGGGGTGCGCGCTTGGAGTGGGCACTCTTGAATTACTTTATTGATGAGCATATCAAGGACGGGTATGAGTTTATTCTGCCGCCGCACATGCTCGGTTATGACTGCGGTTACGTGGCGGGTCAGTTCCCGAAATTCACCGAAGAAGTGTACTGGATCCAAAATCCGACCAGTTCCGACAAAAAATTCATGTTGCCGACCGCTGAAACCGCGCTCGTCAACCTGCATCGCGATGAGATTTTGCCGAAAGCGGAGCTTCCGTACAAATATATTGCGTATACGCCGTGCTATCGCCGTGAGGCGGGCAGCTACCGCTCGGAGGAGCGTGGTATGATCCGCGGGCACCAGTTCAACAAGGTGGAAATGGTACAGTATACCACCGCCGAGGGCTCGGATGCGGCGTTTGAAGAACTTGTCGGCAAGGCGGAGCGTTTGGTGCAGGGGTTAGGGCTGCATTATCAGTTGAGCAAGCTTGCCGCCGGTGACTGCTCGTTCGGCATGGCTCGCACTTCGGATATTGAGGTGTGGATCCCGAGCATGGAGATCTACAAGGAAGTCAGTTCCGCATCCAACGCGCGTGATTATCAGGCGCGCCGCGGGAACGTGAAATATCGCGATGATGACGGGAAGTTGAAACTGGCGCATACGCTGAACGCATCGGGCCTTGCGACCAGCCGTGTTATCCCTGCTATTGTTGAGCAGTATCAGAACGAGGACGGCTCGGTTACCGTTCCCGAAGTGCTGCGCAAATATATGGGGATTGACGTCATTCGCAAAGAGTCTTAAAAAGGTCAATTTTTGCCCATCCTTCGTTAAAATGCGCGCGAATACAAACCGTATTCGCTGTGCTTTTGCCTCGGCTGAACTAAAATTGCCTCTTTTTAAGGTCGATTTTTCCCTGTTCTTTTTCAAAACAAAAAATGGTCAGTTCGAAACCATCCTGACCCTATACCGCCGAGTATAGAAATCAAAACTATGGGAGCGTGTACCATGCAAAAACGAATACAAAGTTTAACGCGAGCGGGTGTTATCGCTGCGATTTATATTGCGTTAACCCTGTTGATTCAGCCGATCGGCTACGGAACGGTGCAGTTTCGCGTGGCGGAAATGCTTACCGTTCTGCCGGTATACATGCCGGAAGCCATACCGGGTCTGGCGGTGGGCTGCTTTATCTCCAATTTGGTGGGGTTATCCACCGGCGCAAACCCTGCGGGAGGCTTGGATCTGCTCATCGGTACGGGGGCGACGCTTGCAGCGGCGGTGCTGACGTATTTGCTCAGGAATATCCGTTTCAAAAATCTGCCGATTTTAGCCACGTTACCGCCGGTGGTTGTCAATGCGATCGCGATCGGTGCGGAATTGGCTGTGGTTTACGGCGGCGTACCGTGGTATATCCATATGCTGGGCGTAGCGGCAGGGCAGGTTGCCGCCTGTACGGTTTGCGGAACCTTGCTTTGTGTGGCGCTTAACAAAGTGAAAACGCTATAAAAAACGGACAACCTCGCATGAGGTTGTCCGTTTAGAATGCCGCCGGAAGAAGCGAATCGATTAAAAAGCAGATGCCGTAAATAACGGGTTGGTGCAACACGTAAACCCACAGCGTATATCTGCCGATGGTTGCAAGGAACGGTATGCGGGAACGATAGAGTGTTTTGGGGAATTTCTCTTTCTTTGCCCATACGCCGATGTAGGTACCCATCAAAAAGCAGAAAAGCCAAGGAATCAGCGGGAAATAGTCCGACGCATCATATACGGGACATAGCCCGAATGGGTACAGCCACGGGGTGTTGGGGAGTGCGAAGGGAATTTGCCATTCAAATACTCCGGCGATACCGAAATACGCGCCGTTATCAAACGGTACGTGCCAGCAGAGGAACAGTAAGGCGGCGTTGATGATCACGCCGAGCCAGGGCGGCAGTAGTTGTAAGGTGGGGCGGAACAGGGTGTAGAGCAAAATACACGTCGCCAGACAGTGTAACACGCCGAACCATACGTATGAGCTGCGGTCCAGGATACCCCAAAACACTGCGCACCACATCACGAGAGATAGCAGCGCCGAAACACCGGCAAGGAATAACCCGCGTTTCAGATTGCTGTGTGACAACTGGCAGGAAATGCCGCAGATCAATACGAACAATCCGGCGAAAAACGGCTGGATCGGCGTAAAGAAATCAAACAGCGTGCGCATGAGCGCAACGTCAAACAAATACCCGATGACGTAAAACGCGTGGTAAAATACCATCAGCACAATACACAGTCCGCGCAATTCGTCCAAAAAACGAATACGTCCTCGCGCCACGGCGCACACCTCCTTTTCTTTCATTATAAAGCATTGTAACACAGCGTCTATAAAAAGGCAAGTCGTATACAAAATGTATAATATATATAAAAATATACAGAGGGGATTCTGAAAATGGCGGCATTATGGGGAACAGTGGTAAATGTTGGAGCGATCATCGTCGGGTCGCTGGTGGGATTGCTTCTTAAAAAAGGAGTACCGGAACGTGTTTCAAGTGCGCTTTCTGTTGCTGTCGGGCTGTGTGTGTTATATATTGGCGTTGATGGCTGCCTTACCGGCGAGAATATGTTGGTAGCGGTCCTGTCGATGGTGATTGGTGCCGTGGTCGGGGAGTTATTGGATTTAGACGGTAAACTGAACCGCTTAGGAGAGGCGATTCAAAACCGTTTCGCTAAGGGTAAAGGCGGTGCGTCCACCGTCGCGCAGTCGTTTGTGAGTGCGAGCTTGTTGTTCTGTGTCGGCGCGATGGCGATCGTCGGCTCGTTACAAAGCGGTATCAGTGGCGATCACAACACTTTATATGTGAAATCTATTTTGGATGGGATCTCGTCCATCGTGTTTGCCACCACGCTGGGCGGCGGCGTTATGTTTTCGATCGTTCCGTTGTTTCTCTATCAAGGGGCGATTGCGTTATTGGCGCAAGTTATCGCACCGTATTTAAGCGATGCGGTGATTGCGGAAATGACTTGTGTCGGCTCTTTGCTGATCGTGGCGTTGGCATTGAATCTGTTAAAGATCACCAATATTAAAGTGGCAAATCTGTTGCCGGCGGCGATCTTACCGATTGCGTTGTGCCCGCTTTACAATTGGGTCGCTTCGGTGTTGTAAAAGAAGAAAAATAATGGTAAAAGGTGTTGACAGGCCCATTTTGCTGTGATATACTAAGCGTTGCCGCTTGTTCCGGGCGGTGTTTTGTCGTGCGACGAAACACCATAAGCGATGTCGCCCGAGCGCAGCGAGTCTAAAGAAAAGGCAGGTACAAAGTATGTACGCCATTATTGAAACCGGCGGCAAGCAGTACAAAGTGCAAAACGGCGACGTTTTGTTCATTGAAAAGCTGGATGCAGCCGAAGACACCCAGGTAAAACTGGATCAGGTTGTGGCTCTGCACAACGACAAGGAACTGAAAATCGGTTCCCCGTATCTGAAGGGCGCGTACGTGGATGCGAAAGTCCTGAAGAACGGCAAATCGAAGAAGATCACTGTGTTCACCTATCGTCCTAAGAAGGGCAGCAAGCGTGCCATGGGTCATCGTCAGCCCTACACTAAGGTGCAGATCGAAGGTATCCATGCCAGAGCGCCCCGCGCTCCCAAAGCGGAGGCTCCCGCAGAGGAAGCATGATTTGCGCGAAATTGCTGACACGGAACGGTTCTCTGTGCGGGTTTGACGTGCAAGGACATTCCGGATCGGCGGTATCCGGTCAGGATATCGTGTGTGCGGCGGTATCGTCGGCGGTGTATATGGCAGCCAACACTCTCACTGAGGTGAGTGGTTGTGCGGCAGATATTCACGAAGCAGACGGACTGCTCTCTTTCACGGTGTGCGAGGCGGATACGCAAAAAGCGCAAGAAGTGCTCAGCGGCCTTCACATTCATTTGCAGGGGCTTTCTGCCCAGTATCCCCAATTTATTAAGATACAACTTACGGAGGTGTAACGATATGTTGAAGATCAACATCCAGCTGTTCGCCCATAAAAAAGGTATGGGTTCCACCAAGAACGGCCGTGATTCCGAATCCAAGCGCCTGGGCGCAAAACGTGCGGACGGTCAGTTCGTGCTCGCCGGCAATATCTTAGTTCGTCAGCGTGGTACGCACATCCATCCCGGTCTGAACGTCGGTATCGGTTCGGACGATACCTTGTATGCCAAAGCGGACGGCACCGTTCGTTTCGAGCGTATGGGTAAAGATCGCAAACGCGTCAGCGTTTACGAAGTCGAGCAGTAAGCAACACGGAAAAGCCTTGTCGCAAAACGACAAGGCTTTTTTTGTAAAAAAGACTACCATAATTATCGGGTTTTGTGGTAGACTAAAAGCAACGAAGTGTTAAAGGAACGAAAAAGTATGTTTATTGATAAGGCAGTCATTCACATCAAGGCCGGTAACGGCGGCAACGGTGCGGTATCCTTCCATCGTGAAAAATACGTGGCGGCGGGCGGCCCTGACGGTGGTGACGGCGGCAGAGGCGGCAACATTGTCTTTGTGCCGCAAGACGGCAGTAATACGTTGTCGGATTTTCGCTATAAGCGGAAGTTTTCGGCGCCTGCGGGTGAAAATGGCGGCGCAAAGCGCTGTTTCGGTAAAACCGGTGAGGATCTTATCATTCCGGTGCCGCGCGGCACGCTGATCTACGATAACGAGAGCGGACGCTTGATGGCGGATATGTCGGGCGACGAGCCGTTTGTTGCGGCGAAAGGCGGCAGAGGCGGTTGGGGCAATTCTCATTTTGCCACACCGACGCGCCAGGTGCCGCGTTTTGCCAAACCCGGTGTGCCGGGCGAGGAGTTTGAGGTGCGCTTAGAACTGAAACTGCTTGCAGACGTTGGGTTGGTTGGGTTCCCAAACGTGGGGAAATCCACCTTGATATCGGTTGTCAGCGAGGCAAAGCCCGAAATTGCCAACTATCATTTCACCACTATCACACCGGTGCTTGGTGTGGTGCGCGTTGCCGAGGGTGCGTCTTTTGTTATGGCGGACATTCCCGGCGTTATTGAGGGCGCGAGCGAAGGTGTTGGGCTCGGTCATGAGTTTTTGCGACACGTGGAGCGTTGCCGTCTTCTTGTGCACGTGGTAGACGTGGCGGGCAGCGAGGGGCGCGATCCCCTGAATGATTTTGATACCATTAACCGCGAGTTGGAGCGGTTTAATCCCGAACTTGCCAAATGTCCCATGTTGGTGGCGGGGAACAAATGCGATCTGGCTACCGACGAACAATTGCAGGCTTTTGAAGATGCCATGTGCGAGCGTGGGTTTGAGTATTTTCCCATGATGGCGGCGATTGCCCACGGTACCAAGGAACTCATCGATCGTTGTGCGGCAAAACTTGCTGACTTGCCGCCGATTCGCACCTTTGAAGCAGAACCGATCTCGCTCTTAGAGATGGATGCGCTTCGCGATCGCTCGGTACGCATCGAAAACCACGACGGCGTATTCTTCGTGGAAGCGGAATGGTTGCTGAAATTGTTACAGACTATCGATTTGCAGGAACCCGATAGTTTGCAATATTTCGAACGGGTGTTGCAATCCAGCGGTGTGATCAAGCAATTAGAGGAAGCGGGCGTGCAGGAAGGCGATACCGTCAGTATTTACGATCTCGAATTTGACTTTGTGGTATGATGGGGGAGAGTGTTATGGATCGACTTTGCCCGATGGAGGTAGATCTTCACGGCGTCAGCCCGCTGAATTTGGCGTTCGTGGGGGATGGTGTGTATGATTTGATGGTGCGGGAGCGGTTGGTGTGTCTTGCCAACCGTCCGAACAAGGAACTACATCAATTAGCGGTACAGCAGGTGCGTGCCGAAGCACAGGCGGCGGCGTTGGACAAGCTGTTGCCGACACTTTCCGAAGAAGAAACGGCGGTTTATAAACGCGGCAGGAACGCACACACCTCGCGTTCCGGCGGGGATTATCACAAGGCAACGGGATTGGAAGCGTTGTTTGGATATTTGTATTTGTCCGGACGCGTGGATCGCGTTCGGGAATTATTTGCGTTGATTGTTGAGGAGGAAATAGTGTTTGAAACGACCTGACATTAGTCAGGATGTGAAACGAATTACAATAGACGTTGTATATTATATTGTAGGTACTTTGTTATATGCCGCCTCTGTCAACTGTTTCAGTGCGCCGAATCATATTGCGCCTGGCGGTTTGTCGGGTGTTGCGACGATGATCCATTACGTGGTGCCGTCGGCACCTATCGGACTTACCATTCTCGTGTTGAACGTTCCGTTGTTGGTGGCGGCGTGGTTCTGTATCAGTCGCGCCTTTATCGTTCGCACCATACTGTGTACGATGCTGTCTACCGTGATAATGGATGTGTTAGCACCGATTTTGCCGGTCTATCAAGGTGATATGTTTTTGGTGTCCGTGATGGGCGGTGTGTTCTCCGGTGTCGGATTAGGCATGATTTTTCTGCGCGGTGGATCCACCGGCGGAACGGAGATCATCGCGCGGTTGTTGGAACGGCGGTTCCCATACGTGTCGGTGGGTAGGCTGATGTTGATCGTGGATGCCGTGGTGATCGCCATATCGGTGTTTGTGTTTGAAAACGTTGAGAGCGCTATGTATGCGGTTGTCCTGACTTTTGTTACGTCTACGCTGATTGATGCGTTGTTGTACGGCGGGTCGGCAGGCGGCAAGCTGGTGCTGATTTTTAGTAAACAGCAAGAGGAGATCACCCTCGCCATTTTGCAGACCATCCGTCGCGGGGTCACCAAACTACGCAGTCGCGGCGGGTATACGGGCGAGAATGGCGAAGTGTTGTTGTGCGCGGTCAGGCGGACACAGTTGTATCCGCTCAGGCAATTGGTTGCGAAAATCGATCCTACCGCATTCATGGTGATCGCTTCTACGGAGGAAGTTTTGGGAAAAGGGTTTGAGGCGATAGGGTAGCGTGAGATAAAAATTTTCAAAAAAGCCAAAAAAGCCATTGACAAATCCCTTGAATATGAATACTATTTTCATAGAGACTTTATCAACATTAGTAGGAGGAACAACGTATGGTCTTTGAAAAACTCAGAACAATTCTCAGCCATCAGTTTGATGTTGAGAAGGATACGATCACACCGGAAACGAACATCATGGAGGATCTGGGTGCAGATTCTTTGGATGTTGTGGATATGCTGATGTCTTTGGAAGATGAATTTGACGTAGAGATCCCCGATGAGGAGATTGAGAAAATGCGCACGGTCGCTGAGGTCGTTGCCTACATCGAAGAAAACACCTGATAGTAACGCCACGGACTGTTAAGGAAGTTGCTCCTTAAAAAGTGAAGTTTTTTGCAAACAAAAGCCCCGCATCTTTTGATGCGGGGCTTTGACTTATTTCAGGTTAGCTTTCAGCGTGTTAAGCTCGGCTTTGAGCTCGGTGGGGAGTTTGTCACCAAACTTACCGTAGAACTCTTCGATGCCGTCGGCTTCCTCGGCCCACAGCGCTTTGTCGACTTCCAAAATGGATTCGAGCGTTGCACGGTCAAAGTCTCCTAAACCGTCGATGTTGATGTCGTCGGCATTCGGAACGTAGCCGATCGCGGTTTCGTTGGCATCAACCGTACCTTCGCAGCGGTTGATGATCCACTCGAGTACGCGCAGGTTGTCACCGAAGCCGGGCCACAGGAAGTTGCCGTCGTCATCGGTGCGGAACCAGTTGACGTTGAAGATCTTGGGAGCTTTGTCGCCGAGCTTTTTGCCCATCTCGATCCAGTGCTTCCAATAGTCGCCCATGTGATAGCCGCAGAACGGCAACATCGCCATGGGATCGCGTCGGACAACACCCACAGCGCCGGTGGCGGCAGCGGTGGTCTCGGAGGCAACGATGGAGCCTACGAACACGCCATGATCCCAGTTGCGGGACTGATAGACCAGCGGAGCGGTCTTGGCGCGGCGGCCGCCGAACACGATTGCGGAGATCGGCACACCTGCGGGAGAGTCGAACTCAGAGGACAGGCAGGGGCAGTTCTGCGCCGGAGCGGTGAAGCGGGAGTTCGGATGCGCACCCTTGGAACCGTCGGTGCAATCCCACATTTCGCCCTTCCAGTTTTTCGCGTTCTTGGGAGGGTTCTTATCCATGCTTTCCCACCATACGGTGTTATCGTCAAGATTATGCACCACGTTGGTAAAGATCGCGTTTTTCTTGGTGGAGATCAGCGCATTGGGGTTGGACTTCATGCTGGTACCGGGAGCCACGCCGAAGAAACCGTTTTCGGGGTTGCACGCCCACAGACGGCCGTCTTCGCCGACGCGCATCCAGGCAATGTCGTCACCGACGCACCAGACTTTGTAGCCTTTTTCGCGGTACAGCTCCGGCGGGATGAGCATGGCAAGGTTGGTCTTGCCGCAAGCGGACGGGAATGCCGCTGCGATATAGGTGATCTCGCCGTTCGGCTTCTCAACGCCGAGAATGAGCATGTGCTCCGCCATCCAGCCTTCATTGCGGCCGAGGTTGGAAGCGATACGCAGCGCGAAGCATTTTTTGCCGAGCAGCACGTTTCCGCCGTAGCCGGAGTTGACCGAGATGATGGTATTGTCCTGCGGGAAGTGGCAGATATACCGCTTCTCCTCATCAATGTCACATTTGCAGTGCAGGCCGCGTACCCAGTCGTCGCTGTCGCCCAGAGCCGCATACACTTCTTTGCCCATGCGGGTCATGATCGCCATGCTGATGACGACGTAGATGGAGTCGGTCAGCTCGATGCCGTATTTGGCAAATGGGGAACCGACAGGGCCCATCGAATAGGGGATGATGTACATCGTGCGGCCTTTATAAGCACCGCGAGCGATGTTGTACAGCATGTCGTATGCTTCGTTGGGTGCCATCCAGTGGTTGGTGGGGCCGGCATCTTCCTCTTTCTCAGAGCAGATAAAGGTGCGGCCTTCCACGCGCGCCACGTCGTTGACGGCGGACAGGTGCAGATAGCAGCCGGGCAGCTTTTCTTCGTTGAGTTTATACAGCTCGCCGGTGCTGCAGCCCTCGGCGCGCAGCTCTTCCAGCTGCTCGTGAGAGCCGTCGATCCACATTACGCGATCAGGCTGTGTTAACTCGATTTTTTCCTCGATCCATTTCAGGATGGAGGGGTTGGTTGTCAATGCGTTTGTCATGACAGTATTTACACTCCTTCCAAATGGAAAAATCCAAGATTTCCACTAATAACAGTATAGCCGAAAAACGTAACGATTTCAAGGCGGAATTGTGAATAAATCGAAAAAGATATAAAAAACGTCCCAAATGGAAAAATCCATTCGGGACACGTCGTTATTCGATGGATAGTGTTGCACAAGCGTTGAGATCCGGACCAGCGGTGTTGCCGGCGGAAAATTCGTAATAGCTTTGTGAGCCGACCATGGCGGCATTGTCACCGCACAGAGAGAGCGGCGGAACGAATAGCCGCAACCCGTTTTCGCGACAAACGGCATCCATACGGTTTCGCAGACCGGAATTGGCGGAAACCCCGCCCGCCAGCACGAGGGTAGTATCTCCTGTCATGCGCGCGGCGGCGAGGAAGCGGGAGCAAAGGATGTCGCATACCGTATATTGGAACGAAGCGGAGAGATCGTTTGTATTGATGGTCTCGCCGCGTTGCTCGGCTTTGTGAAGCAGGTTGATGACGGCGGTTTTCAGTCCCGAAAAACTGAAATCGTACGGCGAGCCGTCCACGTGAGGGCGGGGCAGGGTGAAGGCTTGCGGGTCGCCGAGTGCGGCCGCTTTGTCCAAATGGACACCGCCGGGATAGGGCATACCCATGGCACGAGCGGCTTTATCAAAACATTCGCCTGCCGCGTCGTCACGCGTGCGGCCAATAACGGTGAACTTCGTATAGTCTTCGACACGTACGATGTGGCTGTGCCCACCGGACACGATCAAGCACAAAAACGGCGGTTTGAGGTCCGAATGTGCCAGGTAATTGGCGGCAATGTGCGAGCGCAGATGATGTACCGGAACCAGCGGAAGATTCGCGGCGGCCGCCAAGCCTTTGGCAAAGTTGACGCCAACCAGTAGCGCACCGATCAGACCGGGTGCGTGCGTGACGGCAATGGCATCAATTTCGTTTAAGGTGACGCCTGCTTCGTCGAGTGCTTGGCGAGTGATGAGGCTGACCGCCTCGGTGTGGCGGCGGCTGGCAATTTCCGGAACGACCCCACCGTACAACATATGTTCCTTGATCTGCGAAGCCACGCAGTTGGATAATACCTCGCGGCCGTCGCGCACAACGGCGGCAGCGGTTTCATCGCACGAAGATTCCAGTGCTAAAATGTTCAACGGGAGGGTCACCTCTGATCGGAATAGTAATAACTGTAAATAGCGGCATCCTCGGTCGGATGTGAGTAAAAGCGGGGGCGGATGCCGTCTTTGACAAAGTGGAGCGATTCATACAACGCAATAGCGGCAACATTGGACGTACGCACTTCAAGCGTTAAGCGGGAAAGTGAGTGCCCCTGCTTGATGGCTGCCGCGACAAGTGCGCGGGCAACTCCTTGACGGCGGTAGGACGGATGAACCGCCACGTTCGCAATAAAGCCCTCGTCCGCAACGTGATGACAGCCAAGATAGCCGACAACCGTATCCCCATGAAGCGCGATTAAAAACCGCGCGCACGGATTGTGCAGTTCTTCCGCTAACGCGTCGGCACTCCACGGATCGGAAAAGCAAAGCTGCTCCAATTCCGCGATCGCGGGAAGATGAGCGGCGGTGAATGCCGCAACGATTAACTGCATAACGCTTGGATGTCCTCCATCAGCTGCGGCAAAGTTTCCAACAAGTGGTCGCGGCACTGACGATAGACTTGGAGCGGGCCGCCAAACGGATCGGTGATGCCGGCGCCGGGGACTACGATTTTTTCAGGGTCAGCGCCATGGTAAAAGGCAAGTGCTACACCATGCTCGGGGGTGAGTGCGACAAACACGTCGGTATTTTCTACAATCTCGCGGGTAACTTGCCGGGAGGTGTGACCCGAAATGTCCAGCCCGATCTCGTTCATAGCCGCGACGGATTGTTCAGTGGGGATCATACCGTCGTCGGTCATGGTGCCGGCGCTGGAAACCGTGAAATCGGTAAGACCTTGTTGTTCAAATTCGCGACGCAGAAGTGCCTCTAACATCGGACTGCGGCAGACGTTGCCGGTGCAGACGCATAAGATATTCATGTCAATACGCTCCTATTTGAATTTACTCCTATATTATAAAGGATAAATTATAAATACTCAACCTAAATTTACAGATTTCCAAAGATGACTTGTTTTTCCTCCAAAAATGTGGCATACTTTTACTCGAGTACCGCTGTGGAAAGGAGGATCGGGGATGCCATTGTTTTCGTCGCGCGATACGCGCTATCGTAGTCCATTCGGGGCAGTCGAGCAAGGGACGGAAGTGTTGTTCCGTATTTGTTTGCCGCGAGACTGGGGTTGTCGCGGTGCGTGGTTTGTTCATCAAAAAGACGGCGAACTTGCCCGGTGGGACGGAATGTTCTGGGCGGGCATGGAGGGCGATGACCGTGAATGGTGGGATTGCCGATTCACCCCCGATACGCCGGATCTTTACTGGTACTTTTTTGCGATCGACAGCGATGACGGCAGGCGCTACTTATCTTGTCTGCCGGATGGCACCGCGGCGTGTGTGGATGCACCGCGTGATTCGTGGCAGCTTACTTGTTACGGCGCTGAACTTACAACGCCCGATTGGTTGGCAGGCGGGGTGTTTTATCAGATCTTCCCCGATCGTTTTTGCTGTTCGGGTAACACGAAAGAAAACGTGCCCGCCGATCGTATCCTTCACGAGAAATGGGATGAACAGCCGCATTGGCAACCGGACGAAACCGGTGTGGTGCGCAATAACGATTTCTTCGGCGGGGATTTGGAGGGAATCCGAAGCAAGTTGGGGTATCTCCAACGACTGGGTGTCACTTGCCTGTATTTGAATCCGATTTTTGAATCCCATTCCAACCACCGATACGATACGGCAGATTATAGCCGTATTGATCCCCTGCTCGGCACAGAGGAGGATCTGCGGCGATTGACGGCGGAGGCGCGCGAACAGGGGATCCGTGTGATTTTAGACGGTGTGTTTAGTCACACGGGCGCGGATAGTGTGTATTTTAATAAAAACGGGCGCTATGAGGAAGCGGGTGCCTATCAAACGCAGACGTCGCCGTATGCGCCGTGGTATCATTTCGCGCAGTGGCCGCATGAGTATACCGGTTGGTGGGGCTTTAATACCTTGCCGGAGGTCGACGAGCTTAACCCCTCTTTTATTACCTATATAACAGGGGAGGGCGGCATCGTTCGCAAGTGGTTGAATGTTGGTGCGTCGGGTTGGCGACTGGACGTGGCAGACGAATTGCCGGACGGCTTTTTGGAAGCGCTGCGTACGGCGGTGAAAGAAACCGACCCTGAGGCACTCGTGCTCGGCGAGGTGTGGGAGGATGCCAGTAACAAGCAAAGCTATGGGCATCGCCGTCGGTACTTGCTTGGCAAACAACTGGACAGCGTTATGAATTATCCGTTCCGCACGGCGGTATTGGGTTTTATAAAAAACGGAAACGGTACGCACTTTTTCAACCGAGTCGGCAGCGTTGTGGAAAACTATCCGCCGCAGGTCACGCGGTTATTGATGAACTCGCTCGGAACACACGATACCGAGCGGGCGATCACGATGCTGGCCGGCGAGCCGGCAAACGGTCGCGGCAGACGCTGGCAATCCGAAACGCAGTTGTCGGATGAACAGCGCGCAGAGGGTGTTCGCCGCTTGAAAGCGGCAGCGGTGTTGCAATATTGCCTGCCGGGAGTGCCATGTCTCTATTATGGTGACGAAACCGGCTTGGAGGGATATCGCGATCCGTTCAACCGCGGCGTGTATCCATGGGGACAGGAAAACAAGGCGCTGATCGACTGGTTCTGTCAACTTGGGCAGGCGCGCGCCGCATACGAGGCATTTCGCGAAGGTGAGTTTGTGCCAATATATGCCACAGAGGACGTGGTTGTGTTTGATCGGGTCGGCGAAAGCAGCGTGGTGCGTTGTGCGGTTAACCGTTCACAGACAGAAGTGCGCGTTCCCCTGAGCGGCGAGTGGCAAACGGTTGTCGGCGACGTTGCATTTTATCAAGATTACCTATGTTTACCACCCTTATCCGGAAGCATTTTAGTAAAAGCGTGACAATTTTCAAAAAAAGCAAAAAAAGCTTCAAAAAAGTGTTGACAAAGGGGAATTAGGGTGGTATTATAGCAAAGCTGCCGCAAAAAAGCGGAAGCAAAAGGACCTTGAAAATTAAACAATGCAAACGAGAAAGGAACACACTACCCGTTAATAAAGATT
>JAZOAK010000080.1:0-31525 GCA_045595445.1 Acutalibacteraceae bacterium
AGCTACGGCGGTGCCGTGTATGAAACGGGCGTCAACAGCAAGGACGACGTGCCGGAGATCACCGGTACGGACGTTGTGTTCAAAAACAACCGTGCCTTGGCAACGGGCGGCGCGATCTATATGAACAAAGAGGCCTCCGCCCACTTGGAAAATGCGGACTTTATCAACAACACCGCCCAAAACAACGGCGGTGCGGTGTATCTCAACAATGCCCGTATCGAAATGACCAACGCGACCATCACGGGGAACGGTGGCTGTGCCAACGGCGGTGCAGCGGCTTTGACGGCGGGTGCGCATCTGGAGATCAACGGCGGCACCATTAGCCAAAATACCGCTACCGCCGAGGGCGGTGCGATCGCGCTGTACGCCTCCTCCACGGCGGTCCTTAGCAGGGTGACGGCGGTCGGCAACCAAGGCAAAAACGGCGGTTTCCTGTATGCCAAAGAGGGTGGCACGCTGACGATGTACCGCAGCCGTATTCAGGAAAACGTCAGTACGGCCAACGGCGGCGCGATCGCGCTCTATGACGGCGGCATGGCGAATATTTACGCCACCGATTTTATCAAAAACACCACCCAAGGCAGCGGTAACGGCGGCGCGTTCTTCTTATATACCAATACGGCAGAGGTGCTCATCCATTCCTGCACCTTTACCGAAAACAACGCGGCGTACGGCGGTGCGATCTATGCATCCAGCAAAGCGATCGCCAAATTATACAACCTTACCGCCACCGGTAACACGGCGACGAGGGGCGGCTTCTTGTATGAGACCACCACCGGCACCACGCTGACACTTGTCGGCTTGACGGTATCCGGCAATACCGCTGCCGACGGAGGCCCCATCATCTGGGGTAACTCAGCAGGCGCGGTGTTGTATATTGACAAAACGCAGGTCACGGATCGCGATCACAGCGGTGCGCTTAACAGCGCGTACTGGAGTGCGGCGATCGTCAATAAGTTAAAAGTGTACGAAATTTCCGAAACGATTCCGAAATGGTTGGATTACAAGGAGGAAGCGTACGATCATTTGGCACATGCGGTGGACGTTTCCACGGCTGACCAGTTGGAAGCGGCGATCTTGTCGGGCGCTTCTGCCATCCGCATTATTGCCGATATCACCGTGGACAGAACGTTCTATATTACGGGCAAGACCACCATTTTCTCCACCTTGCCCCGCACGCTGAAACGCGCGGCGGATTTCGGCGGTGATATCTTCGTCGTGGGCGAGAATCAAGACGGCAAGAGTGCACTGCTGCTCGGCGGTAACGCGAAACTCGTGCTCGGTAATCCGTTGTCCACGCGTGACAATATGCTGATCATCGACGGTAACGATCAAAACATGACCGTACCTGTCGTCGGCTCGGCGCTGTTTATCTGCCACAGTGCGTCGGTCGACCTGCATCAAAACGTCACGGCACAGAATATGCACAAGACGGGTAACGAGCGCACCTTCAACGAGGTGCACCGTGTGCCGATCGCCAACCGCGTCGGCGGTACGCTCGCGGTCGTTGCCAGCGGTTCGCTGAATATTTACGGCGGTCTGTATCAAAACAACCGCATTAACGAGGAAGATACTTCTTCGGAGGAGACTCGCAACTGCAGTGTCGGCGGTCTGATCTTTAACAACAGCAACGTGCATATCCACGGCGGCGTGTTCCGCAACAACGAAGGCGCCCGCGGCGGTGTGGTGTATAACTACAAGATCCTCAAGATCTACGGCGGCAGCTTCATCGAAAATGTTGCTACCGTTAACGGCGGTGTGACCTATGCGCCCAACAGCCCTGCCAGCCACACGCACATTGGCAATACAGACGAAAACGGGGCAGAGGTCCTGTTCCAAAACAACGTATCGACAAGCCACGGCGGCGCCATCTATTCTTCCGCTTTGTGTACCTTGGTGATCCACGGCAACACCACGTTCGACGGCAACGCCAGCACTAACGGAAGCGGCGGCGCAATCGGTTCGTACGGCCAACTCACCGCACGCGATACCGTGTTTAGCGGCAACACCTCCAAGAGCCACGGCGGTGCGGTGTACGTGTCCAATTCCAGTGCGACCTACATTACCCGTTACAGCAATTTTGTGGGTTGCACTTTCCAAAACAACGTTGCTACCACGGGTGGTGCGCTGGCGGTGTATGCCTCCAACAGCGGCTTCGAAAACGGCGCGATCGCGACCGTTACCGATTGTAAGTTTACGGCAAACACGGCGGCATCAACCGCGTCCAAGTCCACTAAGAGCTACGGCGGCGCGATCTACGTGGAGCGTCGCTCCTCCTTAACGGTCAAGGGCACCAACTTCAAGCAAAACACCGCCAGAACCGAGGGCGGTGCCGTGTACGCGGGCGGTGCTTCCACCGTTTCGCTCACCGATACGGTGTTTGATCGCAATGCCATTTTGGATAACGGTAACCACGGCGGTGCCGTTGCCATCCACAGCGTTACGCTGACCGCTGACGAGGTCACCTTCAAAGGCAACACGGCGGGCAGCAACGGCGGTGCGTTGTACGTTTCGTACGCGAGCGCACACGACCGCAACTCGGAAGTGTTGCTCAAAGACAGCACGTTCAGCAACAACAGTGCCGAAGACTTCGGCGGTGCGCTGTACGTGACCAAACAGACGGTGAAAACGGAAAAACGTATCCTCACCGTCCAAAACACCGACTTTACCGGTAACAGCGCGGCAGAAGGCGGCGCCATGTTCTTCGTCGCGGGTACAAGCGCGTACATGACCGATACCACCTTCAGTAAAAACGCCGCAACCGACGGTGTCGCCGGTGCGATCTGCAGCTCCGGCGCCGAGTTGGAACTGGATACCGCAACCTTCGCAACAAATACCGCAACGGGCAGCGGTGCAGCACTGTATCTCACTAACGGTGGCAAGACAACACTGTATAACGTCACGGCAAGCGGCAACGCATCTGAAGCCGCAGGCGGTTTCCTTTACGCCGCCGACTGCACCTTTACCGTGTACGACAGCGTGTTAACAGCGAACACGGCGAAAAGCAACGGCGGCGCGATCGCGCTGTACGGCGGTGCGTCTGCCAATATCTATAACACGGAGATCACCGACAACGTTGCCGAAGCCAATGGCGGCGGTATGTTCTTGTACACCAACGAAGCCCCATGCGTGCTGAATACGTGTACGTTCACGGGCAACAGCGGCGTGTACGGCGGCGCGATCTACGCATCCAATAAAACGGCGGCAAGTCTTTACAACCTCACCGCTACGGCTAACACGGCCGAGCGCGGCGGTTTCCTGTATGAAACCACTACCGGCACGACGCTGACCTTAGTTGGTGCCACCGTGTCCGATAACACCGCTACCGACGGCGGACCCCTGATCTGGGGTAACTCCACGGGCGCAGTACTCAAGCTGGATAAATCGAAATGTGCGGCTCTCGCCCAGTCGGGTGCGATTGTTAACAAGCTGACCGTTGAGGAAATCACGGCAGAGGTGCCCACGTATCCCGCATACAAGAGCAAGCGGGATGAGGTGACCCCGCCCACCGTCACCAAAGACCCCGTACCGGTGCAGGAGATCTTCGATCTGGCGCAACACTCCAGCGATGCCGATATCGATGCCGTTTACAGCAAATTCCCGAAATTGGATAACTCCTCCAACTTCATGAGCAAAAACGTCAGCACGTTTGATAACGTCAACGGCGGCACGGTCACGGTGGATACGTTCGTGTATCCGAACAACGGCACTGCCGACAACTGTAACGTCGGCATGGGCTTGCTTGTGTATCAAGCGATGTGCTATAAACAAGCCAATCCCAACGAGGAAGTCTATATTGACCTGTCGTATTACCGTTTGTCGGTGCAGGCGGCGGTCAACATCAACCGCAACAGCCGCTATTTCGGCTATATGCGTCAACTCAGAGGCACGCAGAACTACGATCAGTACGGCTTTGTCCGTATTGCGTACCTCTTGATCTCGGCGGCAAAAATGGGTATCCACGTGACGACCATCGGTCATATCGACGGCTATCCCACGACCTCGGATTCCCTCAATCTGTACGATTACTTCACCACGCAGTTGAACGATCCGTGCGATCCCGCCTACGTGCAGGATGCCGTTATCGGTGACTATCTCAACTTCTGTCAGGTGGATTGGACGTTGCAGAACAAAGGCGGAACCGACATGATGCACACCAAGATGTGCGCGGTCTCGCATTATCTGGATATGAACGGCGTCGCCCACAAAAACGCCGTGTGGTCGGGTAGTACGAACTTAGACGGTATTAAGTCGAACGGTACCAACGCCAACCCGAAGATCCAGACCGCGACCATCGTGTCGGGACACGAAGATATTTATCGCGTCTCGGTCAACTATTTGCGTTTGATTCCGCAGTATCAGGAACAAGAAGAAGTGTACGAGTTCCAGCACCTTGTCAACCGTTTGTCCACCGAACAAGGCGCGTTGATCTTAGCCGGCAAGGAAGACGAGATTCCCGCCGACAAACAGATCATCTATCTCGGCACGGAGAACGACCCCGTGTTTGAGCTGTATTTCACGCCGATGGGCGGTGACATTCTTGCCTGGGACGAAGTCTACAACCCGTACTGCAAGTACATGCGCAAGCTGTACGATTCCGAGGATTATATCCTGTTCACCTGGAACGCCGCGGAATACAACGGCAATTTCCCCTTGGGCCAACAGCTCGAACAGATGCTCATCGAAGCCTTCCACAAGAATCGCAACGTGAACAACCGCATCTACGCCAACATGGAATCGTTTGATACGACCACGTTTGACGACTTAAAGGTGGGCGTGGACATCGGCTCCAAGGTTCTCAATAAATGGGATTTCGGCACGCTTCATAACAAGGACGTGCAGTTCTCGTACGTGGAGAACGGACAGCGGTATTACGTCTCCCTGCTCAACTCCATGAACGTGCACAACGGTTCGATGTACTATCAGTCGAACTTTGCTTTAGTCATTAAAGAATCGGAGTATAACGAGGACGGCGTGTTCTTCACCTTGGCGGAACTGACCACAAAAGGTATTGTGGAGCATAGCTACTCGGATGAAGTGTTGTTGTATCTGCCGGAGGATACCACCAAAGACGGTTACTATTATCATCCGTGTGTCAACTGTGACAAAAAACAGATTCTCGACGTTTACCACCGTCCGGGCGATTGGACGATCGACCGTGAGCCCTCCGCCGACAAGAACGGTATCGCTCACAAGAGCTGTGCCGTGTGCGGCACGGTGCTGGAAAGTGTCGAATACACCGCGTCGCATGACGACGTGACCATGGACGTCAGCAACCGCGGCGGCAAGACGTTCTCCCCGTCGAAGAAAGAGGAGGACACCTTCATGCTGAGTGCGACACCGCACACCATCGAGACGGTCATTCAGTTGGATCGTTCGTTCACGGAACGCGGCGGTGTAATCGTCGGTAACTTTGACGGTTCTGCAAACAACCAAATCAATTTAGAAATTGCCGAACGGGGCAAGGTGCGGCTGTTCTATATCCGTGACGGTGAGCGGCATCAGCACTATTTCGAGACGGATGTCCGTTCCGATAACCCCGTCCACCTTGCCGTAACGGTGGACGGCGAGATCGCCAAACTGTATATCGACGGCAAGCTCAAAGAAAAAGCAACCCTGACCGCACCGCTGCCGGAGGTGAACGCTACGTTCCGCATCGGCGGTGATAACCGCAGCGGTAACGGTGCCTATTTTAAAGGTGTTCTCTATGAGGTGAATCTCTTTGAGGATGTCCGTACGGCAAGTGAGATCGCAGACGACGGCGTGGCAGTATTCCCGAACGAACCCGGCCTGCTGATTGCCAGATCGTTTGCCGAAACCACGGGCGGTACCGAGCCCGCCGTCACGGTCGGCAAGACCTTTACTGCCGACAACGGCATAGCTCTCGGCACGCTTTCGGCAACACCGCGCACCTTGGAAGCCACGGTGCAGATCCCCACCGATCTGAAAGACAGAGCCGGTGTTATCATCGGTAATTACGGTGGCAAAACAGCTCCGTTGCTCAATTTGGAAGTGTATACGAACGGCGCGGTTCGTTTGTATGTGAATGATGCCAAAGCACCGGCAACGTACTTGTTCCCCGTGGATGTTCGCTCCGATGCACCGGTACATCTGGCGGTAACGGTTGGCGAAACGGTTGCCACGCTGTATGTGAACGGTCAAAAGGCTTCCGAGCAGGCGCTCGCCTCGCCCATGCCCGAAGTCACCGAGAATTTTGTGCTCGGCGGCGATAACCGCGATGGCAACACCCAGTATTTCAAAGGCGTTATTTATAACGTCAGTCTGTTCGCAGACGTCCGTACCGAGCAAGAGATTCAAAACGATGCGGTGCAAGTATCGAGTTTGTCGCAAGATCTGATTTTGTCCAAGACCTTTACCGACCGTTACACCGGCGCTCTCACGTCGGACGGTTTTGAGCCCACCAAAGATAAAACGGTCCATCTTAATACGTTAACGGCGGCGCCTACCACCTTTGAAGCAACGGTATTGCTCAAGCCCAGCTTTGCGGAGCGAGCGGGCGTCATTGTGGGCAACTACGGAACGGGTCGCGCGTTTATCAACCTGGAAGTCTATCCCGGCGGGCGGGTACGTCTCGTGTATTCTTCTGTCGACAACGTGAGAGGAAATTGCCTGTTTACGACCGATATCCGTTCCACAAAGCCCGTGCGCATCGCGGTTGCGGCAGAGGGCTTAACCGCCACCTTGTACGTCAACGGTGTCGCGGTTGAACAGCAAGCCCTGCCTTTCGAGCTGCCGCAGACTACCGAGCATTTCCGTATCGGCGGCGATATGCGCGGAGGCAACACGCAGTATTTCAAGGGTACGATCTATGACGTCAGCTTGTTCTCGGCGGATGAACTGCTTGTTACTAAGCAATTCACCACCAGAGGCACCAACACCGATGCGGGTCTCAAATCCGCGCAGGACACCATCGTGCGTGTGGATGATCTCGGTGACACACCGCACACCTTTGAGGCGACGGTGCAGGTCGACAAGCGGTTTAACGACCGCGCGGGTGTCGTGATCGGTAACTACGGTAACCGCCGTATCTTTGCGAACCTCGAAATTTATTACGGCGGTCGCGTGCGCCTGATCTACTCCTCTGCCGAGGATGCCCGGGCGGATTGCATCTTTGATACCGATATCCGTTCCGACGAAAAGGTGCATATCGCGGTTACGGTCGAAGGGCTGACCGCCACACTGTACGTCAACGGTGTGCAGGTCGAGCAAAAGGCACTGCCCTTCGAAATGCCGACAACCACCAAGGGTTTCCAGATCGGCGGCGATATGCGTGCCGAGAACAGCGCTTATTTCAAGGGGATCCTGTATGACGTTGCGCTGTTCAGCGACGTGCGCACAGCGGATGAGATTCAAAGTGATATGACGGCTGTCGGTAATGAGCAGTTGTTATTCGCACGAGACTACACGCCTCGCGCTGTTACACAAAGCACCGCGCAGACGGCGATCGGCAAAGTGTTCTCACAACAAGAGCCGCTGTTTATAGGTGACCTCGACAGCGCACCGCACACCTTTGAAGCGGTCGTACAGGTAGCCCCCGATATTGCCGGCAGAGCAGGCGTTATCCTGGGCAACTACGGCAGTCGCTATGAGTTTGTCAGCCTTGAAATTTACAACGGCGGCCGCGTTCGCCTGATTTATTCCACAGAGGACGGCGCCAGAGCGAACTGCATCTTTAACACCGATATCCGTTCGGAGAATGCGGTGCACCTGGCGGTCGTGGTGGACGGGTTAACCGCCACCTTATACGTTAACGGCAACGCGGTCGAGCAACAAGCCTTGCCCTTTGAAATGCCGAACATTACCGAGAGTTTTTGGCTCGGCGGCGATAAGCGTGCCGACAACACGGAATACTTCAAGGGCACTCTCTACAGTGCGACTCTGTACAGCGAGGCGCGCACTGCCGATCAGATTCAAAACGATACGATTGCGGTTGACGTGACCGATCTTGCCTGCCTGTATACGGTCATGTTCACCTCCAACGTCTGTCAACACACGGCAGGGGAGTGGATCACCGATATCGGCTCGGGTGATGTGAACGTTTTGATGCAACACACCGCGTGTATCCATTGCGGAAAGGTGCTACAGCGTTCCAAATCCGCTACGCGCTACGAGGTGGTTCGTCACGCAACGTTCGGTTTCGAGGATGGTCTTAAGACCACTCCCGCAACGGGCGGCCACAAGATCACCGATACCTTCGAAAAAGGTCCGCAAACCTTTGAAGCGGTCTTCCGAGTCAACACGGGCGACAAAGAACGTGGTGGTGTTATCCTTGGTAACTACGATGCCTCCAACGCTGACCAGATCAACCTGGAAGCCTATTTGAACGGCAAATTCCGCTTGTATTACAAAGTAAACGGTGTGGCGTATACGCACTTGTTCAGCCCGGACATTCGTTCCGATTCGCCGATCCATCTGGCATTGACGGTGGACGGACTTACCGCCAAGCTGTATATTAACGGTGTGTTACAAGAAACCGCCACGCTGGCAGCGGAGCTGCCGAGCATTTGCAGCGGCCTCACCATCGGTAACGATAACCGTGCCGATAGCTCCCAGCATTTCAAAGGGACGATCTACTCGGCGGCACTGTTCTCGGATGTCAGAACCGACGAAGAAGTTGCCTTGGATCGCTATCTCCCTGCAACCGACAGCGATAACCTGTTGGTTTACGAAAACTTCATGTCCAAACAGTAAGACACACAAAACGACGGGTGAGCCGTGCGGCTCATCCGACGTTTTTGCAAACAGAGAAAAAATTGCTTGACATTTTCAAAATATGCGTTATAATATAACCTGTTAGGAATGGATTGCATATCCAAAACAGAATGAACAGGAGGGCGCGATATGCCACCGGCACTTATCTATCTAATCGTGATGTTGGGCACGATCCTTGTCTGGTTTTTGTTGCTCAAGCGGCCTGTGTACGAGGCAGTATTTGTTAGTTTTTTGGTGTTACTGGGTGTAACGGGCACGTATATGAATGTGTGGGAGTACGTCGATGCGGCGTTGTCAACGAACTTATTGTATACTATGACGGCGTTTGTGGCGATGTCCATTATCCTCACCAAGACCAAGATCATCGACAGTTGCGTGGCCATCATTTTATCGCTGCTCGGCCGCGTGACGGGCGGTGCGGGTTATGTTTCGGTCGTGGCGAGTGCCTTTATGGGTGCTTTGTCGGGATCGGGTCCCGGTAACGTGATGGCGACCGGCACGCTCACCATTCCCGCCATGAAGCGCAGCGGTTTTCCGGCGGAGCTTGCGGCAAACATCGAAAGCAATGCCAGCTATCTGGGCAACATGATCCCGCCGTCTTCTAACATTATTGCTGCTATGGAAGCGTTGACGCTTGCGGCTTTGTTGCCGGAGGAGGTCTCGCAAAGCAAGTTCTGGACGGTGTTGTGGGCGATCTCGCTGTGGTTTGTCCTGCAACGTATCGTCATGGTGTTTGCGTTCTGCAAATACTATAAAGTGAAACCGATGGCAAAAGAAGAATTGCCGAAATTCTCCGAAGTACTCAAAAGCGGCTGGCAAGGTCTGTTGTTGCCGCTGGTGATACTGCTTCCGTTTTTTCTGGACGCACTCTTTAAAGATGGCTTTTTCACCGCGCGCCTTGGTGCGACGGGTGCCAAATATCTCTCATCCAGTCTGCTCTTATTCATCCCCGGTGTGGCGGCGATCTATAACCTCTTGATCACCAAAGACAAATCCGTTATCACCCCGCACAAGATCGCGAAAATGTTTGCGGGCGGCGTTAAGACGATTGCTCCGTCGGTGGGTGTGTGCGTCATCGGGTACATGATCGGTGCCATGTTCAAGGATTTGAACGTTGCGCAGGAACTGCTTGTCTTCGTGCAAGGGTTTGCGTTCTCTAAATTCGGTATGGTCGTCTTTATCTGCGCTATCAGTTGCATCATGGGCATGATCATTCCCGGCTCGTCCATCGTCGTCACGTTCGGCCCGACCTTTATTGCGGCGCTCGCGGCGGTCGGCGTGGACCCCTTGCTCGCCGCTGCGATGCTCCCCTGTATTTGCGGCGTTATGTGCGGTATTACCCCGCCGCTCGGACTCGGCATGTATGCGGGTATGACGATTGCAGAATCGGATTTCGGCAAAACCTTTAAAAACAACTTGTGGTGGGTCGCCGCACAATTTATTCTGCAAGTGGTCGTCCTGATGGGCTGGTTGCCCGTCTTCGGCCTGTAAGGAGGGTGCATGATGAAAAAAACGTTTAAAAAAATCGCCGATATCGGCAAACTGATCTTCGGTTACGGCATCATGATCACGCTGTTCTTAGGCGGCCTCACCTTCTTCGGGTATGTGGCGGCGCTCATCATCGGCGGTGATACCGCTACGGCGATCTGCACGTTTTTGTATAAAACCCTGATCCCGATCAACACCTACGCCACTTCCATTCTTGTACTGCTCGGCATTATCTGTATGTACTTCGCGGGTGAAAAAGCCCTCACCCCCGATAAGAAACCGGGAAAGAAATAAGATAAAAACGAAGCCCTGCACCGTCGGTGCAGGGCTTTTGTTATTTGGTTAATAATTCAATGGCGTATTTCGCATATTCCGAAAGATATTGCCCGCGGCGCGTAACCGCTGCCGACTCGCGGGCATAGGTGTTGTTTTTGATGGTGTACAGTGTGATCCGTTGATCGGACACAAACTCCTCGATAAACGGGAGCGGCAGAACGGTGGCACCCACGCCGGCTGTTGCCAACTGCCATGCCGCCGACAAGCTCTTGACCTGCGCGGCGATGATCGGCTGAACGGCGGCCTTGGCACAGATCTTATCAAAGACCTGCCGCAGCTCCTGTGTTTCGCCCACCACCACAAAGGGAAGTTCCTTGCAATCGGCAAGGTCGATCTCGTTTCCTGCCGATGGCAACGAGTCTGCCATTTCGTTCGGCACGGCAAGCACCAGCGTTTCGCCTTCGATCGGTACGGCATCCAGCACCGATTCATCCACCGGCAGATTATGGATCGCCAAATCGAATTTTCCGTCTGCCATATCGCGGCGGAGTGCCGCACTGTCGTCCTCGTGAAGAACGACCTGCACGGCGGGGAACTTATCGCGAATGGCTTTGACGATCTTCGGCATTAAGTACATACACCGAAACGGCGATACACCGATGGTCAGCCGTCCCGCTTCACCCGACTTGAATTGCTCGAGTGTGCGTAAAAGCTGGTCTTCTTCATACAGCATGCGTTTTGCTTCTTCCATAAAATAAGCACCGGCAGGGGTGAGCGTTAATGGAGTAACACTGCGGTCAAACAGTTTAACTCCCAGCTCCTGTTCCAGTGCCCCGATCTGCTTGCTTAAAGCGGGTTGGGTAATATTCAGTTCGTGGCTCAACTGCGAAAAACTCCGCACCTCGGCGAGTTTTAGTGCATATTCCCATTGACGGCGATTCAACGTACCACCTCGTTATTTCTTTTTAGTAGCGACCAACACGAAAAAGGCGTTGATAAACCCAAGCACGCACAACACGCCGATCATGACCTTCGTCATGACGTTGTTGATAAAATCCATCGACGGATTAAAATAATCAAAAATAAGCAGGGTAGCGAGTACCAGTATCAGAACAATGGCGGCGTGCGCTAAGATGCGGGGAATATATTTCTTCACCTTACTCCACCTCTCCGATGTAGAGAATATCGCTGACGACGCGGCCGTTTTGATACGGTTGGTTGACCATCTTGCCGTCAAACACCATCTGCGCGGTCTGCCCACCGTCCAGATTGTACGCGGCGGTGCAGCCAAGTTCTTTCATAAGATTTGCCAGTTCTACCATGGTAAGCCCTTGCGAATAGCCGGTATCGCGACCGTCCACCACGACGAACACGTAATGCCCCGCCTCGTAATACCCAAGCGCACAGCGCGGATGCGCCTTGGCGAGATACCCGCCGTACGCGGTGATGGGCGTACCGTCTTTTTGAAACAACGACGGCCCGAAACTCCACGCCTGCCACGCGCCGTTTTCCATTTCGGCGGCGGCGTCAAAGGGATCGCGGTCGTAAAAGATCTTCATCGACCCGTCGCGATACAACACGCACAAATCCCCGTCCACGTCGGATGCGCGGTACAACGTGCCGTTGCGAATGACGGTGCGGGACGCGTTCATGCCGTAATAATCGCCCGACGTGGCAAAGATCGCTTCGTGCCGTGTGGCGAGCGGGATGACGTCCTCTTTAATATTTTTACCGAATTTATCTTTGGCAAACGCGGTGCGAAAACAACCGATGTCGTTCAGTTGCACGTCGGCGACGTAATAGGTCACCAGCGAATTGCCCTCACCTTTGGTGCGCTTCTCCACCGAGATCGCAACGTTTTGACTGGTGTAGGTGTTTTCGGTCTTGGCCACTTCGGCGGTAAAGGGCGCCTTGACGACGTCCTCATCCGGCTTGTTCGGCACGCTGTCGGCCACGGGCGGAACGCTCGGCTGTGTGACGTCTACCGCAAACGGGATCACGTGATGAAACAGCGCAAACACGCACAACAGCACGCCTGCTATCACGACGTCCAACGCAAAGGGGAACCACGATTTCAAACGACGGCGCGGTTTGGACGTTTTCTTTTGTTCAAGTGCCGCCCATTCTTCGGCAACTTGTACTTCAATCAGTTGTTCAAGTGTCAGACCGCTCATCGACCGAATCCCCCTTTCACGTTGTATGCTTATCCATTATACAACGAAAACCGACAAGAGTCCATGAAAATTTTTAGAAAATTTCAAACTTGACGAACCCCCTATATATGGTATAAAATAGAACATATATGACTCTAAATGTTGAAGGAGAACACTATGGCAACCAAAAAGCCAACCTACGATAACGAAAGCATATCCTCGCTCAAAGGTGCCGACCGTGTGCGGAAACGTCCCGCGGTCATTTTCGGCTCGGATGGGTTAGAGGGCTGTCAACATGCGGTGTTTGAGATTTTGTCCAACTCCATCGACGAGGCGCGCGAGGGGCACGGCAATAAGATCATCACCACGCGGTTTGAGGACGGCTCTATTGAGGTGCAGGACTTCGGTCGCGGTATTCCCGTGGATTTCAACCAAAAAGAAAACCGTTACAACTGGGAACTCGTGTTCTGTGAATTGTACGCGGGCGGTAAATACAACACCAACAGCGGTGAAAACTATGAGTTCTCGCTTGGGCTTAACGGTCTGGGCGCGTGCGCCACGCAGTATTCGTCTGCGTACATGGACGTTGAGGTGCGCCGTGACGGTTTCAAGTACACCCTGCATTTTGAAAAAGGCGAAAACGTCGGCGGTCTTACAAAAGAACCGTATACCAAGCGCGACACGGGTACCACCATCCGTTGGATGCCCGACCGCGAGGTGTTTACCGATACGGCGGTTCCGCTGAGTTATTTTGAGGACATCATCAAACGGCAAGCCATCGTCAACCCGAACTTGCTGTTTGTCTTAAAAGATCAAAAAGGCAGAAGTTTTAACACGCAGGAATTTGTGTATCAAAACGGTATTGCGGATTACGTGAACGAACTCGTCGGCGAGGATCGGATGACCGACGTGCAGGTGTGGACGGCGGAGCGTCGCGGTCGCGACCGTGAGGACAAGCCGGAATACAAGGTCAAGTTCAACGTCGCCATGTGCATTTCCAACAAGGTCAACCTTTTGGAATACTACCACAATTCCAGTTGGCTGGAACACGGCGGCGCGCCCGAAAAGGCGGTGCGCTCGGCATTCGTGTCGCAGATTGACGCGTATTTGAAGCAAAGCGGCAAATACCTCAAAAACGAAAGCAAGATCACGTTCCAAGACGTGCAGGATTGCTTGGTACTGGTGTCGTCCTCGTTCTCCACGCAGACGTCGTATGAGAACCAAACCAAAAAGGCCATCACCAATACGTTCATCCAAGAAGCGATGACCAAGTTCTTAAAGGATCGTTTAGAAGCGTATTTTCTGGAAAACAAAGCGGATGCGGATCGTCTGTGCGATCAGGTCCTCGTCAACAAACGCAGTCGTGAAAAAGCGGAAACCACGCGTCTGAACTTAAAGAAAACGTTGCAATCGGGCAACGATCTCGCTTCCCGCGTGCCGGGGTTTGTGGATTGCAGAACCAAAGACGTTTCCCAGCGCGAGCTGTTTATCGTGGAGGGTAAATCCGCTATGGGCGCGTGTATTCAGGCGCGCAACTCGGAATTTCAAGCGGTGATCCCCGTACGCGGCAAGATCTTAAACTGCCTGAAAGCCGAGTTTGATAAGATCTTCAAAAGTGAGATCATCGTCAACCTCTTAAAAGTCATGGGTTGCGGTGTGGAGGTCAAATCCAAATCCAACAAAAACCTCGCCACGTTTGATTTGTCGGCGTTGCGTTTTTCCAAGATCATCATCTGTACCGATGCCGACGTGGACGGTTTCCAGATCCGCACGCTGATTTTGGCGATGCTGTATCGCTTGACCCCCACGCTGATCGAGCAAGGGTACGTGTATATTGCGGAAACTCCGCTGTACGAGATCAACACCAAGACCGACACCTATTTTGCGTATAACGACCGCGAAAAAGCGGAGATCTTGGACGAGATCGGTGACAAAAAATACACCATTCAGCGCTCCAAGGGACTTGGTGAAAACGAGCCCAAGATGATGTCGCTCACCACCATGAACCCGCCGACGCGCCGTCTTATCAAGGTCAATCCCTGCGACGTGGAACAAACCGCCGAGTTATTTGACGTGCTGCTCGGTGACGATCTCGACGGCCGTAAACGCATGATTGCGGAACACGGCGCCGAGTATCTGGATATGTTAGATCTGGAATGAGAGGAGGGGCATAGAGCATGGCAAAAAAGAAAAAAGAACCCGAACAACCGAAAAACACATTGCCGCAAAACGCGCATATTGCGGGCGCGGGTGACGTGGAACAACAACCCATCACCGAAACGCTTCTCCAAAACTATATGCCGTACACCATGAGTGTCATTATGTCCCGCGCCATTCCGGAGATCGACGGTTTTAAGCCGTCCCACCGTAAACTGTTATATACCATGTATAAGATGGGGCTCTTAAACGGCTCGCTCATCAAATCCGCGAATATCGCGGGTCAGACCATGCGCTTAAACCCCCACGGTGATGCCGCCATTTACGATACCATGGTGCGTCTGTCCCGCGGTAACGAATCGCTCTTACATCCGTTTGTGGAGTCCAAGGGTAACTTCGGTAAAGCGTATTCGTCGGACATCGAATGTGCCGCCTCGCGTTACACGGAGGCAAAACTTGCCCCTATCGCGGGCGAGTTGTTCCGCGATATTGATAAAGAAACGGTGGATTTCGTCGACAACTACGATAACACGATGAAAGAACCGTCGTTATTGCCTGTCACGTTCCCCTCAATTTTGGTTAACAATAACTTAGGTATCGCGGTCGGTATGGCGAGCAATATCTGCTCGTTTAACCTCGCGGAGGTGTGCGAAACCGCCGTCGCGCTCATGAAAGACTCCGAGCACGATATTCTCTCCACCCTGCAAGCACCCGATTTCCCGAGCGGGGGACAACTCATTTACAACCGCGACGAACTGCAAAAGATCTACGATACCGGTCGCGGCAGTGTGCGCGTGCGCGCGGTGTATGCGTACGACAAGTCCAACAACTGCATCGACGTCACGCAAATTCCGTATTCCACCACGGTGGAAGCGATCGTGTCCAAGGTGACCGAACTCGTCAAAGCGGGTAAGATACGCGAGATCAACGATATCCGTAACGAAACCGATTTGGATGGCTTGAAAATCACCATCGACTTAAAGCGCGGCACCGACCCCGATAAAGTCATGGCAAAACTGTATGCCGCTACCCCGCTGGAAGATTCGTTCGGCTGTAACTTCAACGTCCTCATTGCGGGTGTGCCGCAGGTGCTCGGCGTGCGTGAGCTCTTAGAGGAATGGACGGCGTTCCGTATCGAATGTGTCCGCCGCCGTGTGGTGTACGATCTGAACAAAGCAAAAGAAAAACTGCATCTGTTGCGCGGTTTGCAGAAGATCTTATTAGATATTGATAAAGCCGTGCGTATCGTGCGCGATACGGATGAAGAAGCGGAGGTCGTGCCGAACCTCATGATCGGTTTCGGCATCGACGAGGTGCAGGCGGAATACGTAGCCGAAATCAAACTGCGCCACTTAAACCGCGAATATATCGTAAAGCGCTTGGATGAAGTGGAGCGTTTGGAAGGGGAAGTCGAGGATCTCGAAGCGATCCTTTCCAGCCGCAGTCGCGTCAAGACCATCATCATCGAGGAACTGCGCGCGGTGGCGAAAAAATACGGTCAGCCGCGCAAAACGACGCTCATTTACGCCACCGACCTCAAAGAGGAAAAGGAAGCGACAGAGGAACTTGTTCCCGATTATCCGTGTACGCTGTTCTTCACCAAAGGCGGGTATTTCAAAAAGATCACCCCGCAGTCGCTGCGTATGAGCGGCGAACATCGCTTAAAAGAGGGCGACAGCATCGCGCAAACGGTGGAAACCACCAACCGCATGGAACTCTTATTTTTCAGCGATGCGGGCACGGTGTATAAATCCAAAGCCGCCGATTTCGGCGATACCAAAGCCAGCGCCATGGGTGATTTCGTCGGTGCAAAGCTCGGTTTTGACGACGGCGAAAACGCGATTCGCATGGTCGTTACCGAAAAATACATCGGTTATATGTTGTTCTTCTTCGAAAACGGTAAAGTCGCCAAAGTGGATATGGCATCCTATGCCACCAAGACCAATCGCCGCAAGCTGATTGCCGCGTATTCGGTTAAATCCCCGTTGGTCGCGATGTTCCATGTGGAAGAAGACCGCGAGTTTATGCTCATTTCCACCTCCGGCAGACGTTTGATTGTGCATACCGGCGCCATCGCCCCCAAAACCACCCGCGATACGCAGGGCGTGCAGGCGATGACCCTCAAAGGGCAACACCGCTTAAACGAAGTCGTGCCGTTTGAGGATTCCATGTCGGTCAAAGCGGCGCGCTATCGCACGAAATCCCTGCCTGCCGCGGGCGCCACACCCCTTGCCGAGGATGTCGGCGAGCAACTCAGTTTATTATAAAAAATCGTTGCCGAGCGGAACCTCCGCTCGGCAACGAGGCACCAATACGGCAAACGCAAGTGGATGTGTATTCGCGCCGCAGTTAGATTGCCCACATTCTCAAAAAAATATACTTGCGTTTTTTATAAGAGTATGATACTATATTAGTTGCATTTTAGTTTTGTTTGGATTTAGGAGGAATACTCATGACAGTTTGGGAATATATCATCGGTGCGGTTATCATCGTTTTTGCGCTGATCATCATCGCCGTGGTTTTGTTACAGGAAGGCAACCAGTCCAGTCTGGGCGCGATCTCCGGCGCCGCCGAAAACTTTATGGATAAGGGCAGAGCCCGCACGTTGGATGCCTTCTTGTCCAAATGGACCAAGGTCCTCGCCATCGTCTTTTTCGTACTGGTGGTTTTGGGTATGCTGGTCACCAAGTTTTTGGGCGCATAACAGTCATACAAACAAAGAGCAAGAGCGGTTTCGCTCTTGCTCTTTTCTTATGTTCATATTTTTCTACCTGTCCACATACCTATTATCAGAGGAAGGTGGACAACATGGGCGTAACGATTGTGTTGTGGTGTGTAGCAGCGGGGGGCGGGATCGCGGTGTTGATCGGCGCCGTTAAAACGGGCCGACCGATCCGCAGTCTTTTCGGCAGCGCCCTGCAAGGTGCTTCGGCGCTTGCGGCGGTGAACGTGACAGGGATGCTCACCGGGGTATCGTTGGGACTGAACGCGTTATCGGGTATTGCGTGTGCCGTGGCGGGGGTGCCCGGTGTGATCACGCTGTTACTTCTTAAACTGATTTTTGAAATCTGATTGCAATCGCCGTAGTGAATGTGGTACACTGATAACGGTGATAACAATGTTACAAAGTAAAACCTTATCGGTTCATGAGCAACACGGTGTCGTATACTATACCTTTCCCGCGTTTGACGCTGTTCCTTTTGTGCGTCACGGCTTCTCCACCCGCCTTGGCGGGGTGAGCGAGGGTGTTTATGCGAGTATGAATTTAAGTTTCACGCGTGGGGACGACCCTGCCGCCGTGCGTGAAAATTTCAATCGGTTTTGCACAGCGATCGGTGTCAACCACGAACACGCGGTGGTCTCCGCGCAGGAGCATCACACCGCCATCTATAACGCGACGGCAAGTGACCGCGGTCGCGGTGTCATCCGCGAGCGCGGGTATACGGATATTGACGGTCTGCTCACTGACGAGCCGAACGTCGTACTCTTCACACAGTACGCGGATTGCGTACCGCTTTTCTTTGTTGATCCCATCCGAAAAGTGGTCGGCACGTCCCACGCGGGTTGGCGCGGTACGGCGGCGGAGATCGGCGCCGTTACGGTGGAACGCATGGTAGCGGATTACGGTTGCAACCGTGACGATATTTTGGCGGGCATTGCGCCCTCCATCGGCCCATGCTGTTTTGAGGTAGACGCACCGGTCATTAACGAATTTCAGAAGTTACCGTTTTACGATGACGGATGCTTTGAACCTGTCGGTGACGACAAAGCGATGATCAACTTGTGGGAGGTCAACCGTCGTACGTTGATAGCGGCAGGTGTCAAACCTGAACACATCACCGTGACCGACTTATGTACCAAATGTCACCCTGAGGTATTTTGGTCGCACCGTGTCACAGGGCCACAGCGCGGCAGCTTAGCGGGCGCCATCGCCATTCACGAATAACAAAACGCGGAGAGAACATCGTTCTCTCCGTTTTTTCTTTCGTCCCCCAAATTCGACAAAATGTGATAGACTATATATCGTATAATTTGGTTGGGGAGGTGAAAAGATGACGTATCGAGATGTTGTAAAAGTTTTATCAGAAAAAGAGCAGGTATCCGAAAAAGAAATTGAGCGCGAAATGAGAAAGGCGATTCAATATGCCGGATTTACTTGTTCACCGCAAATTTTCATCGAAAAAGTAACAACTTTGGTCGCAGAAAAGGACTATATATCGTAATATCGTATATTATATAGTCCAAACCGCTCTTGCTCACACGATACAATAGTATCGTTAGGAGTGAGAGCTATGACAGTTACACAGGCAACCAAAAAGCGGTTTGAGGAGTTGTGCGCACAAAAAGGGATTACCTTTTGCCGATTGGCAAGCTTATCGGGCGTACCGTATACAACGGTAAAATCCATTTTGTACGATCACAGCAAAAATCCCGGGATTTCAACCATTAAAAAACTGTGCGATGGATTAGAGATTACGATAACAGATTTCTTTGATACAGAGTATTTTCGCGCGTTAGAACAAGAAATACAATAAGCACACGAAAAAGCGGAGAGAACAACGTTCTCTCCGCGTTATTTTTATACCTATCAGATCTTCGGCAGGCTTGCCGCGGCAACGGACTGACCGACTCTGCGGATCTTTTCATCCGGCAGGTGCAGTTCCATGTCCTTGCACTCCGGATATTCCTCAGCGAGTACGCGGGTGGCTTCCGCCAAAATCAGATCGCCGCCCTCGCCCGACATCACGCGACCAAGGAGCAGCACGTCGCCGATCTCGTAGTACGTGGCATAGTACGCGAGTGTGTGACCCAGATACACACCGATGGAACGGTAGATGTCACGAACGTTCTCGTTGCCCATATTCAGTTCCAACTGAACGGCTTTGAGTTTCTCGGCGGGGGAGAGGGACTCGTCCAAGTTAAGGCCCGCGCGGGGTGCCAGTTTAATGACGCCGTCCTGCGAGAAGTATTTGACACCGCAACCCTTGTCGCCCGACCATTCGTCCACCATGGCGTCTTCTTGCAGATCCACGGGGGCAAACGCGAGCTCGTTGAGCCAACCGGTGATGTTACCTTCGGCATCGACGTAACCGGCAGCCTCGGAGGTACCCATCGCGATACCGAGAATTTTATTTTTATTCAAGCTCATCGCACCCGCAAGCGCGGTGACGTCACCGTCGTTGGCGACTTCCAGGGGCACGTTAAACTCCGCGGCGGCGCGGATGTAAATGTCCTTCACCTTGGCGTCAAACAAGTCCTCGGGAACTTTGAGGAACAGTGAGGCGACCATGGCGCGGTTGTCCACGTACACACCGGCAGAGGAAACGCCGATGGCATCCACGCGCGGCATCTTGGAAGCGGCGGTGCGGAACGCATCTAAAATGCCGTTAAAGTGATAATCGGGATCGGCATTGGTTTTCGGGAACCACACGACTTCTTCGGAATACACCGACACACCGTCCACTACCGCGGACACCTTGCGGTCGCTGCCGCCCGCGTCAAAACCGATACGGCAGCCGTCCAAATTACGACCCACCGATTGCGGCAGGGAATACGAAGCGGGGGTTTCCGAGAGGGGAAGAGCGACCACCTCAAACGGACGCTCGTACACGCGGCTCATAAAGTTTGCATCGAACTCGCGTGAACCGCCGGCTTTGTACGCATCGGCAACGGTCTTGGCAACCGCATCGTCACCGCAGATCATGACCTTGAAACCGCCGTATGCCCATAGGAGCATCTTAACGGTGCGGTCCACGTATGCCGCGTCTGCCGCCGCCATGTCGGGCGTGCCGTGGATCTTAAAGCGGCGCACCGCCGTCTGACCCTGATTGCGCTCGACCGCTACCGCGATCTCTTTGCCGTTCTGTGCCGATTTTTCAAAATCGCGGCAGAACGCTGCCATCGGGATAAAGCCTTTGTCCAATACCGGAAGATTTTTTACTTGAATTTCTAATCCATACGCGTTCATTCTACAAAAGACTCCTTTTGCTATATGATATAGTCATTATAACAAACCATATAAAAGAATGCAAACCCTATTGGACGCGTTTTTTTCAAATTCCGTTACTTTTTGTACCGAAAACGGCATATATATGTGTTACAGAGAACAAAGGAAAGGACTGCTTATAAAATGAACGAATTTTTTCCGGAAGGTGTCTTACTCAACACCACGGCAAATCGCCGCCGCACAGGGACGGCAAGTGCGCTTGCCGAAGCGGCGATGGAACAGCAAGTGGTGGAAGCGCGCGCGGTCTTATGCGACAGCGACCATAACCTGCACGTGGAGTTGCCGTGTATGCAAGGAGTGATCCCCAGAGAGGAGGGCGCCGTCGGCATCGCCGAGGGAATCACCCGCGATATTGCGATCATTTCGCGCGTGAGCAAGCCGGTTAGTTTCCTGGTAACGGGATTTGATTTCACCGAGGACGGCAGACGGCGCGCCGTGTGTTCACGGCGCGCGGCGCAGGAAAAATGCCGCCGCGAATACATTGAAACACGCCGTCCCGGTGACGTGGTCGAAGCGCGGGTGACCAGACTGGAAAGTTTCGGTGCGTTTTGCGACATCGGTTGCGGTATTCCCGCGTTGTTACCCATTGCCAGTATGTCGGTCAGCCGTATCACGCACCCTGCCGATCGACTCTGCGTCGGCATGGATATTTACGCGGTCATCACCTCCGTTGACGACAACCGCATTTGCCTTTCTCAGCGGGAATTGCTCGGCACGTGGGAGGAAAACGCCGCCTTGTTTGAGCAAGGCGAAACCGTTGCGGGCGTGGTGCGCTCGGTGGAGGATTACGGTATTTTCGTGGAACTCACCCCGAATTTGGCGGGGCTTGCCGAACCGCGTCCCGGCGTGCGCGTCGGTCAGCACGCGGGGGTGTATATCAAGAACATTTTAGCGGAAAAGATGAAACTGAAATTGGTGCTCATCGATGTCGAGGACTGTCACGAGCTCCCGCCGCCGCTTCGCTATTTTATCACCGAAGGCCACATTGACCGCTGGGTGTATTCACCCCCGCATTGCGGCAAGATCATTCAAACGATATTCGAATAAAAAAAGACGGCTTGTCACGCAAGCCGTCTTTCCCTTATTGATAAAACCGTTTTTGTAACGAAACACTTACTGCTTTCATCTTCTCGGGATCCACCTTTAAGACCTGACGGTCGTAGGTGAGCAGTCCGTTCGTTTCGTCCTCCACGTCGCTGACCTGAGTGAGCACCGCGGCGCACAGTCCCTTGTCGATCATCGGCATCACTTCGTTTTCGTACAGCGCGATCAAAGCGTTCTCAAACTGCTCGCGATCGGTAAAGAACCGATAGCCGTAGGTATCGTCCAAGTTAAACGCATGGTCGGGGATCTTGCAGGAAAACCCGCCAAATTCCGACAGCACCATCGGTTTACCCTTCACAGGTTTCAGCTTAATTTTCTTGAAATACACGTGGTCGCTTTCCACGTCGCTTTCACGCGTTTTGAACCAACCCGAGGTGGTATCGTACACGCGGGTGGGATCAAGGGCTTTGAGGGTTTGATACCAGTAGGCGGTGTCAAACTGCCCCCATCCCTCGTTAAAGATGGTGTAATACACCACCGAAGGGTGATTATACAGCGTGCGGAGGATCCCCGCCGAGGTCTCTTCAAACGCCATGCGTTGTTCCAACGTGGCGGCGTGTTCCATGCCGCGGCGCAGCCCCGCCGTTGGCAGCGCGGTATCCATGAGGAACCGATACTTGCCGTTGTTGATCATATCTTGGAACACGATCATGCCGTACTTATCGCAGTAATAATAGAACAGATCGGGCTCCAACTTGATATGCTTGCGCAGCATGTTAAAGCCGCAGGCTTTCATCTTTTCAATATCAAACTGAAATCCGGTGGGGGAGGCGGGCAGGAAAATGCCGTCGCTGTAATACCCCTGATCAAGCAGCCCGTGGAAGAAATACGGCTTGCCGTTGAGCAAGAGATGCTTGCCGTCGGTTGACACGGTACGCAGACCGAAATAGGTGGATACACGGTCACGCCCCGAAAGGATTTCCATGGTATACAGATGCGGACGTTCGGGTGTCCACAGAATGGGATGGTTAACGTTCAAGCGGAAACTGTCGCCGGTGAAGTGATATTCTTTGCCCTCAAACAGCACCGTTTTCTCCGACACACCGCCCGTAACGACCAAGTCAACACCGGTAAGATTGGGCGTGATGGTAATGGTTTCTATGTATCCGTCGGGCACGCTTTCCAGCCACACCGTTTGCCAGATACCGCTGACTTTGGTATACCACATACCGCCGCGTTTGTCGGTTTGTTTGCCGTACGGCAGGTTACGATCCAGCGGATCGCGCACCTCCACACGCAGATGGTTTTCGCCGTCGTGAATATGGGCGGTCACGTCCAAGCAAAACGGCAGATACCCGCCCGTGTGCGAGCCCGCTTTCTGTCCGTTGACGTACACGGTGGCAACTTGATCCACCGCACCGAAATGCAGCAGTACGCGATCCGCGATAAAATCGGGTTGCAGGTAAATATCCTTTTCATAAATGAGCAGGTCGTCTTTTTCAATCGTGCGCTCAACACCCGACAAGCGGCTTTCGGGCGCAAAGGGGACAACAATCTTGCCCTTGTACGTCACCTCACCGCCGTTTTGAATTGCGAAATCCCATGTGCCGTTCAAGCAACAATACGATTCACGCTTTAATTGCGGGCGGGGATATTCCGCAAACGGAATACCGGTTTCGGATAACTCATCCTCAAACGGCGTACGAAGCGACACAAGGCGCGGTGCGCGCTTAATGAGCAGTAACAAGGGCAGCACCAAAAGGAGCGCGATTGCCGCCGCTAAAAAAATGTTCGCGTTGGGCACAAAGGATTCCGTGCCGTCGTTGTTCACGATGACCTCGGCATTTTGCAAGACGGTCTTGCCGATAAACGGACCGACCACACCGGGGATGAGCACTTGCGAGAAGATACGCACGCCTTGCAACTGCCCCGCTTTTCCCACAGGGGTGTACTCGCGGATGAGCGCGCCGAACACCGCCATACCCGCGAGATATCCGCTCATCATCAAGAGCGAACCGAGAAACACCGGCAGGGTGGAGCGGGTAAGGTAGAGGACAACGTATCCCGCAAACAACGCGGCGATTGCCAAGAGCCCCGAAAAACGGAAGCCTTTTTTATCGTACACCTTTCCCCACAGTGCGGTGACGACCGAGGCAATGATAATGGCGGGCGCCATGATCAACACGTAATCGGTCATACCGAGCGACACCTCATAATACAAAATGAGGTACGGCATAAAGATCTGAATGGAGATGTTAAACAGAATAAACGCCGCGAGTGCCACGTACAAGGTGGGGTTTTGGCGAATGGTTTTCGGACGAAATCCGTAGATAATGGTGGCAAAATAGGGTTCTTTCGTGGGCGCGATCGAGGGTTCTTTGATTAAAAAGAAGCCGAGTATACCAATGACCAGCACCGCTGCACCGATGATGGTAAACACCAGCGTCCAGCCGGCGGGCTTATCTAAGTTCACGAACATAAACCCGCCGAACACGACCAAGATGGACACGAGCGGCATCATGGCATTGATACCCTCTGCCGCGCCGCGGTTGGTGGAATCGGTGGAATCGGTCAGCCACGCGTTGAACGCGGCGTCGTTGGCGGTAGACCCGAAAAAGGTCATCACGCAGTCAAGAATAATCGTCAGCGAAATGCACACCGCCGTTACGTTGGTCGTCACAGCGGCAACAGGGTCGATCACACCGTTCGATAAAAAGACAAAACTGAAAATGGATATACCCCATAAGATATAGCCGACGCAGATAAACAGCTTGCGCTTGCCGATCTTATCCGACAACGCACCCATCAGCACGGTGGTCAGCGTAGCGGTGACGGCGGATGCCGCGACCATCGCGGAAATATCGGCGGCGGTAGCGTGGAACAGTTTGTAGATAAACACGTTGAAATACATGTTTTCCACCACCCACGCGACCTGACCCATCAAACTGAAAATGGTCAGTGCGCACCAAAAGCGGGGAGAGAGTTTGGTTTTCATGCGAGAACCTCCTCTGTAAAAATTCACATCTTACTCAGTATAACATATTGAACCGAAAAATGCCATAGTTTGACAAAAAAAGAGCCGATCAAACGATCGGCTCTTTTCGACTTATTTCGTCTTTTTCGGTTTCGGTTTACGGATTTTATTGAGCTTTTTATTGAGTGCCAGCAGATCTTCTTTGGTGAACTTCGCGTCCATCATGCCGCCCGCCATGGTGATGAGCCGCAGCGCGGTAAAGCCGCCCATCATTGCCATCATTTCGGGGGTCATCTCAAAGCCCGCCACCTTTTTCTTTTCGCCTTTTTTGCCGCCGCCGAGCATCTTGCCCATCAATTTCATGAACAGCAGCTTGCCGCGGAACGTCGAGATCACGTCGCTCATCTTATCGTTGAGCGACAGACGGCCGTCGGGAGCGGTGATATCAAACCAGTTGAGGATCGCGCCTTCTTCGCGCAGACGGTAGTCCTCGTTGAACTCCTCGACTTTGCGGATGACACTCTCATCCTTGCAGTCGCCCGCAACGGCTTCGAGTTTGGTTTCACCGCTGTTCGGCACGTCAAAGTAGAAGAAGTGATCCTCTGCCGTTTTCCGACCTAAGCTTTCGCCGTTCGCAAACAGCTCTACCTCGGGTTGGTTGGAATACACCGTGACGCGGGTGACGTCTTCTACGCGGTCGATATAGCGTTTGCCGCACAGATGCACGAACGGCTCATCCGACAACCATGCCTTGTAGGCATAGAACGCATCTTTTTTATACTTGCGGTCAAAGGTGACAAGACCTTTGTGGTTTTGTCCGTTTTCGCCGCCCTCGTTACGCGCATCCGCACCGAAGTCAAACATATTCCACACGTGGGTCGCCCACATATACTTGCGGGAGAACAACTGCTTAATGAGTTCTTCGTGGTAGTATGCCTGATATTCCTCGGTGTAGTCGCCCTGACGCGGGTCGGAGGTATGCCAGTTGAGCGCCTCACAGCCGTACTCGGAGCAGCCGATCGGGATGGTCGGGTGTGTTGCGTGGAACTTATCAAACCACGGACCGTTCATATCGGTATCACCGCCGTACCAACCGAAATAATGGTTGTACGACACGACGTCCGGAATCTGTAAATACGGATCGTCCATCTTGCACATGGATACCGCCGCAATGGTGGTAAGACGCGTCTTATCCATCTCGTGACACAGATCGTTGAGAATGCGGTGATTTTCAAGCAGATCGTCGTCACTGCCGCCGATGGAGATCTCGTTGGAGAGACCCCACACAACAATGGACGGATGGTTATAGTTTTGTGCGACGAGTTCTTTCATCTGCGAAATGGTGTTCTCGCGGCCGCCCGGCATATGCTTGGAGATATAGGGGATCTCCGCCCAGATCACGAGGCCGCGCTCGTCGCACAGATCGTAAAAATACTGATCGTGCTGATAGTGCGCGAGACGTATAGTGGTCGCACCCACCTCACAGATGAGGTCCATATCCTCCGTGTGGTGTTCGGGGGTCAGCGCGTTACCCACGCCCCAGCGGTCCTGATGGCGGGACACACCGCGCAGCGGATATTCCTCGCCGTTCAAGATGAACCCGTTGTCGGGATCGATCGTAAAGGTGCGGCAACCGAACCGCGTGCAAACGTTGTCGATCACCTCGCCGTTTTCGATCAGCTCCGCTTCACAGCAGTATAGATACGGATCTTTGCGGCCGTGCCACAAATGCACGTTCTCGATGGTGAGCGTGGCGGTCGTCTCCGCGGTCTCCACCTGCGCGATTTCCTTTTCATCGGCATCGTACACCGTGTAACGCACGGTCTGACCCATCTTACTGTTGGTCAGATAGGTGTCGACCTTCACCGTGGCGTTGGCACCCTCGACGGTGGGGGTGACGGCGATACCGGGCGCGCCGTAATAGTCGAGATCAAAGTGCGATTCGCTCACCGCAATGATGTTCACGTCGCGGTACAAGCCGCCGTAGAACGTAAAGTCTGCCATCTGCGGATAGACCGTTTCATTGGCGGCATTATCCACCGCCACGACCAAGAGGGCGTCCTCTTTCACGTGATCGGTAATATCCACGCGCCAGGTGGAATAACCGCCGTCGTGGTGCGCGAGCTTTTCCCCGCCGACGTACACGTCCGCAGAGGAGTTCGCACCGCGAAATTCAAGGTAATACCGATCCGCTGTCGGCAAATCGCTCGCGACGATGGTTTTCGCATAGTAGCAGGTGCCGCGATGGTAGTCGTTGCCGCCGTCCTGGCCGTCGATCGCGTTCCAGGAGTGGGGGAGATTGACCCATTCCCAATCTTGCGGCAGTGCGGCGGGCACTTCGGTCGCCTGCTTGGTAAATGCCCATTTGGCATTAAAGTTAACAACGGTTCTCATTCTGATTCCTCCTATGGATTTTTCAAAAACGCCCGACCGCTGCACGCAGTCGGGCGTTTCGGTGTGTGAAATTATTCCGCGCTTTCTGCCGCAGCGGCACGGCGCTCGGCGAGTTCTGCGTTCATCTTTTCCATGGTCTTTTTGTCCAGGTTATAGACCCAAGCAATGGCAATAAACTGTACCACGGCACTGAACATATACAGACCGCCGGCAAGCCAACACATATTGTAGGTGGTGGCAGCAGACTGTCCGCCGGTGCCCAGATCGGACACGTAACCGAGCAGACCCATGATCGCCAATACGATCGAGGGGCCAACGCCCTGTGCCAGTTTACGGAAGAAGGAGTGCAGGGAATACACGGTACCTTCCTCACGCTTGCCGAACTTCCACTCGCTGTAGTCGATGGCGTCGGCCATGAGTGCCCACGATACGCAGGTGTATACGCCCATACCCAAGCCAAACAGCACCAGACCGATCAAATACACGATGAGAGAAGCACCCTTGTTGGGAATCAACGGGAAGACCAGCATCACCAGACCGCCGACCAACGAAACGATGGTGCCGGCGACGGACGCCTCTTTCTTGCCGTACTTGTTAACGATCTTTTTAATGAACGGCATAAAGAAGAACATCGGGACAAAGCCGATCATTTGCACGACGCCGGACAACTGCGCCATGCCGAAGTAAGTGGCAAACATGATCGTCACGGCGGTGGCGGCGGCGTTCATGCCCAGGAACATACCCATGGCGGCGAGCGTCGCACCGACGGCGGGACGGTTCTTCATGAAATTACCGAACGCCTTGAGAACGTTGAATTTCTCGGAATCGTTCGTACGGACGCTGTTTTCATCCACGCGAATGGTGATGTTTTTAATCATGAAGAGGAAACAGATAAAACCGAGAACGCCCATAATTAAGGCGGCGATAAACACGCGGTCACCGAGCAGAGTTTCTACCTGAACGCCGGTTTCGGAATTCATAAGAGGAGTGCCGTCGGCGTTGAACTCTTTTTTCCAGATCAAAGCGGGAAGGATCATCGTGGGCAGGATATTGCCGATCATCGAGCCGATGGAGCGCCAGGTGGACAGCTGAGCACGCTCACCGGCATCCTCCGTGACCAACGACAGCATCGAGCCGTAGGGGACGTTCGCGATAGTGTAGAAGGCATCCCAAACAACATAGCCGACGATGAATAAAACGGCTTTTACAACTGTGTTGGCATTGGGGAAGGGCAGAAAGACTGCCGCACCGCCGACCAACAGACCGATGGAGCCAATCAGGATGTAGGTCTTAAATTTACCCATTTTGTACTTTCTTCTGTCGGCGTCGATCAAGGAACCGATCAACGGATCGTTGATGGCGTCCCAGATCTGAACAGCCAAAAGCAAGATGGACAGCAGGCCGGTTTCCAAAGCCATGTACACCAGCCAGAAGGTTTGAACCGTGTTCTTCAGCGAGAAACTCATATTGCAGCCCAGATCACCGGCAGCATAGGCGAGTTTATCGCGCATACCGAATTTGCGGGGGGCTGTGGTTTCCGCTTGGTTTTTAACTTGCGTTGCCATTGAAAATTCCCTCCAAAATCATATTTGATACACACCTAATATCAAGTATACCAGTTAAGATGCACAGTGTCAACTGTCAACAGTCGAAAAAAGATGGTAAAGTTGACAAAAGAGGGCAGTGGCTTAAGCGAACGTGCAGGCGGGAAGACACGACGGCGGACCGCTTATTAAATTTTCTTGTTATTTTTTGAAGAATGTGATACACTTTGATGGAAACGTATCTTTTGGAGTGAACGGGATGAATGAACTGAAAAACAAACAAGGATTCATTTGCGACATGGACGGTGTGATTTATCACGGTAATAAAATACTGGAGGGCGTCCGGGAATTTATTAAATGGTTGATTGATAATGATAAAAAGTTTGTGTTTTTGACCAACAGTTCGGAAAGAACACCTCACGAACTCAGCATGAAGCTTGGCAGAATGGGACTGGACGTCGGGGCTTCTCATTTTTATACCAGCGCCATGGCGACCGCTGAATTTTTACATTCACAAGCGCCCGGCAGCACCGCCTACGTGATCGGTGAGGCGGCACTCACCAAAGCCCTTTACGATCACGGCATTTATATGAATGACGTCAACCCCGATTACGTTATCGTGGGTGAAACGAGCACCTACAGTTTTGAAAAAATTGAAAAGGCCATCAACCTTGTTTTGGCGGGAGCGAAACTCATCGGTACCAACCCCGACATTACCGGCCCGACCGAAAAGGGGATCATGCCGGCGACCGGTGCCCTGATATCCCCCATTGAAATGGCGACCGGTAAAAAAGCGTATTTTGTCGGAAAACCCAATCCGTTAATGCTGCGTCACGGGCTTAAAAAGCTCAACTGCCATTCGCAGGATATCGCTTTTATCGGCGACCGTATGGACACGGATATCATTGCGGGTATTGAATCGAACGTCGATACCGTACTGGTACTTTCGGGTGTTACGGACAGAGAAGACATCGACCGCTACCCTTACAGGCCAAAGTATATTTTCGACGGTATCGGCGATATTGTGAAATAATAACAGATGAACAGCGGCTCAGGATTGGTCCTGAGCCGCTGTTTGTTGTATACGAACGAATTGAAAACGCCCTTTCGAATCCCTCTGAACAAAAAGAGAGTACCACCTTGCGGTGATACTCTCTTTTTTTGGCTAAAAGTAACCAAACGGAGCAGAATAGAGGTAAAAGTAAGTAAAAGTAGTGTAACCGCTCTGTTCGATAACTTGAATTTATCGAACCAAAAGGAAAAAAAGTATTTTCCCCTTTATAAATTGAATTTTTCCTGAATCATTTTGGCAACTACATCAGGCGGAAGCTTTGAATTGTCGATTTTTATATAGTTATCAAACGGAATTTCACCATCAAAGCTTTCAAGGCGATATTGGGTATCATCGTTGATAAGTCTTTGGTTCGATACTTCAATGTCTCTTTTCGAGGCTTTGTTCTGTAGGCGGTTTTCGGTAGCATTTCGCTCTAATCTAATTTCACGAGGAGCAACAAGTTCCACATAGTAAAACTCTGTATTATAGGGTTCAAAAATGCTTTTCACATATTCAATATAATCCCAATCTGCTTGTTGGTCGAAAGCCCACATATATGTGAAAATCATTCCATAGCAATCTGACTTTGCAAATTCCTCAAAAACCACCTGACGAAGTCTATTAATTACTTTTCCATTATATTGGCCAAAGATTTCTATTACGGGTTCTATTGTCATATGATTGTGAAATAATCTCAACCCCGTGAGTTTCATAAGTTCCTGCCCAACAGTCATTTTACCGACAGCAGCATTACCTATCATAAACAACAATTTCATTATTAACACCGACCTCGTTGATTGTTCAATTTACTCTTTGCAGTATTTATTGAAGTAATCAGTAATTTCTTAACTTCTATACATTTATCTAAAATATCGTTATTATCGTAATAACCACTTTCAATTAATAGTTCCAACCAATATTCACTTTCGGAACATTCTTTGAGCGCAATTTGAAGTTTGGCAATAAAATCAGCAGTTCCGTGACCGTAAAATGCCTCACGAATGTTTGCACCAACACTTGTTCCGCTACGGATAAGTTGGTTTGTAAGCACACTTTCTTTTTTAGTTTGTTTTACATAGTTACAAACTTTTATAATCTGCAAAGCAAATTCTTTAGATTTTGCAATCAACGGACTATCAGCCATAATACTACCGCCTTTCTCAGTGTAAGTATAACATGTAGGCGGTGCAAGCGCAATACTTATTACCTCTTACCTATTACTTCTTACTTTCCAAAGCCCCAAGGAGTTTTTTAAGGTAAAAGTGAAGAGGTAATAGGTAAGAAGTAAGCCCCAAGAACTTTCGTCCTTGGGGCTTTGGAGCTGCCAGCCGGATTTGAACTGGCTTCTTCATCCTTACCAATATATATACTATCAAATGATCCTATTCAAAAGCAACGGAAAGGTGTCGTTTCTACAAGCTTTAGGTCATACTCTTTTATCAGCGTATGGGCTTTTTTCTCTGCGTCAAAATTCAGAAAGCGCTCAGGCTGATGCGCATCGGCACCCAGAATCACTGTGTTTCCTTCTTCCGCCAGCAGTTCAAAAAATTCCTTGCAGGGATAGTGCTTGTTTTTGTGGATGCCTAAAAGGTTGATTTCCAGTGGCAGATCGCAGCTTTTTGCCTCGCGGCAGATCCGCCGCAACTGTGCCTTCAAAAGCTTCCGGTCACCCAAAAACAAAGTCGGAGGCCAAGCGGTCTT